>JAKAWJ010000030.1 GCA_021817005.1 archaeon | reverse complement strand
TGTCCGGAGACACGGCAAAACTTGACTCCTACCCTTGGGAGCTCTCGGGAGGGCAGAAACAGAGAGTGATGATTGCGCTGGCCCTGATGCTCCGGCCGAAGATTGTCATTCTTGACGAACCCACTACCGCTCTGGATACCCTGATCCAGGCCCAGATTCTTGAACTATTCAGGGGGCTACGGGAATTCGAAAAGATCACGACCATGTTCATATCACACGATATATCCGTGATTGCGAACGTCGCAAACAAGGTGGGCGTGATGTATGCCGGAAGGCTCGCTGAGCTCGCACCAGTGGGCGAGATCATGCGTTCTCCGCTTCACCCTTACACCCAGGGTCTGCTCAAATCCGTGCCCAACCTCAGGTCTGACGAGCCGTTCAGCTATATTCCGGGCAGCCCGCCAAACCTTATCGACCCGCCAAGCGGTTGCCCCTTCCATCCGCGCTGCCCGCTTGTTGGCGACATCTGCCGGAAGGTGGTGCCTCCATACTCACCCTATGGCGGCGATCACTTCGCGGCATGCCATATGATAGGCACGAAGTCCCAGGTGGCCCAGATAAGATGACCGCACAGCTTCAGAGCAGAAGGCTCACTGACTCTGTGATTACGGTTGAGCAGCTCGTGGTGCACTTCAAGACAAAGAAAAGAGGACTTTTCGTGCACGCGGTTGACGGCGTCACGGTTGAGCTAAGAGAAAGGGAGGCGCTGGGTATTGTCGGGGAGTCAGGTAGCGGCAAGACAACTCTTGGAAAGGCCGTGATGAAACTTGTGAAGCCCACGAGCGGAACCATAAGCTTCAATGGACGTAGCATTTCAGAAATGAGCAAAGAGGAACTCGGGCAATTTCGCAGGAACGTCCAGATGGTCTTCCAGGACCCTTTTGACTCTATCGACCCGAGGTTTTCGGTGTATCAGGCAGTAGGAGAGGGAATTGAGATACTGCACCTGGCGAGCACCAAGGCCGAGGCGGATGAGCTCGTGGCAAAGGCTCTGGAGTTCGTAAGGCTCTCACCCGCACAGGATTATTTCGAGCGGCGCATACTCAGCCTCTCAGGCGGACAGAGGCAGCGCGTTGCTGTGGCGCGTGCGCTCGCAGTGGACCCGTCCGTAATGATTCTGGACGAACCGGTGTCCATGCTCGACGCCTCAGTAAGGGGAGAAATAGTCAAGCTCATGGAATCGCTGAAAGCGCAGGGAAAAACATTCATGATGATTACCCATGACATTGCTACCCTGAAATTCTTCGCTGACCGGGTGGCCGTGATGTATCTCGGAAAAGTGATGGAAGTGGGGGGCGCTCGAGAGATCGTTTCGCAGCCACTGCATCCCTATACTCAGGCGCTGGTTGCTGCTGTTCCCGTACCAGATCCAAGTCAGAAAGTGAGGAGCCTCGCAAAGGGCGAAATAGCAAACGCGGTGAACCCTCCGTCCGGATGCCGTTTTCACCCGCGCTGTCCGCTTGCCCAAGAAATCTGCACCAGGGAAGAGCCTCTTCTCCGCGTTATTTCGTCGGGTCGTATGGCCGCGTGTCACTTCGTATAGCCATTTCGAACTGGGCCGTGGCTGCGCTCCTCTTGATTGTGATTGGGGGAGGAGTGCTGCTCGCGCTCGGCGCGACTGTGTCTGCGGCACCCTCTGGCTCCGTCCCCACAAGCGCCGTGGTCGAGAAGTTACCCTGGTTTGACTCGCCGGGTGTCAACCTGAGTTACGCGATAGTGGGTTCTTACCCCAGCCCGAACAGCACTGGCACAGTGCGCTATACTGGAACCAGTCTTGCCACGCTTCAGGGAGTGAACGCGGGAGGAAGGCTGAAGCTCACGGTGCGCAGCAGCGTCTCTAACCCCGTGCTCCCCAACGGTACCTTCTACGATGACCCGTTCTTCCCATCATTTGTCCCAATCTTCCCCAAGGCTTTCGTAGTACCCTCAAACTTCAGCGTGATCGCCCCGGGCTACGGTCTGTTCTTCGTTTATACCGGAAATTCCACCTTCCGGCTGGGTTCGACCGAATACAAGACATATGTCTATTCAGGAACTATTTCTACTGGAGCAGGCCCGACTGGCGGGCTTCCCGTAAAAAAGGTCTTTGAAGTGTCGGTTACTGACGGCCTGGTGTTTGAGTTTAATCTTTCAAACACCGCAAATGGCGCAAAGGCTTCGGCGATTCTGAATGGTTTCTCGGCCCCTAGCTCTACCACTCCTAACTCCTTCTCGGTAACGGTCCCTGACTATGCAAAGCCCGGGTCATATCTGGAATACAGCACTGGAGGCGGAATCTCTGAGACGCTCGACTTCACCACGCTGTTTGCGGAGCCAGGTGGGGCATTCTACTTCGAAAAGACGAACACGCTGAATGGAAAGCTGTTCGGTCCGGTCTTCTTCGAAGACAACTTTACACATCCCCTGTTCTATCCAGCCGCGTTCAGGTTCACGAACCCCGTCGCCTTCGGTGTGACACTGGCTTCTCCTCAGGCGGCCAATCTGACTTACCTGGGTACGGCAGGAGTGCAGACAGGAATGGGTACTATCAATGCATATGCCTACTCTAACGACACAGTGCACTTCGAAGTATATCTAGACCCCGCTACCGGAGCCGCAGTGTATCTCGAGCTCCAGAACGGCCTGATTGAACTCTCATCCAGCAATTATGTCTACGGTAGCTCCTCTGTGGCATGGGTGCTCTGGGCAGGCATAGCTCTCGTAGTCGTGTTCGGAGGGAGTGCGGCCTATGTGGGGTTCCGCTCGCGCTCGAAACGCAAAAATACTGCAAAGGTAAAGGGCAAGTTTCGCAGTAGAGGGACCAGATAAAGTAACCATTGGGCCCGAGGCTGTCCGTAGCACTCGGCTCTGGTTTTTGGCTCAGCTAGCCCTAATCCGGAGAGTGTGATTGTGTATAAGAATTTGGCGTAAGCCAAGCGCGCGAGCAAACACAGGCTGTAACGCCCGTGGACGCCAATTCTGCAGAAACCCAATTCTGCAGTTGAACTATCCATGGCTAAAAATGGAGTCATTCTCTTACAGGGCCCGAGCCAGCTCATTACCCTGGGTCGGTGAGTCACGTGGACCATGGTCAGCAAATGCCGAGTCAACGCGGCTCTCATTCAACGATAAAACCAAGTGAACTGGACCTCGCTGGGGTAAGGATACCGACGCTGACTGAACCGAATCCCGACCCAGCTTTCTGAGCGCAATTCGCTGGCCAAGTGCGGTTGAATCTGGACCAGAGCCTGTTCTAAATCGGAGACAAATCCTGAACGCTTGTGAATTCAGAACCCCCAAGATTATTTTTCTTCTGAACTACTCTTCCTTACCTTGGACGTAACAAGGGGCTCTGGTGACGCAGCAGTCCAACCACGCCGACTCTCGCCCATGTCGCGCAATCAAGCTAATGTAGTGGCCTCGTGTACGGTGCAGTGGGGTAAGCAGAAAAAGTGGAACTTCTGATTAAAAACGGCAGGCTCCTTGACGGCACAGGCGCTGACTGGTTCAGGGCAGACGTGGCAATTTCTGAAGGGAGGATAGTCGAAGTGGGCAAGGTGAGTGGTTTCCACGCTGATAAAGAAATAGACGCCACCGGAAAAATGGTTTCACCCGGCTTTATCGATATGCACTCCCACTCTGACATGACTGCTCTGCTTTACCCTGAGGCAGAAAGCAAAGTCAAACAGGGCGTGACCACGGAAGTCGTTGGCAACTGTGGTTTCACGCTCGCCCCCGTAGCCGATGACACTCTTGAGCTGCTCAAGCGAAGCACTGACACGGTTACTCCAGTGAGCGCAGCGCTTGCGTGGGACTGGAAGAGCCTCTCTGACTACTTTGAAAGGGTAGGCAGGCTCGGCCACTCTGTAAACTACGCACCACTCGTCGGACAGGGCACGATTCGGCTTTCGGTGATGGGGTTCGAAAAGCGAGAACCAACTGACAGCGAAATCAGAAAGATGAGCTCGCTTCTCCGTGACGAAATTCGTGATGGCGCGTTTGGCATGAGTTCAGGGCTAGTGTATACGCCGGGCTGCTATTCGAAAACAGAGGAGCTTGTGGAAGTTGCAAAGGGGATGTCCGCTGAAGGCGGGCTCTACTTTTCTCACATCCGGAACGAATCCTCGGGTGTTCTGCGAGCAATCGAAGAGGCGATTCGTATCGGAGAGGAGGCGAACGTGCCGGTCGAAGTTTCCCACGTAAAGGTGATGGGCAAGAGCAACTGGGGATTGAGCTCGAAGATAATATCGCTGCTCGAGGAGGGAAGGCGGAGAGGTGTTGAGGTCAACGCAGATATGTATCCTTACACCGCGGGGGAAACCGCTCTCTGGGCAGCTCTTCCTGCCTGGGCCCAGGAAGGCGGAGTTGACGCTTCGCTAGCAAAATTGAGAGAACCAGCCTTCAGGGAGAGGGTAAAGAGCGAGATGATCAGTCCCAGGGAGGGAACACAGAGCTTCGTCGCAGATGCAGGCTGGGAGGGCATACAGATTCCTTCAGTGGGTAGCGGCGACAAAGCAGTCCAGGGAAGGACCATGGCCGAGCTCGCGGCTCGGGACGGAATGGAGCCTTTTGACAGATTCGTAAAGATGTTGCTGGATGAAAAGGGTGAGGCTGCGATGATAGTTCATTCGATGGGAGAAGCCGATGTGTCCACTTTTATGGCAAACCCACTCGTGAGTATTGGCTCCGACCAGAATGGCGTAACCCCCGGCAGGGGCCCTCTCGGCGGGCTACTGCACCCCAGGGCCTACGGATGCTTTCCGCGTGTGCTGGCAAGATACGTGCGGGAAAATCAAATCTTGGGATTGCCTGAGGCAATCAGGAAGATGACTTCTCTTCCAGCCGGGAAACTTCGCCTGAAAAACAGGGGACTTGTCAAGCCAGGTTACTGGGCAGACATCGTGGTCTTTGATCCACTGATGATACAGGACAGGGCGACATTCGAGAACCCAACGATATTTCCAGAAGGTATTGATTGCGTGATAGTGAACGGTATCCCTGTAGTCGAAAAGGGCGTGCATACTGGCAGCAGGCCGGGGAAAGTGTTGAGAAGGAACTTGCGGTAGGGCAGGCTCCTAATTGTCGTCATGTCGGCAGCTAGGGCTTGCCTCTGCAAGCCAACTCTTGGCGGGCTCTTCCGCCAGCCAAGAGCCCTTCGCCGAGCCAGGCGCTGCCGCCTGGAGATTGTAACAAGGAAAACTGAACCGCATACCCATATTTATTGGGAGCCCTGAGTTGCCTCGACGGCCGTGTCTCTTTCAGTGTGCAGAAGCGGCCCCACAGGAATCCATCGAACCCAGTCTGGGCCGAGGTTGAACTCAATGGTCGTGGCTCGACCCTTTCGCGCGTGAATAGCTGGTCAAAGCTTGGTCCGCGAATGACGAACAGAAATTACGTTGACAGGCCAACATAATCTGGGGTAATTTTGAACCGTTATTCATTTCTGTTTCTTATCAATCTCTCCCGAGCGATTGCACGGCGTCTGTTTTCAAGAGTTTTTAGCTCGGATTCCGACCCAACACGCCTGACCCCATGTTTTCCTTCTTTAGCGGGTGCACCCAATCTGCGCCAGCTGGTAAACCCGATTTGAGTGCGAGCGCCGCTGCCAGCGACATCTTATAACTCGGCCTGAATTGGAAATTTTCGATGTCACCCAGTCCAGGCAAAGGCGGCGGTTCATCTGCGGCGTTATCCAAGTCAAATTTGCAAAGGCTCGAAGAGTATTTCTTCGACGAAATGTCCAAGTCCCGGACACCCGGAGCATCGATTGCGCTCATAAAGGGTGCTGACACGGTTTACGCAAAGGGTTTTGGTTCAAGAGACGTCGAGAACGGGAAACCGGCAACCCCGAACACGATTTTCGGGATAGGTTCAGTGACAAAATCATTCACAGCGCTTTCCATATTGATGCTACAGGAAGAAGGCAGGCTTGACGTCAGTGACCCTGTTGAAAAGTATGTCCCAGGTTTCAGACTGAGCGACAGGAACAATCAGGTCAGGATTCATCATCTTCTCAGTCACTCAAGCGGCATGCCCGCCTTGGGTGTGGCAGAGTTACTTATCCTGCGTGGTCTGGGCAAGGATAGCTCCGGGATTCCCATGGGTAGCATTGACGACATGCTGACCCATATCAATCAGGCCGCGGGAGAAAGAATGGCCCCTCCCGGGAAAAGATACTTCTACTGGAACGAGGGCTACACCTTGCTCGGAAGAATAATTGAAATCGCAAGCGGAGAGTCCTATCCTGATTACGTCACCAACCATATCCTGAGGCCGTTGGGAATGTCCCGTGCTTCTTTCTCTAGGAATGTCCTACTGACTGACACCGACGCAATGACGCCTTACACCCAGAATAAGGAAGGGAAGTACGTAGCTACGCAGTTCCCGAGCCATCCACTTGTGGACGCGCCCGGCGGGCTCTTGGTGAGCATGAATGAACTCGCGAACTACATAAAAATGTACATTAATGACGGAAACTTCGGCGACTTCGCAGTTCCCGCGTCTTTGCTCAAGGAGCTCTGCAAGGGGAGAGTAAGCACCGGTCGCGCGGGCGGGATGGGCGAAATGTGGTACTGCTATGGCTGGGCGAGGAGTACCGACTTTCTGGGTAACGAGCTAATCTGGCACACAGGAGGAATCGATGTCTCTGTTGCGTTTGCTGGTTTCCTTCCTGAGAAAAAGGTTGGAGTCGTTCTTGCCGCAAACGGAGGCAGTTTCCCAACTTTCCAGGTGGGCGCCTACGCGCTCGCCCTGCTCGCAGGGGAGGAACCAAACAAGCTTTCGATGGTCTCCAAAGAGAATGCACTTGAGAGGCTCGTTGGTGAATACGAAAATTACAAGGGGCTGAGCAGAGTAACAGTATCCCGGGCGGGATACTACCTTAATCTAACTATGAAAGGGGAAGGGAGCGAACAGACTCTTCCGGTTTTCGAGGATCAAGGCAAGTATTATCTGGTAGCGGGTCCGGACAAAATGGAAATAGAATTCTTGGACAGGGGAGGAGGCAAAATGGATTTGGTGATTGAGCGAAATGTCTTTCACAAGACCGGAAAACTCTCTAAAAGGTAGAGTGGTCCATAATCAGCCATGGATTGGTTTGGGACGTTCGGCTGCGGTCACGAATCCGATTTTGTGGTAGATAAAGTCGATGTTCGCCGATCCGAAGCCCGTATTTGAGAGGTATGATTGGATAAAGACTGCAGAGAGCTGACTCAGCCCGGTCTGACTCTGCGACCTTGAGTGTCTCTCTTCCGGAAGTATGGCATGCTATCTGCCTTGGTAAAATGCTCTGCAAGACGGAGTTGGCGACTATGCGATTCTGCCGTACTCCTCCTGAATGCCAGTTCCCGCAAGATAGAAGGCGATTGATATTACTATTATCGAGAGTCCTACGGGTAAGCTAATCCACCACAAGTAGCCATTTCCGGGATTGATATCGTTTACCAGATTTGCTAGCATATTTCCCCACGTGGGCTTGTTAACAATACCCAACCCGAGAAAATCTAGGCCAGCATCTACCGTGATCAGTCCGGGGGCTACGTAAGTGACTATTGCTATGATTGTCGCAGCAGTATGCGGGAGGATGTGCCTCCTCAGAATGCCCATGTCGCTCGCCCCCATTGTTCTCGAGGCTTCTATGTACGTCCTCGAACGCAGGCTGAGCACTTGAGAACGCACTAGCCTAGCAGAAACTGGCCAGCTCAGCGTGCCAATAAGGAGTATTATGAGAAGAACCCGATTAGGAGAGACGTGTGCAATAGTAAACGTCGTGTCTAGGTCGATCAGCAGCGTTAGACCGGGAAGTAGCAGTAAAATGTCGAATATGAAAATAAAAAAATTGTCGAGCAGCCCTCCAAAGAACCCAGAAAAGAGCCCGAGGGGCACTCCGATGAACATCGTTACAGCAGTTGCCCCGAACCCGATTATGAGCGAGGTTTGCGTTCCAGCAGCGAACTCTGACCATACGTCTGCACCTCGCGTGTCGGTGCCGAGTGCACCATAGGCGCTGCCCAGAATCTGGAACTTGAAATCGGACTGGGCCAATTCCACTGAATAGTTACCTTGCGGGAATATTTCGATGAGTTCACCGACTGTATAGTTTGCTTTTGTACCGAATATCGATTCCCCGATATTTTTTGAGTGGGCCACAGTGGAATTCAGCTGGTAGAGTGGCATGGTTGATGGCGAGGTGCTTATTCCACTTATGTAGTTCCACTGACCGCTTATCAGAGGCGTGGAGGTGGGATTGCTGAAATATGTGGCATAATCTGTTCCCAGGAGCGCACCCAACTCTAGGGCGTTCTCCGCGGACGAATCTGCACTCAGGCCCAGTAGGTAGGTGCCTTTTGAATTCTTGACAAATAGAAAGATAGCTAGGCCAGCATTCTTGACGGAAAGTGGTTTGACTAGTACTTGCTGGTAGAACATCTTCGGCGGAGAATATGTGTAGCTGAACGAATGGGTCAAGGTGATCGTGATGGCAGACTGGGAGTTGCCTGACGCCGAGATGAGTTCGCTCCCCCCACCCGTATTGGTCTGGATGTAAGCTCCGCTACCCACAAGTGACATACCGGACGGGCCCTGTGTTGGGTCATAGGTTATATTTGCATGCGTGGCTCCTCTTACGTCGGCTGTCCAGTAGGTGACAGCGGAGGCGAGTTTGAACGCTTGGAGCGCGCTAGTGCTAGGTAACGAGATATCTGGTGGAAGATCTGAGTACCATGGAAAGAGTCTTGCCCAGGACGGAACAGCCATGGGCGCTGCGACATAATAATCGTTCGAGTTATACGGATTCTTGTAGGGGACGAGTGCAGCACCGGCGGTAGCTATTACAAGAAAGACGGCGATTATCGCAACTCCAATCAGCACGTCTCTCTTCCTGAGCAGCCGAGTAAGAGTCTCCTTCAATGAGTTTTCATTATAGTCGTAGACGTGATTGGTATTAAGGCATATCGATGAGGCTGTCCAAATCCAGCTTAAGAATTGCCGTCACGGCCAGATTAATATCAAAATAGCCCGTTGTTGGCTGGAGATACACTCGTTCGGGGTGACTGCGTGCAATCCCGTTCGACAGATTTAAGAGTGCAAATCGATTCGGGTTTACGTGAGCGCCACCAAAGGCTTTGTGCTTAAAAGGGTGGTGAACAGACTGGTGACCCTATTCGGTCTCGTCTTTGTGCTGTTTTTGGTGTTTGAAGTAATTCCGCAGGCGCTCGGATTGAATCTTGGTTTCTTCTTTACTGGCGCCAACCCGCTCGCCAATCCCAAGGGCGCTCAGGGACAGATTAACCTGATTCAGCAGGCAGTGAGCGAATTTCATTTACTCGCTCCGATTTACGTCAGATTCGGCTATTTTGCCCTAAATCTGTTCACGTTCAATTTTGGAATGAGCACGACGTTCAAGGAACCGGTAGTGGTCGCAGTGCTCCAGTATCTTCCCAACACGCTTGTCTTGGCGACAGCCTCGTTGCTCACAACTAGTGGGATAAGTGTGGCCCTCGGAGTCGCCGCGGCCAGATCCAATCTCTCGCTTAAGGGAAGAGCAAAGGATTACGCCTATTCACTGTTCTCGATAGCTACTTATTTCATTCCGATATTTTGGGTGGGTATGATTATCTATGTTGTTTTTACGGATCAGCTGCATCTTTTTCCAATCAATCTCGCCTATGCACTGAATGGAGGAGGAACTCACTCGTATACCGGCGTACAGTACTATCTCAGGTACATTTGGGCGGCGATACTTCCTATTGGTGTGTTGACCATGGTGGGCTTTGGGCACAGGCAGCAGTTGCTCCGTAACAACATAATGGAGGAATATAGTTCAGCAGGTTACGTATCTTTTCTCAGGGCGAGAGGGGTGCCAGATAGGCAGGTCTTTTACAAGCACGCCTTCAGGAACGCAATTCTTCCTTGGGTAACCCAGATTGGTCTCGATATAGCATTTTTGATATATGGAATATATTTCATAGAAGTGCTCTTCAACTTTCCGGGGATGGGGTGGGCCTCGGTGCAGGCTGCTGACTTTTTTGATATTACTTTTCTGGCCGCCACTACTTTCATCTTTGCTCTTTACACGCTTGCCGTTCTCACTTTGCTAGATTTTGTGTATGCGCGCCTCGACCCGAGAATACAGCTGAGCTAGTAGCCCAAGTTATTAAGGCCCAATTTGGAGTAAAAAATTAAGAGCCTGTGGGGCTCGCGGTGAGCGCGGCGGGAGCCCAGGCTCCTTTGAGCCGCTCGAGACCTAGGTCACTTCTTCCTGCGCATTGCTAGTGCTGCTATCGCGACTATTACTATCACTATCACCACTGCGACTGCCGCTATTTCGGTAACGTCAGAAGAGGGCCGCGTGGTTGTTGGCGTGGGCGAGGATGAGCTGGAAGTTGTGGGGGCTATGCCAGTTGATGATGAACTCGTGGGAGTATGGCTCGTGGAGGAGGGAGAGGTCACATTCAGGATGCCGTAACTCTGATAGTAGTAGGTGTCCGCGTTGGTCGAGCTGGTTGTGTAGAACATGTAAGGCGAGCCGGTCCAATTCAGCTTCGCGACTAACAGGTAGCTGCCTGCACCCAAGTTCTGAGTTGGGATCGACGCAGAGTACTCCCCGCCCGCGCCCCCTTGCATTGGCATCGATTCTATCAGTTGCTGGTTGGTTGGGTTGAGCACGTAGAGCGTGCCTGCGGCGTTATCAACTTGGTTGTATATGGCGAAGTAGCCCGTGGAATTCGAAATTACCCTGGTCGTGTTGTAAACGTTTACGTTCACGCTGAAAGTGGCGGTCTCACCAAGCTGGGCCTGTATCTGGTTCGTGTACGGGTTTGAAAGCGCGTATTCCGGCAGATAGCGCTCTACCTCGTAATCATTTGTCTGGCTCCATCCCGAGAAGCCGTAAGGCCCCGCGGGGACGAAGTATGGAAGATACTGAGAGGGATTTGTCATCTGGTCCGCTATCGCCGGCTGGAGCTTTCCTAGTGTGTGCATTGGCAAAATAGAGAGCCCGAATACGTTATACAGGTTGAATACGGAGGTGGTATTGAAGTATAGGGTAATATGATAGGGGTTGCTGGGAGTAACATAGGAACCAACGAAGCCCGGGGCCGAGTCGAACCAAACCGTCGACGGGTGCAGGCTCACCGCAGTATAGTCGAGTGTAATACCCGGCGCGATCGAGATATTGCTTTCCGAGGGATTGTATGGATTGGAGGAATAGCCTCCCACGTCATAGTACCAAAGCGTAAAGTTGTAGTCCTCCGCGGTAAGTGGGACACCGTCCCCCCAGATGAAGTTCGGCAGGAAATTGAACGTGATTGTTGTGCCGTTGTAAGGTTCGCCGTTTGGCATTGTCCCACTACCTGATGAAACCGACCAGTTTTCTGCGGCGTTTGCCATATAGCCCACTGGATTATTGTATGGAATCCCAAGGGCTGACACGAACTGCGATCCAAAGATAATATCGTCCTGGGCCGAGAGGTAATTCAGGATATTCATATCGTCAACGGTGCCCAGTGCTGCGACATGGTAAATCGCCCCGAATGTGGAGTTTGCAGGGTGGACATTTCCCGGAAGCAAGGTGCCGTACGGTGGTTCAACAATGTAGCCCTGCCAGCCGACAGTGCTTACAGGGAATAACGTCGTGCCCCAGAACAGCGTCACGTATGGCAGGTCGGTTTGAAGAAATGTCAGTGCTTGATGCGTGTAGTTGAGAGCCTCAGCATTGGTAGCCGAATCATATTCGACCTCAGAAAGCAATCTCCAAGCGGTTGCGTTGCTGTAGTCAAATACCCCCTTATTCAGAGCCGATGGACCCAGGAAGAGGTAAAATTCGGTGGGTGAGGGAGGCGACCAGATCCATTCGCCAAGGGCCATTTGCCACTGGCCCGACGCAAGATATGAGCCGAATGTGCCTGGAGCGATCAGCTGTGTTGAGATAGAGAGGTTGATTGCTGCCGCATCGTTGTAAATGCTGGACATGATTGCTTGGTATAGCTCAAAACCAGGGCCGGGTGAGAGCACCAAATAGAAGGAAGCTTTTGTGCCGTTCTGGAAACTCCAGTATCCTTGAGAGCTATGGTCGACTAGACCCGCCGCTTCGAAATCCTGAATCGCTGCCGTCAGGTTGTAGCTACCGTATTCTCTATATGCCTCGGCCTGTCCCGGGTTAAAGTAGGAGCCAAAAATCTGCGGGGGAGCATAGTAAGGCGTGGCCAGACCGAGGACGCCACCGTCTAGGAGTGAAGAAAGTGTTTGATAGTTTATGAGTCGCTGGATTCCCTGTCTGAAATGTGTATTGTCAAACGGAAATACGTGATAATTGAACACAATATAATACCAGTAGGGCGCCGGAGTTATGTTCATCGCAACCGTTCCTGAATTTTCGTAGGACAGAAGTTGACTGTATTCGGAAGTGCTCGCGACAGGTGAATCGATAAACTGAATTGCACCGTTAACCAGTGCTTCGATTTGTGCTTCTGTCGTAGTAAACCAGGTCCAGTAGATTTCTTTGAGGTATGGCCCCCAGTATGAGCCGGTCATATTCAACGTAGTTTGAGAGCTCGGAATGGTGGGAGTCCCATAGATCGAAAAGGGTGGCAGATAGTCGGACGCGGGCGCGCTGCTGACAGGGGACACAAACGAGAGCGACAGCATGAAAACTAGGGCTAGAGCTACGAGAGGCCATTCTAGCCTTGACGTAACAAAATGAGACACAATAATGCAACCCCTCTGAGTAGTATTTAAATATTTATCGATGAGAAATTTGCCTCTAGTTACCCAGTACGAACATCATATTGTGTGCTATGGTTAGTCACATATGATCGTTCTCCCATTCAACGAACATGTTCGAGCTTGCTGGTGAGCGGGCGATTTACCCATGACAGGGTTAATCGGCCCGCAGTTTTGCCGTTTCCTGCTCGACTTGGGTACCGCTTACAGCTCTTGCGTAGTCGCGTTTTCAATAAGGCAAAGAGAGAGTTCGCCTTGGTTCATAGTGGGCAGAAGAGGGAGGATTCTGATCGCCTGCTGATACAGGAGTTAGATTGAGATACGGTGCGGCCGATTACTGCCCTTTGAGTGTGTGTGACCATTCTCCAACTGGCTTTACCGCCACAAAAACTTCGCGAGTGATTCGGGCGAAAGGAGAGTTTTGTATTAAAGTCGCCAAGTTGTGGAGTTCCAAGGCGGGTGGGCCGCAGAAAACGCTGCGCTTAAGCCAGTGAGCACGGCAGCAAGAGGGCCCGGGTTGGCTCCGTACCCGAAGCACGGTAGAAAGGGGCCGTCGTCCAGCATGGTTTAGGATACCACCCTGGGGCGGTGGCGATCGCGAGTTCAAATCTCGCCGGCCCCACTATGTCTTCCTAGCTAATCCTTTTGGTGTAAGGGGGAGGATATGTGACTGAAGATTGATTTGATACAATGAGGCACTATTTTCCGACACTAGTCACCAGTTTACAGTACATTTCTCTCGAGATTTGCGCCAACTGTATCAACGCATCAAGGCCAGAGCTCTTTGGCTCCAAGCATGAGTTCGAAAGCCCTGGGTCCAACGGAACCCTCTTTAAACAAATGACTAAATTTGCAATTCATACCCTTGACCTTGACACGGCTCAGAACCACTCAAGATTCGGAACTTTTACACCGAGAGACGTTGGCCGTGACTGATGGGTTCAAGCATATCGGAGCGCACGCAACCGCCAGTGATAGCATTCGAATTCGACGCTATAATTCGTCTACCAGCGTACCCCTGCTTGTTTCAGGGGGGCGCATAAGGAATTGACGACGTTTGAGCAGGTTGGATTCACAGCAGTAACTTCAAAGGGAGTCTAACTTGTGAAAAAATCTTAACCACTCATAGGTTTCCTGGTAAGGTTTTCGTGCTTCTCTGTAATGCACCCTCCTCGATTATAACGTTTTGTCAGAAGGCAAAATATCAACTCAGAGAAATATCCAATCAAGATATGACTTCCTTATGAATCGCAGTGGGGCGCGTCCACCGTAACTTGAAAATTTGTTATCACTGGTGAACGGGAAGACTCAGACCCCTCAAGGGTGGGAAAGAGAGCGGGCCAAAATTCCAAATTTTTTGCTGGGCTACCCACTTAGGAAATATGCCGAAATAAGATCTCAACTCATCCATGGGCAAGCCCTGGTCCTGCGCCAAGTAGCCCGCGCGTTTTAGCCATGGAAATACATCAAAAGAGCCAGCCTGCCAATAGAGCGAAATAATCAGATGTCTAGACCAAACGCGCCGACGAACGCCTGAGCCCTTTCAACTTCCTTTATGAACTCCTTCCCCTTCTTTGTTACTTCGAAGTACTTTGCGTCGCCGTCCGCGATTTCACTTATCAGGCTACGCTCTCGAAGCTCGCCTAGGTATTTCGTCAACCTGTCGTATGACAGGTTTGCCTGATAGAGGATATGAGTGGGCCTCGCCCGCTGTGCTTTGTCGATAGTAAGCAGAATGTCGAGGTAAATCTTTAGGCGGCTTCTTCCGCGCTCAGGTTGGCTCGACTTTACCACTCCCAACAAGAAACATGAGCATCGCGAGGAACCCCCCAAATCGGATGAGGTCCCCAACGAAGTAGACGGCAGGCGAGAGAATAAGGAGTGAACCCAGCGTCACAACATAACCTAGGAGTATAAATGAGAAGCCTGCAAGCACAAAAAGCGACAGTCGGTTGCGGTGTGTGCGGTAAATCAGCAACCCCTGAAATACCACAAATGCTAGGAGAACGATCATGATGAAACTCGCGACAACGTTGTCGCCCACTCGCAGAAAGTAGTACCTGACAGGGGGGGAGTTTGGAACCAGAAGAGCAAGCACAGTTGCGCCACTGTTCCCTGCAGAAAAGGCCCCCACGGTATAACCTATCGCGATCACAAGGTAACCCAGAATCTGCAGAACCAGATACGCGAGCGTAGAAGCCAGCAGTAGCGTCGCTCCTGTCGCCCTCGTGTGGTCGAGGAACGCCACGGAAAGTGCAGTCATGGCCTCAACCAGCAGGCCCACTCCAAGCGCGGTGAAGCCCAAGCCTATGAATCGCAGCACATTGTTCGAAACAAGTCTGTTATACTTGTAGGCATAGTAGCTGACAAGCAGCGCGACTGCGCCACTGAATAGGTTGAGTATGACGTCTCCTGCCGTGAAAGCGCCGGACACACTCGCGAACTGGTCTCATCAGGGTATTAAGTGTTCACGCTCTGTTGTACGTACGGAGCGTCTGTACGCGGGTTTCTTATGGGTTAAGTGCTTTTTCGCATAAGACGCTTGGTGAACCGAGACGAAAGCACGAACTGCGGTTTTTCTGGGCGGCGCGGTCATACTCGCCGCCTTGGCCATATCTGTATCTGTAGTATACCCGGCAGTGACAGCACAGTCTGCGGCATCGTACACCTCTACAGGTTACCCCGTTTTGCCGGGGCAGCCACCCGCCAAGGGGTTGCAAAATTTCCAGGGACGGACCGTTAGTCTCCCTGCGGGCACCAAGATCACGTTGAGCAGCACAGCGGGAGGCTACTGGGTGATAGGAGATCGAAACAGAAACGGCACGGCATCGGGAACATTCAGTCTTACGGTGGAGAACGACCTTGCAAACGGCTACCCGGTCAGCATTTCGGGTGGCAGCCTCACCTTTAACGGAGTTACTTACACAGTGTCATCCGGCTCAGGTGTGATTGGTCACTGGGAGCGATTTCTTGTTGTCCAGGGGACAGCGGTATCTCCAGTGGTAGGTGGGCAGCAGTCAAGTAGCAACGCAAACTTCATTTTGAGAGCTTTCTATATCGGCAATTTCGGAGGGGAGGGCTACGCGGTAATCCACCTGGTACTCATGAGCGGTGGGGTGCAGTACAGGATATCGCTTCTTGTGGCTGTGAGTCTCTCCTAGAAAAAAAACCTCCCTCTCTTCTTTTTTTAAACGGGCAAAATTAGACCATTGGCAGCGTTCAATCTTGCAAGGCGGCTGCACAGTGGGCTGCGCCTTCTGAATGCGTAGGAATAAAGCGAATTGTAATTATGGCATTTCCTGTAAGCGACAGCGCTATCAAAATCCAAAATCTCTGCTTTCCTTCCCGTGAAAACTACGTGCCAGTCGGCCCTGCTCAGTTCACCGTGGTCTACACCAATTTCGTCGAGCTTGGCGGCTTGGGAAAGCGCCGAGCGGATGCATTCCACTAGCCCAGCGTCCCCAAGCGTCTCATGATTACCGAGTGGAGTTCCATATACTCTTTCGATTACAAGTGAGTGTTCCGAAAATGCAAACAGCTTAGGGCCCACACCGACGCTGTTTGCCCTTAGAAGCATGTCCGCCTCATTAAATACGTTGCCCCGGGGCGCGTCAGATCTGAGCACCTTCAGGGCAGCGTCTTTGCCCCTGAAGTCGCAGGCAATGACTGTGTGCCTGCTACCCTTGCCCAGAATCTTCCAGCGTCCGATTTTGACGCTTCCTTCGCTTTTCGGAACTGCTCCGAGACCAAGTATTTCATCGATTCGAGTATCGTCAGCGGAGCCCGGGTAATGCGCTACTGCCCTAAGAAGTTCGCAAGCGGACGCCACGTGGGTCTCCTGTAATAGAATGCGAGGAAGCTTTGAGCTACTGCCCCCGATTTCATTATCCTAGTCACCGCCGCTCCGTCTGCAAGGAATTCCCCCGCAGAGTAGCTCTTTATTATGTCGGCTGACAATCCTATCCCGCCCGTTTCGGATAGCACCTCGATTGCGACAGTCTTCTTTCTCCTTACCTCGACTACCCATCTGTCCTCTTCCACCCAGGGCCCTCGTTCTAACCTTGAAGTGTTTGCCTCAAGGAATCTTCGTGAGTCCGGTTCGTTGTATACCTGAGGACCATACTTCCTCTCCCACGGTGACAAGTGCAGTTCTCCTAACTCAAGACAGATATAACAGTTTGATTCGTCATCACCTATCCAAGAACCCAGAACTGTGAAACCCCTGTCCGCGAGGCTACGGGTGATGCTGGAAGCTGACCTCCTTAGCTCGCCCCAAAGTGTTTCCTTGATAACTGGGGGGGAACGAAACACCGCGGCGACGAGGTGGCGGCCGAGCTGGCCGTAAGCAAACGTCTCTGGAGGCGCAAGCTTTGGTGGATAGAAGAAGTATTCAGTGGGCGCGGCACAAAAGTCTCTAGAGGCCACTATAAACTTCGAGTAATTCTCGAGTGACACGGCGGCTGCAGCATTCCTCGTGTGGTCCGTCGGGTCCACTACTGTCAGGTGGCTCGAAAGCTCTCCTGAGTATTCATCACCAAGAGTGACCAGCGTTGGGGGTTTCCAGTTGGAGGCAGCATTTAATACCTCTAGAAAGGACCCAAACTTTATCGTAAGGAGCTCGCACACAAATCCCGAAAAACCCAGGGTCTTGATTTCGGCTCCGTACGCTCCAATTCCTTTCATGAACTTTTTCAGCAGCCTGACCTCCTCTGTTAAGCCGGGACCGAGGCGGGATTTTACGTATGCCTGGTGGAAGGGCGTTCTGTCCACTGCGGTCTTCCTTTGGCTGGCATCCTCGACTCTCATCGCCGGAACGATATCGACTCTGACGCCCTCTTCTACGAGTCTTACGTAAGGGTGTTCCGCATATGAGACGATACCTCTCCCTCCAGCCACCGACTTTGCAAAGTCTAGGCCGAGCCTCTCAAGCTCGACTCTTGAAGTCGAGGGCGGGAAGAGCAGAAAAATATCGATATCACCCTCACCGCTCAGCCAGGTATCACGTGCAAAGGAGCCGACGAGCACAGGCTGCACGTCCAACCTCCTAGCCTGAGCCTCCCTGTGCGCTCTCCTAGTTAGTTCATTCGATATCTTCGATAGCTTTCGGTACTCTTCTTCTCTGGGATGTATTCTCCGGGCTATGTCGCTAATTAATGTCTCGAGGCTTTTTCTTTCGACCTGCAAATCCATCACACCTGCGCGTGCACTTCGAACAGGCTTTCGTAAACTGGTCCTGCTGGGGTGAGGCTGCTTTTCTTCAGTCTGACAGTGTCGAGGAGGATGCTACCAAAGTCGTCATCCATGTGCGGAGTGAGCTCCCTGTATAAGCCGGGCTCTGTTCTCTTGACTCTTGCAAGCGTAATGTGAGGGCTGAAAGGCGTTCTGTCATACCACACGCCCTCCTTGCCAAGATTTTCGCGCACTTGGCTGGCCAAGCCTGATAGCCAATCTGCCCCCTTCGCTGCGCTAACGAAGATAACTCTGGGGTTGCGCAGTGAGGGGAACGCGCCAGTTCCACGCAAACCTATTTGCGCAGCTGGGAACCTGACCTTCCCAAGAGCTCCTGTGATCAGGCTCAAATTCTCTTCTTTCTGGTCGCCCAAGAAAGCTAGCGTAAAATGCATGTTGTTTGGTTCGACCAGCTTAATTCCACCGAATCCCCCGAGCACCTTTTCTTGGAATCTCGTGAGTCCCTCAATTACACTGGGCTCAACAAACTCACAAGCCACAAAGAGTCTGAGCACGGCCCAGAAACTCCTGTCGGGGCTTAAATCCTCCCATGAATTCCGGATGAATCCCGCGAGCCCTATACATGTGCATTTGATAAACGGACTACTGAAGGGTTTGCGGTCTATCGGCCGGGAAGATACGCCGAGCCACATTGATATGACACTTAGTAGCTTGGTAGCTCAGAATATCACCATGTACCCGCCCGGGAGGCAGGAGCCGGTTCGATATCTCAGCAAGCCGAGTTACAGAGACGCTGCCGAACTCATCATGAACTGCGCCTCGAGAAAGAAACCTGCTGTGGTGCTTGGCTCATGCGAAGTCAGATGGAAGTCCAGAAGTTCGTCATACTTGGGCGACGGGGAGAGAATAGTGCTCATGAAAGAGGACGGCAGTGTGTTGGTGCATCAAACATGGGGCTACAAGCCAGTAGTGCTGCAGCCACCGGGCTCAATGATCTCGGTTACTTCTGGCCCAAGATCAGTTTCGGTTTCGGCTTGGCGTAAGACAGGTGGCGAAACCATGCAGATCGACTTTTCTCGCGTCTATGGCGTGATTGAACTCAATTTCTGGGATGAATCACTCACTGAGCTTGACGCTACAGAGGTCCAGATGAAGGAGGCAGCGAGTTACGCCCCCGAGCTCATTGAACGAGACCTGCGCCCTATCGCTCAGCAACTCCCTATCAGATCGGGATTTGTGGACATGCTCGCTCTCGACTCTAAGGATAGATTGGTTGCGGTTGCATTCAAGCACATCACTGCGAGAAGTCAGGATGTGAACCAGCTGATTGCATATGTGGCAAGACTGAGGGGAAACTGCAGAAAACGAGCGGTGAGGGGGGTGCTCGTAGCTCCCGGAGTCAATAAAGTGGCGAAGCGCCTGCTTAAGCGTGGAGGGCTCGAGTTCAAATCGCTGGAACTGGGTAGATGCACAAATGTGCACGAGCGCTTGAAGAGAACAATTCAGTCGATATAATCGAGGGTAACAATACAGGGTGCACGCCTTGCAGCTAGAGGGCACAGCTATCCCCTGTGTTTCGAGGATCAAGAACACTCAATAATCTTTAAAGACTTCTGCGCTCGGGTTGTTCATATTGAGCGAGAACGGCTCTTCTTCAATAGGAGAGAGGGCGGGAAAGCGGATCATGTCTTCATTATACAACTCAGGCCCGAACTCAGCCCTCAAGTTGGTGGAAGAGCTGCGTGCGAAGCACCCCGACGAGCAGCCTTTGGCACAGTGGCTCAGTTTCTTTGAGGCCGTTCTGAAAAATTACAAGGATGGGAATGAAAACGACGTCATAGTTGAGGCCATAAAGAGAAACGACGCAGGCTGGATTCAGAAGTGCCTTGACTCGGTCAACGCCGTGAAGTCGCAGCTCCTGTTGCCAGAAGAAGAAATTCCACGCCTAGAAGCATGTTCGCTCGCCCTCTCCTATGTGCTCGGAGCGGTAAAAAACGGAAAACACCCTCTAACTGAGAAGAAGACCCCCGACGGTGCACGTAATCACGCCTGAATCCAAGAGCAAACACGCGCTCAGCGCACTAGATGTGCTTGCAATCACAAGGGAGCTCCGGGAGGTGCTGCCAGCGAGGGTAAACGCAATAAAGGAGATTTCTGAGTTCGCTCCGGCTCTCGTCCTGTATTTTCCCGGGATAGGGGAAAAGACGCTCGTTCTCGACCGGCGGGGTTTTGTATTTCTTACTTTATCTTCGGTCGCCTCTTCTTCAAAGGCTAGTTTCACGGCAACTCTTGGACGCCTGCGTTCCTCATGGTTGCGTGAGGCCGTGCAGCTGGATTTCGACCGTGCGATTCGTTTTGGTTTTTCTGAAGGTTACGAACTGGTTTACGAACTCATTGGAAAGGGCAATCTCGTGTTGTTGCATGACGGAAATGTAATCTCAGCAACTGAATATTTCAGAAAAAGGGGGAGGTCGATAATACCGGGATTGAGCTACTCCCCTCCTCCCCTTCGCGGAGCATCGCTCGACGATGATGTCCCCGTCCAGGGTCCCACACTAATACAGGCCATGACTAAGGCATACAATTGTCCTGCTGAACTTTTTGAGGAGGCATTCGCGAGATTGGATATTTCCCCTGCCCTTCCTCCGTCGCAGGTTTCTTCCGAGACACTGAAGCGTGTCAGAGCTACTTGTCTAGAAATTATTGAGGAGGTGTCACAAGGGAAGCTCTCCCCAAACGTTGTGTATGAAAACGATGCCGCGGTTGATGTCCATCCTTTGTTTTTCAGGAAACACTCGAGAGCTCTCGTAGTTCCGAAGGATACATTCAATGACGCCCTATCCACATACTGGGAGCCATGGCTCTCCCGCCTTGCATCTGAAGAGAGCACAAGCGAATCAAGTCAACAGGCCGAACGGGCCAATGCATCGGCGAAGAAGAGTCGAGCAGTTGCGGAAGGATATGCACACAGGGCAACCGCGCTTGGAAAGCTCGCCCAAACTCTATCCTCAAGCCCTCAAGAGTTCGCGGAGTTACTTGTGTTATCAAGATCAAACAAAGAAGCCCAGGCGTCGGCCAGGGCCGAACGTTTGGGAGTTGGTTTTGTCCTCGCGAATGGAATCAAACTAACCCTGAAATCCGACGGAGAAGCATTTGATTTTGATCCCCGGGACTCGGGTTTTGTCAACCTCGGAAAACTCTATGAAGAAATAAAGGAATTGAAGAGAAAGGCAGCCGAAGCGGAATCGAACGCAATCAGGCTCGAAGAGCAGGCCAGAGCGATTGAGAACCAGCTCTCACGGGAACGACTTCGTGTGGCCACATCAGCAATTCGCCGCAGAAAATGGTATGAGAAATTCAGGTGGTTCTTTACGAGCGAGGGGATTCTTACCATTGCGGGAAGAGATGCTTCGCAGAACTCCGCGATCGTCAGGAGATATGCGAAGCCCGGCTATACAGTGATGCACGCTGACGTTCAGGGGGCCGCCGTAACGCTCGTCATGGGTAACGCAACTCAGGCGTCAATCTCTGAGGCCGCCCAGTTCGCGGCAAGCTTCTCGCGTGCCTGGGGCTCGGGGCTGAGTTCGGTGGACGTGTTCTATGCCGATTCCTCAAAGACTTCGCTAAGCGCACCCTCGGGGGAGTACCTGGCTAGGGGCTCAGTCGTGTTTCTGGAGCGGAACTATTTGAGGGGAATCACGCTCTCGATCTCCCTTGGGATTTACGAGGTTCAGCCCGGGGAATATCGGGTGGCAGTCTGGCCAACAAACCTGCGGGGCAGAGGGGCAAGGATTGTGCTTGAACCTGGACCGATCGACAGAAATCAGCTGGCAAAACGGGTGCTAAATATACTCCACGCGAAAGAGGCGGAGCGGAAGGAGTTTGTGGAGACGCTTCGAGCGGACGACATATTACCGCTCCTGCCAGGTAGCTCCAGAATTCTGCTTCCCTGACAGAGCGATTTTCGCTGGCTGAGGATTGAAACTTCTCTTACCATTGGTGACCAGAATCCGAGCCCGAATCATGCATTCATGCGACAGACAAAGGAAATAGATGGCAGCTTGCGAATGGCTAGAAGGAATTCAGGTGAGTAGAGTTGCTATCACGGGCCTCTTTGCAGCAGGCGAGAGTATCGCCGCTTGGTTAGGTGGTCTGCTCAACTCTGTCTCCGGGTAGCCCATGGACCTGATTATGGGCTGTGAGACGCTATCTGAATTTCGCGACCGCAGACACAAGGTCAGATTTGGTTATGATGCCATTCAGTGTGCCACTTGAGTCGACGACGGGCAGTGAGCTAATCCCCCTTCTTAGCATGACTGAAGAAGCCTCGGAAAGCGTGGCATCGGGCTTAATGACGAGCAAGTCGGCGCACATGAGATCCTTTGCAACCGGAACCAGACGGAGGCTCTTCCTCAGCCAGGCCTCGTGGGAGGATATCTTTCTACTGGCCCGAGGCTCTTCGAATCTCGGGCCAAGCGGTGCAAAGCTTGCCAAATCGCTCTTCGAAATGATTCCGACTGGCAGGTTTCCGTCCGTAATGATAAGATGAGAAATCGAGTATTCATTCATGAGATACGCGGCCCGGTAAAGGGTATGATTGCCCGAAATCGTTACAACTTCTCTTGTCATTATGCTGGACACTGGTAGTTTCGCGCTGCGTGTCCTCTGAATGGCTCTTACGACATCTGTCTTCGTAAGTATTCCCTTCAATTCGCCGTCATTATCTACTGCAGGAAGACCGCTGATTTTGTGACGGGTC
>JAKAWJ010000056.1 GCA_021817005.1 archaeon | reverse complement strand
CCGATCTCGTTTTGCGCAGCATTTCTGAAATCTTCGAGCTGTGACAAGCCTATTACAAGTCCCGAGGGTAATTTTTCGAGTTTGTCTGAGCGGAGCGTAGCGAGCAGGGCCGGGATAGATGGCGGAGCGTACAGGAAGGCAGGAGAGTCAAGTATCACATTTTTCCCGCATGAAAGCACGCGGCTAAATTCCGGTTGCCGGCCGTGGTTAACGCCAAATACACCCTTAGAGGCGAATTCGCGCTCTTCGAGTCTTAGGACCGCCATTTTCTACTTGTATTCGCCAGTACTAAAGGTGATATTATAAAATTGTTGGGCAGTAGAACCCAATCCCTCAAGCACTTTGGAAGCTTCCGCTAGCGGAATAGATATTGCTCCTTGCACTCTGGGCAGATTGTCTGAACCCTTTGATATTTCCTGCACCACGACGTAAAGTCCTGTCAATCCATTTCCCATGACTTGCAGCCTGTAGGCCCGCCCGCTTTCTGTAGTAAATGAGGTGTCCGCAGCAGGATGGTCCAGCCGAGTGTTTATAAAGTATACACCTGTTCGCTCCTCAAAATATACTTCGCGGGTGGCGCATAGCCATGTAAGGTGACGCTTGACAATATGGTCGCTCAGCCCAGTATCCTTCACAATATCGGTGATTCTCGCACCGGTTCTAAAGTGGGCTAATGAGCTGCGAACAAGCTCAGCGTTCGCTCGCGCCAAGGTCTTCTTGGAAAATGACTCTAGGACACCGCCATTCATTGATGCCTCGTCAAGGTCACTTCTGGTCGACCGCTTTCCGGTCACTTTGTATGGTCACCTTCCAAAGTGACTAATACTTAAGCATTTCTACACCCGTTATCTTGAACTACGAGGCTGCTCCGCTTTCGTGCCTGGCTATGTGTGTGCTGATTTCGCAATCGCACGGGCTGGAGAACGTTCGATTTGTAAATGAACCGCATGTCGATATTCTGTGCAGTTCAGCTATTGACCACTACAGCTGTGAAGCCTGCATAGGGGCTGACAAAAAGCCGATAGCCTATTCTTCCTTCTGCCTTCGAAAAACTTCCCTTCGCGTTAACGCAACTACTGGAATAATCCTCTTAGTCTTCAGTTGGTAATCCTTGAAGGCCGGATACAATGCTGCTTGTTTAGCATACAACCTATCTCGCTCCATCCCCTTAACCTCCTCTGCATGTACGTCTATGACCTCGTCCCCAATCTCAATTCGAGCCTCATCTGGATGGGCCAGCAGATTGTGATACCAGTCTGGATTCTTCGGAGCTCCGCCACTTGACGCGAAGACTAGAAACCGGTCTCCGTCTTTGAGATACATGACTGGGTTCACTCGAATTCTGCCGCTTCGTGCACCTTTATGATGAAGAAGCAGCAAAGGAGACCCCTTGAAGTCCCCTCCGACCTTTCCGTGATGCATCCGGAACTCCTCTATTATTCGCTCGTTCCAGTTTTTGACCATATGCCATTCGCTTTCCTTTTGCCTCGTTTAGCAGTTGTGGCGATGGAGATAAATGCAATCGCGTGACGTCAACCCCGCAAATAGCAATTCCGCTTGAGCGTGGGCTGTTCTCGGCCTTTTGTATGGGCGAGGCAGCAGTCCTCTGCCCGAGCCCGAGCGTCTTGGTGTGAAGTAGGTCGCCACCGGTGTTCCAAACGCATCCTCAATTCAGAGCGTGTGAAGAGAATGCAAGACTCTGGTGGAGGGTGAAGTTCTCTGTTGGCACGCTCGGGCTCTGGAGGCTCATGAACTCGGAACCGTCGTCGTTCGCGCATCTACCTCACGTTCGACTGGATGATAGCAGTCCTCCGCCAGTCCTTTATGCAACCATCAAAGTGTCCGATTGATGCCTCGAACTGTGGAACTCGGGAAGGATTCTCTACGACTAAAGTTCACTGGATTAAGACATTTCGAAACATTGACTGCCGAGTTTGACGTGCCCTACGTTAGAATGAAGAGCGTAGATACTGGACTCTTTCAGTTTCCTCCGGGAATCATGTGGCGCGAAGGCTTGAGCGTTCCGTTTACTGATATTCGAGAAGGTCATTTCGAATTTGAGGGCAAGTGGTATTTTGTTTCATTTGAAGACAGAGAAAAGGTAGTGACAATCTACCTTGATGGTTTTGATTTCAAGGGCAAGAGCTACTCTGTGCTCGCGTTTCAGGTAGATGACTCGGAAGCGTTTGTCGAAGAACTCCTTAGGCGCGCCCCAAGTATAGAAAGAGTTGAGGCCTGAACCAGCTCAGTAGCTCAGTGACTCATTTCTTGGTCTCCGCTACGACTGTCCTGCTTTGCTCTCTCATAAATTGCAAGAGATAATACGGTCCCCCAACTCCTTTTCCGGTTGATCCACTGCCCTTCCACCCTCCAAACGACTGAGCTCCTGGCCACGCCCCTGTAGTCGCACCGCCCCTTCTGTTCGCGTAGCACACGCCGAACTGGATATTATTAAAGAAGTAGTCAATCTCTCCTGGGTCTTCTGAAAATATTCCCGCGGTCAAGCCGAACTCTGTGTCGTTCGCCAGTTTAAGTGCCTCCTCTAGGGAGTGGTAGCTGGCGACCAGAAGGACTGGAAGGAATAGTTCTTCCTTGAATAGGCTATGGGTAGGAGGGAGGTCGGCGATAATGGTTGGCTGTACGAAGTAGCCATTTGCGAGGTCACCTTCATTCAAAACTTTTCCCCCTGCTAGTATCCTGCCTCCGGCGGCCTCAGCCGCCCCGACGGCAGAACGGAATTTCTGGAGAGCAGCCTCGTTGATTACTGGACCCATGAAGTTTTCCTTCACGCGAGGGTCGCCCACCTTCAGTTCATTGGTCATCCTGACGAGCTTCTCAAGAAAGCTCTGGAGCACCGCATCCTGAACATACGCCCTTGAGGCTGCGGAGCATTTCTGGCCTTGGAAGCCGAAGGCCGCTCTAACAACTCCAGTGACCGCTTTATCAAGGTCCGCCTTATCAGAGACGATAACTGGGTTCTTGCTCCCCATTTCTGATATTACCGGTTTGGGCCACGGCTGTAGAGTGGTGAATGTCTTAAGGAGGTTCATTCCGACATCTTTGGAGCCGGTAAATGCCAGTGCGGCGACTTCCGGATTCTTCGTAACTTCGGCTCCAAAATTTCCGCCTGGGCCAGTGAGCAGGCTCACTACTGCTCCCGGCACGCCAGCCTTCCTGTAAATGTCGTAAAGCTTCAGGGCAGTTAGGGGCGAGTCGCTGCTCGGTTTCATTACGACGGTGTTGCCGGTCAGGAAAGCGCCCGCGGCCATGTTGTTTGCGAGCATTAGTGGGAAATTCCAGGGGGAAATCACTGCAAATACACCGTGCGGTCGCAGTACGCTCAGACTTTTCTCTCCAGGGACAGGCGATTTCAGTTTCGTCTCAAAGTAGTCACTGGAGCTGATCTGGCGCAGATAGTAAGAGAAAAAGTCAATTGCCTCGTAGGCTTCAGCTATTGCTTCGAATCTGCTTTTTCCCACTTCAAGCGTCATCAAGGCTGCCAGCTCAAAGATCTGAGCCCTAATCTCATCCCGTATCTTTCTAGCGATTAACAATCGCGATTTCCAGTCTGTCGAAGCCCATGTTTGGAATGAAGCTTTGGCCAGTGAAATCGCTTCTCTTGCGTGTTCGCTCGTTGCCTTCTGGAAATGCCCGATTACAACTCTTCTGTCGATCGGTGAGACTTTGGTGAATTCTCCAAGCTCGGACGTAACTTCCATATCGCCAATATGGAGTGGATAATGTCCGCCAAGTTGGCTTTCGACCCGCCCAAGAGCCGCTTCGAACTCAGGATGTATACCCTCATCCGCAGTCAGGGTAGCGTAGGTTAGTTTTTGCTTTGCCATAATGACCGAATCAAAATATCTCAACCATCTAAAACTCTTACGGAGATGGGATTTCAGACAGTGGAACAGCCTTTCGAGAGTAGTTGAGGAAAGGAAGGGGAGAAAGTAGAAACAAACACCAATGCGGTATGGAGTGGGGCGCAGAAGAGTTCAGAGTTAGAGCGCCAAGAAATTAAATCAGAGATCGAGCTAGAAGCAACATGTTACTCGGGTGTTCCCGAATTCTCCTCACCGCATATGAATACCACTCATCCCCAAACGGCAAGTAGTCGGA
>JAKAWJ010000029.1 GCA_021817005.1 archaeon | reverse complement strand
CGATCTAGTGGGTAGCATCAGGAGGCCGCAGGACGTGGAAGAAGCCGCGGCCGCGGGCGCGCACATAATCACGATAACCCCGAAGGTGCTGAGGGAAATGGCGCTTCACCAGAAGACCGAGGATACCATAAAGGAGTTCGACGACGCCTGGAAAGCGTTTCTTGAGCAGAAAGGGAAGGGAGCTGAAGAGAAGCTGGCTGCTTCCGCAGTCGCGCCAGCTACGCCAGCCCCTGCGACCGGGGCAGAGCCCTCTGGCACAGCCGTGGCGTCCACGGGAACCACTCAGGGTTAGAGCCCGAAGGTTGAAGAAATAAGAAGTGCACGGAAAGAAAGAGAAAGAAGAAGGGAACGGGAAAGAGAAAGAGGAGAATGAGAGTAAGAGGAGGGCGGATTCGCTGAAGAGGATAACCGTCTGGGTGAGCTGCGAAGACAGCGAAGTTTCTAGCGCGATTCAAAAGATCCGCAGGGCGCTCGCAGACGCGGGGCTGAACGCCGCGATTTCGCCCGAAGTCGAAACCATGGCAAGGGAAGACCCGAAGTGAACCAGTCCTCCGGAGTGTTCCGCCTGAGCGGAGCGTGGACGAGCTGAAGGCTCTAGTTACTGGCGCGGCCGGGTTCATTGGGAGCCACCTGGTGGACAGGTTGCTCAAAGAAGGCTGGAGCGTGCTCGGCGTGGACAACCTGAGCGAGGGCAGGCTCGAGAACCTCGCGCACCTCAACGGAAACGAAAGGTTGGCTTTCAGGAAGCTCGACCTCAGGGACGCAGCCGTGGTGAACGAAGCCCTCCCGGGGGTTGACGCGGTGTTCCACCTCGCCGCGCACGCAAACATAAGGACGAGCCTCGTGGACCACAGGGCTGACCTCGAGCACAACCTGATTGCCACGCTCAACCTGCTCGAAGCCATGGCAAGGGAGCGCGTGCGGGATCTCGTGTTCGCTTCGACTTCCGCGATATACGGCGAAGCAACACTCAAGCCCACTCCCGAAAGCTACATGCCGGTTCAGACGTCGCTCTACGGCGCCTCAAAGCTTGCCTCAGAAGCCTACATGCAGGCGTTCTCGCAGTTTTCCGAGATAAGCTCGTGGTCATTCAGGTTCTCGAACGTTGTTGGGGAGAGAATGAGGCGCGGTGTGATACACGATTTTGTGAGGAAGCTGCACGAGAATCCGCGGGAGCTCGAGATTCTCGGGGACGGGAAGCAGAGCAAGGAGTACATCTACGTCTCGGATTGCGTGGAAGCGATACTCACGGGTTACACAAAGGCGAAGGAGAGGGTGAACGCGTTCAATATCGCGGTCGAAGACAACCTCACGGTGGACGAAGTCGCGGATATCGTGATTTCGGAGATGGGCCTATCCGGTGTCAGGAGAAAGTATACCGGGGGCCCGCGAGGCTGGATCGGGGACAATCCAGTGGTGCACCTCTCGATTGAGAAGCTGAAGGCGCTCGGCTGGCGGCCGCGTGTCAGGGCAAGGGACGCGGTCGCGATAACCGCGCGCTGGGCCATGGCCCACGGCGCGGGCGGAGAGTAGAACCCGGGTGCCCGCCCGAAATTTGGCTAAGCACACGCAAGGGCTCTCGTGATACACTCTCCGCCTTCCATTATTCGGCGCTACGAGCGGGGAACGCGCTAATTTAGTCGCATGATAATCACGCGCACTCCACTCCGGCTTTCGCTCGGAGGTGGCGGCACAGACCTTCCATCGTACTATAGGGAGTTCGGGGGGTTCTTCGTGGGAGGGGCGATTGACAGGCGGATGTACATTGTGCTGAATAAGAGGTTCGAGCAGGGCCTCCGGGCGAGCTACTCAAGGACCGAGATTGTGAGCCATCCATCGCAGTTCCAGCACCCCATACTGAGAGAAGCCTTTACCATGCTCGGGCTCGAGAGCGGGCTCGAAATGGCATCGTTTGCGGACGTGCCCGCGTCCACGGGGCTCGGCTCGTCCGGCAGCTTCTGCGTGGGCCTTCTGAACGCACTCTACGCCGAGAAGAGGATAACGAAGACGAAGGAGGAGCTCGCGCGTGAAGCCTGCGAGATCGCGATGGAAAGGCTGAAAGAGCCAAGCGGAAAGCAGGACGAGTACGTTGCGAGCTACGGCGGAATAAACGCTTACACCGTGATGAAGGACGGCAGGCTCGAAATCGAGCCTCTCGGCCTCGGAGAGGACGTGGTGAGCGAGCTAGAGGCTTCGATTCTCATGTTCTACACGGGGATCACGAGGAGTTCGAAAGAAGTTCTTGTAGAGCAGAGAAGGAAGATGTCGGATCACTCTGGCTCGATTGAAAGAATGCACGAAATCAAGCGGATTGGAGTGGAGAGCAGCGCGGCCCTGAAACGGGGCGACATAAGAAGCTTCGGCGAGCTTGTTCACGAGCACTGGCTCGCAAAGCGCGGCGTGACCGTGGCCATGTCCAATTCCGAAATAGACAAGTGGTACAATATCGCCAGAGAGAACGGCGCGCTAGGGGGTAAGATAATAGGAGCCGGTGGCGGAGGGTTTCTCATGCTCGTCTGTGACGACGGCAGGGCGAAGCTCCGGGAAGCCATGCGCCGCGAGGGGCTCGCGGAGCACAGGTTCAAGTTCGACTTTGAGGGAACGAAGGTAGTCTACAATGTCTAGCAAATTCTCCGAGTTGCTCGGCAAATCAGGGCGTTCGATAAAGCTGCTTGGACTAACAAGAAAATACTTTGGTATCGAAGCTGCCCTGAAATTCCTGTTGAGAATATAGTCCCAAGACTAGCTGCTCTATGTACAACGTGCAGGTGGTGATTCTTGCGGGCGGCCTCGGAAAGCGACTCAGGCCCCTGACTCTGAGCGTTCCGAAACCGATGGTGCCAGTGAACGGCAGGCCATTCCTCGAGATAAAGCTAAGAGAGATGGTAGCTAGGGGGATAACGGACTACGTCTTCTGCGTAGGCTACCTTGGAAACGTCATAGAGGATTATTTCGCAGACGGAGGAAAATTTGGAGCAAGGATAAGGTATTCCTACGATGGAAAAGATTTGCTTGGACCCATCGGTGCTCTGAAAAATGCAGAAAAATTGCTGAACGGCGACTTTCTTGTGACATATGCGGATAACTATGTTCCGATGGATTACTTTGGCATTATGGAAAGGTTGAAGGGTTCAGGTGCGCTGGGGGTGATGGCAGTCCTGCACAATCGCGACAGTTGGGGGAAGAGCGATATCGATGTCAGGGATGGGTTCGTGACGAAGTATTCGAAAGAGAGGAAGAACAAATTCGAATGGATAAACTTCGGCGTGAGTGCGCTGAAGAAGAACGCACTGGAGTTCGTAGAGTCAGGGCGTTCGTGCGACGAAGAGAAGTTCTACAATTCGCTTATTGAAAGGAAGGAATTGCTCGCTTACGAAGTTGGAGGCAGGTTCTACGAAATTGGTACTCCTCGGGGCCTAAAGGAGTTTGAAAAGCTTGTTTCTGAGGGGGTGGCCGCCGCATGATTGACGATGACCACAAGTCCTCTCTGAGGAAAGGGGTGGCACGTGAGTCCCTGACGGGAGAGACAACTGATTCCGGAGACGTGGTGCAGGCGCAATTGACTGAAGAGCCAAGCCCCGCAATGGAGCCAACGATGGAAGCTCAAGTGAACGTCACTTCTTCTGAGACAATGGCCAAACTCAGGGAGCAGGTCACAGTGGTGATTCCTACACTGAACGAGGAAGAGGCGATAGGACCGCTCATAGACGAGGTGAAGGCGGCCGGGTACAACAACATTCTTGTCGTGGACGGCTATTCGAAGGATCGTACTGTTGAAGTAGCTAGAGCTCGTGGAGCGAGGGTGATTGGGCAGCACGGGAAAGGAAAAACCGGGGCTGTGCTCGTTGCACGTGATGTTGTCAACACACCGTATTTCCTCCTGATGGACGGCGACTACTCCTACGACCCAAGGGACATCGACAGATTCGTCGTGCACGCTAATGGATACGACCACATCATCGGTTTCAGGCCGAGGAACAGTCCGCATATCTCGGGGACGCACAAGGTCGGGAACAGGATACTCACTATAGCCTTCAACCTCCTCATGGGCAGTAATGTTCCTGACGTGGCCTGTGGCATGTATCTCATGAAGACGGAGAAGATAAAGCACCTAGTGCTCACGAGGTTCGGTTTCGAGATAGACCAGGAGATTGCGGCGCAGATGCTGACCGACGGCAATGTAACCTACGCTCCAATAAACTACAGGCAGAGGCTTGGTAAGGCGAAGGCGCCGACGTGGAGGCAGGGGTTCAGGGCTCTGTTCTACATAATCGGGCTAGGGATAAGGTACAACCCCATACTACTGTTCTCGATCGCCGCTTCACTCGTGCTTATTCCCGCATTCGGTCTGCTGCTTTATGCATCATACCTTCTGCTGATACTGCATCAATACCATGGTGGCTACTTCCTTGCTGGCTTGACACTGCTTGTCCTTGGCGCGCAGGGATTCACTGTAGCAACCATTGCATCAATGCTTGGAAGGATAGAGAGAAAACTCTCAAAAATGTGACTCCCTTGGATCGTCAAGCATTACCAGCAGAACCCGAGACATTGAGAAACAAGGTGGTTGTAATTACTGGAGCTGGGAGAGGAATTGGTCGTGCCATAGCCATCGTCCTTGCTAAGAAAGGAGCCCGAATTGCTATAACATCTCGAACCGAAGCAGAGCTGCACCGCACAGAAGAGGAGTTGAACGAGCACGGTGCAGAAGTCTTGGCTGCAGCCGGGGATGTTTCCAGCCCTATACACGTGAATGAATTCGTAAACAAGGTTATTGATACATATGGTAGAATCGACGTGCTTGTTAACAATGCGGGCGTGCTCGGACCGATAGGTCCCATTGAAGAAAATCGAGCAGACATGTGGAGGTATGCAATTGAAGTTAATCTGTTCGGGGTATTCCTGCTTTGTAAATATGTGATACCGCACATGAAAAGGCAGCGGAGCGGCAAGATAATCAATTTCTCTGGCGCAGGTGCCCCTTCTCCATACCCAAGGTTCACAGCGTATTCTGCATCAAAGACTGGTGTACTGGGGTTAACACAGACCCTCGCTCTAGAGCTGGAGGATTTCAATATTCAAGTCAATGCCGTGGCACCAGGTATAGCAGATACAAGGATGCAGGACGAGATTTTGGCTGCTGGAGAATCAGCAGGAGCGGCCTTTGCCAAAGCCAAAGAGGTAAAGGATGGAAAGGGTGTAGAGCTCTCCAAGGTTGCGGAACTTGTTGCCTTTCTGGCCTCTGACACGTCTGGGGGAATAACGGGGAAATACTTTAGTGCGCGCTGGGATGATTGGAGAGGTTTCACGGAGAGGTCCAACATGGAAAGACTACTTGCCAGTAACATCTATACAATCCAACGGATTGATGAGGTGTTCTACCGGGAGACTAAGGTGCGAAGTAGATGAGAGTTCTCGTTACGGGTGCTGCGGGCTTTATAGGCGGCTGGACTGTAAAGGAGCTGAGAAAGAAAGGATTTGATGTGATTGGTTTAGACAAGGTCGCCGGGAACGACATATTGAGTGCAGATATAACGGACCTTGCCCAAGTTCTAAAAGTTTTCAGCGAATCTAGACCTGACGCCGTGGTACATCTTGCAGCGATAAGCGGGAGCACGGGGAAAAACGAAGTGGAACAGAGCCTTAGGCAACCTCATTCAAACTTCTTTGTGAATGTGCTGGGAACAGTAAATGTGTGCGAGGCTTGCCGCTTGACAGGTGTCAAGAAGTTGCTATATATGAGTTCCTTTGCTGTGTACGGCAGAACTGGTAAGGACAGGTTGCCGATAACAGAGGAGACACCTGTTGCGCTGGAGCATGCATATGCTACGTCAAAATATATGGGTGAACTCGCAGTGAGAACCTACAGCGGGGATTTCAGGATGAAGTCTGCCATTTTTAGAGCACCGTTCATCGTGGGAGAGAATCAGAACGAGATGAATGCTGTGAAAGAATTCATCCACTCCGCCTTGAACGACGGGGAGCTTGTTGTGTTCGGTAATGGAGCCCATGTTAGAGAGTTTATCCACCCCGAGGACTTGGTTGATGCATACACCAAAGCGATAGACTATCTTGACTCATCTGAAAAGGACTGCGAACTCTTCGTTCTAGGCAACAAACCCATCAAGATGAATGATCTAGCTAAAGAAATAATTTCGCTCATTGGAAAAGGAAGAATCGTGTACCATGGTACGAATGACAGAGCCTTTGACCAGCATAGTGACTATTCAAAGGCAAGAAGACTCCTGGGCTGGAATCCAAAACTTGGCATTTCGTCAATAGTGAACAGAATGATATCGGCAGATCAGGCAATGCTCGATGGTTAGTGTCTGCGGTGAATAATCTGTTCTTGTCTAGTCTAGCTATTGGTACTAATAATTTCGGTGTTAGCGGGGAATCGGGGGCGAATAAGATAGTCTGCACTTCGAGCGTTTCAGCTGACTCCATCTATAAGGAGCGGAGTTTCAGTGCTTTTCAAGGAGGATGATATTTATACTATCAACCCCGAGGGAGGCTACGGCTGGGCAAAGCTAGTTGGAGAAATACAGCTCGGCATGAGGTAAGATTGCAAGTCGGCCGGGGCTAGAATCATCAACGCCTACGGTGAATACTCTGAGTACGAAGGAACCGCCCAGGTGGTTCCGGCACTGATGAGGAAGGCGATAAACTACCCCAAGGAGGATTTCGTTGTGTGGGGAGACGGCAGTCAGACAAGGAATCTGATTTATGTAGGCGACTGCGTGGAGGCACTCCTCAAAATGGAGGAGAAGGCCTCCTATCCCCCGCTCACTCAACATTGGGTGCGAGGAGACCACAACCATAAGCGAGCTTGCTGGAGCAATAGTCGAAATAAGCGGCAAACACATCCCAATCAGGTACAACCCCGAAAAACCCGTGGATCCCCTTAGCAGGATACCTGACACAGCCAAGGCGTAAGAAAAGCTCGGCTGGAGTCCAAACACAAGCCTGCGAGAAGGACTAATGAGAACCTACCGATGGATACAAAGCGCCGTTGAGGCTGACGGGGCTAGGCCGATCCATTGAACTTGACGCACAGTAAAGCGTAATCCATGATTTCCCTTGTTATCACGTCTTACACCCTTGAGAGGAGACAGGACATATCGGATCTTTTGAAGAGCATAAACGCTCAGACGAACCATGACTATGAGGTTGTGTATGTGACTGAGAAGGACATAAGGCTGCACGAGTTTGTAAGAAACGAGATCGGCAAGTACGCTTTCAAAAGCAAGGTTATCCACAACAGCGGGGGGGAGGGTTTGGCTGAGGCAAGAAACCTCGGTGCATCCGCGGCGACTGGAGACATCGTGGCATTCGTCGACGACGACGTGGTTCTCGGAGAGGGCTGGGTTGCGGCGGTGGAGGGGGCGTTCCACTCTTTCCCCGAGGCTGTCGGGGTCACCGGGCCAGCATACCCACTCTGGGTTGGGGAAAAGGTGGACTGGCTACCCCCTGAGTTCGACTGGCTGATCGGCTGCACCAAATGGTTTCGCTCAGAGCACGTCGTTGAGGTGAGGAATTGCTGGGGAATGAACATGGCTTTTAGCCTGAAATACTTCGAGGATGTTGGTGGGTTTTCGCCCGCAACGGGCTATCACCGAGGCAAAATGCCTGAAGATTTGGAGCTTAGTTTGCGAATTAGGAGGGTTACGGGAAAAAAGTTGCTTTACGTTCCAGATATGAGGGTATGGAACAAGATTCATCCTTACAGATTGAGCCACAAATACATAGTTGCAAGATCAAGCTACATCGGATATACCAGACGTGCGATCCCGCAGAATATTCCTAACGGTGAAAGTGCATATATATTCGAGTTCAGCACATTGGCCTCGATTCTGAACTCGTTGCGCCCCAGTGTTATTGCTTCTTCCCGAACGCATCTTCTACCCCTGACCCGAATAACTATCCTAGCAATGGTTTCCATATTCCTTGGATACGTATTCGGCCCTTTTGAATAGAATCCTTGTGTGCACCAAAGGTACCAGATTTTTTTATCAAATGATGCTGCTGGTGTAAATTATTGGACACGGTGGGCTTACCCAAGAATACTCTTCAACACACTCTTGATGGAGCGCAGAATGGTGACAGAATACCGGCCAACGTTCTGTATATACTCCACAACGAATACTCTTCTCCAATGCTATCTACGCAGTCCAGGGGTGTTTGGTACTTGGGTAAATTTGTTTCTAACGTTTGGAGACCTTCGTACATGGTATTGGGGAACGGCAATCCTAGCGAAAGCCTAACCCTTGGCGGTGTATTCAAATGGACAAAGTCCCTGATTTTTGGTTTATTGAAAGATGTGGATTACGTCGTATTCCCTCAACCAAACCTCCTAGTGTTCGCAACTCCCCTCATATCTGCCGTCAGGAGATTAAGAGGGGGGCGGTTTGAAACTGTGATTTATCTTTCAGGGCATCCTTCAGAGCGTAGGGGCATTCGCCCTTTAATCGAGAACATCTTACTGCACTGGTTGGTACATACGTGCAGGATGGTCTGGAATGCCGATACACAACTTCAATCTTGGGCAGCCTCAATCAACAAGGCGTCATACTTCATCCCACTGCCAATCGACTCAAATTTGTATTCCCCTGATCTAGGAAGACGGGAGGCTACAAGAAAGAAGCTTTCCCTATGTGACCTGGTAGTACTTGGAATCATAGGTCCCTTTGAACCTCTCTATAATGGCCCAGGATTGCTTCGCCTTCTAAAGTTTGTCGACTTCTTTCCCCCAGACTGCCGATTCTTGGTGGTTGGCTACTGCCCAGAAAAGTATAGGAGCGCCGACAACCGATTCATCTACACGGGACGCGTGTCCGAGACCGAGTATGTAGACCTTCTTAGAGCAATGGATGTGCTACTAGTGCCGCGCGTTACCCCGACATTCGGGGCTCAGTACAAGGTGCTGCAGGCAATGTCGACTGGCACCCTCGTAGTTCAAACCCCATACACTTCGCTGCCATTCGGGGCCGCCGATGGGCGCGAGCTGTTTGTGGCGAAGGTCGAGGAGTTCCCCCAAGTGGTTAATAAGATACTCAGTGGTCGCTATGATCTCGACCGAATGAGATGGAGGGCTCGGGAACTCATCCGTTCAGCTTACTCGTTTGAGGTTGTTAGGCAGAATCTGCTGATGACGTTGCCCACAAGGTGACTCTGAATTATTAAATGCTTTGAATGACAACTGTTTTGTGGCCACGAGCCCAGCCTTTGCTACAATAATATGGATGAAGGCCGTTTGATCAGGGAGCTCTTTGTTACCGGGAGGCTTTACCCTTGGGTTATCGGCGGAACGGGTCAGGTACAGTACCATTTGACGAGGAGCTTATCATCGTCCGGAAAATGTGGTGTAACCCTCTTGGGAACATATCCGCTAGGCGAAAAGTTTCCGTTTCACCTGTACAGCGGGATAGATGTTAGACCCATCCCCACGCCTGGCGGGAGGAACTCTCTGGGCGACCTGCTCGCGTCTAATGTCGCCTTTCCTTTCTCCATGATGGAAACGGAATACGACATAGTGCACCTCAACGTTCTGCCGGGACTCAGGGTTCTGACGCTGACTCAGTTCGTTAAACGAAGAAATGCGAAACTGATAGTCAATGTACATGGTGTGCCAGATGAAGTGAACATGATAGTCGGTGACCCGTTGTTCCGTTTTTTCGCCAAGATCCATTGGTCTGTGTCCGTGGGAAAATTTTCCTGGGTGGACGCATTCGTCGTGAACTCCAACTGGGTCAAGCAACACATGAACGGCCTCCTGCCTGCAGAACGCGTGTTTGTGATTCCCAACGGGGTACCCAGCAATCTTTTCACGTATGCTTTGCCCACACGCGACGATGGCAAGACGATCCTATGCTTCGGCGACATAGTTCCTGTAAAGGGGAAAGATTTGCTGATTCGCGCGTTCGCCTCAAGCAGGCTTTCCCGCTCGCACACCTTGCTTTTCATCGGAAACAGCAACTTCGGCACGAAGGAACGACTGTGTGAGCTAGCCAAAAATCTAGGGGTGGAGAGCAACACTCGATTCCTCCCCGCAATGTCTCGGAATGAGCTTGTCGACGTAATCCGTGACTCCGTTGTGTGCGTAACTCCCTCGAGGTTGGAGCCCTTTGGAATACCCGTCTTAGAAGCCATGGCTCTCGGTAAAACGGTCATCGCAACAAGGTTTGGCGGACCTGCTGATTTTGTATCTGATGGGGTGGACGGATTTCTCATAGATCCTCGAGACACCGAAGCGTTTGCAGATCTCCTTGGACGAGTGTGCTGTGACGAGTCGCTACGGCATACGGTGGGCGCCCTAGCAAGGAGGAAAGCTGAGCGATATGCGTGGGAGAGGATAGCGCAATTGTACTTGGATTTATATAGGCGATTGCTTAAATGAAGAGTGTATGCAACGGGGCTTAGAGCAGTAGACAGAGTAAAAGTCGTTGAGCTAGGGAGGATGGATGTGACACACGTCGGAATCATAAATTCAATGCGTAGCCACAAGATCGTGGCTATGTGTGATTCTAACCCTAACCTCGTAAAATTTGCGTCGCGATTGGTCAGAAATATACCCCTCTAGAGTAATCGACACCGTGGTGCGCTTCAGCAACTATAACAAGTCCTTTTTTCCGTGCTGAGGATGAATCTTCTGAACGTGTCGCACGCGTTATTGTGTCCCTTCTCCTTGATCTGTATAGCGTCAGAAGCGTAATAGATGTTGGCTGTGGAGCGCGGCGTTCCTCTTCCTCGCGAGAGGCAACTTCCACGGAGGATACGTGCTAGCGGGCTTGTCCTTTCTTATCCTCGGCGCGCAGGGATTCACTGTGGCAATGATCGCCGCTATGTTAAAAATCGATGGAAAGGAGGCTCTCGAGATTCTAGATTGAAGGTTTTGGTTACAGGCGCAGCGGGCTTCATCGATCGATGGACTTGTTCAGAGTTATCGAAGAGTCATCAGATGGTAGGAACAGACAAAAATTCGGTGAGGGGCATCATACAGGCTGACATTACCAATTTTGAACAATTAAACGCTCTGTTTAGGCATGTTGAGCCGGATGCGGTTATCCACTTGGCGGCGATTAGTGGGAGCACCGGCAAGAATGAAATTGAGCTGAGCCTGATACAGGCTCACCTGAATTTTCTCGCCAATGCTTAGGGTACCGCCAACATATGCGAGGCGTGCAGGTTGAACGGCGTCAGGCGCTTGATATACATGAGTTCCTTCGCCGTCTACGGACGGACAAGGACAGGTTGCCAATTACGCCTTCAACCTCGGTCTCATTGGACCACGCATACGCCACATAAGCATATGGGTGAGCTAACCGTAAGAACATACAGCAACGATTTCAATATCTAGTCTGTAGTCTTCCGTGCGCCTTTTTTTGCGGACGAACACCAAAACGAAAGAAACGTCCTTTTGGAGTTCATCCAGTCTGCTGTCCTCGGACAAGATTTGATTATCTATGGGGAGGGGGAGCACGTGAGAGAGTTTGTACATCCAATAGACCTGGTTGCAGTATTCAATAGCGCGCTTTCCGATATGGACGACTTTGAACGAACCGAGACCTTCGTCGTTGGCAACTCTCCCATCGAGATTAAGGATCTTGCTCAACTCGTGATAAACAAAGTGGGGAAGGGTAACGTCAAATATATTGAACAGGCGGTGGACCGGGCTTTCAACCAGTACGGCGACTATTCCAAGGCTACGCGTTCCCTAGGATGGCGTCCTAGAATAGGGATTGAGGAAATCGTAGAACGAGTTTTGAAATCAGACTTCGTCACAAGTCGATTGGCGTGATGAAATTACCATCCGAAGTTATCATCTTGGTTGCTCTTCGTAAGAAGGGAGACGGCGCACTTTGAGGGTCGCTATAATTGGAGCAGGGTTGCAGGCTAGGAGGCGTGCTGCAGCGATTAGGAAACTAGGAGATGAACTTGCAGTTGTTTGCACTGCGCACGACGAGACGGCGCGGAAACTTGCCAAGGAAATGGATTGCGAACACTCTACTGAGTGGACCTAAGGTAATTGTAGACAGGATTTTGTCTCCGTGATGGTGTGTACCCCTCCGAGTACTCATGCAGCCATTTCGCATGCCGCAATGAATGAAGGTAAGCATGTCCTTTGTGAGAAGCCGCTGGCGGTGAACTCTGAAGAAGCCGAAAAAATGCTGTTATCTTCGAAGGAGAACTCAACCGCATTGAAGTGCGGGTTCAACCACAGGTACCATCCATCCTTAATCGGCATTAAGAATCTGATCCAAAGGGGCGAGTTAGGCGAAGTGTTCTGCATTAAAGCAAGGTATGGTATCGGCGCTAGAGTTGGTTACGAGAAAGAGTGGCGAGTAGATCCAAAATTTGCTAGCGGCGGTCATTCATGGACCAAGGTATCCATCTGGTTGACATTGCGAGATGGTATCTCGGCGACTTTGCCGAAGTGTTTGCGGTGACGGCCAATTTCTATCTAAAGACCGAACCGTTCGAGGACAACGCTTTTGTTAGTCTTCGGGCGCATGGAGGTGGAATCGCGTTTATACATGCCAGCCTGACGATATGGAAGAATACCTTTAGGTTCGAAGTCTTTGGGAGTGATGGGTACGCAATATCTTCAGGGCTTGGGGGGAGCTATGGAACTGAAACTCTTGCTCATGGGAAGAGTGATCCCGGTAGGCCATTTTCCGATAACATTACCGAGTTTAGGGGAGAAGACCCTTTTGCTGGACCGATGAGTGGCGAAAATTCAAGCATCTAACCGAGCCCCCTTCAGATACAAGTTTTGCGTTGGATGGCCTCAAGTCTTTGCAAATAGTCGAGAAGGCATACGAATCGGCTAAGCTTGCAAAAATCGTAACTATATACTCATCGATGGATTCACCCTTATTGTTCTTATTCGTTCAGTAAACTTATGTAAGTAGAGTTTAGCTCGGAAACAGGGATTTATGCAACAACCGGACAAGCGATGATAACAACGACAGCACTTTTTGCACTGAGTAAAATGGAACACAGACCTTAGAGGCAAGTGCTTCACAAATGGCTCGACCACTTGCATGACACCCAATGATTTCAGTAGTAGTTGCCTCATACGATCCGCAGAGGTAGCAGGACATATCTGACTTGTTGGACAGCATACAGAATCAAGTTTGCAAAGATTTCGAGTTCGTTTACGTCACGGAAAGAAGCAAATGGCTATACGATTACGTAAGGGAAGCGATGAAGTCGAGGGGGATAAATGGGAGAGTGATACACAATTCTGGTAAATGGGGTTTGTCAGAGTGCCGCAACATAGGAATAAAGAGCTCTAGGGGTGAAACCGTTGCTTTCGTCGACGATGACGTGATACTTGACCCAAAATGTTGTTGTTCGGTTATCACACCATTCGAGTCATTCGGTGACATGATTGGTGCGACAGGTCCTCTTATCCATCCTGGGTCTGTGAAAGAGCTGACTGGCTACCTTTGGAACTTGACTGGTTGATCGGGTGTACTAGGTGGTTCAGGTCGGATGTACCCGTTGAGGTTAGAAACTGCTGGGGGATGAACATGGCATTTAGAAGAGAAGCTTTTGAACATGGCGCAGCGTTTTCTCTAGACACTGGATATCGTCGAGGCTACCTTTCTGAGGATGTTGAATTTAGCCTTAGAGTTAAGAAGCTTTCTGGGAAGAAGTTACCCTATCTTCCAGACATGAAGGTTTTGAATAAAGTTTATTCCTACAGACTCTCAACCAGATTCATAATTGCAAGATCGAGCTGGATAGGCTACAGCAGGCGTAACATTGCACGGAATGGTGGGAGCAAACAGCTGGAGACGGAAAATTTGCTTGTTACCTCTTTGCTTAAAACTTTGTCTCAAGTCAACCGACACGGATATGGAGGTAACTTTTTCAAACGAACCAACATAGTTCTCCTCTCCGCTTTTTCTTTGGGATTCAGATATATTTTGGAACATTGGTTTGACCTATCCCTAACTAAGTAACAAGTTTCGACGATGCGGAACTCAACGAGTTGCCTTTCGGGGAGCGCAAGATCAGGGTTAAATAGCGTCGTTCTTGTCGCAAAGTTATTTTATAGAAAAGCTTTCCGATGGCTTGCCAATGAGCTATCTAAGCAGGGAGTCACGGTCCACGTCATATGTCAACAGGATGAATTCAAGAAATATTTCAAACCGGAACGCAACGTCATAATACACTCCTTAGAAATGGATTCAACGCTGGGTTTCAGGTCTAGGCTGACCTACAACTGGTTCGTCAGGACAGAAGTCAAGAACCTGGTAGATAACCAAGCAGTTGATACCATTCTGGTAGAAGGTGAAGGCGCCGCAGGCTTGTTCCTCTTTTCAGGGTCAAGGAAGATTCCGGTCATTACGCTGGTAAATCAATGCCTACCCGATTATCCGTTTGGCAAATGGGAGGCGCCTTATGCTGCATCCTTTTTTCTAAGGAAGTTCTATAGCTTTGCTGAGTCAATCCAGCTTCTTCTGAGTGATGGCATCGTATTCGAATCGGCTTCAGCAATACAATCTTACAGTCAGGCGATAAAGAGGTTTCGTGCTATGGGCAAGGTTTCTTTGATTCCTAGTGGTGTTGACAAAGACTTGTTCAAGTGGCAAGAGTCTTCCATTAGGCAAAGAATAGGCGTGCCAGACAGTGCATTCTTGATATTTGCGGTTCCGGGTTCCATGACACGGTGGAAGGGTGTTCCCTTGATACTAAGTACCGTACCAAAAATCATCGACCGGTGCCCAAATACCTATTTCCTCTTGGTGGGCAAAAATGATGACTACAGTACTGATGGGGCGTCGAAGAGCGTTCTGGATCGACTCCTTTCGAGCGGGTATGCACGTAATGTGGTCTTAGTTAGTAGAGTTCCACTCGAACAACTCGTGAAACTATATGCTGCCTGCGATTTGTTTATCCACGCATCGTTCTTTGAATCTGCCGGTAATGTAGTGTTGGAGGCTATGTCCTGCGAAAGACCACTGGTCATCACCGCTACCGGATACTTTAGGGAGCTCGAGCGCTTGAGCTTTGGAGGTAAAGTTGTGCCGATTGGCGACCGCTCTGCTTTGGAGAAAGCCATCATCGAATTCATAGAGACAACACCTGAGAGGCGTGAGATGATGGGTCGAAGGAACCTTGCAATCATCGAAGAACACTTTACGGTCGAACTATGGGCAAATCGCATCAAGGAGCTTTGTGTTAGACAAATGAAAAACAACTCTGCTATTGCTCAAGATTTCTAAGGCCCTATCACAGAGAGGAAAAATCAGCTGCGAGGTATCTCCTCCGTTTATCTCTTACTGCAGGCAGGAACCATAAGTATTGATTACTGATTGTATTGATTACTGACATCAAGTTCTTCAGAACCTTCGAGGCTGTAAGAACCCAGATCAATATCTTTGATGAAAATTGGCGGGTCTGGCATCCTTTAAGGTTCTACAAACTCCGCGGGGATTTGCCTACGACCAGCTTTCATGCTAGGTGGTAACACATGCCCTTTTTGGAAATGATAGCTAATGAAGCGGGAGGCGGAAGTGTAGGAGATCCCCAGATGGCCTCTGTTCCCGTTCCGGCAAATCTCGCTACTCTGCGAGAAATGTATGAAGTAAATTTTGACTATGACGCCTGTCACAACAGGTTCTTTCGCACCCTACTGAAAGGCAAGCTTGTCGCCGACTACGGTTGTGGGTATGGCTTTTCGACTTTCTATATTTCATACAACTGCACTGTTATTGGTTTTGATGTTGACTGCCAAGGAATCGACTACGCAAATAGACTTAGAGACAGGTTCGGAGCTAGAAATGTCAAATTTATATGCCACAAACCCTATGAAACATGCTACCCTGAGGAGTATTTCGACGCCGTTGTTTCTTCCGACGTAATTGAGCATGTACAGAACCCATTGTTGTATCTCGCTGAGGCAAATAGAATTCTTAGGGCTGGTGGCACACTCTGTTTGAGTACTCCAAACGGGCTAATTGCTGGGGGAGACAGTTCCATAATCAAGGCACATTCCAAATTCCATATATATGAGTATTCCCCCAAGGAACTTCAAGAAATGTTGCATGCTAGCGGTTTCATTATACACCGGGTATTCAGACAATTCTTGCCTAGTAATCGATTTAGTCCATTCAGAAGGCAGAACTACCAAGGCAATTCTCATAACGGCTCCCTTCTGCATAATTCATTTCGAAGACAATATGCATTGTTCAGTGCAATATCAATGGGAGGCGGTCTACGGTACCCGATGTACACCAAGTTGAGGAAACTTGTCAAGAAACTAGCACCACCGGTGAATTATCACATAGCGCCGGTTGCCTTGGAACAGATAAGCTCAGAAAACTGTGACTGCATTCTGATCATCGCTATCAACAGCTCTTGAAAGAAGCACTGTTCAACGAACTTCTGTGGGCTCACCATAGGGAGCCGTGAATGGCTTCCGGTCACAATCTTAAGCAATAATTGCAAACCGTTTAACAGTATGTGTTATCCAAATACTTAAGCCATCAATCAGAACACTGCTCTACCCTACTCTGTTCTAGCCCCCTAGTAAGATGCCAAAAGAGGCCTAGGAACGGGGTTTTTATTTCTAAGTGAATTTACAACAAATTTGGTCTGAGCACCCCAGGATTTCCGTCTAAGTTAATGAGGATTGTCGGGATAGCGTCCTGCAGTGAAAAGAAAGTGAAAGTGTGGGAGTAAAACGGTTCTATTAGATGCCTTCTTTCATTCAAAATTAACAGCGATGTTTCGAAGGGTTTATGCTCATGTCTGACGCTAGTGACGAAGTTGGGTGACTTGGATTCTGAATAAGTTTGGAAATGCCATTCCTGCAGGTGTCTATTGGGCGTCTCTTCTGATTATCTTGATGTATCCTTTCAAATTTTTCCAAGGGTTCTCGCAAGTCGACCCGCCGGAAATAATCCCTCAACCGGTCGCCTTCTCGATACTGTTTTCTGTATTTGTCGCATCCTTTGTTCTTTTAACCCATTTGAACAGGGAAAAAAAGGGGGTGGTTGCGTTATACGTACTGACTACATCTCTCCTCTTTGGTTTACTTACTGTCAAGATGGAGCCGCTTGGAGTTGATCACGAATATGGTATTACCCTGACCGATGTAGCTTACTTGGCTATCTTCCATCACTTCTCGCAACCTCTGCCAGCGAACGTTGGCTACCTCGAATACCCGGGGATATCGCTGCTGACCTATTCTTTCGCCAAAATACTGGGCGTAAGTTACCAGCTTTCAGGGTCTTTTTTACAAACCTCTTTTTACCTTGTCACCGGTTCAGTTGTCTATATAATCACAGCCAGAGTGGTAAAGCAAAACCCAGTAGCCGCGCTTTCTGTTCCACTTTTCTTTGCATTCTCTCTCGAGGCTGGGAACCTTACACTCTTCTTTCCGGCTGCCTTGGGAGTAACTCTTTTTTCGTGTTTCCTTCTGTTGGTCAATTCGCCGTTTGGGCGAAGAGGCCTTGTTCCCGCGGCTGTGCTTTTCGTCGGGATGACGATAAGTCACTTCTACGATCCCCTCGACGCCGTTTTTATAATTGCCGCCATGGCGCTGCCAATGTTCTTCGGCCGTGTTTACCCTAATCTCCGCTACTATCTGCTAGTCTTTTTGACTATATACGTGGCGTATTTCACGTATTTCGCCGTGAGCTACTTTGGCAGCCTAGTCCCAGGAGTTTATAATGCGTTTTTCAGTATCTTCTCCGGGAACGCGTTCGGATACGCTTCCCAAGTGGCTTCTGCAGACACACTCGGTGTCCCTGCGTGGGCCGCAGCCATGGACTACTTCGATATAGTGCTGACTTCCATCACGGGATCCTTGATGGCATTGGGGTTCATAGTCCTAAAACGTAGGAAGTGGATACGGCAGCACACGGCAGCTGCCATCCTGGCGGTTGGTTCTATCGGAGTCGTCACCTTTGGGCTCACGGCGCTGCTGGCCAGCCTTGGCTCGGGTGGGGGGTTTGACCTCTTGATTGCCCCGCAATTCGTCGTATTCTTCAGCATTCCATTCCTACTACACGTTTTCTCCAAGAATAAGGCACTCGTTGCCTCGATAACGGTGATCGCGATAACCCTGTGTGCTCCCTCGATGTTCGCACTCACCTACCATCAGATTTCAACGATTGCTGTGTATCCTGAAGAAATCACCTCAGCCAATTATTTCTTGAAGTACCGATCGGGTAACTTGACGTTGTCGACTGACCTCAAAACCTCCGGAATAATAGGAAGCGTGAATCCGGAAACGAACTTCAACGACTACCAGGAACCCATGAAACAGTTCCCCTATTCAAGCTCTTCGTATAACCTAATTTATCCAGAGTATTCCTATTACCAGCAGCACCAGGAAGGATATCCAATTCAGATATCAGTAATATATCAGCATGATTTAGTGTTTGATGACGGGAGAAGCTACCTACTGCCTCCGGCATTTTGACAGCAGCACCAAGATGATATTTGCAGGTTGCTGCCATGAGCAGAAAATTTGTTGTTAACGTGTGGGGAATCAATGGAGATGCGATTGGTGAGGGGTCTGCACGGGTTCTTATGGACGCTTGGCTCAGCATGTGCCGGAGTGTCAATGTTTTAATCGTCAACACTGGAAAGAATGGGATCACGGTTCGTCACGGTGATAATGGCTGCCTCGAAATGCGGATTGCGATACCAAGGATTTCAAATAGCAAGTTTGCAAGAGCGTTATCTCACAGGCTCTTCGGTTACTTGGCACCTTCTGTACTGCTGAATGTTGATTCCTTTGTTTTTTCAATCATTAGCCTGACCATGTTCAGAAGCGCATTCGCACACGCAAACAGAATTCACACGTACAATTTCTGGTTTGCTTTCCTTTCCATCTTCTTCCCAGGTCTTCGGAGGAAGCTGGTCTACACCGAGCTTGGAGGCGAGTGGGCACTGGTCGCAACGGGCAGAGCATCCAGAGTCATCAGATTAAGATACGCATACCTGGGAAGATGGGTTTTAGGACACGTCAGGGTGATTGCCCAAAGTGAAACCAACAAAAGAGACATGGTCCGCTGCGGGGTTCCGAGTTCAAACCTAGTGGTGGTGCAGCATGCTAGAACTGACCCTAACCTTTTCCGCCCCACGGTTCCAAAGTTAACTGATGTATTCAATGTGCTTTACGTGGGACGCATCGTTCCACAAAAGGGTCTGCATATCTTGACTGAGGCTTCGAATATTCTTGTGAACCGCCGAGGAGTGCGTAACGTAATTTTCACGGTGATCGGCCCTGCCGGTGGATTCGGAATCAACGGGACCACCAGCTATTACAGGAGTGTCATACAGTATATACATGAGCACAGCCTCTCCGCGCATTACAGGTTCATGGGGTATAAACCTCTCAATGAATTGATCGACGCATATTCTCGGGCAAACGTATACGTGCTTCCCTCAACCCAGGACGCATCTCCCTCTTCGGTCACAGAGGCACAGATGTGTGGCACGCCGGTAATCGGCACCCGCAGCGGAGGCATGCTCGAAATGATAAAGGACGGTGTAACAGGTTTCCTGGTCCCGGTTGAGGACCCAGTAACTTTGGCCGAAAAGCTTGAACTTCTCTATGCTCACCCCGAGGAATGTAACAAGATGGGGGCCAACGCGAGGAAATGGGCTGTCTCTCGGTTTTCGACGAGGACTTTTGCTAGCGAGCTAATGGAGGCACTATTCGATAATCAGCGTGGATTGGATACGCTTTAATTTACTGTTTTATGCGATAAAAGTACATGTCTCAGTTATTAGGCGATGAATAGAATGGGTTACAACCAAAGTTTCTATGAAAACTCCATTCCAGCTACGATGGCTTCAGCAGAAGAGATAATTCCACTTGTCATCAAATACTTTGCGCCGAAGAGCGTTGTGGATGTGGGTTGCGGTGTAGGTAGCTTTCTGAAAGTAGCTGTGAGAATGGGCGTGCAGGATGTATTAGGAATAGACGGACCCTGGGCAACTGAGTACATCAAAGGGTTGCCGTTTCTTCTCCATGGCTTAACCGCACCTCTTTCCCTCGGAAGAAAATTTGACGTTACTATTTGCCTAGAAGTTGGCGAGCACATTCCCCACAACTACTCCCAGGTTTTGGTTAGGTCACTATCAAATTTGGCGCCTTGTATAGTGTTTTCTGCGGCCATTCCATTTCAAGGAGGTACGTAGCACGTGAATGAGAGGTGGCCGACATACTCGGAAGAACTGTTTAGGAATCACGGCTTGTATCCGTGGGATTATATCCGCTGGCAGATCTGGGACAACCAAAAGATAGAGCCTAGATACAGGCAAAACCTCGTTTGCTACGTTGACGAAAAGCTCCTACCGACGTTACCGAGACCCCTGCTGAACCGTGTTCTAAACGTGGTGCATCCAGACGTTTACGTTGACTACGCCATGGTGGCAGACTTGATAATGAAGATAGTTAAGCCTCAGGTTAGAAGGAGGTTGAAACCGATTCTAAAACGGTTTCTAAAAGTATAAGGAGAATTAGTAATTGATCTCAAGGATGTCGATTGGGAGCATATTTGAAATCTCGGCCTCAAAAAATTTTCCGGATAATGCCAAAAAAGCTTATCTATGCTTTCCTGAGGGACGCACAACTTTTCTTCAAGAGCTTCTAGACGCTGCACTAAGGAAACTGGCGGCATTTGAGGGTAACCCGTCGCTGCTTGGGGGATAATGTGCATCCATGCACTTTGGAGTGGTAGACACAGACCAACTGATTAAATACCAAGAGAAGGAAGTGGTTGTATGCCTCGTGGTCACCTATAATCCCAATCCGAAAAGATTCAACCTAGTGCTCCGGAGTGCTCTGTTCCAGTGTGATCAGGTGGTAATCATAGATAACTATTCTGCCAACTACTCGAACATCATGGAATCTGTTCGCTTAAACGATGTACATGGAAAGGTTGTCATTGTTCGGAATTCAACGAACTTGGGTCTGGCGGCTGCTTTGAACATTGGCAAAGCCCTAGCGATGCAGAAATTCTCACCTGATTGGGTTCTTCTCCTAGACCAGGACACAATTCTGTCGCCTAACTATGTATTTACATTGCTAAGCAAGTTGAGATCTGTAGGAGACCCTAGTAACGTGGGTGTCATAGGTGGTTTACTCGAGGAAACCAAACTGGATGATACCTTTTCGAAAATGGTGTCTCTACTATTTCTCGATGCATTGACGATGCGGAAAAAGGTGCTTCTGGTCTAATGGAACCTACATTCATAATTAGTAGCGGAAGCATGGTCAAGTCAGTGGTGGCGGCCACAATTAGTTTCAGAGAAGATCTTTTTATGTATTGGGTAGATTATGATTTCTGCGTAGACGTCAAGAAAGCGGGGTTCAGGGTGATGCAGCTGAATGTAATTCTGGGCAGTCATTCACTTGGTGCGATTAGGTACATCGGTAAACTTAAAGTACTATACGAGCCGAGTTTCAGCTACTACCTCATCGTAAGGAATGCTAGGATATTGTTTCGTGAAGGAAAAATTTCTTTTGTTAGACTTCTTTACTCAATGGCACGTTGGTTCATCCCCCTCGTCTTAGGCGAAGGGTTAACTGTTGCCGTGAAGGCTCTTCGGCTTGATTTCAGGCTTGAGCGGTTTCATGCTGGGCATCTAGCTGCTAGAGACCTGTTCCAATGAGTGCGTTGTTGCTGGCCAAATGTATGGTAACTAAGGGGTAACTCTATGACAAATCCCGCAGGAATGATATTCACCATTAGGAGAACAATGAATTGGACTAGGGAATATGGTTTTGCACAATTTTTGAGGTTTGTGGTTGAAAATAGCTGGCAGGAAAGCCACTGGAGGCGTTTCGGTGTATCATCCCTCATATCCGTGAGAAATATGGATTAGAGATTGGCGGACCCAGTGGCATGTTTCGCTTAAATGCTCCACTTCCGATATACGCGCTTGCGGGGAGAATCGACAACGTTGATTATGCGAGCAGGACTATCTGGAATGGATGTTCCACGTCCGATAAGGGTCTGCACTTATACTCTAGTGTTATCATTTCTGATGCGACAAGTCTCCACGATATCCCAGACAAGAAATACGATTTCGTTGCATCTTCACACGTGTTAGAACACATAGCGAATCCTCTGAAGGCGCTCTTCGAGTGGAATCGAGTTCTAAAGGAAGGCGGATTGCTGATACTGGTTGTTCCAGACAAGAAAATTTCGTTCGACCATCTGAGACCACTAACCAGCTTTGAACATCTGGTATATGATTACTGCAACAATACGCTAGAGGATGACATAACGCATCTACCTGAAGTACTTGCTTTACATGATTTGGCCCGAGACCCTGACGCTGGAAACCGTGTGCAATTTGAACTAAGGTGCAAAAATAATTATATATACAGGACCATGCATCACCGCGTGTTCAATCATGTTTTACTCGAACGCGCCTTAAGATACTCTAACTTCGAGGTGTTTGCAAGAGGTTCCTGCCCGCCGTTTCATCTGTGGAGTATTGCGTCCAAGTCGAGACGTAGCGCGGATCCGCCCAACTCGGATAAATGACGCTATGAGAGATAACTCCAACGTCGTAGTAGCAGGAGTTAGAGAGAATTCTTCTCTTCAACTGGCCTACGACTGCGTAGGCTATAATGAGGTGTTTCCAATGGTAGCGGTACTCATCATCAATTGGAATGGACTGGCGGACACTTTGGAATGCTTGGATTCCCTCAAAAAGCAGATCTACCCTAACATCAAGGTAATCGTTTTGGACAACCGTTCCGATCGAGACGAGCTTGAGACAATACGAACTCATGAATGTAGACCACTTTGTATCCAAAGCAAATCAAACCTTGGGTTCGCTAAAGGTTCGAATGTACAGATCAGGACTGCTCTTGAACTCGGGGCAAAATACATATTATTGTTGAATAATGATGCTGTTATAGAGCCAGACGCCATTGAAAAAATGGTCTCTGTGGCTAGATTGCGTGGGGTTGGAATAGTTGGTTCGAGAATTTACTACTACCACCGCAGGAGTTTCCTTAACACAGTCGGCGGCAGGACCTACTTGTCCATAGGTTATGTGCGAGATGTGGGATTGAATCGTAGAGACTCGTCGATATATGACTGTATTTCTGACAGAGACTGGGTCTCGGGTTGCGCCATGTTAATTGATTCCGAGGTGTTCACTAAAGTCGGCCTATTGGATGAGGCAAATTTTCCGCAGAGCGGGGAGGACTACGATATATGTCTTCGAGCTGAGAGGGCAGGTTTCCGAGTGGTTTATTCTTCAGCGGCGCGTGTATATCATAAGGTTTCAAAGACGAGGCGTACCAGCTTCGATAGAAGAAAAACAGTAATGACGGGAATTGATCCAAAATTAGTACTCTTCATCAAACATCAAAGAGGAAAGTTCTCACTTGGTGTATCCCTACTTTTATACGAATTGCTTTTCCGTCCGATTGAGATGCTTGATTACTTACTCAAGACGAAAGACCTCGGATTAAGGATATATTACCAGAGAAAACTTGCGCATGCTTTAAGCTCCAAACTCAGCATAATTTTCCATAAATTTAGTTAGAACTAGGTGGTTTCGCTATCGTCAATATGGCATACTCCCTTAATTACCTCT
>JAKAWJ010000028.1 GCA_021817005.1 archaeon | reverse complement strand
ATCAAGCAACAATATCGGGTTTATTCGTGCATATGTTCAAAGCTATTCTCATGAATAGCATGGCATTGATGGGTGACCTCGGGTATGTAGCGTAAATCGAAAGCATCTCTCTCGTTTCACAGTCGATGGCAGCCCGCACAAAGAAAGCATGTCTTCATTAACCTTCAGCTCTGTCTCGACTATAGTGACCATTCTTCTCCTTTGGCATATCGAACAGATTCTTTCTAAGGCATGTATCCGGTAAAAGACGGCTACATGGCTTGCAGGTATAAGCCTCATCTGCTACATGACGGACCTGTGGAAGAGTCCGGACATGCAGAGCGGGCCAGTAACTTTCTATCTTTGTCTCCAGAGGCCTTTTGTTTGTCCTGAATAAATGCAGGGCCTGAACAGCTTTCAGAAGTGTATTATATGCAAACATAAATGTATAATCACTTCTAAGAGCTGTTCAACTTGCGTCCTAAGAGGAACAGAACAAGAACTCAGACCTTTATCTTAACCGTATCGAGCCCTCAACTGCAAAACTTCTTATATTTCCATCTCACATTGTCTTCGCCGTGTCATGCCAGGGAAGGCTACTGTCTAGCCTCTCGACTTGTTCCGACGTTTTGAGCACAGTTCTCCAGAACTCCACGCTTATCGCGAAGAGCATAAGGTCCGAATATTTGGACCGAACTAATTCACTGGTGGAGGCTATAGATTCCCTCCCGACGGCTAGTGTTACTCCACTGCAAAAGAGAAAAGTTGTAAATAATGCCTCAAGCGCAGCAGAAACTTCGAAAATCCTAGAAAATTTGAGAGGCAGCCAAGTAGGATCGCTTGATGGTGGACAGGGGAAGGGCTTCCTAGGGACTGCCATTCCTTTCATACTTAGGACTGTGGTATTTAGTGTCAAACTTGGCGACAGAGGCCCAAGCCGCGAAGACTTTGCGCCCAGTTACTTTATGGCTAATGAACTATCCGCGGGAGCAATGGGGGCGGGAGAGCAGCTGCTCGCAGCCATACTCGTAATATTCGAATTGAAGAGTGCACTTCAAGCAGTTCAACAGCGAGACATGAACATCTTTCTTCTGCACGGACCTCTGACACGTAGTTTCAGCGTCTTTCTTGGGGATAATTACTTCATTTCTGAGTCCGACATAGAAGTGGTTGTTGGGGAAGAGCTAGCGGGCGACTACAAGAATTGGAAATCTTCACTACTACCAGCGCAACAGAAATCATTGGACCGGTTCTCCTCATTCGGGTTAATAGTGTTCCTGCTGAAACGACTTTTCGAAACCGCTCAGAAGAAAGAGACCTTGATTTGTGGTGTTGTAGAAAGGACCACTTCGACAGAAGTCATCCAGCAGATCTTGTTTAATAATATCAATTTGATTTATTCGAATAATGAAGACTGGTTCAAAAAGGTCACCGGCTCGACACTCAAATCACCTTTTGATGAATACATCAAACTGTTCCTAGACAGGCTTGGTTATACTGACTCCTTGATTCTTGGCTCACTACTGCAGAAGGGGGAATACACCAACTGGCGCGAGGGCAGAGCCAATCGGTATCAGCCCGACAACAGGAAATGTTTTGGACTCCCAATAGGGTTTATCACAGGTCAGAAAGAACTTTCCGATCTGGTCCCAGTCACTTACTACTCTTACATCAGGACCTCCAATTTCAACGCGCCATTTAGAGTAGAGATTCCAGCATGGCTGGACGAAGGTCAACGCGAAAAGCTGATAAGTTCTGTTTACGCTTTCTCGCAGTTCCTCCCGCAGTATGCGTTCCCCGTCAACTTGGACATAGTGGACAAATTGGCCAAGGTTCCGAACTGGATAACTAACGCTTTCGTTGGGCTGATCACCAAAGAAATCTATGATGGAATCGCTTCAGGCAAGGGCCCAACCATCGATTATACTCAAATGTTGACAAACAAGTTTCGGGATTGGGATATAAGGCCAGGAGCGCGAAAGAGTATTGTCTAGCATGAAGCTCTTCGGGTTAGAGGAAGCAAAGGGGAAAAAGATCGGAACCGTAACTGCTGTGGCTATCCCCGCTGAGTTCCAATTTCAGGTCGGCGCCGAGGTCGAAAGGCCGCTGTTGCAAGATTTCGTAGTCACAGTTCACCCCATCTATGAGACACGACCCTTACTTGCGAAGATCGTCAGAATCAGCCGATTCAATCCACTGCTCCCTGAAGAATCTGCCCTAGAATTAGCCAAAATGTCCATAGACGAATCATTAGCTCCACTGGCACTTTATGGGAAGATGGAAATGGTTGCTGCAGCCTGTCAGGTACTCGGCTCGGCTGACGAAAGTGGCAGACTCGTCACGCCGGGGTTCCCAGTCAAGCCAGGTTCATCCGTGTATCTTCCAAGTAAGGACTACTTGTTAGCAGTCCTAGGTGGCGGCAATCCTACCAATAAGATAATCTTGGGGAATCTAAGGAATAGAACGGATGTGCCGGCGATAGTAGACGGTAACGAATTTTTGAACAAACACTTGGCCATCCTTGCCATGACGGGTTCTGGTAAAACATACGCGGCATCAGTGATCCTGGAAGAACTTATGAAGAAAGGGTATCCGCTCCTAATAATCGACCCTCATGCAGATTATTTGAATCTAGGTCAAAGGCTTGACAAGAAAGACTTCGTGTTTGAATTTGGGCCCTCTAGGAGGGGGAAGTACGAGCTCAGCATATTCGACAATAGTATTGCACTCACCGAACTCGGTTTGGTGGAATTCATTCAGCTAGTCGAATCGGTTGCGGGGGAAGAAGTTATGCCGGCACAACGTGGAATTTATTCCCAAGCCTTCGAGCATGTCCACGAAGACGAGAAGAAGGAACCGGAAAAAATGGGTCTTAAAGGAATATATGGATACGTCAACACCCTGACACATACCAAGACGACAAGCGTCGTCTACAGGCAGCTGAATATGGTAAAAAACATGATGGCCGGAGTCGAGGCAAATTTGACCTTTGATAAAGTGGTCTCGGCCATCGGTCCAGGACGCGGTGTCATTCTGAATATGAGTTCCCTTCCTGCGCCTATCCAGAGAATAAACGTTCAAATCATTCTCGAGAAACTATTCGCAATGCGAAAGGAGACTGTAACCTCGAGCGCTAAGACAATTCACTTCCCACCAGTTTTCGTTGTCGTGGAAGAGGCGCATAATTTCGCCCCTGCTCAGGAGGAAAATGAGACTTATCCTTCTAAGAGAGTGCTCCGACGGGTCGCGACGGAAGGGAGAAAATTCGGTTTCGGTCTCTGCGTAATAAGTCAAAGGCCCTCACGGTTGGATCCCACGGTCTTGTCGCAGTGCAACTCACAGTTAATTCTCAGGATCGTGAATCCAAATGACCAGACCTACATCAGAAATACGGTTGAATCACTTGCGGAGTCTGACCTGTATGCCCTTCCTGAACTGTCCCAAGGCGAGGCACTCATCAGCGGAGCCATGGTTACGATTCCTTCTTTGATTAAGGTCAGGCAACGTGAGAGTCTTGAGGGCATTCCCGCCGTAAATAGATTTGACGAAATCTCCAAGTGGTCGTAAGTTATGCGCCAGAGCTTAAGAGTGGCATGGTCTCTGAAAAGTCTAACTCAGATTCAGCAGTAGTCAGGGTGTCGTATCTCTTAGGCGGCCGGTCTGTCTAAAATATAGTGATAGAGGACATGTGGCGTAGGGAGCTATTCGAGCGCCTTGGGTAACCTTCCCACATTTCTAGGATATCCGGCCAGAGGAGGCTAATTACATAATCTCACTCGGACTTTGGTGTGTCGAGTGGGCAGATGCCTCCAACTGAAAAACTTCTTGAGCTTAACGTGATGTCCAAAATTCTCATGGTCATACTCAGTCATTACCCACACGCTCTCGCATACGGGTATTCCTGATTCATGAGGCCACAGGTGGATTGAACACTTCAAAAGAGGACTACGTCCCAAGCAGTCTTGGCCGTCTAAGCTTTCAGTTCAAAAGCCTTTTGGATGTCAGGGCCAATTGTATCGTTTCCACATAAGCAACAATTCTGCAAGAAACCATCATAGCCTGGTATGGCTAACAGCAGTTCGAGCTGGGAAGAATGGTAATTTCAGCGTTTTCTGCGCCTTACAGTGCTCCTCTGATATGAACCACGTTACAAGAGTCTCTCCCGACCTACTTTCGGACACTGAGTATGTAGATTCATGGAACGTTGACATAATTGCAGATAGGCGTGTCTACGAACTCTGGGTCAATAGTCAGAATCGTTCATTCGTTCCTTATTCAGAGGGAGAGAGTTCGCAAAGGGTAACACACACTTGAGAATAAATTCCCCAAGGGATTCGCCAGAGTGTCTTTGTAAGGTCCGGACAAGCATTCAAAGCCATCCTCTAGAGCCAAGTGAGAAGAAACTAGGAGAGGGACTACATCTGGGCCATGCAAGAACTATAGTATTCATGCTGGCGTATGCTTGGGCAAACGAAAGAGATGTTTCAAAAGGCTTGTTGGGCAGTTCCCTGTAAAATCTGGGTGTGGAAAAACCCCCGAGATAGAAAGGAACAAATGGTTAGTGTAATTCGAATTCACTATTCAAAATTATAGTTGGCGAGTTCCCGCCCGGTTCGCTTTCCTTTGGGAGTGCACAGTCGTGTGCTAAGCGCGAGAGACCATCTGTCGAAAGAGCCTTTCACTGCAGCCTGCCTGTTTTGAGGTTATGCCCTAAACTCGAAACTCTCGTCGGGAGGTTGGCTTGCGCCTTGTTCACGCTGGACTACCGTTCCAATTATTGAGGTCGAGCTCCCCAGGCTCAACCAAAGCAACTTTCTAGGAAATTTTTGGTTCCTCGCTCAATCTGCCAGATTTGACCAACAGCCCTGTAAGCTTTTTCCACCTTGCATCCTTGAGATAGGCCTTACCCAGTAGCCTGCCAGCTTCTTCCTTCTTTCCGGAATTGAAAAGTGATATTGCGCGCCAGTACTCAAGTTCGATGAGCTCCGGGGCAAGTGTAGTGGCCCTTTGAAACGCCCTTTCAGAATCCTCCCATTTCTTTGAAGAAATCAATCGCTCTCCCTTCTCTGCATACTCATAGGCACGGCTGAGCCTGAGCAGACGTTCAAGTTCTTCGTTAGGAGAAGGATGGTCCTCCACTCTCAATTCAATTAGTTTGCCCGACCAATAATTGGCGGAGGGCTTCGCGTCCACTACGAGCAGTGCGGACGATTGTCTTCCCCTAATATCGCCACCTGCAGACTCTGCGGCTTTGAGTGTATGTACGAGTCTCTCCGGAAAGTCAAGAGAAAGTGAAGACTGGTAGGCGTCTTTCATGGCCCCCCATATGGTGTCGTTGTCCATGAGATTTGCTTGCACGCTAAACCCATCACCCGATGCATCACCTGCGTACGGGATGCACTCGCCCCCGGTGTGTACTGATGTTGAACCTGAAGAGTCGACCATGGCCACCTGGCGGGTAGCAGCACGCGCGTCTGCGTTCACCAGAGCTCGCAGTGCTTCTCCTGCGGATTTGCCTGCCGCAAGAAGCTCAAGGCCAAGCGGTCCGTAGCTCACTTCTGCCATGGATTGGGTTGCGACTGCACCGACGCCGGCACGTGCCCAAGTCACTACCGAACCGACTGAAAAATAATGAGATTGCACAGCGACACCAAATAGGCCGCTTTGCTTGTCTCGGGCCACGATAGAATATGTCATACCGTATGCTCGACTTCCGAGCCTAAAGCATTTTCCATAGATCAGTCGGCATCAGCGTGATCTGCTTGAGCGAAGCAAAGCAAACCAGATGGGGTTCAGAGGTGCTCACCAATGAGCGCAACAACCGCCCCGAAGAGGATTACAGTTCCACCCAACCCTCCCGCAAGGTAACCTACCGCTATGACGGCCAGCATCCAGAAGAGCTTGGGTACACGCCTTATCGCAAAGAAGCTCACAACAATAGCGAGCGCGGTATAAAGGAGACCAATGTCGAAGTGTCCCGGGGACCGAATACCAACGAGCATTTCAAGCAAACTCACGACCAGCACAACCAGACCTATGATGATTCCCAGCCTTCCGAGCGTCACCAGTCCCTTTTTCAGAGCGACAGTCATGTCGATTCAACAGCATCATGAACACGGGAGGTTAAAGGAAGGATATTCTAGAACATGTCCGCATTGCGTTAAATGCCTTTCAACAGGTTTCTCTCAAGCTGGAGCAGCTGCGAAAGAGAAGTCTCGGCTGGTCGCAGGCAATTTTATTGCACGAGAGAAGGGGACCGGGATTTTGCAGAAAGTCCTCGCGCCGGGAGTTTTACCCTCCTAGCTACTCTCTATGGATGCTTTGCTTGACGTGATCTTCCAGATGGCCACAGGGTTTCTTGAATAGTCTAGGCGCATCCGGAACCTCATTCACTCAATAGATTTTACCTCTTCTGGTTCAGATCCAACCAGTGCCTCAACAGCCTGGAACTGCTCGTGATTGCCCATGATCATTACCCTGTCTCCTGGTTGGAGCACCTCGTTCTGGTCAAAATAAGTGATTATTTTTTTACCCCTTATAACCGCCAGTGTAATCGCGTAATTATCCAGAAGTGAGATTTTGGCAGAGGCGGCCTTGGATCCTGTCTCAATCTCAAAGACGCCAATTTCTAGATCCGCATCTCCCCGGAGAGTGTCGCTAAATATCACTGCACCAACGTTGGGAGAAACCGTGGACACCGCCATCACCCTCCCGGCCACGCTATTAATGGGTATAATTACATTCGCCCCAGCTTGTCTGAAATGGTCTTGTAGCTCCTGCGTTCGAACGGCCACAACAGTCGTTGCCTTGCTGTTAAGCTCCTCTGCATTGAGAGTAACTATGAGCGAGGTGGCATCGTCCTCAAAAACAATCACCACGGCTTTTGCACGTTTTATTCCGGCCTTAAGTAAAGAGTCGTGAGTACGAGGGTCTCCCAGGAGCACTGGGACCCCGTCACCGAGTTTCTGCCGTACCATCTCACTGTTCGTGACGACCACAAACTCGCGCCGCATGGATACAAGCTTTTTGCAAACTGAATAAACTACCTCACCGTCACCGCACACTATTGTGTGATTTTTCAGGAGGCCGGCCTCCCAGCTACTCTTGGCCGCAACCCATACTTCTCGATTCGCAATGGTCGTCATCATCGTCTGCACTGTACTAGCCAAGATACCCACGCTCAGCACTATAAGCACAATGAGAAACACCATTTCCTGATCGGGAAGAGGATATGGCGCATAGAGACCTATCGTTGAAATAGTCGATATGCCGGCGTATACTGCTCCGATTACATCCAAGTGCTGGAAGTGATAATATATCACTCCAGCAATAGCGACGAGCCCCGCGAATGAAAAAACCTGCGCGCGAATGTGGGAGAAAATCGCGTAGGGTATAAAGAGAAAACCGAGACGCTTCCACACTCAGAATCCTTCCAAGCGAGCCTTGGGTTTCATCAAGCCACCCATACTAAAGCTCCTCTTTTTGGTTCGCCCTCCGCTCGTCAGCCGTAATCGCGACTCACGAATAGCCTTTAAATTCCTCGAACACACAGGAAGTGCATGAAGAAAGAATACGTAGTTACGAACATTTCAGCAGCTCCCGACGGCAGCCCCTATGTACTTGTAACCCTGAATGAAACAACTGACATGAACGCGCAGCAAGAACCCCCTGGGCGCGCATCGGTAGGTGCTTTTGCAGGCGACCCAGAGTCGCTCATGTCGAATATAAACAGACTCCTTCTTCAGCAGATGGGGAAGGTGGCTACCACGCTCAAAATGGACATGGCGGATTACGAAGAAGCCGAAATCAGAGTCGGGGATAGAGTAACTCTCGAAATCAAGAAGAAGACGCTCGAGACGTAGAGTGCGCAGAAACGCTGGGCTCGAGTGATATTTAGGGGACATCATACGGGTAACCAAGTCATGAGCTCCGAAGAATATTTCATTCGTGGTAAGGGATCATACGTCGACGACATCAATTTGCCCAGAACAATGCATATGGCGGTTGTACGGAGCCCCTACGCAAGAGCAAGCATCAGGAGTGTAAAGGGAGGAATCACTGCCTCAGAGGTTGGGGCAATAATTGCCGCGGTCGGGGAAGGAGCTGCTGCGCGTTCTTCTTCTGGCCCATGGGGGAACATGGTCCCGCTGCCAGCACTCGCCTCCGGATATGCTGCTTACGAAGGCCAGCCAATCGCGGCAGTTGTGGGCGAGGGAAAGTACGAAGCAGAAGACCTTGTGGAGTCCGTAGAATTGGATCTGGAGGCAGTAACGCCAGTCATGGATCCCCTAGTTTCGGAAAAGTTTCCGCCCATTCACCCGAGTACCAGTTCGAATGTGCTTTCCAGTTTCAGCGTAGGTCAGCAGTTTGAACCTCTGGACGACCGAATCGTGCTAGAAGACACACTGTCTAATGCCCGTCTCTCGCCCAATCCAATGGAGACCCGCGGAGCGCTCGCGAACTTCGAATCCGGTAAACTGACGCTCTGGGCTTCCACCCAGTCAGTGCATTCTCTCAAGTTGGGACTCGTAAGGAGCCTTAACCTGCCACCAGAATCTGTCAGGGTAATTCAGGCCGACACTGGCGGAGGTTTCGGTTCTAAGGGAGGATTGTATCCGGAACACGTCCTTGTCTCCTACTGTGCAATAAAATACAAGCGGCCAGTAAAGTGGGTGGAATCCAGATCGGAGCATCTTAGGTCGACAAACCAAGGAAGAGGAGCCTTCGGAAGGATAAAAATATGGGCAGCGAGGGACGGAAGAGTCAATGCCATTTCCGCCGATGTCTTAGTGGACGCCGGAGCCTATTTCGCGGGGTTGAATGCTTTTTCCCCACGATTCATAGCTTTCCAATTGACTGGTCCTTATTCAATCGGGCGAGCTTTCGTAACCGGAAAGGCTGTCTACACCAACAAAGTTCCGCTTGGACCCTACAGGGGGGCGGGTAGACCCGAAGCTTCATTTTTCGTTGAACGCATGATGGATTTGCTCGCTGACGAACTAAAGATGGACCCTGCAGAAGTCAGGTTACGAAACACTTCGGCCGAATCCTTCTCGTCGCCGCTGGGACTTCAGATCGAAGCTTCTAGGCCATTTTTTGAAACGGCAGTCCAGAGACTGGGCTACCGCAGAGAAATTACCGAGCCAGGAACTGGCCTTTCGTTTTTCGTGCTTGTGCCAGCCGCCGAACCGGGGGAAGGGGTGAGGATATCGGTAAAAAGAGGAAGAGTGAGTGTCTGGCTGGGTACAGTCCCCCACGGTCAGGGACATGAGACCTTCGTAAAGGAAGTTGTGGCTAAGGAGCTTGGAGTGGACCAGAGTCTAGTTACACTCGAGAGAGCAGACACAGACAATCTCGCCCAGGGGGTGGGAACTTGGGGTAGTAGGTCCGCGCTTGTGGGAGGAGCAGCTCTCGTTGACGCATGCCGCAAGCTCAAGGCGAAGGCAACCGAGAGTGTAGGTACAACAGCAGGCAAAGTTGAATATTCTCCCTCAAATCTTCTTTCAGGCGAATTTGACGTGGAGTCATTCTTTCAGAACACGGGCCAAGTAAATTCGTTCGGAGCTGTGCTAGCTCGGGCCACAGTAAGTGGAGACCGCATAAGAGTGACTAGATGCAGTGGTTGCTACGACGTAGGGCGAGCGCTTAATCCGGAAATGATAGTTTCGCAAGCAGCGGGTGGTGCGGCACAGGGAATAGGGCAGACTCTGTATGAATCACTAACCTGGGATGAAAATGGCAGCCTGTTGACAGCAAACTTGATTGATGCCGGCTTGCCCATGGCCAATGAATTGCCGCGATTTGAAGCTGAGATTGTCGAGAACCCTTCAAGGATGACCCACGGGGCTAGGGGAATGGGGGAGTCTCCAACAATCGGGGTGCCGTCAGCACTGGTGCGAGCTATCGAAATTCTGATGAAGAAAAGAATGCGCGCCACGCCCATTTGTCCCCTAGTTCCAAATACGAATCCATCTGCTTGAAGCTGGCTATGCGCGTGTTGCCAGGATAGCGAATCTAGGGCAATACCAAGTTGTTTCTCCCCTATAGTTCGAATCATTCCTAATATACTTAGCTGGAATAATCAATGTGAATTCGCGTCAATTCCTCGATGAGGAGAAAATCAAAATAGGCTGCGGTGGATGGAATGGGTTTCGTACAGGACTAAAAGGATATTCCTCGTATTATAATTTTGTCGAAGTGAATTGCACATACTATGCTCTTCCCCCAATCGCAGCAGCTCTTTCATGGAAGGACCAAGTTTCACCTAATTTTGAATTCGCCCTGAAGGCCCCTCAGAAAGATCCGTGCTCATATGAATTCATAAGATTGATTGAGCACTTAGAAAGTGAATATATCATCGTTCAGGAGGGAAACAGAAATTATATGCAAGCCCTCGATACCTTTGCAGAAATTGGTTTACAGCCAGTTCTCGCGCCGAGAGGTAGAGTTGGCGTCCGAGATTCCGTTGGAAAAGCTCTTGTTTCTGGAGACCCGTTATTATATCCGATTCCTGGTAATCACACTTCTCGTTACTTCCGAATTTTCGGAGTTCATGCAGGAATTCTTCATCATCTCGGTAGTGAGATGAAGAAGGACTTGACCAGGGAATTAGTAAATGTAGCAAAAAAGACTGAATCAATGCGGGTTGCAGTGCACACCTTTTCCAGTTTCGAGGACGCCCTTTGGTTAAACTCCTTGTTGGCTCAGCGTGTTTAAACCTCTCACTAGATTAGCTCAAATAATGTCTTACTCCCACGAATTAGCTCAAGCCCTTCTGCAAATCTAGCGGAAAAATTAGAAAATTTTCAAACTCTATCGCCAACCCCCCTCTCCGCAGGCACGAATTCATCTACTGAATCAATTAGTGGCTTGAGATGAGCCAGCGCGGGGCCACCATGCATGAGCACTGCAAGGAATCCGGCTTCCATGATTTCCTGTCTGTTAGCTCCTAACGATGCCGCTGAGTGAACGTGAAAAGCAATGCACCATTCGCACTGTGCCGCTACTCCTAACGCGACGTTAACAAGCTCCTTGTCTTTCGCGCTCATTGCGGGTCCCTCTTCCGCCTTTTGCATATAGTTCAGGAACGCCTGTGTTTGCGCTGGATACTCCTTTTGGAGCCTTTCCACCAAATTCCCGAATTCCTCCAGCCGCTCCTTCATATGACCCTGAAATACGGACTTTTTGGATTGCATCTATCAATCACACCTTTTTGTGGGCAAGCGAAATGATAAAGTCATATGTGCAGATATTCACAATCCTACACTTTACAATCCAGCCTAATCAAGTCGTGCTCGTCGTAAATGCATACTACCCACTGTCCAACCTCAGAAGTGATCTGCGCGCACTTCAGAGTTATCAAAACCGGTATTCTACTGCTTTTCCGCAGGGAATACTGGCATAGACCGTCAGTTCGCGGCCCCGGCTTAGATCGCTCTTAACCTCTCCCGGAAGATTGCGTAGTGCGCCTATATTGGACCCTTGTAACAGTTTATCATGGTTTCCATGCTGGAAGGTATCCGTGTAGTGGATTTCACACGGGCGATGGCTGGTCCATTCGCAACCATGATTCTTGGGGATTTCGGCGCTGAAATAGTAAAAATTGAGCCTCTTCAGGGAGATGAGACCAGACTCTGGGGGCCCCCTTTCGCAGAGAGTGAGAGCGCGTACTTCCTGAGCATAAACCGCAACAAAATGGACATCTCCGTGGATCTCCACACCAAACAAGGAGTAGAGATCGCGAGCCGCCTTTGTAAGCTGGCCGACGTCGTAATCGAGAATTTCCGCCCCGGAGTCATGGGATCTTTGGGCTTGGACTACGCTTCTGTTGCCCACCTGAACCCCCGCGTAATTTATTGCTCTATATCTGGCTTCGGTCAAAGTGGAATCCTGAGTGCGAAACCAGGGTATGACATCATAGCTCTGGCCGAAAGTGGTCTCCTCGCGATAACAGGGGAGAGCAACGGTAAGCCCGTCAAATTTGGGGTGCCCGTCGCTGATATGGCAGCTGGAATGTTTGCCGCATTCAGTATATCTGCCGCGCTGTTTCGCCGGGAAAAAGGTGGCCAAGGTGAGAAGATTGATGTCTCCCTGTTTGACACAATGATGTACTGGTTAACTCATCAAGGTCAGGGTTTTCTTAGTGCAGGCGTTGAGCCTGCGAGAATGGGAGCATCCCATCCGAGTATCGCACCCTATTCCTCCTTTCGAGCCAAGGACGATTACTTTGTAATGGCAGCCGCAAATGACCAGCTCTGGCGGAAATTCTGCGAAGAATTCGGAATTGCGAACCTGATTGATGACCCTCGTTTCTCCACGAACCCCTCAAGAGTTAGAAATAGAGCGGAGCTCGAAGCCCTCTTGGATAAAATTTTCTCAGGCTACACCTTGGAGATGGTGATCGCTAAGCTGGAGCGGGCAGGAGTGCCCTGCGCTCGAGTGCAGAGCGTGAGCTCGGCTCTAAAGAGTGAGGGCGTGAAACAGCGCGGCCTGATCAGAAATATCACCTCCCATAGACTTCGTGACCTGAGTCTTGTCTTTTCTCCTCCGAAGCTGTTGAATTCGCCCGCTGAACTCAGATTGCCTCCGCCTGATTTGGGCGAACATACAAGCGCCATACTTCAACAAATCGGTTACTCTGCAAAAGAAGTACAAGAGTTATTCACGACTGGGGTAGTGAAAGGTAAGTAGGGATCGCATCCTGCGTTTAATGCAGCTGCCGGCGGTGCCAACACCAAATTTACTCTAAGGTTACCTCGCTCGCAGTTCTGAGATATCGAGATCCTCTTGGGGCTCAATCTGGTAATACTCATTGACAACATGAGCGGCTCATATTTTCCGCAAGGGGGAGCTAGGAAGGTATTCAATCGGTTCTCAGATGCATCCGACAAACGAACCATAATGCCGAGTATACATAGCTTTGCCTGCTTTAATGCGTGGATTCGTTCTGCGCTGTCTGAGCTGCTGCGTTCAGAGGTTAACTCCACACCGCCGGATGCCCATTCTTCGGGGAGCCTGAATGCTCATAATCCAGTGGATAATTTTCTAAGCACGCGGTGGAAATCGGGCCCCACTGGATTTGAAACCTCGTATCCTGTCATTTTTTCCTTGCCGGACCAGAGCCGTCACAAAGCAGGCAAATAAGTCGTGGTGACGCCATCCACGGCAAAAGTACACAGGTCTTCCTGCTCGCGAACGAGTTATCAGAGAGCGAGGTCCTGACATTGTAATACTTTTCATAAAGCTTAACAAATTGGGAAACGGCAATTCCACGTGGGAACGGCAGACTCATTGGCCTGGATGGAAAAGCTGGACCAGCGGGTAACTAGTTGGGCCAAGGAACAGGACAGAATCGCAAGAAAATCTTTGCGAAAACTATCCTCGCTTGTCAGCAATCGGGTGGCACAGTTCGTGTCTGCACCAATAGTTTTGGAAATTGAGCTTAAGTCGGCTGGCCTCTTTACGCTATGGCGAAGGAACGCACATCAAATTACTCTCAACAATGACGTGATTGTCTCCGCGGAGAATCTCGGTAGCGGATCTCTTATTCATTGGTTTCACGCTGATCAGAAAGGCGAGAGACTGGCATTCTTTTTCTCAAAGGGATCTGACCGAGGCAGTATGGTCATATTAGATACGCAGAGTGGAAAAGTGCTCGAAAGGGTGACGGGGTCAATCAATTCAGTAATTTTCGACGATGAAGGTTTTACTTACTCGGCGATTATTAGTGAAGATAAATCCGGGCACAAGATATCGCCTTCTTCGAGGGTGTTGAGAAACGGCGAAGTCGTCTTCGGTGACAATTTCTCAGATAATCAGATGGTGCGTTTGCAAGAATCCTCTGACGGCAGGACTGCAATAGCCGATATTTCAAAGGGATGGACCAGCTCTGAAATATACGTTGGTATGGTCAAGGAACCCGAGCGCTGGACACGAGCTTTGATCAGCAAATACCCAGTAGATCCCATTGATTTCGCTGACGACGTGCTTTATTCGCTTGTATCAAGGGGTATGGGGGAGATCCACAGGAACAAAACCCGAATAATTGTCGGAAAAGCCCGGAGATTAAAGAAAGCTGTCAGGATCGGAAGCCGATTGGTCTGTGTCTCCACCGAGAATTGCTCCGACTCAGTGAGTATATTCAGCGTAGACGGCGAGGAGCTGGAGCACTACAAACCGGTCCAGACGACCCCAGTCTCAATTCCGCTTGTTGCCTCTTCTGGCAATTCGGCGGCCTTCAAAGCCGAGAGCTTTGGGCTGCCCTATCTCCTTTTCGAATACTCGAACTCTGGACACTTTCGCACACTTGACGAACTCTCGCTGGTCAAGCTAGACATTGAGGAAAAATATTCGCAATCAAAGGACGGGTCAAGGGTGCACCGATTTGAATTTGGGCCAAAATCAGATGTCGCAGTGGCCTATGGCTACGGAGGATTTGATATCTCATTATTGCCCTTCTACTCTCCCCTTCTACTTTCTCTCGCAGAATTCGACTGTAGAATAGCAGTTACTAACCTTAGAGGAGGTTCCGAATTCGGCGAAGATTGGCACAGAGCAGGAATGAAAGCCCGAAAACAAAAAGTGTTCGATGACTTTATTTCGGTTCTTGAATCGCTCAAGGATGAAGGAAATAGGGTAGTCGCTCTCGGCAGAAGCAACGGGGGCCTGCTCGTTGGGGCCGTGATGATACAGCGCCCCGAACTGCTAAGTGCCGCCGTCATTGGCTATCCAGTACTGGACATGCTGAGGTTCCATAGGCTCTATATAGGCAAACTCTGGACGACTGAATATGGGGATCCGGATGTACCAAGTCAGCGCAAATATTTACGCAAATACTCTCCGTATCACAACCTTTCCAGAAAGAGGCGTGTCTACCCTCCCACACTAGTGTATACAGGTTTCGGAGACGACAGGGTCCATCCTGCGCATGCCTTCAAGTTCGTACGCAAAATGCTGAGCGGCAAAAACAACGTTCTCCTCCGCGTAGAGCACAAAGGGGGCCATCTGGGAAGCGCTTCTGAAAGTTTGACCGCAGAAATTGCAGATATAGTCGCATTCATAGCAAAGGAACTAAACCTCAAGGTGGTCGAGAATAGGGCTAGAGAAGATAGGCGCACAGGTGCCGGAGATAATAGTGCCGCTTGACGGTTGGGTTAACGCCGAGGGATATGTTGCTAGAATCCCTCCGACTTCATACGATACAAAAAAAAGAAGTAATAAATCCCGCTGAAAGAGCGTACTGACTTTGACAGGTGCTCAGAGTCCCAATGGGACAGAGGAGTTGAGCTGGCACTCATGCCCGCGGTGTCACATCTCTGGGGTATGTAACGAGGAATATTCAGATGCCATGCATGCATGTGCAAATTGCGGACTCATCTGGTTCAGCACTAGGGTCTTTTGCGGTAACTGCGGGGATTAGAACTCCTAATCTTGTCCTCGTGAAAATTTAGATTGCCGCTAAATTATACATACAAACGGAAGATAGATGGAATCGTATACTTGTTCGTAAAATTTATTACGAGACACGAGTGAGCTGGGTTAACTCGGATGCTGATCGTAGATGCGAAAAACACGAAGCGGCCCACGATCTAATTCCTCGAAACCACCAAGCAAGGGCATAAGAAGTCTATTCAAAATCGTTATAATACTATACGGCGTGCTTACACTGCTCACGGTGGCATTCAATCTCTATTCCGACCCGTTCCTAAAGCTCATGCAGTCATTTCCGGGACTCCTCATATTGCAGGCAAAACTCTCGGAGCTCCTCACTGCTACTCTGGGTACCCAGCAAGGTCTTGTTACAAAGTTTTTCTCGGCTTTCTAGGACATGAACTCTCGTTCATAAAGGTCGGCTGCAGCTGTGATTCAGTTGAGGTGCAGCTTGGCACCGTCTAAGCCGTAGCGCTTTACCTTGTCCAGGTCCAACCCCCGTTTCCTACATATCGACTCCACGACCTTGAGCATCAACCACCCACCGAACCTTATGACGCCGGCAGTCCCTATACGAACGACCGGATTTCCTCGGCTATCTCTCATAGCGTCTCTAGCCGATATCTTCGCCAGATGTCTGTATGAAGCGTAGTATACCGCAAGCTGCGACTCATCAAGCAAACTGTCATTGAAAGAGTTGTTTTTGAGCACCCCCAAAGGTACATGCTGCATGGGTGTGACAGTAAACTCGTAAGGACGGCCCTGAACTTCTGACTCGCTCATTCGGTTGATGAGGGTGACCGTATCCCAGTTGTCCTCCGGGGTCTCTCCATCCTGACCCGCTTGAACTGTAAAAGCCGGGCGCCAATAGTAGCGGTTCATGTTGCCTGTGCCTTCCCACACAATGTCCTGCCAAGCCGCGTCGGAGCCAATTCTTAGTGGCAGCGTCTTGTTTGGCATATGAATCTTTGCAAGCCTCTCACTTCCGGTCTCTATACCTACCTGGAGCCCAATCCAGTTAGAAGGACCAGCCCTTATTATGTTGGACAGCTTGCCAATCAACTCAGGGTAAGCGGCGGGAATGGAAATTCTGCCGTGTGTGGGGTTGCACTCGGTTATTCCCTTTACTGACATTACGGCTGTAAAAAGGTTGACAAGTGCATCTTCGTTGGGTCTGAAGAGGGGCTCATGCTCGTAAGCAAAGATCTCATCGCTATGAAGCCATGCATTATGATGCCCTCCCGCCACATTCACTTCGATTTCCTTTGCTATCTTTTCAGGCGGATAATATCTCAGCGGCCGAAGAGTGACTTCACAAAAATCACATCCTACTCCACAACCCCTCATGGTTTCAGTCATTGATTTCATGGTCGGCCTGACAATCTCCGGGATTTCTTCGAGTCGTGGGTAGTTTCTTATGCCCGGCTTCCTAGAGACAAATCGAGGGTCGGGTTTGTATAATCTTCTAAAATTATCATCAAAACTCATGAAGCCTTGGTAGAACATATTGGGGTCGAGCTTGTCTTCCCAAATCTGGTTGAAGAGGAGCTGGATGATGTCGTCCGTCTCACCCTGGTACGCATAATCAATACCCAGCTTGTTCAACTCATCCGTGAGAGTCATAAATTCCCACACACCCGGACCTCCTATCATCAGTTTCGCCTTTTTACCCCGCCGGGCTACGTTCAGCCTAGCAATCAACGACTCAAAGTCCCTCCGTACCCAAGCGTATCCATCAGTACCCAAGAGAATGGAATAGGAAAGCGTGAGTGGCCCTAACCCCAGTGGGTCCATCGTAGAGACTGCTATTATCTCGGTATCATCCTTGATGAACGACTCTATCCAGTCCGGATGAGGCACGACTATGTCCTCTCTGCGATTCGTGCGCAGTAGGGCAGCCTCAATCTTTCTTATGCTGTAAGGGGCGTACCTTGCTTCGCCGTTTGGTAGCGCATCGGAGGCATGACCCCTTAAGAAATTATAGACAACTGAAGGTACACTCGATGAGGGTGCGCAGGGGAGAAAGTCTAGGAGCGGGAAATTACGGTAATCATACATGAGTGTGTAATCCGACACCAAAACATATTTCGCCATTCTCTCTATCTCCGACCGATAGGAAGGTGCCACGCCAATAAAAATTCTCCTCTCAGGGCGCGGAAGGCATCAGATAAAATCTCGTAAAGCGGAACCTGCAGGGAGCGAAATGCTTTATTCATTAAGTTGAACATATTGAGAGACAAATTATGCAGAAAACAGCAGAAGAAAACCAAAGGAAAGAGTATCTCAGTCTGAAAATCGAGCATCTAAGCATTGAGAACGACTCTCTCGTCGAACTGGTGGACAACTGGGGAAAAACTGCTTTCCAGGGGAGAAACTTATCGAAGGCGGCGAACATTTACTCGAGAATGCTCGCCGACAAAGATTGCACCATTATACTTTGCCTTTCAGGATCGCTCTTCAGTGCCGGGCTTAAAAAGCTGGTATTCGAGCTTGTCCGCTACAACATGGTTGATGTTATTGTTTCCACAGGGGCGCTCATGATCGACCAGGATTTTTTCGAGGCACTGGGTTTCAACCATTTTCTTGGAAACCCCTTAGAGGATGATGAAAAGCTCCGCAGGAATCATATTGACAGGATATACGATACTTACATAAGCGAAGACGATCTCCGAGTCTGTGATGAGACCGTCTGCGCAATCGCAGACTCACTCGAGCCCCGACCATATTCATCGAGAGAATTTCTGATTGAAATGGCAAAATATCTCGAAGCAAAGGGTGAAAGTCCCGAATCCGTTTTGCTTGAATCCTACAGGAAAGGTGTTCCTGTGTTTATTCCGGCCCTTTCTGACTCAAGTGCAGGCTTTGGACTGGTGATGCATCAGTGGAGAAAGCAGAAACATGTCTCGATTGACTCGGCCAAGGATTTTCTCGAACTTACAAAAATAAAACTGGCTTCAAGCGAGACCGGACTCCTGATGGTGGGAGGGGGCGTGCCGAAGAACTTCGCCCAGGATATCGTCGTAGCCGCAGAGGTGCTTGGAAAGTCGGTGCCAATGCATAAGTATGCAGTGCAGATTACCGTAGCTGACGAACGGGACGGTGGGCTCTCGGGTTCCACTCTCAAAGAAGCCCACTCTTGGGGAAAAGTGGATACATCGAATACTCAGATGGTGTTCAGTGAGGCCACTATCGCATTTCCGCTCCTTGCCTCGTATTGCTATCAAAAGGGTTCGTGGAAGGCTCGAGAGGCCAAGAACCTTAACGCAATGTTTTCCTAAGGCATCCCAGCATCTGGAAGGACATCTCCAGACTCCCGTCTCCGCCCTTAGTTGGCTGCCCCGCCCTTGAGTCGTGTGTCTATAAGGCGGCGTACCGCCCGATCTGTAAATGGAACGCCTTCCGAAAATCCGGTCATAACGTGTTCAATTCGTGAATCAGCGTACTCGAAGAAGACCTGCGGAATAATGTAATCCTTCGCCCAGTCACCCCACTTTCTTACCAACTCGTCTGCCTCGCTACCAGCCCTTGGGTCATCTATATCGTAGAGCCTGAGTTCCAGTCCGGCCTCTTTCGCAGCCGCCTTTAGAGGCTCGACTGTTGTAGGAACACAGTGAGGGCACCATTTCGCAAACACAACATGTATTGTCTTTAGTCCATCCATGATTGAACCGATAACCCAGCGGATCGTTATCTAAAAATCCTACCCTACGCGAATGCCGAATCCGCATTTCATCTACGTACTTAGGCTCTATCGCATCCACCTCGTGTCCGAGCGGCCAGGAGAACAAAATGATAGCAGCTTAGAACAGAATAACAGCGCCTTGTATGACGCGAGACTCTGGGCGGAGGCACTTCGGTGGCTAGGCGTGGCCGACGAATTCGAGTGCCACCTGAAAGAGTCTCGCGCCTCCTTCACAGCGATAAACGAGCGACATACGGTCTATTCTCAGGTCACGATGGAATCCCTATCAGGGCGGCACAACAAAGAGTCCGCCTACCGGCTAGTTATGCCTCGACCTGAAACTGTGCGCGCGATTCGAAGCAGTGTTGTGCAGCTCGAGCCCAACGCCGAGGGTATACAGGTAAGGTCCAGGAGCGGGAGCTATCATGTCGAGGGCTCAAAAATTGACGGAAAAATACGGAGCATAGAAATCAATGATATTGAGTCTGCATTTTTGGACCTTAGTCAGCTAAAAGAGTGCTGCACTCACTTCGGTCAAGCTGAGTTCATCTACTTTAACTTCGAAGGAGGCCTCCTTTATGCGCGCGACTCACTGGAAACAGGTTCGCAAAGAGAGAATTTGACTATACTGGCAGGCAAACTGAGCGGAATCATAAATGTCGGGGTAAGTCTCAATGAACTCACCTTCGTCGTAAGGAGAATACCAGCATGGAGCAAAACCATCGAAATCGGTCTAGGTAACGATAAACCACTTAGAGTGCACGCAGGAAAACATGGCATGCAACTCCTGGCATATCTCGCTCCGCGGGCGAAGGACTAGATGAGACCCCAACTCGCGAATCGCCCGATTGCTCGATTTTTGGGGAGAGTTAAGACAGAATTAGACTTCGGTCTTGGTGGAAACGTCCAATCCCATTATTTCTAGGGCGGCCTTCCCCTGTTCCCCAAGGGACTCAAGCTTTGCTCTGACTTGTTCCGCCGCGGCTGACAGTGTGGCATCACCGCCCACTTTCTTAAGAGCTTCTTTGAACCCCTCGGAAATTGCCCTAGATATCGTAATAAGAATCGCGCTGTAATCGCCATCCTCAATCAAATTCTCACCTGCGACCGATAGTTTAGTGAGTTTGATTTTGTGTCCCTCGAGAGAGCAAACGAGTTTTCTCATGCTGATCAGTGAGTCTATTATAACGTCGCGTTTGAGGAACTTGTTCAGCGCGGGCTCTGAGGTAATTTCTGAGCTCTGTTCCCCTTGTCGATATTCAGCCGTAAGTGTTTGATTCCCTTCCAATGTCGAGAGAACAAATGTTACGCTTGAGGTTTCCTCAGGGGGCTCTAGAACTACCGTAGTAGTTATTGGTGTAACCTCAGCAGAGGCGAGTATGTATTTATCCAACCTCGCAAAGTCGGCAACCCCCTCCCGCTTCAGCCAAGACTTCGACATACGTACTGGAACTCTGACATCCCTTGCGAATTGAGAGAACATGAGTGGAGATCTGAACTCCCTGGAAGCCGAAGCATCAAGTAGGAATTCAAACTCAAGCTCTTGTGGACACCTATACTTGGCTCGAGCCTCATACGAACTCCCATCAAATTTGACAAATACAGTTTTGCTAGACACTGGAAGAGTGTTTTGCATAAAGAATGCTTCGAGGCTCTTGGTTGCAGCAACTCGCTCAGAGGCCGCGCTCTGCTCGAGTTCCTTCTTCTCCGCCTGAGCCACCTTAGCGAGAACGGCCTTCTTCTGTTCTATAGCAGCTGCGACAAATTCGTTAACCTGCCGCCTGAAATCAGCAAGCTCAAGTCCAGTGTGCTCCTCATCGTACTTCTTTACCATAAGTGAGATTTGTTCACCCAGCCCATCTAGGGTGCTCACCGCGTCAACCCACTCACGCTCCTTGAGCTCGGCACCTGCGCTGGCTTTTCTCGACAGCTCGGAATGTTTCACTGAGTCAGCGAGCAGAGTTGAAATCCGATTCAGCAAATCTAGAAGCTTGATGGTCTCCTGCTCGCTCATGATTGGCGTATTACTCCTGTGCTCTCCGGCCGAAAAAATAGGGCGATGACTAATAAACTTACGGAAACCCTCCCCCCGACGCCCTTCGCGTCGGCAATGTTTCTTTCAAGTGAGACAATACGAGTGTTACTGGTATGCCCAATTGTTACCCCGTAAAACCCAGTCCTCGCTGACCCACATATCACGTCAAACCTTTCTTGGGTACCTAATCTCTGATACCCTTTTGCGTTGCAGCAACCCCCCGCTAAATACCCACTATGTTCCAAGTTAGACGTGGTAAACATATATTGGGCCAATAATTTTGAGGTCCGAAGCTAATTGGAGGATGGCTCTCCTACTGAAGCGGAAAAAATTATGGACAGGCTGACACTCGATGTAAAGGCCCTGATGCTTCTGAGTGCGTCAGATGAAGACCTCAGGAAAGAATTCGGCACGCGCTTCGTCCAATCCCAAGACGAACAGATCAGCGAATTTCTTAAATTAATCTCAGGCCCTCACATAGATAAGAAGGTTGGAGCCACACCCAAGATTATAATAGCAGTGGGCGAAATGGTTCTCGCCTCTATTCTCGCGATCTTGGGTCTAACGTTAATAGTTCCCGGCGTGCTGGGAATTGGTTCGCCAAAGCTACTTTCGTCATACTTTAATACTATATCACAGGGCTTCGCATCGGGTCATTATGCACAGTTCGCCGGCCCTTTGTTTACCGCGTTTGCACTTATACTTCTGGTAGGGGGATTCTACGCGTTGCGTGATGCTGCTACAAGCGTCAGGGATGCGGGTCTATATAATAAACCAAGCTGAATAGCGTGTCCTCCATCAGCACGTTCACAAGAACTATCACACTTACTTCAAAAATCGTCTCACTAATTGTCGGATTTATTGTCCTGCTATTAGGTCTCCTTTATGTAGTTAACGAATTCTCGATGTCAAGCCAGACGGGCTTCTTCACGGTGGGCACAGTCATTTCGATGATTGCGGGAACGGCGCTCGTACTTTCAGGAGGTTTCCTCCTTGCTGCACTTCCTGAATCCTTGAGGACACGATTCCCCAGAATTAAAAGGCGAGATACCACCAAGCCAAGTTACGGCTTTAGCTCGTTGTTGGCAGTAGGTCTGGGTGCTACCCTTGGGTCTCCACTTTTTATATTGATACCTCTAAATGTTATTCAGTATGAGTTTGTGTCCCTTGCATCCCTAGCACTCGCAACCGCACTATCCGTGCTAATGGCCAAGGTTTACCAAGACATGTATCTGGAATCAGCCAAAACTGGCTCAGATGCTCTAGGGGGCCCCTCTTTTACCAAGTTGGCTTGTGGGACACGAAGTGTCAGGTATTTTGTTTCTCGTCTCTCGATGTGGATTGCGAACGTTGCACTTGCAGCCTATTCAAAACTCATTTTCATAGTATTCGATTTTGAACTTATGCCAGGAGTTCTCACGAATATCGGAGTGAGCCCGGTTGCATCTGAACTAATAGTTTGGGCGATAACTCTCGGCTTTATCGGATGGACAATTCTAAATGTGCTTTTCGAGCAACGATTGCTGCGCGTCATTGGCCACATTCAGATTGCACTCACCGGAATAATGGTAGTAATTCTTCTAATCCAAGATGTTCTCCTTGGAGACCGCGGTTCATGGAACCTAACGGGTCTGCTAAATATCGGCGCACCTTCGAGCTGGATTTTCGCGCTTGTGATAAATACTGGCTACCTCTACCTCCTCTTTTTCGGGTTTCAGGAGATCCAAGCGCTGGAGAGAGACGTATTCGACTACTCGTCAGTTCCAGTAATATCCTGGATTTTACGAGGCTACAGAATGAAGAAAACGAATTATCTGGGCGTCACGATGGTGCTCAGCGTAATAATTGCGTCGGTAATTAACATTCTCTATGGTGTCGCCGTCTTCAGTCTTCACCCAAACTATACCATGCTAGTGAAATCACAGATTCCGGCTCTCTATATTGCCTACAACTTCTTGGGTGCAAGGCAAGAGTTACTTGTTGCGGTTGCATTTCTGCTCGCAACTATCACCACTTTCGTACCATCTTTCCTTGCCGCATCGAGACATCTTGGAGCCCTATCTGAAGACGGCTTCATGCCTGAATCATTCTCGCGCTACTCCTATCTGTTTACGCTCGTTGCAATTTTGATTCTCGCAGTAGGCAACGGTAACTTTTTGATAGACATAACGGACTTCATTGTTCTCATAAGTCTTGGGGTGATCTCACTCTCACCCATATGGTTGCATCAGAAAAAATTGATTAAGTACACGCCTAGAGATATCCTCCCACTAGTGGTCGGGTTGAGTTGTTTCGTGGCAGGAGGAGCAATTTATTTTGTTAGTCCGTCTGTTGCCATATTTGGAGGCGTCTCGCTTGCGTTCGCTTATCTGATTTACGACATTTACGAGTTGGGTACCTTTGGAATCGAGATGTTTATGCCTATCTTCAATGCCACAATTATCCTTCTGCTTATTACCTTTGGACCACAAATTGGTCCACAAGTTGGCGCGAGCCTGGGGGCCGGTCTGACCCTCCCCGTAGTTCCTATCTCACTTCTCACTGGAGCCCTTGGACTTTCAACAGCATTAATTTTCGTTAATTTCGTTGTCGATCTATCGCTTTTCAGGCACGGCCGGACTCGAAGGACATCATTTCCCTATGAACGGGGGGGATCCGCGCAAGGCAGAACCCGTTTATTCAGTATATAGATTAGAACAGAATAGATTGGACAGTGCTAACTTGTAAACAGTCACCCAGTTCAGCCTGCGCCCGAGCTTGGCAGCAAGGAGCCCAACTGCCTTCCGAGGAAACCTTCCACGCTACGCAGCGTGCGTCCAGATAAAAACTAGGAATTCTATATCCGAATTTGGCTTTTCGGTGGCACGAAAATCCTAATTTTTGAGTTCGCGGGTCAGAGTTACAGACTAAAGTACTGCGCCAGTCTCTGATTGGGCCGCCTCAGTGGAGTTGCTCGTTCCTTCCATAAATAACCCTGTGCGCAGACGTTAATA
>JAKAWJ010000005.1 GCA_021817005.1 archaeon | reverse complement strand
GATCTGACTCTGCGAATTAGGTTCTGGTTGCTCTTTGCGACCCGCGGGGGCCAGGCATCTTTTAGGGTTCGCGGCCAAACAGTATATATCTAACAGTTGACGCCAGATTCTGATGCTCTTTATCGCTGTCGATGGTGGCGGAACTAGGACGCCAGCTATTGCTGCAAATGAGGATGGAGAGGTACTGGGCTACGAGGAGAGCGGACCCACTAACTATCACAATGTGGGCCTGGAGCAGTGTCTTGATACACTGAACCAGTTACTTTCAAATCTGCTGGCTAAAGTGGGCTACGCCAGAGCAGACGGTATATTTTTGGGTTTGGCAGGAATTGACTCCACGAGAGACCACGACCTTGTAGAGCGCGGGCTGAAAAGGCTCGGCCACACAGGCAAGCATGTTTTGCGAAACGACACCGAGCTTCTCCTCTACGCTTCTACGATGGGAAAGCCTGGCTTAGCGGTTATCTCCGGAACGGGATCTAATGTCCTCGGCAGGAACAGAGACGGGGATAGCTGGAGAGCAGTAGGAGTTGGCCACCTTCTCGGTGACCAAGGAAGTGCGTATGCAATTGGTCTCGAAGCCCTTCGGAGTGCGGTGAAATCATTTGATGGGAGGGGCCCTCGTTCCATGCTCGAATGGAAAGTGTGCGAGATATACGGGGTACCTTCTATCGGCGATTTGGCGGGGGAGTTCTATTCCAGTAACCCTAGTATTGCAGAGATTGCATCAATCGCGAAGTACGTAACAGAGCTGGCCGAGCTGGGAGACCAAGTCTGCCTACAAATTCTGAGGCGTTCAGCAGCCGAACTCTCTGAGGGAGCTGTTGCAGTGGCAAAAAAACTTGGAATGACGTCAGAACCCCTGATAGTTGGGGTTGGCGGTGGTGTATTCAATAACAGCCCTCAATTTCTTAAAGCTTTTAGGAGAAAGCTTGCGGAAAAACTGCCGCGTGCGAAAATCAGGGGTCCGCTCCCCGACGACGCTCATGTGCTCGGAGGAATAATATTCTTTCAGCAAGAAAACGGAATAAACGTTGACGAACACATGTTTGCAAGAATGAGCGAAGACCTAAGACGCCTTCGCCGACCGGGGAGTGGGTGAAATTAACGAGATGTACCTGTGATCGGCACTTACCCCGAGCCCGCAGAACTCCGGGCGGCTCTAACCTTGAACCTACACGGTTATGTTGCTTGACATCTGATATATTTGTATAGCCAAATCGGGCGTGGCGTAAGCCAAGGTGAATCCAGCTGGCACTGAGTAGCTCGGAACAGATATTGACATGCTATAGGTTGAAGATAGCTGGGAAGCGAGCTGGCTCATATAATACTGAAGCCCCGAGTCAGAGCCGAACATCAGCTGATACAGAAGGGGCTGACCAGCATAGTGGCCATTCGGCAGGATAATGCCATCAGGTGCCTGGGTGAGATAGTAAGACTGGTTACTGAAAAGCTCGGAAGTGTTTAAGTTAAGACCGAACACCTCGTTAAGCTTCTGATTATTTACGCTGTTAGCGATAGTAAGCATCGCCCCCGATTTCGCCAGGTCCCCGTCCAGAGACGGGTACTCGAAGCTCGAAGCCGATGCCACTGGCTGGTAGATGAGAATGTAGTTTACGTGATAGAATGAAAGTATTTTCTCAGCTACGCTCGCATTTGACATGAGCGCTACCGCCAAGTATTGTATCTGAGTGGTATTGGTGGTCGAAGGGTCTGCCAGCGTAGTCCTATTCGCCCCCACCATAATCCAGTAGCCGTAATCCCACCAGCTCGCAACGATAGAATTTGAGGGCGTGTTATAACGGAGCCATGTAAGAGCCATGGGCCAGTCGTTGTTAATGCTCCCTCCTACCTGCAGCATAAGCGGCGGGCTGGCTCCAGATACGACCCCCTGATATGCAAAAAAGCCCATAGAAACCACGAGAAGCACGAGCAGGATTCCGCCGATTTCCCAATCCACAGGGGCATTAGTACTCCTGTTGCTCGATGTCGTTCTGTAGGCCTTCCTGATAAGCGGGGAGTATGCGTCTATAAGGCGTGCAAGCACGTAAGCCGCAGAAATGGCTGCAATAGGAGTAAGGATCTCTTCTGCACGTACATAGCTAGCAGTGAAGTAGACCGCGGTAAGGACGAAGAGCACCATTGAAATACCCACCGCATCGCGCCTCCTGATGAAAAGGTAAGCCGCCGCTGGAATGAAAATCATCTGAAGACCAAATCCCAGATAGAAGTCTGCCCATGTCGTGAGCTCGTTCTCGGCGACTGTGTTCACTATTGCCTGGGCAGCTCGTGTGAACGGGAGAACTATAGCCAGCAGCCTTCCTCCTATCGCAGTGGGAAGGAGAACGGCCGTCCCTCCAAGCACACCAATTACCAAAAAAACGAAAAATACCTTGAAAGTAGGTCTGGAATTTTCACTCAGGCCGTTATACAGCCTCCTCAGGGCCGTAAGGAAGAAGGCTCCTGCGACGACTATGTCCCCGGAGAGAGAGGCCACACCGGCCACATTCCTTTGAATGGAAGCCGCCGTGAGCAGGGCGGGGGCCGTAACGAACGCAAGAATCTTGAAACCCGTTTCGGGTGAGATTCTGCCTGTCACTATTCCGACAATCACGATGAGCGCAGGCATATCGTACATATACGCTCCCACGGGACCCCAGCTCGCAACCGACAGCGCGGCGAGGACTCCTGAGTAAATCATCCGCTTAGAGTCTTTAGTTCGTAAAGACCGAATGAGAAAATACATCGAAGGTATATAGAAGAAGAAAGACAGAAACTCTTCCTTGAACTCGCCGAGCATGGTTTGCTGTATGTTCGCGGCAGAAACCGCAAGAAACAGAGCTGCAAGGATTCCAGTTTTGGTACCACCTATTTCCTTCCCAAGAAAGTAGAGAAACACGCAGGAGAGCGCAGTAAAAACCACGGGAATCATTACAGCGAAATTGTAGAAGGAAACATTGATGCCTAGCAACCTGACAAAGTCATACGTCGCGACTGATGCTATCGGGAGCATTGGCGAGTCGAAAGCAGGTATGAATTGGCCATAGGGATACCATTCTAGAGGGTTCCTCCAGTGAAACCATGCCGAGAAACCATTCACGAGCATATACTTAGCCGAGAAGAAGTAGAACCAAGGGTCAACCTCTGCTATCTGATAGGCCCATTTCATTGGACCCAATCGTGCGATAATTGCCACGATAAAAATCAAGGCTAGCGCAAGAGCCGTGACGTAACTCTCCAGACTCTTCCGACGCGGTCGTATGGCATCGGCCAGCTTCGCAAGCAGACTCTTCTCAGCCATTATCACCAACTCCGCCAGACCACATATTTATCTCTTACGAGTTCCTCACTCCTTAGCAGCCTCAGAAATGCTCTCCCTGCCCAATCGTATGACTTCCGTCGACCACTTCAGCAGTGCTCGCCGGGGGCGCCTCGGCTTCTCGCGCCTGCACCCTATTTCGCGGGAGAGGAAGGTCCAGTTCCCACTTATACCTGTTGGCCCAAGCAAATTTCTTCTGAAGCGATTTGGGGTATAATTCACGCCAATCAATCTCTACGTAGTCCGCCCAAGCCTTGTAAACCCTTGGATCAATGTAATTTTTGAGCGAAGTCATAAGATTGTAATCCCGGGCTGACTTAAGCAGCCCAACTTCTAGTTTCAGCTTATTCATTTGCCTAAGCTTTCTGCCACGATGCCGAGTCGTAGTTCTGACTGCTTCCTCCAAGCTGTGCAATTTCTGCTCTTTCCGGCGAAGCGATCTCCTGTAAGTCCTTGGAACAGTTCGCTTGTGATTGCACAGTTTTGCGGCCTCTAAATTAGCAAGCTTTGCAATATATATCTTGTAGTCGTGGCTTCCTCTCTTGGCTTTCTTGGCATTTTTTTTCAGAAACGTATTCACTACGGCTGTGGCGTGATACGTCCTGAAAACCTTCGCGGTCAGCCCGGGGGCGAGATTTCCCAGGAATTTGTTAACCTTTGCAGACGAAACCGTTCTGAATAGCTGGCGTTCGGGCTTTCTTCCCTTTATAAAGCTGTTAAGATTCTTGAGAAATTGCGGATCTGTCTGCCAAATCCTAAGGCTCTTGTGCCATTCAACGCTATCCTTGCCGAGAAAATTGAATTCTATCGAGCTAGGTTTGATTACAACATGTTCTACCCGTAGAGTTGTCGCACCAACCGTGTCGGCTTCGTCAGCTTCCTTTTCGTCGCCCACCCGCATTCCGAGCTTGTCGATTAGGTAGCAAGCTGTTGCCACTTCCCGAATTTCGCGGTCTCGAGAATGCATGGCTCTCGCAATTTTCCTTCGAATCCTGTCTATTCTCGACATCATCTTCAGAGCTTTATCGTATTTCTCCTTGTCCTTGGACTGCCGGATCGATGAACCCTCGTGAAGCCAGACGTATTTCATTCGTCCGGTGAGAGGGTCGCGCCATCTCGCTATCCACATGGCTCCGGGGTTATGAACTATCCGCCCCCATCTTCCTTTAGGAATCTTGGCGCCTGCACTCAGGTTCAGTGTGACGTCGCTCGGGCGGACACGGGACTTCCATCTTCCGCGTAGCGGGTGGTCGCCGCGTCCGAGATAAAACCCCGGAGGCTCAACCGCCCAGTTTGCTATCTCCACTCTCCGACCGTCTATATACGCGTAGGCGTAATGCTGCTTCAGCTCCTTTCTCGCCAGCCTCCGTTGTTCAAGAGATGCATTCTCGAATCTCTTTGCCCTGCGCTCTCGCAAGAGCGCCTTCCTCACTTCAGAAAAATCGATATCCTCAAGAGCTCGAGGGCGAAGTGCTGGTGCAAAGCTCTTCACAAAATCTCGAAAAAAATTCGTTCTGAAGACAGCGTCCTGTGCGCGTTTGTTGTTCATGATTCGTGCCCAAGCTAGCGCCATCTCCTCAGCTCGCTCGCTTAACCGGTAATTCCTGCCCTGGATCCCCACCGTCAGCCCTCGGTACTTGGGGGCGGGAGGCAGAAACACGCCGTTATGGACCAAGGATGTCCAGTAGGCCTTCGCTTCTCCCACGTTACTCACCCCGCCTCAAAATATTTAGGCTTTACCGGCCAAACGTCCCCCTCATCTCCTACGAGGACTGAGAATTCGCATGCGCGACGCGCGAGTGTCAGAAGACGAGTCCACTCTCCTTGTAAGTCTTCATAATAACCAGCGGAGTCACATTGGACACACCATCCAAGGAATTGATTTTTTCGTTAACGAGATTCCTCAGTTCCTCGATTGAGCTGGCATAAAGCAACGCCACGATGTCTGCTTCTCCACCAATCTCATAGACCGCTTCCACTTCAGGAATAGAAGTGAGCGCCTTTGACACTGTCTCTACGTTTCCCTGATTGTCTATAGTCACCAAAAGAATGGCTCCAGTTCCATAGCCGCTCTTTGCGCGATCAAAGATGGCCGAGTAGCCCTTGATGACTCCCCTCTTCTCAAGCTTGGCTATTCTGTTGTATACGGTAGAAGTACTAACACCAAGTGACTTGGCCAGACTTTCATACTTTAGCCTGCCTCCCTTGCGAAGCACGTGGATTAAGGACCTGTCAAGCGCCTCGGACTCCTCTCTTTTGAGCCTCGCCATCTCTCCTCAAACCCACGTTCCGTGTATTAAGCGTTCCAAGCACATTGTCCCAAGGTCGAGAAATCAAGCGAAATGTTAAGACGGGTGAGGCATTTCCGCGGTATGAACCAGGTATCGCGAGCTACTGCTGCTTAGGGTGCGTGGATCTAAGTCCCTTTACCCCAAGGTAAAGACCAATAACCACCATGATAGCGCCTATGGCATTTGTGTAATAGGTGGCCCTGACATGAGCCCCGAGCACTCTTGTAACGTAAGGTGGATTCCAAAATGGATGGAACGAGAACGGGATTAGATATGCGTCGGGTCCTACCGACACGCTGTATGCAGACCCGAAAATACCAAAGAACACGCCCAGGGCGACAATCAACAAACCCGCCACGGTAAATTCAGTGTCCATTCAATCACCTAGCTCGTCTACTGTCCCGCCCTCCACTCGTGGCATAATCGCTTTGAGCCCGCAAATATAGGCTTTTGCTGACATCCCCTCCGCTCTGAAGCTCCGGAAGTTCCTCATTCTGGGGCATATAGCTGATACGCCGTCTTGAGAGTTACCGCGAAAGGTGTCTACACGGGCATGAATTCGGGCGTGCCCACTCTAACCCTGGCCCTACTTTCGGTATCACTGCCACTGGTCGTTTGGTTATCGCGACCCGCATACCGAATTTGCGGCCCCCTATTGAACGCCGCTCCTCCTTCCTCCACGCTAAAGCATTGGAGCTTGCGAGAGGCGCGGTTGCCAAATACTGTACTCAAACGTCAACCAAAGTGGAGCGTCTTTATCTGCGAAAATAGGTTTTCATAAATTACCCAGAATGGAAGCTTAAAGCCCTTTTTGCCAAGAACAAACTCGCCTATCCGTACGCACTGGCCAGACAGTGACGGTTCCTCTGCACGGACCAGTCCTAGGCACGTAAACAGAATGTTGCCTAATGAGTTCACTTGCTCTCCAACTGCAGTATGGTCTTTCAGGAGCGCATGAGACTGTCGTTTGGGCGCGAATTGGTACTTTCTCCCTTTCCTAGCTGAAGCTTAAATAGGATTGCCGCGGGTCACTTTTCAAACCATGAGGACGGGAATCAGTCCGTATCTTGCGCTCGCCGCGGTAGTCATTCTTCTGGGAGTTGGCGTAGCCGGTTACGTGGTCGATTCCCAGATAATTGCGCCAGCGATTGCAACTATAGGATACCCTCCAAGTGGAAGCTTAACAGTGGTACCTCAGACTTCGGCTGAGCTAGTCTTCGCCTCAGCAACACATTTCTCAATGAACTCAACAAACCCTGTTGACGTAGTAATATACGTGTCCAAGGCTTCTACGTTCACTGGAATATACCAGTCAACAAATATTTCCACGACCCGCATGTCAGCAGTTTTTCCAGCTGGAGAAGTCTATATAATCATCGATAATCCGCTCTCGACCAATACGACAGTAACCTACGCCGTAACCTAGCTTGTTTGGTCTCTTGGTAAAGCGTCCACTGGGGCAGCCACCTCAACCTTTTTACTTTCGGGGCCAGCCTGCCTAGGTGTTGACACGGCGACGTCCGAACCCTTGGATGTGGGTGCATAGTCTGACAGACGCCAATCCGGCCTGATCGCCCAGAGTTTCCCTTCGTTGACCTTGTAAGCGGAGCTGAACCTGTATATCGCGAGCCCGCCAACAAGAACCGAAAGCGGCACTGCCACAAATATTGTGAGAATATCTCCCGCACCACCGATTTCGACGGCCGAAGGAGTCAGGTAACCGTACGTGTTTAGCGCGAAAAGCTCGGACAGCATCGCCGTGAACAACAAAGTCATTAGCGGCCTCTGCGCGGGGTGTGTCGCCTTGCTACGATCTATCCAAGGTATGAATACAAGTATAACCACTATTCCAAGCATAAACAACAATCCATCAAGCACGTATTGGTTCGAGAAGAAACTCGCTCGAAGTATGATGTCTGTCCAGACAAAGTACCAGTCAGGAATGATATTTCCACCTAGCTGACCACCTGTATACTCGGTACCCGCACTAATTGGAAAGATTGATGAGACCACAAGCAGCGCAGCTAAGTAACCGAGAGACATCATAATCGAGTACCAAATTAATCTCGGGTACCAGTTGACAGAGCGCCTTCTGGGTCCCCTCACGGGGGAAACCTCCATCGGCCCATGTGCGCCATGGGCTTCAAAAACAACACCAATCTTCAGTCCAAGAATCGCCAAGAATGCAATTGGGAGAAGAACAACATGGAAAGCAAAAAATCGGTTGAGTGTACTATCGGGGAAAGTTGTCCCCTTCAAAAGAGACGGTATGACCCTCCCAATCCACCCGGGAAAATAGCTTGCCAGTTGAACTCCTACACTCGTTGCGCCGTAGGATACCGTATTCATCGGCAGCAAATAGCCGGTAAATCCGTAAGTCAGCGTGATTACTCCAAGACCCATTCCCAAAAGCCACATGAGCTCCCTTGGCTTCTTGAAGGAGCCAGAAAAGTAGTTTCTGACTAGGTGGAGAAAGGCTATCAATATCATGGCATAGGCTCCATACAAGTGCATGGTAGCAATGAGCGCCCCGAAGGGTACCTTTGTAATTATATAGTTCACCGACTGCCACGCAAGATTGTTAGCGCCGGTAGCGGTTGTCTGATACAGAGGGACATAGTTCATCATGAGCAAGAAGCCCGTGACAGCCTGAAGGGCAAACGCCACGACCGCCAGCGCACCGAGCCAGTAGTGTGAGTTGAAAAGCGTAAACTCAGGTTGGGGCTTGAGTATCAGGCGCCTTAGACCAGTTCGATCTTCTACCCATCTCCAGAAATATTCAATCGGATCCGATTTCGCACTCTTGTCAGCCAAACTCGTGTCGCCTAGCTACTGTAGACTGTAACGGGAGTGAGTGTCGCCCGACCCCCGTCTTGGACCGGTGTACCTCCAATCATGTCATAAACGACGTTGTCAGATCCTGTGTTGTATCCAAAGATGGTCGGCGACGCCATTCCGACTGCCCAGATCTCCTGATTGCTAGGGTCATATTCCAAGATGACTCTTGGTACCGGTCTCGGGGCCGGGCCGCACATAACCGCGCCATTCAGCAGGAAATTGTAATGACTTCCGTGGCAGGGACAGTGACCTCCTGGAAACGGCGCGCCAGGGGGGCAGTCTGCGCCACTGGCATAATTATAGATGCAGCCGAGGTGCTGGCAAATATTGCTGAAAGAGACGATATCTTCGTCTGGGCCCACCCCAAACATCGCCTTCTGACCAAGCTTCACGATAAGAGTGGGCTGATTTGTCAGCGGGTAGTTGTAAGTGTATGCTTTGCCAGTCTGTATATCGGACAGGCTGCCAACAAGCAACCGCGGAAAGTTCTTGATACCAGGATTAGAAGGAAGAGTGTACTTGCCCAAGCCGAGCACCGTTCCCGTAAAAACTATTGCCGAGCCGACGAAAACCCCGCGTATAAACAATCTCTTGTTCGCGTCGATCTTTCCGTTATCCGAATTTTTGTCTTGCCCCACAGGAATTCTGGCTCCTTACGTACTTGCCTTCAAGCCATCGTACCATTGCAGGTAGGCCTGAGGACTGAGCACGGTTAGATTTGCTGTCATGTAGGCGTGCCCCGGTCCGCAAAGTTCGTAGCACCGAATGGCGTCCGGATATATTCCTGCGGTTGGCACCTGGAACCAGAGGCTGTTCCACTGCCCCGGAATCGCGTCTGCCTTGACGTCAAGGTATGCTATTCCAAGGTCGTGAAAGACATCCTTCGAGGTGATATTGAGTATTATGGTGGTATTCGCTGGAATCGTAAGGTTTCCGATAACGGAGTAACCGTTTGCGTATGTGAAGTTCCAACCGTACCTGAAAGCGTAAACGTCAACCGTTATCGAAGGATGATTGGGCGTACTAGCCGGGATGTTATAAAGATACGTAACCCCCAATATAGAAGTTATCAACACAACCACCAGTATCCCACCTGTTACTGCTCCAGTCAACCAGCCTCTCTTTACGTCCTCGGGCCCCTGATCCACTATCGGCCCTATTTCATCGGTCTCCCTCACCCTATACTTGACAGAGGCGATTACAAGCCAGCCAATTGTAAAAACCGCAGCGGCGACTCCCATCGCCAAAAACAAATTCCATTCCGATATCCACGCAGCTTTGGTTGGCGGAACAAGGGCCTCCGGCGTAGGAGCTAGCATATTCTTGAGGCCACCCCGTGAAACGGCGATATTTCATGATATAAGACTTGCGCGATACTGTGTCGCCTCACGCACCATGAATGGGCACAAAAATCTCGGTCAAAATCATCTGGTTCTCCGCGCGCTAATTTCACCTAACCCAAAGCCCGCGACCAACAGGACAAAGACAGCTGCAACAAGGACAAATCCAGGAGGATTCGATGGTCCGGCCGGGAGGGAGCTGCTTTGATAGTTTTGAACGATAACGGTGTTGCTCTGATTATTAACTCCGATAGTTGGCGAGGTCTGATTAACTGTCCCGGATGGCGAGTCGACTATAACCTCACCATGCATCCAGTAATGGTAGATACACTTGTAATAGTAGACACCCGGTTGAGAGAATGTATAGGTCCAGCTCTGATTCGGAGCAAGATTCCCAGAATTGAAGGCCCCTGTATCTGAAGTAACGGTATGAACCGCGATATCATGGTTAGTCCATGTCACAGTGTTATTGATTCCAATCGTTACTGTAATCACATCCGGTTGGTAACCTGCGGAAGAATTTGGTATATAGGCCCCATGGGGAATCGAAACATTGACTGTATATGGCGCGACAGGTGCTGCAGCTATGGCCGGCACAACTTCAGGAAGAAAGGATATCGGAACCAAGAGTATTGAAACGGCCAAAAGTATCAAGAGTCCCAAGGCTGCACTTCGAGCGGCATTATTCCAAAGCACATGTGAGCTTTTAGAGCGCGATTTCGCCCTTCCGTGCGCAAATGAAGACGAGCCGGAGGCAGATTTCAGTGCAGAGCGCATCTTCAAACGCTGCCATTCCTCTGATTCCAAGCGCATCCGGGCAAACCTGCTCAACCTGTGGTATTTGACTGTGCTACCGCAGTGGACGTCGAATTGCTGACCGTTCCTGCCGATCCATTTGGCCCTATCACAGTAATTGTGTCCCCAACCATCCATGGATGGATAGTGCAGATATAATCGTACACTCCGGGCACGGTCAATGTCAGGCTATACGTCTGACCGTTACAGATGTTACCGTCATTGAACTGTTTAGCTCCGGCTGGAACGCTTGTGGATGTTATTGTATGGCAAGCTGAGCTGTCCTGATCAATCCAGAAGACCGTATTATTTTTGCCAACAACGACTGTTATGTGTTCGGGATTGAAATTGTGGTTCGGCCCAGGGCCATTTCCGGCTCCCTGGGGTATGTAGACACAAGCATCGCCTGTAGGACATCCACTGCTAACTCCACCGCTCGGGGGAGTTGGACCAGAAGTAACCCCTGCGACAAGCACGTAGCCCACGCTTCCTGCAATCACTATGCCCGCGATCACCAAAATGTAAAGCACCGTCGGATTTGGCCGAGCCTCGTATACTCCCATCTACCTCACCTAGCTGACAACCGAGACAAGAATCCCTGCTATAAGGGCCCCGATAATCACAATGGGTAATAACGCCACAATAAGCAGCGACCTTTGCTCGTACTTTAGGTGCATAAAGTAGGCACCAATCAGAGTCACTTCGCTAGCTCCAAGAAGGAAAATGATTGCGTCAGCCGCACTTACCGAATGCGGCCGAAGATATTCCTCCGCCGATACCTGCAGCAGTGTGCCGACTATTACATAAAGCCAGACTAGAACTGGTGTAAACCTAGCCAATATTTACACCAAGAAGAAAAGCGGGAAAATGAAAACCCAGATGGCATCCACGAACGACCAGTAAATCCCGAAAATCTCCACCGCCTCGTGATTCTCTTTGGTGAATCCACCTTTCGAAGCTTTCACTATCAGGTAGACCATTGCGAGAAGTCCTACCAAAACGTGAGAAGCGTGAAGCCCTATCGTGAAGAAATATGTGCTGAGCGCGTTACTGGTGGCGGGCCCCATGCCGCTCGCAAATAACAGCGACCATTCGTAGAACTCCAGTCCATCGAATATTGTGCCAAGCGCAAGAGTGATTGCGAGCCATGTAATCAACCCGCGCTTGTCTCCTTTCCTTATCGAATTAAGTGCCATAAATGCAGCAGGGCTGCTAGAAAGGAGTATCAACGTGCTTACAAGTCCAAGTCCAATCGGGTGCAGTGTTCCTGGGGCAGGCCAGGACGCAGTGCTCAATCGCACATACACATCTGATGTCAGAATTGCCGCAAAAAGTATAATGTCTGAAAATACAAGCGACCATATCCCCAGTTTCATCTTCGAAATCTTTGTGAACGGCCACTTCTCAACCTCGAGCGGCTCAGGGATGTGGAATCTTCCGTGCAAATCATCCCAAGCCCAGCCAAAAAGCGCTACTCCGCATATTGCTGCCCCCAAGACTGCAAAGGGCAGCCCCAAGTAATCGTATCCAATAAGGCCGACCCCGAACATGCCTACCGCGATTCCGCCGGCTATCGTGATTGGCCTAGTGCTCGTGTGGTGCATCTCAATAGTGTTGGGTTCAAGTTCGGTGACCGTCTGCCGACCCACTACTTCGGAAGGCGCAAGATTCTTGACCGCCGGAGTGAATGGCACCAAAGAGCTCATTCCCATTCCCAGTGGCAGCGACGAACTCAGTCCGTTTTGAACAGGACCGCCCAAATCACCGAGTTCGGAGTCCCATTCCCACTCCGCAGTCTCAGCCTTCCATGGATTACGCACACTGGGAGCCCCTCTGTATATCGAATAAGCCAGGTTGATTACGAAGATGACCTGGACCCCGCCGAAAAGATACGCTCCAATCGTAGAGATGAAATTCGGCAGTGCCCACGCTGGTACACTATAAGTGAATATTCTTCTTGGCATGTCCAGCAGAATGAACATCGGGAAGTAGGTGATATTGAAAGTGATTATCGATGTCCAGAAGTGAGTTTTCGCAAGCACCTCATTATACATGCGGCCGGTCATCCGTGGAAACCAGTAGTAAAACGCCGCGAACAGACCGAAGACAGAAGCCCCAACCATGACATAGTGGAAGTGCCCCACAACGAAGTACGTACCCCTGAAGAGCACGTCAAGCGGTATAGAGGCGAGGAAAACCCCCGTTATCCCTCCAATTATGAATACTACTATGGCACCGAGCGCAAAGAGCATCGGCGTGCGCAGGAGAATCCTTCCCTTTACGAGCGTCATGAGAAATGCCACTACTATGATATCGAATGGCAATGAGATACCAATTGTTGAAATCATGAAAGTAAGTTTTTCCGTATCAGGGAGCGTCGTCATGAACATATGGTGGCCCCATACTAGGAAACTAAGAGGTACTACGAGCGAGAAGGTCGCAATGAGTATCGCAGTCTTTGCAAATATTCTTCTCCGCGTAAAAACCGGAAGTATCTCCGCAATCGCTCCAAATGAAGGCATTAACACGATATAGACTTCGGGGTGTCCAAAGAACCAAAACAGATTGTCCCAAAGCATAGCCCCACCAGCCGCGCTGAAAAAGAGCGTGGACGCCACTCTGTCGGCGATGAGCATGAAGAGCGCGCCAAGTATCGCGGGGAATGCGAATAACATCTGGACTATGGTGAAAATGATAAACCAAGTAAACATCGGTATCTTCGTGAACGTAATGCCGGGCCCGCGAAGAGCTATCATGGTAACAATAAAGTTGACGCTGCTTATCGTAACCGAGCCCACCATGAGCATGAATGCGGAGAAGCCAACGGTTGGGCCAGGCCCCGGCATGAACTGAGTGGAAGTCAATGGGGAGTAAAGCGTCCAGCCGCCGTCAATAGCTCCTCCCGGAAGAAAGAAAGTCGTAACGGCCAAGAGCCCGCTAAAAGCAAACAGCCAGTAGCTGAGCGCGTTAAGGCGAGGGAAGGCCAAGTCCTTCGCTTTTATCTGGAGCGGAACGATGTAATTCGCGAAACCAAATGCGAGCGGCGACAGGAACCAAAAAATCATGATGAGTCCGTGCATGCTTAGGGCCTGGTTGTAGGACAGCGCGCTCAGAAAATTATTGTTCGGGGTTTCCAGCTGTGTCCTCATGAGTTCGGCCAGAGTACCCCCGACAAGCGCGAAGAAGAGGGCGGTTACTATGTAGAGCGTACCGATATCCTTGTGATTGGTGGTGTATAGCCATCTTTTGACCCACGACTGCACCCTTCTTGCGCGCTCTGCCTTGAGGAGGAACGGTCTATTGAAAAGGAAGTAGATGAGCAGCAAAGATGTCCACACAATGACTATCTCGCTCAGCGCGAGTTTGAATCCCACAGAGCTGCTGGAATCCAAGTCAGCAAGCACAACTGAGGCAACCACCAGCACAGCGAGTATTGCAAAGAATCCTGCCTGTGTGGACGGCTTTTCATCCACTACTGGTGCAGTTTCCTCTTCGGCCAAATCTACGTCCCAGAATCCAGCGCCAACGCCCACATAAAAGGGTATTCTGCCGCTTTCACTTCTTCACGACATTTGGCAGGCAACGTTGATAAGGCCGAACAGCCGCTAGTGAGTTTTCAGCTCTCATCCAATAAATCCGAATTGTGATTCAAGTCCATGCGGAAAAGCTTTCGCTTCCCCCAAGGGAACAAGATCTGGGGATAGAACATATACTTCGCCCTATAGTATCTCCAGATCTCGTCTGCGATACTCTGATCCTCAAGATGGCCCTCGCCTTCAATTCCAAGTCCTCCAAGATTAACAATTACGCGGGAATTCTTGAGCAGGTTCTTTGCCCACCATGATTTTAGTCCATGTCTTGAGAGCACATAGAACCTGTTGTTCACATAGGCGAACCAGATCTGCACAATTCGTGGTTTACCCGTCTTCCGGCCGTAAGTCGTGAGCCAAATGCTGTAGTCTTTGTAATGTCTGAGCAGCTGCTGACACACTACGCATTCGCGCCGGGGGTGTGAAGCGAGAGTTTCACCCAATGGGCGTTCAGACTTCTGTTTGGCTACAATCGCTTTGTCGACCAAATCTTCAAACGGCCCCCCCATATTGCCTCGCCTCCCGACCGTCCACTGGCCCCCAAAAACACCGGTAAAGAGAGGCTCGCTCTCTGTGCTGTGGGGTTCTAACCTCATTCGTGTGCGCCCTCACCCCCATATACTGGAGGCGAGCTGCTTCGGTGGTAAAGCCGAACCGAATACGCAAAGAGAAGCGCATCCAATGCGAAAATCAGACCGGCGATCTGCTGGCCGGTCACGCTTGACACATCCAAGTTAGCCACGATGTACGCAACCACACCTTGAAATACCATCGTGATCAACAGACCAGCTGCAGCGGCAGTCTTACCTACCATATCGCAGTCAGCAAAAACACCCGCAATTCCGAGATATAAAGCCTTTCGCGAGGAGTAGATCCGCTCAAAATCAACCGCACCCATTCCCGCGTGACCGTATCAATAAGTGCTCAGGACGGAGGCCTTTGTGGGAATGCAGATGGCTATCGGGCGCGCGACTAACGTCACCTCGCGTTAACCTCTGCTTGCCTGAATTCTCTGGAGGCTACCTATCAAGCCGAGGATATTTGCACGCGCGTGCAAATAGGCCAAGCGATACGGTATTCGCTGCTCGGAGCGCAAATGCCTCCTGATCATGGCTTCGGATGCTTCCTCGGGGGATAGCCCCTCCTTCAAAAGGGGGTCTACCTGCGCTCTCAACCATTTTACGGAATCGATAGAATCTGTAATCAGAGTGGTCACGTCCGGATGAGCTCCATAGTGGGCAAGACAGATCGAGTCTATGTCCAAGCTCAGCACTCTGTCCAAGTCTTCGTTATACTTCAGGTAATCAAATGACGGAGGAGCGCTCGTGGGCAAGTAATGATTATCCAGCATAATCTGGCTTCCCATAAGGTCCGCGGCCAGCAAATGCCTACCTACCTTCAGGCAAATCTGATGGTGCGCGTGCCCGCTTGCCGCGATTACCCGCGCTTGCTCGCTACCCAAATCGAGTTCCACCGGTGCCATGAGCAGACGGTCCTGTGAAAGTCCCTTGAAATCTCCCACTCTTGAGCCGTATTCTTGTAGCAGACTCACAAACGACTGGTAGGTCTTCGTTGGGTCTATAAGGTGTCTAGCTCCCGACTGTGCAACAACAACCTTTGCGTTGGGCGCCCACTCACTCAGGCGGCGAACGCCTCCTGCATGGTCGGTGTGCACGTGCGAGATAAAGAGATATTGTAGGTCACTGCCCTTGAACCCAAGCCCTTCAATTGCTCCTATCACCCTATCCGAGACGCTTGATGGGCCCACATCGAAAAGCAATGGTTTTTCCGAAGAAACGAAATACAGCGCCAAGTAGCCTTGGGTGTCAAAAACCAATGGGTCGATAAGGTGAATCCTGTTGTTTATCTTCTGAACCGTAGCTTCCAACTTAACCACTGTATCGTTTGCAGACTCGATATGTCCACTCGTGTACGGCCGAGTTATCTTAAAGCCTTCGCGCGGCCGGAAGCAATAAAGCCGGCAGCCGCACTGTGTTCAACATGGCCGCAAACAGCGCGTATTCTGTAAATGTGAGGCTTTGCCGCAACTTCCAGTTTATTGGGATGGACCACGCGGGGCACTCAGTGGTGATGGACGCGTCTAAACCCGAGGGCGAAGGTTCGGGCGCAAGTCCGATGAACATGCTGCTCTTTGCGCTCGGGGGTTGCACGGGGATGGACATCGTACAAGGCCTGAAAAAAACTGGACAGAAGTTAACTGGCCTAGAAGTTGGCGTGACTGGCGAAAGAAATGACAGGTCGCCAAGATACTATACGAAGATACATATACATTACAAAGTGTCGGGAGATATCAAAGAAGATTTGCTAGCCAAGACTATACAAGACTCACAAGAAATTTTTTGTTCAGTAGCTGCTACCCTAAACGGCAAGGCAGTTATTTCGACCAGCTATGAACTTGACAAGGTTCAGTGAAAAGGAGCAAGAAGTTAGATGCATATTCCACCCGAAATCCTGGCAGTAGAAAATTATGCAATCCAGATTAGGAGAAGGCTGCACGAACGGCCGGAACTCAGTTTCAAAGAAGAGGATACGGCTAGGATAATAGAAGCCGAGCTGACATCAATGGGACTGCAGCCGAGAAGAGTCGCGAAAACAGGAGTAATCGCTGATGTGAGCTCAAGAGAATGGAAGACACCAAACGACGGGAAGACCGTTGCAGTACGTGCGGATATGGACGCTCTACCTGTGCTGGAAGAGACAGGTTTGGAATTCGCATCCAAGAATAGCGGCGTGATGCATGCCTGCGGCCACGACGCGCATGTTGCGATGGCCCTGGGCCTTGCCAAAGTTCTGACAGGCAGCAACCCTCCCCCGCACGGTAGAGTTAGATTTTTGTTTCAACCTGCCGAAGAGAGTCCTCCGGGGGGCGCGCTGGAGCTCATAAAATCAGGTGCGCTGGAAGGCGTAGATTATGTGATTGGCCAACATGTCTACTCCAACTTCCCGGTTGGGCAGGCTGCGATCTATTATGGGCCAATGATGGCCAATGCGGACAGTTTCAGGCTCAAGGTGATCGGGAAGGGCGGTCACGGCTCCGAACCACACAGAGCTCTTGACGCGCTGGTCGTAGCTTCTCAAATAGTAGTGGCAGCACAGACGATTGTATCTCGCAGAATTGACCCGCTCAAACCCGCGGTTATTACTTTCGGTACATTCAACTCAGGTTATCGACATAACATCATTGCCCAATATGCCGAACTTACCGGCACCGTACGAACACTTGATGAAGAGACCAGAGATAAGATTGAGAAAGAATTAACTTCCCTCATTTCTGGATTGTGCAACACTGCAGGAGTTCGCCATGAGTTCGTGTATGAAAGGGGCTACCCAGTTCTTGTAAACAATCCCGTTGTAGCGCGAGTCGTTGAGGATGCGACGAGAGAGGCGCTCGGGGAAAGCGGTGTGCTTCACCCAGAACCCGTAATGGGAGCAGAAGACTTCGGCTACTATATCACCAAAACGCCTGGTGCTTTTTACTTTCTGGGAGTAAGGAATGAGGAGAAGGGAATTATCAGCCCGCAGCACAGTCCGTCATACACTATTGATGAGGATGCTCTGAAATTTGGAATGGCGATCCTCTACGGCTCAACCCGACGACTCCTGGGGGGAACCGCTCTTTGACGAAATCGCGGCCAGTTTTCTTTCAAGGTTTTTGGCCTTTCTATCCAGCTGCAACGCACCTGAAAAGACCAGTATCACACCGAGGACTGCCTCAAATCCGTCGGCCGAGCGGGAACCATCTATTGTGAACCATAGACCAATAAACACGTAGGTCCAGCCTGACCTGACTATTTCGCCCAAGGCGGCCGAAAGCGAGTTTGTCACAAGGCAAGATTGGCGGCCAGCAAAATTTAAGGAAGTCGTGATCCGGATTGTCCATTCCGCAGACTTTCCAAGTTGGGAGAAAAGGATTAATCTCGTTAACGGACAGGCCTGCAAAGTTTGGGGGTTAGCCCTACGAGGTAAGCCTAATAAGTTGTTGTTCTGGATTTCACCGCGAATGCTGTTTGGTGGAGCTTGGTCTGTTTCTTACTTCTAACGTGCTGTATCCCAACACCAAGCTTCCGATATTCGTATCGGAGGAGAGCCACCGCACGCTTATCGAGCATAGTCTTAAAAAAGATTCCCAGTTTGGGGCGGTTCTTTTAAAAAATTGCAAAACTACAGACCGAAACCCCGAGCCATACGACGTAGGAACAGTAGCAAGAATTGTGGGGATGCAGAAATGGCACAGGAGCTCAGTCCAGGTTGTATTACAGGGAGTAAGGAGGTTCAAGGTGCTTCACCTAGATTACAGCCAACCCTACCTGAAGGCAAATGTGGAATGGCTGGAGGAGTCTTTCATAAGTAAGGAGCCCGGTGTCGAGGAGCGCCTTAAACGTGAGGTTGAAGGATCTTTTCGCAACTACCTCGAGATGCTAGAATCTTATGGAATAAGTCCTCCAAAGGAGGAAGTGCATTACTACCCTCCGGAGGAATATTCTTATGTCGTAGCAGACCTTGTTCAGATCGAGCCACATATGAAACAGCAGCTGCTCGCGATCCCAACTACTGCTGAAAGATTAAAAACAGAGCTAGAGTTCCTCGCTCGACTTCTTGATGGCTGGCACAGCTAGCCGGCTTCCAAATAGACGTCCGGCAACTCGCTGACAATTACGAGCCGAGCCCTGTCTCCCACCTTGCAGGCCTTCCCATTATTCTCCCTTAACCTTGCCATGAACTTCAGCCCCTTTTCGAATTCTACAACCGCTATGACATAGCCGCTCTCTTTGGAGAAACGAGCAGGAGGGTAGTATACAGATGTCTTTGCTACAATCACACCAGTCCGATTTTCCAGCTCGCGGATACCGAAAGAAGTGCTTCCGCAAATGGCGCAGATTGCTCTCGGGGGAAGGTACTTCTGGCTGCAGGTATTGCACTCAGCGTAGGCTAGTCTTCCCTTACGCAGTTCTGCACTGAATGCACGTATTACGTCGTGTGCCCCGTATAGCTTCAAGTCCACCGCGTCACACCAACCTACCTCGAGTAGATTGAAACATAGGAGTACTGACCAGTCAAGCCCATGTTCTGGGCGAGGCCTACTTTTGCATCCTTAATCTGACGTGACTTCTCCACTTCTGACCTTAGCTGTCGAGTCAATTCCACAACCATCCCTACTCCGGTCGCTCCCAGCGGATGACCCTTCGCCTTGAGCCCGCCTGAAGCGTTGACTGGTATGTCCCCGCCGATCTCCGTGGCGCCATCACGAAGTAATTTAGCCCCCTTTCCCCTTTCCGCAAAGCCCAGTTCCTCGTATGCAATTATCTCTGCAATCGTAAAGCAATCGTGCACTTCTGCGAAGTCCATATCTCTCGAGCTCAGCCCACTCTGCTGGAAGGCCCTCATTGCCGCCAGCCTGATTGAAGGTATGGAGGATAAATGCTTCCGTTCGGAAAGGAGGTTTCCGGACGATGCAGCCCCAATCGCGCGAACCCAAACTGGAGTATCAGTATAAGTCCTTGCCTTCTCCTCTGAAGCAAGAATAACGGCAGCAGCTCCATCGCTGAGAGGAGAGCAGTCTAGGAGTTTCAATGGCGGGGCAACAGGAGGAGAGCCCAAAACATCTTCAACACTCACAGTTTTGTGGAACTGGGCATCTTCGTTTTTCAAGGCGTTGCGATGATTCTTGCACGAAACTAGCGCCAAGTCTTCTTCGGTTGTTCCGAATTCCTTCATGTGAGCAGATGCCATCAGGGCAAACATGCCCGGAAAGGTAATCCCCAGCGAGTATTCCCAGCGGGAGTCAGTCATCTGTGCGAGGTAGTCCGTTGCAGAAGATGTCCCCACCTGTGTCATTATCTCTGCGCCTATCACTATGGCTGTATCGGCTAGTCCAGACGAAATATGTGAGTAGGCAGCGTAGATTGCTGCGCTGCCGGTCGCACAGGCCGCTTCCGAGCGCTGACAGGGAACCCCTACCAAGCCGATAGCGTCAAGTATGGAAGCTGCAGGACTCAGCTGGCCACTCAACGACCCTGAAGCTACACCTACCGACACGAATCCGATATCTGAATGGTCGACCCGGGCATCTGCCATTGCACTAAATGATGCTTCAGCGGCTAGCTCAGAAAGTGCTTGTCCCTTGTGGACGCCAAATTTGGTCTGGCCCACTCCTACTACGGCCACTCTTGATTTTACTTCGGGACCCCTCGTAATGGGATTTAGCAGAACCAATCTAAGATTAACTCGTATGGCTGCAGTCCTTAGGAACCAATTGCCTAGTCCTTAAAGCATGGAACCTCTGAAGCGTTCCACAAAAGATGAACCGACTCCGCGCAACCGCACTCTTGCTGGTCATTCTAGTGCTTACAGAGTACGTATTTGGCGGGTTGGTCTCCTTTGACGACCCCGCGGGGCTAGGATTGAGCCTTGCTTCGCATTCTTTGCTGTGGCCAGAAGTGCTACCATTTCTGCACCGCCTCGTCGCGGTGGTGCTTCTGATAGCTTGGCTCTTCGGCCTCATGATTTTCTATAATACGCCAGTGCGAAAGCTGGCACTCGCGTCGGTAGGGTTGCTTGTCGCGCAAATCGCCGTTGGAATCGCTATTCCGGCATTGCAGGGTCGAGAGCTTGTCAACTATGTGATTATTGCGCACTTTTCTCTCAGCGGACTGATAATCGTGACCACCGGCCTCGTGTTTTACCTGGCTTGGCTCGTCCCGGCCGTACCTGCGGGCAAAGCCGCTCGTGCATAAACCAGCGCTGACACAAAGAGGAGTACACCTGCGTTCCCCTCGTGGAGAACAACGTAAGGTGGGTAGTCGTAATTCCAGATTGTTATAGCGCCATACATCGCCTGCAGCACAAAAAGCGCGACCATGACCACAGAAAGAGCGAGCAGGAAGCTCGGTCTGTTCCTCATACGGACAACTACAACCAGATTTGCAATAATGCCAATCAGGATGACCAATGCCCACAATCGGTGAATTTCTTCGAGCACGCCCGGCCAAGTGAGCACGATTTTTGTATACGGAAAGGTGTTATCCCCGGGGTCAAGGTATACCACTGATGAGGCCACCACAAACTGAATCCAAATACCCGCAGTCGAGAACATTGCAGTAACTTCATTTAGCTTCATGAATCCCGACGTTTTCCAGAATACTTGCTGATTTTAGCGTTACTCGAAGCCTTGGAGCCCTGCCTGGCATTACGAAGCCAAGTTTATATCTTTGTGAGGGAGTCATACGTGGCATGCTTACGCCGTCCGAGGTAGCTGTAAAGTCGGTTATTCCGGCTCTTAAACGAATGGTCGCCAAAGAGCTGGTAGAGAGATACGGCTTTACTCAACAAAAGGCTGCCACGCTTCTCGGAGTATCGCAATCGGCGATAAGCAGGTATGACACAAGGGAAAGAGGAGTCGCGATCGACCTGGAGTCGCACCCCGACGTGGTTGAGAATGCCAAGGAGATTGTGGAAGAACTGGTGAGATGTAACCTTACGGGTTCAGCGCTTGCAAAGCGTATTGATGACCTCACTCTCTACGTCATAAGGCACGGCTACATGTGCGACTTCCATAGTAAGGTGGACCCCGCTATTTCACCCAAGGACTGCGAGGTCTGTCTCGAAACCCACGAAGCGGCGGTCTAGGCAACCAAATCACTTGTCTTGAGCCCCCCTAAATCAGGAACACAGGGGGAGACTCGTCTCTATTTTACAGTCCTAACTGTGCTCTCGCGTCGGCACTCATACGGTCGGGGGTCCAGAGAGGCGTGCGCGCTATTTCTACATCAACCCTCTTCACTTCTGGAATCTTACTAACTTCGTCGGAGACCTCCTGTTGGAGAAGGCCCCCCACAGGACAGCCTGGAGCGGTCAGTCCTATCCTAAGAAAAACTTCATTATTTTCATTAATCTTGACGTCATATACCAGTCCCAAGTCCACAATATTAATAGGAATTTCTGGGTCGTAACAATTCTTAAGTCCTTCCATAATACGCTCCTTAAGAGCCGCCTGTTCCGGAGACAGCACTTCTGCCGCTACGCCTTCTTCAGAAGCCATACTGATATATTCACATCCCTAGGATTTAAATCAAACGCAATCACGGGTAGGGGCGCGGCTTTTTGCCATTTTCCCGGCAGTCAGCACGTCGTCTTCGGCGTGAGGTTTCGGCTAGGTCTAATATTTCTCGGGTCACACAGCTTCTGTAGTTTCATGTGGAAAGTGGCTGTAAGGCAAACATTTTCTGCGGCGCATGTCATCCCGGGACACCCTAAATGCGGAAGAATGCACGGTCATAACTACGCGGTCGAACTGCGCTTACATTCTGAGGAGCTAAACCCAATGGGCTTTGTCATTGATTTTGGAGAGCTGAAATCCTATCTATCTGAGTTACTGGGCAAGATTGACCACACCTACCTGAATGATTCGCTCGAGCCTCCGTTCCTTCCACCTTCAGCAGAAAAAATATCCGAATATATCCACTCTCAAATCTCAAAGAAGCTAGACAGGTCGCCTGCGCCCCACCTGTCAGTCAGGGTATGGGAAACGGAATCGACCTGGGTAGAGTTCACACAGTAGCCTTCTGTTCCAGAGCTAGGTACGGGGAGCTAATATTGGATCTCATCGCAAGAATCGAACGGCTCCTCAGCATAATCAGCCCCAGAAACAGGTTCGACTGGATTGATGGAGGACTGGCAATCGGTACTGACAGCGCATCGCCAGAGGTTCTAAAGGCATCCGGAGTGACTTCCATAGTTAGTGTAGGCTCAAGGTTCAGGGGAGAAGTTTCTTCCTTCGAAGTGCTTTATCTCGACATTAAGGATCATATGCCTCCAAGCGCAGAACAAGCCTCCACCGCGGCAGAGTGGATTTCTACTCGTTTGCGAAACGGCCAACGGGTGTTCGTGCACTGCCATGCAGGGATGGGCAGGTCTGTTACGCTCGTGACCTACTACCTCATGAGCAAGGGAAAATCACTTCAGGAAGCCATTCGCCTTGTGAGAAGTAGACATAGGCAGAGTTCCCCCACAAGTTCACAACTCAGATTTCTCAGAGAAAGCGAAGCAAGATTCATGGAATCTCGACCGCCCGGATAGGTGCGCAGGCGGGTTAGCTCAGACAGGCCGAATAAGTCTCGAGTAGTTTTTCGTTCACCTTCTCAGGAGAAAAGCGCGACGCTACAATCTGCTTCAGCCCGTTTCCAACCCTTCTTCTCAACCTCTCATCGCCAATAAAGCAACGCAGCTTGTCGAGAAATTCCGTATAATTTCCCTTTTCAAAGGTGCATTCCTGCGAATAGCCGTCCACTAGCTCCTTTATCCTCGGCAGGTCCGTTGCGAGAACAGGAATACCATAGCTCATTGCCTCGAGTATGGTGAGCGGGCCCGTTTCCGCAAATGTGGGTAAGACGAAAAGGTCAGTCTCCGGATAAATGCGTTCGCGTATTGCAGAGTTCGGCAGGAATTCGCTGTATTCTATGCCGAGCGTTGATTTGGCCCAGTTACGCCAAGCTGGGTCGTCAATAGAACCCACGTAACTCAGCTTTACATCGGCGTCTCTGCTGAGCTCTTTGAACGCCTTGAGCACGTATTCGCCTCCCTTCCTCACGTAATCCCTTCCGACAAATGTAATTCTGAACGGTCGACCCGCCTGGCTGACACGCTCGCCTAGTGGCATCGGAGGAGGAACTATCTGGACCTTTTCCTCCTGGACGCCATCGTCAATCATTCCCTGCCTAGCCTTCTTGCTCCACACGATAACACTCCGGCAACTGTCCGCGTTCAGAAGCCGGGCGCTCAGCTTCACAAGTTTCTCCACGGCCCGGCTGTTAAAGCTATAATATTCAGTTAGATACTGCGACGCCGAGCTGTCGTTTTCGTGTATCCAAGGCCTCCAGAGATTGAAATAGCCCCAAAAAAACGAGTGAATAAGCTGCGCCTGGCCGCCGGCATTTAGGTGATCCCGCAGAGCGTTGAAGAGCCAGAAGCTCGCAGTAGCAGGAGAAAACTCATACTTATCAAACTTGAACGGGACGTCAAATCTTGTCTTGCGAATGTTATAGATCACGCCCCTGGGAGGATTGTTGGCTCTCAGGGCCGCTCCCATTCTGAAGAAACCTTTAGTGACAGAGCTCTTCGGGGCTAAGAGAGTAACGCTAAGGGCCATGCTTGCATTCACCAGTGGCTTCAAACTACAGATATTAAGCGATGTGAACTCATCGTTCAGACAATCTCGGGCTGTCTGGCGTTTGCGTGTTCATTCCTAGCCCTGCAATTGTGCCGCGCCTAGTTTTCCTGTGGCGTTGGATCAACTAAGGGCAAGGATTAAAGACAGTCCCCGGAACAAACTTGCCCGTGTCGCCGACAAGCATCTACGCCCACAGAAGGGATCTGGACGGCCTGATGAGTGCAGCTATCTTCCTCCGCGAGAAGCCCGAGGCAAAAGTGCACTTCGTGGACTATGGCTCAGCTGGCATCAGCCAGTTCGTGCGCCAGCTACAGTTCGAAAAGGAGACAGTGACTCAAGTGATTGTCGCCGACTTCGGAATGGATGAACATAATTCGAGCCTGATAGTGACCGCGCTTGAGGAGTTGAGGAAGGCAAAGGTGCAGGTTGATTGGCTGGATCATCATGTGTGGACCGAGGAGTCAATGAAAAAAGTCAGAGATTTGGGGGTGAAGCTTACGAAAGTTCCTGACAGAGATGCGTGCGGGGCAGAGCTAGTTTACCACGCATACCGCGAGGGCGACGGGTTTGCTAGCTTGCTCGCGAAAATGGCTCATTCTACCGATTTTCATGGCACGGTGGACGATGTCACTTCGAGTCTAGTTCAACTCATCGACTATTACAACTCGCTCGAACCCGAGGAGTGCGATTCAAGGCTGGAGATGCTCGCTAGGAGTGTTGCAAGGGGCGTCATTATAGAGCAGGGCACGTACATGGACTACTTATCCTATCTTGATATCCAAGGGAGGGGGGTGGATATGTTAAAGCAAAGTATCGTAGTGCTAAACGCTGGGAATCTCAGGGTAGCAGTTGGCTTTGCTGAAAACTCGCTAAGCGGAACACGCGCCTGCGAAGTTATAAGAGAAGTGGTGCAGAGTGACATTCAGGTAGCCGTCAAGGGACGCAAGCTCAGCATACGTCGGTCCAATGAGGCAGTTGACTGTTCAAAGATAGCCAGAGCACTCAACGGTGGAGGTCACGATTACGCCGCAGGAGGAGAACTCCCGTTTGATGCATCGGAGCCTGATAATCGCGAAGCTGCCTCAAGAATGATAATCGAAAAAGTTTCTGAAGCGCTGGCGGACTAGTCAACTGTGACGAATGATCGCATCCGCGACCTCCCTGAATTCCTTGTCGGTTGGCGAGAGCCTTCCAAAACGCCTGTCTTTGTCCTCGAGTTTCATAGGTACAATATGGATATGAACGTGTTTGACTACCTGAGCCGCGGCCTCTCCATTGTTTTGAATCAACCTGAAGCCGTCAGCGGACATACCGCGCGTGACCCTTGACGATACCCGTGCGGCGACAGTAAAGAGTTCCCCGACCGCCGTCTCTTCCATGTCGGGCAAAGCGTCATAATGCTTTCTGGGAATTACAAGAGAGTGCCCCATCACGAAGGGATGTATGTCCAGAAAGGCCAGGTAGTCGTTGTCTTCATAAATTTTGTAACAGGGTGTTCTGCCTTCGGCTATGGAGCAAAATATGCAGCCTGGACTCAACTCGATGCTCACGTCGGGAGGACCTGTAAAAATGTTGCTTCCCAGCAAACTGTTCAATTCGGAGGTCGCAGGAAAACTGCAAAAGTGTTAAAGCACCTGTGAGCTTGGAGTCTGGACTACGGATGCCCAGCTCAAGTAAAAGGCTGTCTCAAGAGGCAATATCAGCCATGAACTCTGCCTACGCTCCCTATTCAAAGTATAGAGTGGGCTGCGCGATACTTGGCGACGACGGTAACATATACACCGGTTGCAACATTGAAAATGCCTCATATGGCCTCACGATTTGTGCCGAACGTGTAGCGGTTTTTAACTCAGTATCCAAGGGGGTTCGGAAGTTCCGGGCGCTCTGCTTAGCCACAGTCTACCCAAGCAGACCTTCAATGTGCGGTGCGTGCAGACAGGTTCTCTCTGAGTTCTGCGATGAGCTTGACATCCTCTATGTTGATTCCAAAGGACACATATGGAAGAAGAAGCTGAGCAAACTGCTACCAGAGGCCTTCAGACTGTAACGCAGGCACTGGCGCTGCCCTTCAATACCATAAAGCATGTGGGCCATCCTGCTAGGAAGCTAGTAGTCCCCCATGCAGACGATTACCGACTTCTCCAGTTTCCACAGAAGTTTACTGGCAGGAGGAGTGATTCAGACCTCTCTTATGACTAGGTCGGCATTTTCAACGAATCGAGAGGTGGGGCAGGGTGCAATCATTACCTCGTCGACACCATTTTCTTCGAATTGCCTCACCCTTTGCCTCAGGTCTGAAATTCCCCCGACCACCATAAGGTCATCAATCATGGCTCTTGAAATGACACGGGGTATCGCGGACCTGTCGCGTTGAGACCATAGCCTTTCCATCTCCTCGGCTTCTCGTTTGTAGCCAAGCCTTGAGAATAATTTCCTATACGCTGGGGCGCTGGAGTAAAAAGTGAACAAGTCCTTAGCAGCCATGAGCCCCTGATCGCCGTCACCGAGAACATAGGCGTAGAGCATCATTGATAGTTTCGGTCGGCCGATCCGCCCAGTTTTTCGGGCCTCCATGTCAATCATTTCTCTGACCTGCCGTACTCTTTCGAGATTACTTAGGTTTAGGATCACCTGGTCCGCAAGAATCGCAGCCTTTCTTACCATGACATCATTCAGGGCGGCCAAAGCTATAGCGGGCCTTGGAAGTCCCTTCAATCTGGCGCCGCTGGGAGAGTAACTCTCGCCACTAAAGCTAAACCGCTCACCAGAAAAATAATTCCTGAGCAGCGCAATCACCTCTTCCAGCCTTTTTGCAGGACTTGAATAATGTTGCCCGTGCCAGCCCTCAACAATTGCGGCCGTGCTCGTCCCCAGTCCAAGGGTGAACCTCCCACTGCTCAGTTCATTCAATGTACCTGCGAGCATCGCAAGCTGACCGGGGGAACGGGTAAACACATTGATAATCGAGGTCCCAATACCGATTTCCTTTGTGTTGATGGCTGCCACAGCAGCTAAGATTGTAGCGTCGCGGACCACTGTTTCTCCAAACCATAGCCTGCCCAGCCGCCGAGCCTCTGCCATCCTGGACAGCCTAGCCGCTTCCTTACAGCTAAGGTCTCCGTTACCACTAAACATAACGCTCGGATTCACGGATTTTACCCAAGTCTTCCCCACAAATAAGGGGTCTTTTGTCTGGTGGAGAATTGCATCAGTTATGGAGTAAAACCTAGCGATAACCGCAGCCATTCCCGGCGCCTGCGAAACAAGTTCAGAGGGCTCCAATGCTCCCAGATAATTCCCTGATACACTTTAACCTGAAATCGCTGGAACCGTAAATCATCGGATATATTACTGGAAGATTGAGACCGGCATTCCGAAGACCCCGAATCGCGACCGTGAGCTCGTCCTGCGTCGGGTTGAGAAGAGCAACTCGGCCAAGCACATTCAATCTTTCCTTTTCAGGCTTAGTGTTTCCGCCTAGCTGCAAACTGGAGTCCAATCCCTCATCTCTAAATAACGAAGCGTAGGCTGGTATGCGATTATAACGAGAAAATTCCTCAATCATACGCCCAGCCGCGAATGTCCTGTCACTCGCGAAGAAGACGCGCAGGTAACCTGCTACGGTTTTGTTCGGCTGGACCCCGCCGGCCGCAGACACCAGTCCCCGTAAATGCTCCCTTGTAAAGAAATTCAGAAGAACTCCATCTCCTTTTTCCAGTCCCTTTTTGAACATTTCTCGCCTTAGCGCGGCGTAATAGAGTTCGGGGCGGTTATCCGGAGGTAGCTGCGACATCAGCCATTCCGCCCTACTTAGGAGCTCACTGATCGTGGCACCGCCCCTTCCGGAACCACTCCCAACCCCAAACACAAATCTCCTATCACCCAGCGAAGCCACTGCCCTCAGTCTGCGCAAAAGCTGGTTCTTCTCCCACTCCAGCACTCTGAGCACTCCGGTACAAACTTTTGGAGCGCTTGTCTTTCCCAGAGTGTAGACAACCAAGTCAAGTGAATCATATCCTGAAACGTCTGGATACCAAATGCTTGAGAAGTTCGAGCGCTCTATCTCAGGTAGCAGTTCGCGGATCTGGCCCGGCTCGTAAAGCTCGGATCTGAGTGCAACTCCTATTTGAGAATTCATCTCAATTCAGCCTCCCGGACAGATATGAATCATTATGCCACTCCCACTATATTACTGTGAAGTTTCAGGATCACATTCACAATGCCTCCTATGTCATAGCGGGAAGGAACTATGGGCTGATAGCCCGCTCTTCTTAGAGTCGCGGCTGTTCTTGGACCCATAGCAACCGTCCTGACACTCTCAGGAACCTCCAGAGTTGCAGGAATTGCCTCGACCGCAGTGGAGCAGGTAAATGCAAACCCGGCGATCTCAGCTATTGACCAACGCCTGAGGGCGACTGATATGGCAACTTGCTTGGGTCTTAAGTCGTAAAGCTTCGGTTCGAAGAGGATTGAAGAGTTATGCGCGAGGAAATCTCGCAGGTGGTTGCTTCTTTTCACAGAAGAAAACAGGCCCACCCTACCCAGCTTCTCGCTGCGAAGGAGCTCGACCAGTCCTTCAGAATCTCCTCTCGTGGGAACCTTTACAACAGAGACTCCAGTTGCAGACCTAAGGAGCTCAGATGTCGACGGCCCTATTGCATAGCAGCGAGAGCGAACGATCCGATCCTTGAGTTCACGGGGGGCATAATCATTAATAATTCCAACCGCGGTTCTGCTGGTAAACACCGAAACATCAAGGCTGCCGACTCGAGATAGTTCCCTTGACACGTCGTCCCGCAGGGCCAGCTCTACCGCACTCACTGGTTCCGCCAATATTCCCGATTTTCGGCACCTAATTGCAATTTCAGTCGCGGTTGGCCGAGTCCCAAGAATCAACCATCGTTTCTCGCTCATGCTCCCGACACCGGCCTCTAGACCTGACCCTAGGACCGCGCACCCAGCTTCTGATAGCTTTCGGAGACGCCCGCGGGTGTCAGTCTGATAAACACAGCGTTCTTCCGTAACTCCGCAAGCGACTTCGCCCCGCAGTAGCTCATTCCTGAGCGAAGCCCGCCTATGTACTGCCTTACTACTTCCTCCAGTCGTCCACTGTAGGGCACACGCGCCTCCACGCCCTCGGGTACAATCTGTGAGATTTCTTCGGGATCTATATCCATCCTGTCCAACTGACGACGGGATACATTTGCTCCCAAGGAGGCCATTCCTCGGTAGGCCTTGTATTTGATGCCATCACGAGTAATAAAGTATCCCGGACTTTCATCAGTTCCAGCGAACACGCTTCCCATCATGACACTGGACGCCCCGGCAGCCAGAGCCTTGGTGACATCCCCCGGGTTTTTCACGCCCCCATCTGCAATGACCGGAATCCCGTAAGACGAGGCTTCAAGCGAGCACTCCAAAACCGCAGTGAGCTGCGGAACGCCCGCCCCCGTCACGCTCCGCGTAGTGCAAGCCGCTCCCGGCCCGATACCCACTTTCACCGCGTCCGCCCCGGCCGAAATAAGGTCCCTTGTACCCTGGGCCGTCGCGACGTTCCCTGCAACGAGAGGGGTATCGGGATGCTCGTGTTTTAGCAGCTGAATGGATTTAATCACTGCCGTAGAGTGACCGTGGGCAACATCCAGCACAAGCGCATCGACTTCTGCCTTTACGAGCTCCCTCGCGCGTTCCAAGAAATCTCCGCGGACTCCGACAGCCGCTCCGACAAGCAGACGGCCCTTGGCATCCTTAACCGCGCCAGAGGGCTTTGACAGTCTGTCCACGTCGCGAGCCGTAATCAGGCCACAAACCGTATTCGAGTCGTCAACAAGCGGCAGCTTCTCAATTCTGCGATCTCTGATCATCGTTCTTGCATTCTCGAGGCTCACTGAAGGCGGGGCAACCACCATCTTCTCACGACTTGTCATTACTTCAGTCACTTTGGATTGCTCATCATCAGCAAAGCGGACGTCTCTCAGCGAGACTATCCCGAGTAATTTCTTGTGGCTGTCAACAACCAAGAGACCGCTTACGTCCTTTTCGTTCATAAACTCCTTGGCCTCTGCTACGGTAGCTCCGGCGTGAATCGTATAGGGCTGCTCAATCACAAACGCTTCTGACCTCTTTACCTTTCTTACTTCTTCTGCTTCCCGTTCTATGCTCATAAACCGGTGTATAATACCGATACCGCCCAGTCTTGCTAGTGCGATCGCCATCGAGTGCTCTGTCACAGTATCCATATTCGCACTTACAAGTGGTATGCGAAGGCTGACGCCTTTTGTAAAGTTGGTACTCAGGTCAACCTCCCCCCTAGATTCAACCTCGGATTTTCTCGGCTCTAGAAGCACGTCATCATAGGTCAATCCTTCTCGCAATTCGTTATCAAACAAATCGCAACAAGTCTCAGATTACCGAGGGAATTAAATAGTTTGGCCAATCCGCACTGGGCTTGGTCAGGGAAAAACGAGGCTGCACTTTCTATTACACTTTGCTGGGAAGGTCATTTCAAGCTAGTCCTTCGGTAGCGGCCCTCGACTCAAGACGACTCGAGAAGGTTCAGACAAAAGCATTCGCGATCAATATACCCGAAGCTACTAGCAGAGAGCCCACTAGTTCGTAAAGGCTGGGCCATGAAAGCGTAAAGACAGACTGCAGCAAAATTGTAAAAATGGGCACTAGAAACAGGTAAGACGAAAATTGTGAAGGCTTCATACGCGACAGTACAGTGAAGTAGATTACATATGCCAGCCCCGTGCCCAGCAGAATATTATAGCCCAGGTATCCCCAAAGCTGGATGTTTGGAGTTAAAAAGGGAGCGCCCAGGAACACGAACGGAAGGACAAAAATTGAGGATATAACACTCTGGAGACCAGTTACAGTGAATCCATCAAGGGTTGTGTTCCACTTTTTAAAGAGAAGTATAGAAATGGCCCACGATATAGCCGCGCCGAGTTCGTAGAAGTCCCCCCCACTAGGGCTGGAGCCCGATAGTGAGGGGAGAAACACTATAACCACGCCCGCGAATGCCGCACCGACCCCAAACAATTTCGTCTTGGTGAGCTTCTCTCCGGCAAGCGGAGAGCCCAGAGCTACGATAAGAGGTTGGGTGTAAACAAGAGTGGCTGCAACTCCGGAGTTGACAGTGGTCAGCCCTCGGTTCAAAAAAACCAGAAATAGTGCAGAGTTGAAAAGGCCCAAGATGGCGCACCAGGCGAGTGCTCGCTTGGTTACGCCGGCAAACGACACTCTGCCAGCAGCGAGCACCACCAAGCCTCCAAGAAGTACCCTGAACAGAGCCAAGGTGTTGGGGTCGATGTATGCAAGGCTGCGCTTTATAGCGAAATAGTTCCCACTCCAAATCAAGCAAATAAGGATAAGCAATAACGGGTCCCTTCGGTCTGGTATTACAGTCACCAGTCACTCGCTGCGAGCTTCAGCCAGGTCTGTAACCTGCTACTACGCTCAGGTTGAACGTCTGCGCGCCTCTAACAACTGTGAACTGCAAGCTCTCCCCCGGCAGAACATTCAGCTCTATGTAAGATAAGAGCTGACTAACCGACACAATGACCGTGCCGTTCACTTCAGTAATTATGTCGCCCCCCAGGGTAACTTCTGAGCCGAGGATGGTTGAATTGCGGTCGCCCCCGCGAAGCCCGGCATCGCCAGCTGGCCCTCCCGGCACAACCGTTTCAACAAGAACCCCCCTTGTGACGTTCGTATTCATGGCTTTCGCAATGTAGTAGTTCATGTCTGTCACTGTGAATCCCAGATATGCATGCATTTCGTAGCTACCGGTTTCCACCAAAAGGGGAAGTTCCCTCGATAAAATCAAGGAAGGTATTGCGAATCCCACTCCCTGGCTGTTTGCGACGACTGCAGTGGTTATACCGACCACTTGTCCTGCCGCGTCCAGCAAGGGTCCGCCAGAGTTTCCGGGATTGATCGCGGCCGTAGTCTGTATTATGGCAGCAATAGGATAGGGTGACGACACAGGGTCTTGCAGCAGTCTATCCGTGGCACTGACAACGCCTATCGTAAAGCTGCCTTCCAACCCGTAAGGGCTGCCGATGGCCATCACTGTGGCCCCAACCTGTAGTTCGCTAGAATTGGCTAGCTGCAGGGCATGATATTGTGAAGTTGGGGCATCGGTTCTCAGCACGGCAAGGTCGCTGTAGCGGTCGAATCCAACCACAGTTGCGGGGTAGCTGTAACTGTCGCTGAACGTCACCGTAATGTTCGTAACGTCCTCGATCACATGATAGTTGGTGACCACGTAGTAAGTGCTGTTGTATTCGAGCACGAACCCCGATCCCTGGATACCCACTTCCTGTGTTGAGGTCCCGAAGAGTCCTTGGACAGTCTCGACCTGTACCCCCTGCACAGTCACAACGGAAGGCGCCGCAGCCATATATACCGATGATGCGTTTAGGCCTCCGCTGTAAGTTATGTTTGGCACTTGCTCAACCGGCAAAGATGAAATCGCAACCAGCCCGTCAACGCTTCGCTCTAACCTACTCACTGATTGCTCCAGCTGCTTATTCTGCATGTTTAGCTCCTGAACTTGCCCGTAATAGACAGTAGCCATGACCAGCGCGCCTGATGCGATCCCGATCAAGAGAACAAGTACGGCCGCCCCCGTTGTAACTCCTGCAGTTCTGCCAGTAGCCCTCGCCTTGGCTTTCAAGCTTCCCACTTTAAGAGGAAAGGTGGTGGCGGGAAGATTCAAGATTTATGTGAGCCTCAAGCCTTTGGTGTCAGCTCTGACTGCAGATACCCGTAGAAACTGAGGAAGGCGAGTAAGTCGCGGTAACGTGTGGCACAATCTGCAATACCGTCGAACCCGGATCGTAAATTACATACACATATCCGGCGCAGCCAGTGCTCAAATTCCACTCAAATGAAATCTGACTGCCAGAATAATATCCAACGTAAGCGGAGGGTCTTCCGCCGTTCTGCTCGAAAGCAGCGTACTGAGTCGGAGTAAATACGTAGACATCGAGTGTCCCGTTCGCCCTCAGGTTGATGCTCATCCGGAATGTATCAAACATGGTCGCGAACAAATATGAGTGCGGTGTAACATCGGCTGGAACGTTCCAAACCAGAAGACTTTCGCCAATGGGTGGAGCGAAGTAGTCTTTGAGATAGAGAAAGGCATTGAGTCCCCCAGAGATAATGAGTAGGCACACGAGAAGAAACTCTGCGGTTTTCAAATGATTAAAAACCTCCAGAGAGCACCTGAGCTCTCTGTCAATAAGTGTTCCGCAGACTTCTCGCCCCCTGCAAAAAGCTCGAGCGCTTTCGGCCGAGTGCCAGCAGAAATTCGCATGAGTAACCAAGCTGCAGTGCGAGGGTGGGTGAGAGCGTGTTAGGATACCAGAGCACTGGTGGGGGGCCAGCTCGCGCCCCTGGCCAGATGAACCCGACCTTGGCGCTTACAATCACCCTATATGCCCACAAGGCAGGCTTTTGAATTTTTGAATTATTGAACCAGTCGGAACTTTGTACCCAAACATACGCAGCCCCACCGGCGGACAAGCTTAATCTTAGGACCTGCAGATGGAAGCCACGTGCGAGTCCGGTTCCTCGGTAAAGAAGATTTGCTCGAATGCGCCGAACCCTCTCTTTTGTTCAATTCGCTCAGGCGGGGACTCGAGGAGGTGTCAAAAGGTAAAGTGCAGCTACCAGGGAGAACCGTGCTGACTGCGGGAGATAGTTGGTGGGGAGTGATGCCGGCATACCAACCTAGCCAGGCATTTGTAACTAAGGTAGTGAGCGTGATACCTGGTAACACTCAAAGGGGTCTACCTCCGGTGCAGGGCGCGCTAACACTTTACGACGCTCAGACTGGCCGGCTTTCTGGCGTAATGGACGGCGCACCGTTCACTGCGATCAGGACTGCGGTAACAACCCTCTTCGCGGTAACCGAGCTTACGGATGCAAAAAGCTTCTATTTCCGCGGATGTGGCTACCAAGCCAATTACCACGCGGAGATGCTCGCCAAGCTCATGCCTGGAGCAAGGATAAACGCGGATTCCCGGTCGATAGATTCGAAAAATCGTTTCCTTGAAAATGCCGCCAAAGCCGGGCTAAAGATTGACCACTCCTTGACTGCCGACACGGCGAACGCACTAATAATCGCAACTTCCTCAACCACCCCCGTACTCGAGGATCGACCAATTGGACCGAAAATAGTCGCCTCGATCGGCGCACACACACCCGAAGAAAGAGAATTGAGCGACCTTGCCATATCCCGATTTGGCTTGGTCGTGGTTGACAGCATCGAAAACTGCACAAGGGAGGCGGGGGATATCGTGCAGACACTAGCGAGCGGCATCCTGAAACGTGAGAAACTTGTAGAACTAAAAGAAGCACTGAACGCTGGGCGAGGGGGTTCAGGCGGCGGCATACTTTATAAAAGCGTAGGGGCGGCATACGAGGACCTCTTCGTGGCCAGCGCTTTGGCAGAAACAGCACAGAAGAAAAATCTGGGCGTAATAGTCGAGGCATAGGCGAGACGCGCTCACGGTTCAAGCCCTAGCCCTTGATGTTACCGAGAGGCACGAGTCGCACAACGGGCCTGGAAATACCCGCCACATGTGTGGCTTCGACCACTTCGTCGATATTCTTGTATGCTCCTCCGGCTTCCTCTGCCACTCCTCCCATGCCCTGGGCCCTGACGTATATCCCTCGACTTTCCATGGATCTCAGAAGCTCCTCGCCTCTCCAGATGTGTTTGGCCCGAGCTCTGCTCATAGTCCTCCCTGATCCGTGGGCAGTGCTGCAAAAGGTTTCGCTTGCGCCGGGCATTGCCACAAGGAGATAACTACCCGTCTCCATTGAACCGCCTATTATCACCGGCGAGCCCTCATCTCTGAAAAATGCTGGCACTTCCTCTCTCCCCGCGTAGTAGGCGGCTGTTGCCCCTTTTCTGTGAACAAGCAACTGCCTTGTGACCCCGTTAACCTGGTGCCGCTCAAGCGTAGCGCGGTTGTGAGCTATCTCGAACAGTTGGCTCATACCTAGCGCTTCCGCGTCCTTGCGAAATGTCTCAGAAAATGCCTCCCGGACGCGATGAACGATGGTCTGCCTGTTTGCGAAGCTAAAGTTGACTGCGCACGCCATTGCTTTCCAGTAATCCTGACCCTCGTTAGAGTAGAACGGCGCGCAGGCGAGCTGCTTATCAGAAACCTCTATTCCGTACTTTGAGCGCATCACGCTCAAAAAGAGGTCGAGATAGTCAGTCGCGATCTGGTGGCCTTCTCCACGAGAGCCTGTGTGCATCATCACGACTACTTGACCAGGAAAAATCCCCCATTTCTTTGCAACTTCAGAGTATTTGATGTTCTCTTCTTTCACTACCTGAACTTCAAGATAGTGATTCCCTGAGCCCAGGGTTCCAATCTGGTCGAACCCTCTGTCAATCGCCTTCTTTGAAACCTTCGAAACGTCGGCCCAGTCAGCCATACCGCGCAGCTCAGTTCTCTCCAAGTCCTCTTTCCAGCCATACCCATTTCGAACGGACCATTCTCCACCCTCCTCGAGCACTCTGCCGAACTCTTGTTTGCTAAGCTTGACAAAGCCCTCCCCACCGACGCCAGTTGGAATCTTTTTGAAGAGCGTGTTCACAAGCTCTCTGATGTGCGGCCTCACATCGCCTTCGGTGAGATTGGTTAGTACCACCCGCATCCCGCAGTTTACATCGTAGCCTATCCCGCCGGGGGAGATCACCCCTCCTTCCTCAACGTCAAAGGCGGCAACACCCCCGATGGGGAAGCCATATCCCCAGTGACCGTCCGGCATCACGAACGAACGGTGCTGTATCCCTGGAAGTGTGGCCACATTGACCGCCTGGTCGAAGACTTCGGAGTCCATTTCGTTAAGCAGTTTTTCAGTGGCTATCACCCTTACGGGAACTCTCATACCTGACCTGTGACCCTTCTCAATATCCCATACACATTCCGAACTTTTCACGAAAGTAGGTCTGGGACTAGAGCTCACGCTCACTTCGATTCACCCACCAGCACGGTATGTCTAGCACTAGGCAGATTCAGGTTGCTCACATCACGGCGCCGGCTCATTCGAGCCTGGTTCCGTCGGCACAAATACATATAACGGATTTTCTCCACTATCTTTTGTAACAGCGATTCGCATTTGTGTTCCAATCTTCGGCATTCTCGAGCCCTCAAACAGCAGCCTGGCTAGCGCCTTGACACCTTCGGGAAATTCGCCGACGCCCAAGATGTAATCTTCTTCCTCAGCAAAACTCTGGGGCTTTATGTAGACCTTTGTGACTGCGAGCAGTTTTGCCGTCGGGCCAAGCTCTACCCAGTCCATGTCAGACTTGCGACAGGTTGGGCAGCTTCCTTGAGGAGGAAAGTAGAGCGCAAGGCAAATCTTGCACTTCGATGCGAGCACCCGGCCTTCTCTCAGACCATCGAAGAAAGGGTAGATGTCTTTGACAGGGATTTCATATCGGAGCCTCAGTTCTCTTCTATCAATGAACAGAGGGTCCCCTGTTTTTTCGTCCCGCTTTATGGCATTTGGGGTGGAATTCAATTACTTCACTTCCTAATTCAGTCCGTAAAGCGTTACGTAGGCATAATGACCGGTGCCCCCCACATTGTGGGTAAGAGCGACCCCGTGTCGTATGTCGGCTTGTCGGCTCTTCGGCGCCTCGCGACGAAGCTGCTTAACCGCTTCGACCGCCATACCCACCCCAGTCGCTCCGATCGGGTGGCCCTTTGCCTTCAGGCCGCCGTCCAAATTCACGGGTATTTTTCCCCCCTTGTAAGTCTGTTCGTCTCGAATCAACTGCACCGCTTTTCCGCGGCCCACGAAACCTAGGTCTTCGTAGGCCATGAGTTCGGCTATCGTAAAACAATCGTGCACCGTAGCAACATCGATGTCCTCCACGGGATTTTTGATTCCCGCCTGAGAATATGCGGCCTTTGCCGCCGTGACACTCGCATCCAAACTGACAAAATCGCTTCTCTTGCTCAAGTTGGCCGAACCGCTCGCTACGCCCTGGCCCTTTATCCAGACGGGAGTGTCTGTCAGCCTCCTTGCAGTCTCTTCATCAGCCAATATTACGGCAGCAGAGCCGTCTGTAATAGGAGAAGAGTCAAGGAGTTTCAAAGGATGGGCCACGTATTTCGAAGTCATAACCTCATCGATCGAAACTTGCTTCTGGAATTGCGCGAAGGGATTTAGCGAGCCGTAGTAATGATTCTTGACCGCAACTAGCGCGAGGTCTTCTTCCTTTGCTTCGTATTTCGCCATATAGGCTGAGGCGTAAAGTGCGTAATAGCCAGGAAATGTCAGGCCAAAGTTCTCGAATTCCCAGAAGTAGTTGCCGGCCCTCCCAATCAGCTCTACTATCGTAGGAGTTGGTACGCCATACATTTTTTCTAAGCCCACCGCCATTGCGAGCTTCGCAGACCCGGATGCTATTGAGTCCCGGGCTACCTTTATCGCTGCGCTCCCTGTTGCGCATGCGGCCTCCACTCTCATAGTGCCCTTGGGTGTAAGCCCAGCATATTCCCCCACGGTCACGGCCGGGAGGTTCTCTTCGCTCCACACTCCAACGTTCCCGACGGAGTAGAAATCAATATCCTTCTGCTCTATTCCGGCATCCTCTAGTGCAGCAGATACTGACTCCCAGGCTAGAGCGTTCATATTGGCGTCTGTCCTGCGACCGAATCGCGAGATACCCGCCCCAACGATTGCAACCTTTGTCAACTAATTGGCCCACCATAATTCTTGCCTAGTCCACACATTAGCCTTATGCGAGAAGCTAGCAGAGATTTCGCAGAGCTCTGAACCTGAAGCGTGGACACCCTAATGCCTAAGACTGGCCGAGTAACTTTCTTACACCATTAAAGCCATGGGCCTAGTAGTGCTGTATCGGGAGCGCACGGGATTCACTCACTCACTGAGCACTCCCCTGGCAGCAAAGACAAACGCAGAGGACGCCCTGAACGAACTGGGTTTGCCAGGTTATCTCGATTTGAGCGAACCAATCATTCGCAGAATCGTGGTCACTCTTTGGGCAATTCATAGCAGCGCAAATACGGCCAAGTTGGAAGGGAAAGACAGAAACAGCATAGGGATGCCCCTGCTAGTTGGAGGGGGAGCAGTGAAGGTTCTGTCTCCCACAGCAAACGAGCGCGGCAGTCCACTCAACCGCAAAATAGGGGATGCAGACTTTGTATCCACGAGACGAGACGGCACGCAACTGATTCGCATGCTCACTCATATTTCAGAGCAGACTGGTAATGCGTACCACTATTTTCTCACTGATAGTGATAAAATGTTCAACGCCCTGAGAGGAGGCTCAAGATACCGAATAAGAGGGGCGACCGCAGTGTCTGAATCAGACGCGGTCGTAAGCACAACGGATATCCTGGTGGGCGCGGTAGATATGCGCCATCGCATAGACATCCTCCCCAGCGATTTCGAAAGAGCTCGGGAAAACCTTTACACGGTAGGCCCTGAAAAACTACTTTTAACGAAGGCCCAAGTAATCACAGAGCTCGACTATGCCGAGTTGGATCGCCTGAAGGCCTCCGGGCAGGAGTTCAGGATTCTGAACCATCAGGGATACAAAAAAGGAATGGTCATAATAGGCATGGAAGCAAAAGACATGCTGGACGTATGCGCAATTTTACTGGACCGAAACCATCGGCTTGAAGTAGAACCCAGATTGGACCTTCAAAGACTGACATCTTACCTCAGACACGACGAGAAGCTTGCCCTTACAGTCCGGCTCAACCTGGAAAATCTGGTCTGCCAAACTGAGTGGCTCAGGTCCAAGGGACTGACGAAGGCCCAGACAGAAATAATTCGAGAATCCACAACCGACATTCTGGGAGCGCTTCCTGCGGTCAGTAAGGCGTGGAAACGCCCATGGTGGAATACGGAAGTAGACAGTCAGGTCGTATCATAAGCCTCGGGATGGGAGTAGTTCATCGGCAGGCGGACCTTGTCGAGATAGGTCAGGCAAAGGGTGAACCACCGGCAACCACACCGACTGACTTCGACGAACATCAATGCTGAACGATAGGTTGCGAGCTACAGCTCGCCATAACGCGCACCGGCAACACTAAATAGTAAGCACCTCCAGTAATCTGTGTATATGAGCCTGGACGCAGAAAGGCTGAGGGAAGACTTCCCAATACTAAGGAGAACATTTCATGGGAAGAGGTTTGTTTATCTGGATAACGCTGCTACCACTCAGAAACCCTCCTGCGTTATAGACAGGTTATCGGAGTTTTACCGCCTATACAACTCGAACGTGCACAGGGGAGCCTACACGCTGGCTGAAGAAGCCACCGATCTCTATGAAAAATCCAGGGCGAACATCTCTGCTTTCATAGGCGGGAAACCGGAGGAGCTCATATTCGTAAGAGGCGCAACCGAGGCGATAAATATGGTGGCGTACTCATACGCGCTCGCCAGGCTTGAGAAGGGTGATACCATACTCTCCACAGAGATGGAGCATCACTCGAACATTGTGCCATGGCAACTGCTCCAGCCTCATGGTCTAAGGCTTGACTTCGTCAAACTGAGTGGCAAAGGCGAGCTTTCGCTCGAAGATTTCAAAGAAAAGATTACGCGTAGGACAAAACTTGTCACCTTCACCCATGCTTCAAATGTTCTTGGGACGATAAATCCGGCCTCTGAGTTCGCCAAGATCGCCCACGACAACGGCTCAAAGGTGCTGGTCGACGGGGCTCAGTCGGTGCCACATATGCCTGTAGATGTTCGTGAGTTGGGCGCGGACTTTTACGCGTTTTCTGGGCACAAAATGCTGGGTCCGATGGGGATAGGCGGACTCTACGCGAAGAGCGACTTGTTAGAGGAAATGGCTCCTTTTCAGGGAGGTGGAGAGATGATTAAAGAAGTAGGGCTGGACGCTTCCACTTGGGCGGAGCCGCCCCAGAAATTCGAAGCAGGGACACCGAACGTGGCCGGGTCCGTCGGGCTTTCGGAAGCGGTTGATTACCTCAGACGGCTGGATATGTCACGAGTCCGCGAGCACGAAAAGCGACTCTCTGCCTATGCGCTCCAGGAACTGGAATCGCAGGAGGGTGTGAGGGTATTCGGCCCCGGAGACCCTGAACGCCGTGGCGGGGTTATCTCGTTCGAGGTGAAAGGGGTTCACCCCCACGACTTGGCCACAATTCTAGACCGCGAAGGCGTAGCCATTCGTTCTGGACATCATTGCGCGCAGCCAGTAGCTGACTGGCTGGGCGTTTCGGCCACGGCAAGAGCTTCCTTCTATATATACAACGATCACACAGATATCGATAGCTTAATTTCAGCACTCGGCATGGTTAGGAAGATATTCGGGAGGCGTGCATAGTCCAGGCATGAGCGATATTTTTCAGGAGACTATTCTTCATCACTACGAGCACCCGAGCAACAAAGGGAAGATTGAGAACCCGGATGTAAAAATTTCGGATACCAACACGCTGTGCGGAGACAAGGTGACTATGTATGCACGGTTGAACGGCAGAGTTCTAGAGGAGGTCAAATTCGATGGCGCCGGATGCGCGATCAGCATGGCATCTGCCTCTCTGCTTACGGAGAGAGCGAAGGGAATGAGCATAAGAGACGTTATTGAACTGGGTCAAAGGGACGTGCTCGAGATGCTCGGGTTGGAGTCACTCACACCAATGAGGATAAAATGTGCCATGCTTGGTGTGAGAACGCTTCAAAAGGGCCTGATAGAGTACGAGTCGAAAAAACCAGTCTAATCTCCGCCCGGTATTGGTTCATGCCTGTACGAGGAAACTATCGCCTCAATAGTTGCCTTCTCTCCCAGAAGGTCCCTTATTGAAATAACTCCGACTAGCAGGCCTTCATCATCCACTACCACTAGGTGTCGCACTCTGTGCTCGCTCATTGCGATTGCAGCCTTGGCGACATCGTCGCTGGCTCTCACCGTCAAGGGATTCGGCGTCGCGACTTCCATGACCCTGGTGTTAAGCGATCCGTCACGGGCTATTAGCCGCATGACGTCACGCTCGGAGAGCACACCCACTGCTTTACGGGGAGAATCTCCCACTATGACCACAAGTCCTACGTTCTCCTCTGTCATCTTACGCACTGCTTCGAGCACGGTTGAACCTTCAGTAATGGTAACAGCTGCTCTTTTCACCAAATGACTGACTTTCACTTAGAATTCCCTCCTCTCACAACTGGCCAGCCTGGACTCATGCGCCTCTCTCCTTAATTGGAATATAGCGCCGGTCAAGTTCGCCAGTGTACACTGATTTCGGCCTGATTAGTCGGTTGTCCGAAAGGTATTCGAGCACATGCGCCGCCCACCCAGAAATTCTGCTCATGGTGAACACTGGCGTGAATAGCTCAGTCTCGATGCCCAGCGCTTTGAATACGATGCCCGAAAAGAAATCCACGTTCGGTAGGATTTTGTGGTCAGACAGTCTAGCGACAGCAGCTTTCTCAATGGCTTCCGCAGTCGCGTACATCGTCGCCAGTCCTTTTCTTTCGCAGAGCTCCTTCGATGTCGCCTTCAAAATCTTGTACCTCGGATCATAGTTCTTGTAGACACGATGACCAAAGCCCATTATCCTTTGACCGCGGTCAAGCGTATCGTTCACTTCCTTCTCCGCGTTAGCCGGCGTTCCGACATGCTCCACGAATCTCAGCGCAGCCTCGTTCGCTCCACCGTGGAGCGGCCCCTTCAACGTGCCCACTGCCGCAGTTACTGCCGAGTACATATCACTGAGGGTAGATGCTGTTACGATGGCAGAAAAGGTTGACGCGTTCAGGTCGTGTTCAGCGTGGAGAATTAGTGCCTGATCCATCGCCCTAGTGTCGAATTCGTCTGGCTCCTCACCGCGGTGCATGACCAAAAAGTTTGCAGCTAGAGAAGAAAGTCCCGGTGATGGAACTGTCGAAAGGTTTCTGCGAGCGCGAGAAATTGCCGCCACAATCGTAGGAGCGGCGCCAAGTATGTGCACTCCTCGGGTTAGGTTTGCGTCCTGGCCCCCGCTCTCTGAGCCTTTGTCTGTGATAGAGAGCATCGAGAGGGAAGTTCTGAGTATGTCCATGGGGTCAGAGTTTCGTGAATTCTCGGCCACCCACTCCAACAGATGTCTTGATGGGGTAGAAGCCGAAAGTAGTTCGTTTTTAAAGCTTGTTAGATTCTTTGCGGTAGGCAAACTCCCATTTAGCAGGAGATAAGCCACTTCTTCAAACGTGGATTTTTGCGAGAGCTCCTCAATGCTGTAACCTCTGTAGTAGAGCCTGCTGTTTTCACCGTCTATGAAACATATCTTGCTCTCGCAAACATAGACATTGTCGAGCCCCTTATGCAGTGGCGCAGTATCGGTTAATGTCACTTTAACTCAGAGGATTGCCCTCTTTCGCACAAATAAGGGCTATGCGACTGAACTTGGAAAAAGACGGATCTGGCTCAACACTGAAGCTCGAAGAACTCCAATTTCTTGCCGCAATAGCCTGCACCTGCATTGAACAAAACAAGCTAGAGACTACTGCGTCTATACGTTCCCCTCGGGTAAACATAGACGGGCCGAATCTGAAGCCCGGGTAGGTAAACTTTTTACAGCAGGAGCCCGATTCCTACTGGGAAAAATGAGTACATGGTGGACTAAGGGCCTAGCTCCGGCTATAGCTCGAGAAGTGGGAGAGCGTTCACGAGCGTTCTACGAGCTGCTGATTCCGGCGGTTGACATATATGAAATAGGAAGCTCACTGGTTGTAGAAGCCGACCTCGCTGGATTCCAGAAGGAGGACATAACAGTTCGCGCCTCGGGACACACTCTGCTCATAAGCGCAAAGCGAGAACCACCAAGCGACGTGGACTCGGTTCACCTGCAGCAAAGGCCACTCAAGATTCGGAGAGTAGTGAGACTGCCGCTCGAGGTGGATGAGGAAGTCGAACCCACGGCAAAGTATGAAAACGGCGTGCTCACGGTGAAGATGCCATCAAAAGGCGCGAAGCGTGTGAAAATCGAGTAATCCAAGTCACTTTGAGAGAGTCTGAGCCAGCACTATAAGAATCGTGAGCAAGAGACCGGCAAAGGCAAAACTGCTCTTCTCGTAGAAAAGATATCCTGTAGCGCCAATTACCACTACGGCGGATAACGTCAAATAACGAGATAGGTTGCCAGCTTTACGCGAATCCCTGGGCCCTTCCAAGTGTTTCAGTATTCGGGGGAACGACCTGTTGAATGCAATCAGGTTGTTTAGAGTCTGGGAGACAAACGTTCGCAAAGCATCCTTCCTCACCTGGTCTACATACCCCTTTTCTTCAAGGATGGAAGTAACCGACTTCAGGAAACTATATTCCGGGTCAAGTTTGGTACACACACCCTCCAGCAAAGTGGCCATTCTCAAATAGAGAACTAATTCGTCCGGCAACTTGAACGGAAAGCGGTAGAATACTGAATTAGAGAGCTCCATTAGCCTTTGAAACTCCCATTCTGATACGGTTTCACCCTTCAACTCTCGCAACATTAATTCAAACCCTTGCTCCACCACGTCGCGGTCCGCCTCAGGGTCGAGCGCACCCAGATCGAGCAGTGCGTCTGCTATCGCCGCGGGGTCTCTCATTGAGAAGGCAGCGTACATCCTAACGAGGTTTTTTCTGGTAACTTCGTCAAGGGAGCCTGTCATCCCGTAGTCGTAGAGTATCAGCTTGCCGTCACTTGCAACTGCTATATTTCCGGGATGGGGGTCAGCATGAAATATCTCTTCCTCCAAAAGCATCGTTAGGAAAGTACGGGATAGCCTCCTCGAAAGTTTGGGCCGATCCAGGCCCAGCCTGTCAATTTCGCGCAGGTCGCCGATTTTTACTCCAGGATTGTAAGACATTACGAGCACACGGTTCGTGCTTACTTCCTTGACGGGAACCGGCACCACCACTTTTGAGGAGTCAACGACCGAGCGAATCTTTTCCATGTTTCGCAGCTCATGTAGATAGTCTATTTCTTCTTTGACGTGTCTCAGGTACTCTCTTATCACGGCCCTGAAGGTATACTCTATGTTTGAGTCAACGAAGAGCCCCAGTGGTTTGATTAGCACATTAAGTATTCTGGCATCCTGTTCTACCAGCTCCCTCACTTTCGGGCGATTCACCTTTACTGCTACGTCCATGCCCCTGAGTCTCGCGAGGTAAACCTGCCCAAGCGAAGCCGAAGCTATCGGAGTCTCTTCAAACCTTTCAAAAACCTTCCCTATGGGGCCGAGGTCCTCCTCAATGATCCTACGGACCTCGGAGAAATCTGCGGCGGGCACATCATCTTGGAGCTTCTCCAGTTCGCGAATATATTCCGGAGGAAGTATGTCAGGGCGCACCGAGAGTATCTGCCCGAGCTTGATGAATGCTGGGCCGAGAGACACGAGCCCATCGTAGAGAGTCCTGGCCTGGCGGCTGAGCTTCCGGCTCTGAGAAGCTGTTATTTCCTGCCCCCTGTGACGCTTTCGGAAAATTGCGAAACTTAGTAGGGTAGGTCCCAGCTTGTAGCTGACAACCAAGAATCTTCTCAGCGGGAATCCAGCCATCGTTTACACCGGACGATCCCACACACGACAAAAAGTGCCCCTAAACCCGCGCCTTTCTGAAGGAGCGCAGTGTCCAGCGCGATGTGACCCATGGGGTTGACTCTGGGGTCCACGCGGTCCTTATGAATTTCTATCCTGTCAGAATATATCCGCATATGATACCCGTGAAAACACCTCAACTGACTGAGAGACCCCTTTGGATTGCCCAATGGAGTTGACTCGAAACATGGAGGCAGGTCAACCAGTGCCCCGAGTGGCAGAACCACGCGCTTCTCTCCAGTTTCAAACAGCGGGTCTAGGTCGCAACCTGACATTATCGCGCTACTCTGTGCTGGGGAATTTAATCGTTTGTAGAAACTAAGAACACTCGGCAGGAGCTCGCAACCCGGCACACGCTCTGCTGGTCAAAACGCTGCTGGGACGCTGAAGCTGAGCCATCTGTCTGCCGCTCTCTCACTCGGACACAAACTTCGGTTGTCTTTTCTCAAGAAAAGCCGCCAATCCCTCCGCATGATCTTTGGTGCGAGAAGAAACGGTCTGCAGAAAGGCTTCATATTCTAGTGACTCTTCCAGACTGTGACTCATGCCGTACGAGAGTGCGCGCTTGATCAATGAATATGATTTTCCTGGGCCCTGCGCAAGCTGACTCGCAAAGGCTTCGCTCGACTTTTGAAGTTCTTCGTGTCTGACTACCCTGTTTACAATCCCAAGTCGTTCGGCTGAGTATGCGTCAATGGAGGAAGCTGTAAACATCAACTCCGCAGCCCTGGCATAGCCGATTGAACGCGGAAGGAAGTAGCTACTACCTGAGTCAGGAGACAGACCAACCTTCGAGAAGGCTTGTATAAAGATGGCCTTCTCTGAAGCGAAGCGGATGTCGCACGCGAGTGCGAGACTGAAGCCAGCTCCAGCGGCGGGCCCGTTAACCGCAGCAACAACGGGCTTTTCCATCTTGGCCAACCTCAGAATCAGTGGATTATACTTGACCCTCAGGGCTTTTCCGAGATCGGATTTGCCATTTCCTCCGTGCGAACGTTTAAGGTCGCCCAGATCTTCGCCCGCGCAGAACCCTCTCCCGCTACCTGTGATCAGTAAGCAGCGAACTCCTCCATCTCTTTCAGCCTCAGCAACCGCCTGCTGAAGCTCATTACCCATCTTGTCATTTATGGCGTTAAGGACGTCCGGCCTGTTGAGTGTAATATGGGCCACCTTGTCCACTACACTGTACAGCAAGAACTCAAACTCTGACATCTCATTCACCCCTGAACGCGGGTGAGCGCTTTTCGAGAAATGCCCGCATTCCTTCCTTCTGATCAGAAGTTCCAAACAGCATATAAAACAGGCGATGTTCAAGAAGCAAGCCGGAAGCCAGATCCAGGTTGAGTCCGGTATTGACTGCTTCTTTCGCCAGTTTCACCGCGATCGGTGCTTTTGAAGCTATTTCGCGTGCGAGTGATACCGCCTCTTCGAGCACTAGCTCGCGAGGCACAATCCGGTTAATCAGCCCCGCAGCGAGAGCTTGTGACGCCCCAATTGGCTTTCCAGTGAGTATCATCTCAAGTGCAATGTTCTTTCCCACCAGACGGGGGAGGCGCTGCGTTCCACCTGCCCCAGGAATAATACCCAAATTTATTTCAGGCTGTCCAAACTTGGCATCTTCTGAGCTTACAATCATATCGCATGCCATCGCCAGTTCCAATCCGCCACCATAGGCATAACCCGACACAGCCGCAATCAGTGGCTTGGGAAAGCGTCCAACCTCGTCCCAGAGTGAACTCATGTCAGTTAGAATTGCGCTGGACGTGGTAAGCGAACTCATAGCGCTAATGTCCGCACCCGCCGAAAAAAAATTCGTGCCACCGGTTATCACGGCTGCGCGCACATCTTCGGAAACCGCAGCTGCGCTCAGCTCGCGAGATAGCGCGCGCATCAGAGGAGGATTGAGCGCGTTCCTCACAGACGGCCGGTTCATAGTCAAGATAACCACACTATCCATGCGTTCAGTCAGGACTTCATTCTGGGCTGCGTTCACTTCTACCATATATAAAGCGGTCTCGAGCCTCCTTATTTACACTTCCAAACTTGGAAATCCAGGCCGGGCCCCAGGCGATATGCGCCCAGTAACTGCACTCGGCAGGCGTTCGACTCATTGCTGGTCGAATTTCATGCAGAGAGTATGGTATCGACCAAAGCAGTACGTGTGCGAAAATTGGCCGTCCTTCGGCCATATTGACGCCCTACATGGGTAAAGCAAACTCAACCTACCTAACGCTCGCCATAACAGCCGCTCGAAAGATTACCAGCCTCGTGAGCTTTGCAAATGCTAAACTCGCGCACGATTTTGTTAGCGAGACATCATCACGAGAATCAAATCTGAGACATTCGTTCCTGTTGGACCAGTCACGACCCTTTCCCCCAGTTTCTTGAAGAAAGTCCCGGAATCATTATTATTCAAGAGTTTCAGGGGGTCGAGCCCTTTGTCCCTAGCGCGCGAGAGCGTAAACGGGTCAACTATCGCGCCAGCTGCGTCAGTCTGCCCATCGATGCCATCTGTTCCGATACTGGCCACGACGCAAGGTCGCGCACCCTGAAGTTCCAGAGAAGCAGACAGGCAAAGCTCCTGATTTCTGCCTCCAACCCCTTTGCCTTTTACGGTGACCGTAGTCTCTCCTCCTAAAACCAGTGCATCGAAAGCTCTACGATCTGCCGGAGTTCGAGCGAGACCGGAGAGCACCTTTCCAACTTCTCTCGCTTCACCCCTCACTCGATCTGTGAGCATCACAGACCTGTAGCCTTGGCCCTCAAGAAATCGATGGGCTGCGATACAGGCATCGTATGACGAACCAAGGAGGACAAAATCCGAACTCCGAAAACAGGGATCGCCCTTTTTCGGAGTCTCTTCAATCAGACCCTGCGCTCCTTTCCGCAGGATATTGAGCGCTGCCTGTGGGAGGTGCTCTTGCAGTGAAAACCTGTGTACAACCTCTAAAGCGTCTCTGAAGCTTGACTCGTCAGGAACTGTCGGACCAGAAGCGATCACGTCTGGTAAGTCGTCGAGCACATCTGATATCGCTAGCGTCAGGCTCGACGAGGGATGTATGGCGGCCTGAAGCTTTCCTCCCTTTACCATGGAGAGATGCTTCCTGACCGAATTGGTCTCGACTATATTGGCGCCGGATGTAAGGAGCTCCTGATAAACCGTTGCGCATTCATCGTCTGTCAGCGGAGGCTGGGGAAGTTCGAACATCGCGGAAGCCCCGCCAGAAATCAGTACAACGAACAGGTCCTCTTCTTTCCCAGAACTGGCTAAATCAACTAGTCTTCTTGAACCCGCGAAGCTGAGGCTGTTCGGCACAGGATGAGCCCCTGGGGAAATTCTTACGGGGCCGATATGTGATATCTGGGGCACGTTTGTGATTACCTCTCCACCGGCAACCCGGTCACCAAGAATTGAGACAAGTTCACGCGTCATAGCCAACGCAGCCTTACCTGCACCGAGGACGTAAATGCGCCTGAAGTCCCCAAGTCTCCGGCTGACACCACCAGCCTGAAGAACTTCTCCCTGCAGTGTGACCTTTTTCCTGAACAGCTCGCTCGGCTGAACAGAGTTGATCCCTGCTTCAAGCGCTTCTATAGCATGTTTGCGCAAACCCTCAATCCTAGGGTCCGCACGAGCCAGCTCTTCCGGTGATACCAGCAATTTCGAATTGGTGCTTAAAGCCGAGGCAGAGGCACATATAGTCTTTCTCTCGCTGCACACGTGCTTGAAAAATGATTGAACTATCAGGGCATGAACGCCGCCCTACTACGGCAAAAACACACCGGTCTTCCCGCTCTTTAGCAATAAAATCACGATTCAGAAAGACCTATACCCATCGCGGGCTGCGCAAGTTTTGGCAGCTATGGACGTCCTCGAATACGACGTTGTAATACTGGGCAGTGGAATCGCGGGGATGCGAGCCGCTCTGCAGGCTGCCAGAGTATCTCAAGGTCGTCTCAGAATTGCTTTGATTTCGAAGCTGCACGCGATGCGCAGCCATTCAGTTTCGGCCGAAGGCGGGATATCGGGGGTTCTTTATCCAGGCGAAAACGGAGACAGCATCGAGCTGCACGAGCTCGATACTGTGAAAGGCTCTGACTACCTAGATGACCAGCCAGCGGCTGAGCTGCTTGTTAACGAAGCGGTAAACGAAATCAGGTTTTTTGATCACCTTGGTGTACCCTGGAACAGGGACGATGCTGGAAAAATTGTCCTCAGGCCCTTCGGAGGTATGAGCGTGCCTAGGACGGCGTTTGCCGCGGACAAAACAGGGTTTTACATGATGTCCGCGCTCTATGACAATCTGGTGTCGTTCAAGTCAGCTATAGATGTATTTCATGAACACTTCGTCACAGCAATTTCCATAAAGAACGGAATATTCGGCGGAATGCTTGCAATTGACTTGGCCACTGGTGACTTCAAACTCTTTAGCGCCAAATCAGGAATCATCGCAACCGGAGGCTGCGCAAGGGTATACGGCTTCACCACGACGGCATATTCCAGCACGGGGGACGGTATCGCCTTGGCGTACAAAGCGGGCATCCCGTTAAAGGACATGGAGTTCGTTCAGTTTCACCCGACGGCCATCGTACCGAGCGGCATATTGATTACTGAAGCGGCGCGAGGTGAAGGAGGATATCTCGTGAACTCGGAGGGCTACAGATTTATGGAAAAATATGCCAAAAGCAAGATGGAGCTCGCTCCGAGAGATATCGTATCCAGGGCTATCATAACCGAAATTGAACAAGGTCACGGGGTGCTGCACGGAGCCTCCGGACTTCGCCACGTATTTCTGGACCTTAGGCATCTTGGCGAGGACAAACTCAACGAAAGGTTGCCCATGATAAGAGAAATATCCATAAAAATGAATTCACTGGACCCCGCCAAGGAACCCATACCTGTCCGGCCAGCCGCGCATTTCACTATGGGAGGCATTCACACCGATCTGAATGGAAGGGTGATGGCTGACGACTCGGAGAGCCGGATTGAAGGGCTCTGGGCCGCAGGAGAATGCGGTTGCGTTAGCGTCCACGGTGCAAACAGGCTGGGCAGTAATTCACTCAGCCAGTGTGCTGTTTGGGGAAGGATAACCGGCGAAGACGCAGCAAAGCGTGCTCTGTCAATGGGGTCAAAAGCTGTAGATAGGACCGAGCTTGAGGCCTGGGCCTCAGAGGAAAGCAAAGGCGTGGACAAGCTGATGAGCAATAATTCTGGTGAAAACCCCTATGAACTCAGAAGGCTGATGTGGGAGACCATGGATTCGCTTGTCTATGTTTACAGAACGGTGGATGGTCTTTCAAAGGCATTGGAGAGAATTACCGACATAAAGAAAAAATATGCCAACGTCAGAGTGGATGACAAGGGCAAAATATTCAACACCAACCTGAGAGATGTTCTTGAGCTGGGAAACATGATAGAGCTATCTGAAGTCATAGTGACCTGCGCGATTGCGAGGAAAGAAACGCGCGGTGCGCATGCGATGGCAGAGTATCCGAAGAGGGACGACGTGAACTTCCTGAAACACACCATAGCCTACAGGACTCAGGAAGCGCCCAGACTATCTTATACCCCAGTAGTGGTTACCAAATGGCAACCCACCGAAAGGAAGTACTAAAGGTGCATACCATATGACAGAAAAGAAAACGCTCGACCTGCGGGGCTCCCAGGCAAGGCTGGCTCGACTCTTGTCATTCGATAGAAGAGCATTCACACATATGCTTTTCTACAGGTTGCTTATTCCGGTTTCAATTATCTACGGCATAGTTCTCCTTGGTTATCTGGTGCATCCAGCGCTCGCGCCGGTGGTAAAGGGACTCACGTTGCTCGTATGGGTGTTATTCTTCCCCCAACTGTATGAAAGCTTCGTCGCCTTTTCTCTTATCCAGACCAAAGGCTTGGTATTTAGCCACCTTAATGAGGCTCATTTGGCCCTTATGAGGAACAGGTACGGAAGAAGGGCAGGTCTGTACTCGTTTTTGCCATACATTCTAATCGTCGGATGGGCGCTAGGATTCGTGATCGCGTTGGTGTGGTGGCCGCAGTGAAGGGTACCTACATCATGGCTGCAAGTTACGCCGGCATGCTTGGCGTACCTTTACTACTCTGGATTCTCAGCATAATTTCCCCCTTCCATCCGCCAGCGAGCGCTAGAGACGTGCTTTTGTTTTTGATTGCGATCGGTTCCATCGCATTCGGTGCGGTAGGTCTCCGTGACGCCTACATTCATGGGTCAAGAAGGGTGAGAAATCGTGAGTGAATCAACCAGAAACTTCAGGTTCAAGCTGCAGCGATTTTCGGCAGAAGGCAGAACAATGATTTCCAAGAGCTACGAACTCAGACTTGACAGATTTGAGACCGTGCTTTCCGCACTGCTCCATATCAAAGAGTCGCTGGACCCTACGCTCGCAGTGCGCTACAGTTGCAGAATGGGGGTATGTGGTTCCTGCGGAATGGTAGTAAACGGAAGGCCAAGATTGGCGTGCGAAACAAACGTGTATTCGCTCGGAAGCGCAGAAATTAGTGTCGGCCCAATGGAGGGCCATCCTCTTTTGAGAGACTTGGTGTGCGACTTCGACGAATTCTTTGAAAACCACTCCAGCGTAAATCCATGGCTTGTCAGAACGGACGTTGAAGAGAAGTTCAGTAGTGCTAAAGAGTTTCCGCAAACCCGTTCTGAGCAAGATCAATACCTGCCGTTTGCTAACTGCATAAAGTGCGGACTTTGCGTTGACGCTTGCCCTGTGGCAAACACGAACCCTGCTTTCGTAGGGCCGCAGGCGCTTTCCCAAGCGCTCAGATATAATTTGGACTCGAGAGATCAGGGCTCCGATGTACGGCTGGAACTCTTGGACCGTCTCGAAGGAGTCTGGGGGTGCGAATTCGCCGGTTCGTGTTCACGGGTCTGCCCGAAAGGCGTAGACCCCGCGCTCGCCATACAGCTACTGAAGCTTGATGTGGCAAAACACGCAACTGGCCGTGCCGCCTAGATAATTTGCCTTTACTTAGTTAAAGGCGAAGCTATGAATGCTAGCTCTAGTTGTATGACCAGCACATAGAAGCTTCCGATTAGTTAGTATATTTGTTATTCATAACACTCATATATGCGGCTTCGCGCGATTATTTGTCACCAATGAGTTTGAAGGCGCAGCATGTCTGGATGGACGGTAAGCTGGTGCCCTGGGAAAGTGCAAATGTACACATACAAACGCACGCATTGCATTACGCATCAGCAGTATTCGAAGGTATCAGAGTATACAAGACACCCAAGGGACCGGCCGCTTTTAGACTGCAGGACCATTTCAACAGGCTCTACGACAGCGCCAAGGTATACATGATGGAGATACCATACAGACGGGAGGAGTTGGTGGAAGCAACAAAGATGCTTGTCCAGTCCAACGGCTTCGAGGAGTGTTACGTTCGCCCCTTGGTCTACCGGGGGTTCGGTAGCATGGGGGTCTATGGCGGTAACGCGCCGGTCAAAGTGGCCATTTCTGCTTGGCCCTGGGGAACATACCTGGGAACAAGCGGATCAAATTCCGGAGTCCGGTGCATGGTATCAAGCTGGAGGAGAATCAGCTCCGACTCTCTGCCACCGCAGGCCAAGGGAACGGCAAACTATGCGAACTCAGGACTTGCAAAGCTCGAGGCAGTCAAGTATGGTTTCGACGAAGCCATCATGCTGAATTCCCTAGGACTTGTGACGGAAGGAAGCGGAGAAAACATATTCAGGGTCAAGAATGGTGCAATCGCCACTCCACCTTCTACAGCCGGTGTGCTCCGTGGAATCACACGGGACACCGTAATCAAAATAGCAGAAGAAACAAAGCTTCCTATAGAAAGAGTGAATATCAGCAGAGAAGAGCTTTATACCGCAGATGAACTGTTCTTTACCGGAACTGCCTCGGAAGTAGTGACTATACGTCAAGTGGATGGCCGCGATATTGGGAGCGGTGACTATCCTATCTCAAAGCGGATTCGCGAGGAATACCTGAAGCTCGTTCACGGGATGCGGAATGGCCACGAAGACTGGATGACCTATATGGGCTAGGTAACGTCCTCCAACCGAAAGAGCCTGTGGATATTCCTGCTCCCTAGTGACAAGGGGGGACAGACTGTTGCGTTGTTCTCAGGCCGTGCGCGCTTACAGAATACGTGGAATCAAACGGCGCGTTTATGAACTTGTGCAGTTGCTGCATGACAGAGGAGGGTGCCGGAGCGACCACGCAAGCGCAAGTTTCTAGGAGACTCAACAATTTCCTGCGACCAGCTGAGCAACTACCAATCCAGCGACCCCCCAAGGTGCTTATCGGAATACCAGCGTTTAACGAGGAGTCACACATAGGCAAGTGTCTGGACTCGATTCTCGCCCAGAGTGTAGCTGAGTTTGCAGCTTTAGAAATCCTAGTAGTCGCTAGCGGATGCACTGATAACACAAGAGCCGTAGTAGAATCTCGCATGGACTCTGGGATTCCCCTGAGTTTAATAGAGGAAAAGGAAAGGACCGGAAAATCACGCGCCCTCAGCCTTCTACTCTCCCGCCTGAATAATTCAGACTTTGACTATCTGATTGTAATATCAGCAGATTCCGTGCCCGCAGAAAACGCCTTAAGATACCTCATAGATTTTGCTGTAAGAACGGGCTCTTCGCTGAGCTGTGGCTCCCCCAGCGTAACACGCACTGAAAGGGGTTCTGTTCGCAATGAAATCGCAGCATTTCTGTGGTCGCTGCATAACGCCTATCTCGCGCACTCGCCGTATGCCGCCCCGCATTGCTGCGACGAACTCATGTGCATCAAGAAGGGCTTCGTGACTCGAATTCCCGAATACACAATAAATGACGGGAGCTATCTCCGACTTGCGGCAAACAGAGCCGGAGTGAAAGTGGGCTACTGCGAAGACGCTAGGGTGTATGTCGCCGTCCCTTCAACTGGCAAGGAGTTGGTAGAGCAGAGAGCTAGGGTGTTGCTTGGTCATGTCTACCAGATACGGAAAGAGCGGGCTATCCCTTCTGTGCTGGAAGGTCGGCTGCTGAGTAATCCGCTCTATGTATTACGCGTTATAAGTGCCGCGAACAGAAAGGGACTAAAGCTCTCCCACCTTTTTATTGCGGGAATATTCGAATTCGTCTCATACTTCTATATGTTTTGCAAGATTTTCACAGACAGGACTCCCTGGCTTTGGAGAAAGGTGAGCACCGAATAGTGGCTGAGAATTCAAAAGGGACTTCCGCGGAGCAGCGGATACGCTTCTTAGTTGAAGTGGCCGAGCGAAACAATTCGGTGCTGGACCTAGCTGAACTCCAGAGGCTAATGCCCCCTGGATACCCTATGACGCAGGCAAGACTTCGCGACTTTATTTGCCGGACACTGACGGACATTCATGTTTCCCCCGATGGTTTTGTATTTGATGGAAAAGTCGCAACCGACCTGGATTATGTGAGAAAGTCAAAAGTCATTGCTGCCGAGCGGATTGAATATGCACGAAGGTTTGTGGAGCAGCACCCCAAACTCTTTGACAAGATACAGATTGTAGCAGTCTCGGGTTCAACTTCTTATGGTTCTTCCGGCCCTCAAGATGACCTCGACCTTATGGTTGTAGCCCGAGACGGCTTTCTATGGATCAGCATTCTCAGGCTGCTCGTCTATCTACGCGCAATGCGACTGAGCCAGCCTCGGTCTCTGTCTTCGCGGTTTTGTCTGAGCCCAATATTTACAAGGTCAGGGCTTCGAGAGTTCCTGAGAAATTCCCGGAATGCGCTGACTGCGCGTGACCTTCTCACACTAATCCCCCTGAAGGGTAGAGTGGAACTTGCCAGAATAATCACTGAGAATGATTGGATCAGAGAGTATTACCCGCAGGGAGTGCAGTCTAAGAAGTTAAAGGCCAGCCAGCCCCGAAAGCCTCCCAAAGCCCACCCGCTCGAGAGACTCTGTTTCGAAGGTTTGCAGAGATATCTCTCGCTCGTTGCATGGGCACGCAACGCCAAATTACTAAGAAGCGGTCGTGAACCTGACCTGTTCAGATTCAGAAGGAGTCCGGATTACGCAGTCTATGAATCTGGGCGATATGTGGAATTGCTCAAAATGTATTCTTCGGCGTTTTGAAAAACTCAGTCGGCGCAAGGGGCGGGCAAGAGTTGGCTAGAGTACCTTTGGAAAGGTGAATTGCCACCTGCCGGCAGTTCCACGCCAGAACCGAGCGGCTCCCGCAACAGCCACGCCGTCCTTTGGTTTCTTGCGCGATTAAAAAGTTGACAACAACTTCCATCGCCATCGCTACTTTTCGAGCGCGCGGAGAGGCTCTGCCAAACTGGCTCGGAAATCATCTAACGCACGAAAGACCTGCCGGCTCCGCAGCCGCCTACAGTCAAAAGACGGGGGAAGCCTGAAAGTGAACGGAGTTTTTTGTACCATTTCTACAAGCAGGTTCAAGTCGTATTGCGGCAAGCTGACTGCGATTTTTTCACTGCTGCAACTTTTCTCTGGTTACACGGGTCCTTCTGCCTGAGAGTTAGCTACCACTCGAGCAATGGCTCGTGCCGTCAACAGGATTAGATCACTTGACCACCGAATTTCTTCTTCTGTTCGAGCCAGTCCGGGAATATAATCAGCCGGTTCGTTTGAGCCAAATTTGGTAACCGATATATGTGGGCAGAGCCGAAGTGCGCGTAGCATGCCTGAGGCATTGATCTACCGTCTTCACAGACTGTTTCTCTTGGTTAACGTTCTTCCGGTCGCGCTTACGGCAGCGCTCCTTCGGTCTCTCATCTTCGACGTTGCATTTGCAATTATTATACTCGTAAGCGTGGGACTCTTTCTTCTTGCATACCTCGGCGAAGAAAGATCCTACACAGGAGCGATTGTCCTCGGTGCGGTGCAGATAGTTGCCTCGACGCTCATGGCAATAAACCATGGCGGTTGGTTATACTCCCTTCCGGCAGATGCCTTCGGAGTTCTGCTTTTTATTGCTGGCGCAGGCACCTCCACAAGATACGGGAAGGCGAAAAAGAAGAAAGCTCTGCAGGAGTTTGTTCCTCCCGCCTTTGGATAGGTCAGTACGAATGAAAATCTCTCCACGCAGATATGCGCTTTTGTTATCCCTTTTGCTTTCAATAGTGGCGGGCGCTGTGTCGTATTCCCTGACTGGCGACGGACTCTTGGGTTCGTTTATATTCGTGTTCGTAATATTGGTTTCATGGGGGCTCTTACAAAAGGGGCTCGAGGGATACCCGGAATCTAATTAGGCGCTCGAGGTCCCGGCTGTCCGTATTCTCTTAAAGTCTGCAAAGCACTCTTTCATTACCGTATTGTGGTCAAGTTCTCCGCCCTCAATCTTCTGAAGCTTGACCTGCAAATCGGCGGTATAAACTTCGCCAAGCATCGATTGCAACTCCACGAGCTTTTGAGAGAGAAACTCGAACACGCTCTTACCTCTGTTCGTGGCGACCAGCGAATTCCGCTTGGTTGCGAACACATACCCGTGTCGCTTCAGCCTATCAATTGTGGCCGCATAGGTTGACGGCCGACCTATCCCCTTTTGCTTCATGTAGGCCACCGCCTCACCCTCGGAGGGGAGGGGATGCTCCGAGCTCACTAGATAATCCACCGCGGAGACTGCAAGCTCTTGCCCTTCCCTGAGAGGCGGTACCATTCTTGGGGGATGGACCCGGTTGAAGCCCTCTTCAAGCACATCGCAGTATCCTTCGAGTTTTGCGCTCATTCCGCCCGCCGAGAGCTCCGCTGACTGCTTCATAAGTTTCGAAGGCTTCATCTGGCTGGCAATAAACCTGCGGAACACTAGGTCGTAAAGACGTATATGTCTATAGTCAAGAGCCTCGGCGCCAGGCAGCTGGAGCAAGTCGATCTGACGCTTGAGCTCATCTCCGTTCAGAGGCTTGGTGGGTCTGATGCATTCGTGCGCCCCTTCTTCTCCCCATTGCCGCGCTTGGAACAAAAGCTGCCATTCGTTGGCAAAAGTTGACTCGAGATATATGCGCGCAATTTCAATCCCTGTGCTTGAAACGTGAGTGTGATCGGTCCTGTGATAGGTAATTAACCCCGCTTCGAAGAGGTCCTGCAGTCTTCGCATGACTTCTCCCACCGACCAGCCGAAGTTCCTCGAAGCTTCAGTTAGCACAGTATCCGTCGTGAATGGCGGAGGAGCCTTCAATTCTACAGCTGTAGTCAGGATTCTGTCAATCCTGACTGTGGAGCCCGCAATTGCTTCCTTTATTGATCTTGACTGCGCAGCATCAATTTCGTAAAAGGGTTTCTTGAACGAAACCGTGAATATGGTTTCCCCAACCTTGCATCGCACCCTAAATCTCCTTACTTTCTGCTGCCTGTTCAGTTCAGTCTCTTTGATTATCCATCCGAGTAGCGGAAGCTGCACTCTTCCGGCGGGAATACGAAACTTTCGAGTCGAGTCTTCAAAGATCTGTTTTCTGTTAGCCGTCAATAGTTCTGTGAGCCCATAACCGATCCATCTGTCATCCACCCTTCGTGTCATCTGAGCCGTCACAAGGTTGAGATTGATCTCAGAGGAAGACTGCAGCGCGCCAAGCACTGCTTCCGGAGTGATTTCATGGAACCTTGCGCGTTTTATCGATTTTGAAAACGGAGATATCAGGAGCGCCACATCCCAGGCTATTTTTTCACCCTCGGAATCTGGGTCTGTTGCTATGTACACTGCGGAAACATCACTCGCCCTGCGCCTGAGCGCATCGATCACCTCCCATGAACGTCGCAGATTGTTTGATTCGCATTTCGGACAGTCTGTCCCGTCGCCAGTAAATTGCGAGCCGCAATTCCAGCAGCGGTTTATGAATGCGTAGCGCGGGACAAAAGTGCCGTTCAGCTTCGGAACGCCGTAATTCGATCGCTTGGGGGCGTCGTGCGGGAGATCAATGATATGTCCTCCGGTGGAAGTTATAGTAAAGAGAGTATTGTTTATCGCCACTTCGTAGAATACTCTGCCTTGGGAGTAAATTTTTCCGGGCCTGCCAAAGAAATTGGCAATAGTTCTTGCTTTGTTTGGCGACTCCACGATTAGTAGAGCGCTCTTCATAAGGTCGGTTTCTTTTGCCTTTCCCTTGCGCGGCTTCCTGTCCGCGTCTACTTCGCGCATCACCGCTTCGATATCGACCTCCTCAAGCTGAGCCCAGTGAACGCTCCGTGAGGCGATCTGCATTGAACGCCTCAACGCGGACATCACGCGCTCGTTGTCCACAAGCACCAGTGAAAGCCCCTTGGCAAGCTTCCCTCCAAGCAGACGTGAGGACCTCCCGCTCGCCTGTATGTAGGTCCTGACGTCGGGCATGAGCACCATCAATCCCTCCTTTTCTTCCTCAATAATCAGCTGATCAGAGTTCTTCAGCTGTTCAAGCACCCCAGGGTGTGAAAGCATGACGTGAAATATCCTGCGTCCCTCGCCCACAAGCTCCTGCACGCCTCCGAGAAAACCTGTGAGAACCTTGTTCTCTTGCCCAGCCTTCATTATCAGCGACAGGTCACCAGGAGAGAGATTCTGAATCGCCTTGCGGAGCTTTATCGCGTGCTCATAGAGCTGCTGGCGCTCAAGAGCGTCTTGTGTAAAATCGGCTGTCGCATACAGCAGCCTGATGAGTCCCAGCGGGGAGGCCTCCTCGTCTTCCAGCCGCGTCTTAAACTTGGGAACGCCTACGAATATCGCATATCTGACGGTTTGAGGCAGGTCTATCCCCCGCACAAGTTTTCCATAGTAGCTTGCAGTGCCAATCAAAACGTCAAGTTTTGAAGCTGCAAATTCGTCAACCCGCTTATGAAAGTAGGCTTTTGTATGGTATGCCTTGATGCCTTGCTCGGCGAATGCCCTTTCAAGCTTTTGCATGAAGGGCTTCCCAAACTCTCTAGATACAAAAATCAGTCCTCCCTTCCCCAGTTTCTTTACGTGCTCGATAGTCTCGTCTGACATATCACGCATGGGCTTGGCCTGTACATCAACGATGTTACGCATGTAACTAGTCGATGACCCAGCCTCGAAACCAAGTAGCTCTCTGAAGGTTCTGACTTTTATTCCTCTGGGCCTTGCGGTGGCACTGGACACAATAAGCTGACCCAGCGAAGGGTTATTCTTCTTGTAATCCTCAACTTTGAGCGAGAATGACCTGTACTCCTCAATCGCCTTCTTAGCCTCTTCGCCATCTCCAAAACCCTGCGCGAACAACCTTGCGAGCCGCATCCGAACCTTAATAGCCTCGATTGCGACGCCCTGGATGTTGTCATCATACCCCAAAAGCCGAAGAACCCGGTCTATGTTTGCGCTCTTTCTTAGCAGTGAATCCACGTCGTCAACGAGAGCAACCGAGAATCGCTCCTTGGCCAGCTTTTCGTAGGACCGGCCCAGCCCCATGGAAGTGATGATGATGATCTGTGCAAGTCCCGCGGTCATCATCTCCACCGCCATTCTCTTCTGCTTGGCTGTTTCTTCGCCATGTATCTCTGCGATTCTGAGCTCTACACCAAGCCTTTCACTGCACTGTCTGACCCAGCTGGCAATCTGCCGGGCGAGTAGTGCGGTGGGCGCCACCATGAGGACCCGCTTTCCTGCTCGGGCGCTGTATACCGCGAGTACGGTAAGGAAGGTTGTCTTGCCTACTCCTGTCGGGGCGATTATTGCGAAGCTTTCTCCGCGGGCGCTTCTTCTTGCCCATGTCAATTGCGCACTCCAGGGGTCATGCCTCGTGATCTTTCGGAAAGTGTCAACGAACTCGCCCGCCATATGATCGAGCTCAGTCAGCGAAGCATATTCCCGGAGGGCTCCTGATTTTTCGAGCATTTTGGCAATTTCGATTCTAAAATTCTTTTCGTCATCAAAGTGCACCTTCAGGGCTTCAACGTTGGGGAGGCACTTCTCGCAGGGGAGTCGCGCGGAAAGCCTCTCACTACTTATTTCCCCGCGGCAGTTCGGACACGCTGACATGAAGGCGGCAAGTTCCATTGAAGTCTTCAATCAAATGAAGCGGAGGGATATAGACCTTTTGTGATGGACAATGAAGTGGCGACCAAACCGAGGAGACCGCGTCCAGATTCTGGCGTTCTCTGAATTTTGCTTCATTGATTCACTGTATTAGGAGCGAGAGTAGAGCCGTGTGCAATTGACGTGCCCGGATGTAGCACCGAGTTTGCCCCGATTCTCGCATTTCCGCCCACCATGGCCCCAATTTTAAAGATAAAGCGACCCTCCTTAACCGCTGACTCGAGCCGATCTGGTGGCGGCCCTCTTCGCATCAGATTGAGAGTGACCACATGCGGTTCGAATACTACGTGTCGCCCCGTTACCGAGTTACCAACAAAGCAGCCTCGTCCGACCGAAGTGTGGGGTTGCAGCACGCTATTGCTTATTTCCGCGTAAGCTCCCACCACAACGCCCTCCTCAAGACTGGAATTGTTGTGAATGAGCGCTCCAGTTCCCACATAGACATCTTTACCAAGATAGGCTGGACCCTTGATGACTGCGTGATGATCTATAACTACTCCCTCTTCAACGATGACTGGCGGCTCGAGAATTGCTGTTGGAGATACCTTGGCCGAGCTTGAAATTGAGCTGTTCTGCAACAAACCCAATTCTGCAGAGGTTGCAGATATGATATCCCACGGATAGCCCAAGTCGGTCCAAGAACCTCCCCAGACGGAGGCTGCTACGGTGTAAGATTTCGCAAAGTCGTCCAATGCCTCCGTGAAGCTCCCCTTTGACTCCAAAAATTCCTGAAAACCCGGAGGTAGGACGAAGGCCCCTCCCAAAACGTAAGTTCCGAGTCGAGGGTCCGGACTCTGCGCTTTGTCCCTGACGGCCGCGATCGTCGATAAGGGAGTAAGAGTGGCCACCCCATATGTGCGCGGATCATTTCTTAGCACCACACTCGCGGCAGGATACCCGCTCCCCTTGCCTGTCTCAAACAGAGATTCGTAGAATCCTGAGCCAGCCACGATGTCGCCATAAGTAAGAAGAGTGCTACGCCTACCAACGTGCTCAAACGCCGAATCCAGTCCGGTCATTGCCGCCCCTCTTATGTCTTCGGCGCCGCCCTGCAAAACTACCCTGACTTCAAGTACTCCGTGCTCGTATCGGTTAACTTCCTGCCTTATCTGCTCCAACCCATTCTGCGACACAACAATAGTGATATCCTGTATTCCTGCTTTGCAAAGTTGATCGAGAATCCTCTTCAGCACTGTTCTGCCTTGGAGTGTAATCAGGGTTTTCGGCAAATTCTCCGAAATCGGCCGCATCTCCGTCCCAAGTCCACCGCAAAGAACCACTGCGCTCAGAATTGCTGGGGCGGTGCGCAAGGCAATCACACCAAATGTGCAACCCGTGTGAGGGCACGTCGTGTTTGTGATGGGCGCGGTTGCAGCCGCTGACACAAGAACAAATTGAGGGAGCTTGGTGCATTGGAACCAGAACCTGCCACCATCAAAGTCGTCACTCCACTGTCACCGTCTTCGCAAGATTTCTTGGACGATCGGGATTCAACCCCTTGGATACCGCAAGGTAATAAGCCAAGAGCTGCAGCGTTGGCGCGAACAAAATCACATTAGTAAGTGGAGAGACGGACCTGAGTGAAAATGTATAGTCGAAGGGACTCTCTTCGTCTTTCAAAGTGTCCGGTCGCAATCCTATCGTATATGCTCCACGGCTCTTCATTTCCATCACGTTTCCATAAAGAGGCTTTTCGGTTCGTTCGTCCGCCAGCACGAACAGAACCGGAAATCTTGGAGTGACCATGCTGATTGGGCCATGCTTTGATTCTCCCGCCTCATAAGCTTCCGCATGTATGTATGCCACTTCTTTTATCTTGAGCGCCCCCTCCTTGGCCAGCGGCACTCCGGTTCCACGGCTGAGATAATACATGCTTTTCTCGTTCTGTAGAACTCTGCAGAGCTCCTTTGCTCTTGCTTCAGTGATGTTGATGTTTGTCTGAAGGGCGGAACCCAAGGCGCGAATTTCACCGATGTATGACTCTGCCTCAACCGCTCCGATTGAGCCGTTCTGCATCCCCAGTTTCGCTGCAAGCATCTGAAGACACTCAGTCTGCGTAACAAAGGTCTTTGTTGCAGCCACGCTCAACTCAGGACCGGCCTGGGTGTAAATCTGATAGTCCGATTCTCTTGCGATGGCACTGTCCTCTACGTTTGTAAGCGCAATGGTCTTGGCACCTGCTCTCCTAAAGCTTCTAAGTGCAAAGAGCGAATCCATGGTCTCTCCTGACTGGCTAACGATGATGGCCGCATCGTTGGAAGATACTCCTTTCAGGCTCGTTTGATATTCCGAAGAGAGGATGCAGTGAGCTCGGATATTGGCCCGCTCGAGAAGTGCGTCCTTTCCGTTCAGAGCTGCGAAGAATGCCGTACCCGAACCAGCCAGAAAGACCCCTTCCGACGATGAGAGTACCCTAGCTGCCGCATCGATGCGCGAACCTTCTCCCGCGTTCGAGGCGAAAGTGTCCGTCAGGGCCTTGGGCTGTTCATGGATTTCCTTAATCATGTAATGCGGGTAACCCCCTCTTGCCGCGGTGCCCGCGCTCCACGAGACTTTCCTTAGCCTGGGTTTTGGTTCGACCACCGCGTCCTCTCCGAGGCTGTAAATCTCCCAAGTGCCCGAGGTTGATATATAACCAATTTCATCATCGTTTAGGACCACAACCTGGTCTGTGTAACCCAGAAACGCGGGAATATCGCTCGATATGAAGAGCGCGGTAGGGGACAGCCCGAGAACGAGCGGAGAGTCCCGCTTGAAGAAGTAGACCTTCTCTGGATCCTTTGCGCAGATTGCAGCGAGCGCACATGAACCCTCGAGCTCCAGCACCGCCTTCTTGAACGCAGGATAGGCAGCAAGCCCGCGGCTCAATCCTTCCTCGATCAGGTGGGGCACTACTTCGGTATCTGTTTCGCTAAGGAAAAGATGCCCACGGGCCTGCAGGCGGTGCTTCAAATCCGAATAATTTGAAATTATTCCATTGTGCACTACTGCCACATCTGACTTGCAGTCAAGGTGTGGATGTGCATTCACGTCGCTCGGTTCGCCGTGCGTTGCCCACCGGGTGTGCCCAATGGCTGCGTTCCCATTAATCCTTGCGAACTCCTTTGCGGATGAAACCTGAGATAGGCCGCCCTTACCTTTCCTGATTACTAGGCGGGCATCAGTTATTGCGGCCAGGCCGACAGAGTCATAACCACGGTACTCCAGCCGACTCAGGCAGCGCTCTATGACTGCACCTATTGGAAGCGAGAAACTTGCAGGCGCTACTTCAGCGATCCCGATAATCCCGCACAAATCGGCTCCTAAGCTGCATCAGGAGGCATAAGCCTTTCAACAGCAAAAGCCGTGATGCGAAGAACGCCCTAGTTCTTCTTCTCGTCACTCGGAGGCTGACCTGACGGCTTTTCCTCTTGGCCAGGACCCTGACCAGGCTGCTGCGCATGTTCAGCTGCTGATGGTTCCACCGGCTTTTCCTCTGGAACCACGGGTTTAGTACTGACCATGACCCACCCTAGCCAAATCGCGATCGCGCTCACCGCCACTACGAATATCCATACCACCACTTTCACAGCAAAGAATGCATGACGATCAACTCCTGGAACCCACATCAGGAAGGTGAAAGCCACAAGGATAATGGCAAATGCAGCTAAAATCAGACCGCCTACAGCCCTCTCACTAACCATACTTTTAATCAGGATTGCGAAGCAGGAGACGCCTTAAAAAGCTTTTCAAAACGGCGGAAGATCCCTTCATATTATTCCCAAACTAGTCTTTACGGTTTCTTCGAGGCTGCGAAAGACGTAATCTGGCCGCATCCCCCCTATGAGAGCTCGCGCCTCGGATGCTGAAGTCACGCCCGACAGGACAAGCGCGGAAGCTGCGCCATTCATCTTCGCAAGTCTGACATCGGTTTCGGGCCTGTCGCCAACTATCAGAACGCGGCCAGAGCGATTCATTCCGAGTCTTGAAAGAGCTGCTCTAAAGAATACTCTCGACGGTTTACCCATTACGCGTACGGGCGACGTTGCAAACGCACGTATAGCGGCCACCATTGCTCCTGCGCCCGGAAGCTCCTCCTCCTCTGAGGGGTATGTGCTATCGGTATTTGTGGCCAGGATTCTCGCGCCCAACTTTACTGATCTGAGTGCCAAGCGTAGCTTTTCATAATTGAACGATCGGTCCAGACCCACCGCAACAAGCCCGTCAGTCGAATTCTCAGTAATTCTGTAGCCGCCTGCCTGAAGCTCTCCCTTCAGCCCGTCTTCTCCTATTACCAGTACCCCGCGCTTGGCTGCAACACCATAAGTTAGGCTGTGCCCAATCGAATAGACAAGAACCTGTGCAGAAGTAAGGATCTCCTCCGGTCGTATATCCAGCCCTCCCAGCGAAAGGCGGCGAACCAGGTCAGCCGGGCGAAGTGTGGAATTGTTCGTAACCAATAGAAATGGAACACCTGACGACCTTAGCGCCGCTATCGCCCGTGGAACTCCGGCGAGGACGGTAGTTCCAACCTTTACTACCCCATCAACGTCAATCAGAAGCGCATCGTATCTCATTCGCTCACTCTTCTATAAACGCCGGTTTCATTGAAGGCCGGCTCCCAAATAAAATTTCCACAATGGATTAGAGCCCAGACCGGACTACATCCAGAAGAAATGTAGCGTGTCCGAGTTTGGCCACCGAACCATTCAGTTCACCAGCAGCACGAGAAGAACAAGCACGATCGCAACCCACACTCCCCTGTTCCAGAGAAGAACTTTCGAACCATCGAGAGGGGGTACAGGTAGCATGTTAAAGAAACCAAGAAAGATATTGATAGAGGAGGCCTCGGCGAACGCAGGAGTCACCGGCGTGGGAAGGAGCGCCAGAGCCTTGAAAAAAGCCCCGAGCGCCAGGTTCATCAGCGGACCTGCGAGGGAAATGAATCCGTCTTCCTTCGTCACCCTCCACTGGACCCGTTCCCCGTGATACTGGCCCAGAAGTGGAGCCACGTATACGGCTCCTGGCGCTGCGAAGAAGAACACGTAATGTGACCCAAGGAGAAGGTAGGTCGCTAGAGCCATGCCCAGACCAAGCGCTACCCCCTGCCACCAGAGGTGGAACTCCGCCGCCCTACCGAAATGCTGACCGACGAATTTGTGGGAAAGTTCGTGCAAGACAAAAGCGCTGCCAGAAAGGAGTAAGGATACAAGAATTGCGTAGGTCTCTGAGCCCGAAATCGTAAGGGAAAATGCAATTGATAGTGTTATCCATGCGATGATGATATCCTGGATTTCTCTTTTTGAAAACGTGATCAAACGGCTAACCTCTGTGCACCAGTAGCATTATCACATGAGCTTTGGAGCGTTTCCCGTTCGCTTAAGAAGCCTGAACAGACCCCCCTTGGATTCATTTTCGAATTCTGCCAAAAGCTTCTTCTGCTTATCAGTCATCTTTGTGGGGACAGTCACGTGTACGCGAATGAGTTCGTCGCCCCTCGAAGACTTTGAAGACGGAAGTCCTTTGCCCTTCAATCGGAGCAATGTCTCCGGCTGTGTTCCGGGAGGGACCTTTAGTTCAACCGTGTCTCCTGCGAGCGTAGGTACTCTTACCGAGTGGCCGAGCGCTGCCTGAGACATGGATACAGTCGTTTCGAGAAGCACGTCGTTACCCATACGCCTGAATGTCGGATGTTTCTTGATCGCAATCTCCACATAAAGGTCGCCGGGAGGTGCGCCCGACTCACCGGCGTTCCCCAAGCCTGGGACCCGAAGTCTGTCGCCATCTTCAATCCCGGGGGGAATTGTAATCTCCACAGTTTGTTTCTTTCTGGCTATGCCTCTTCCTCTGCACACGTGGCAGGGTTTCTCAATCAGCTTCCCCCTCCCTCCGCACCTTGAACATGGTACGACCTGCACAGACATCCACATGCCTGTTCTGCGCTCGATTCTTACCTGCCCTCTTCCTCCACACTGCGGACATGTTATTGGGGCGCTTCCAACTTCGGCGCCACTACCTGAACATGCCTGGCACCTCTCATACCTGTCAACTTCCACATTGAGAGGTTTACCCATATAGATGTCTTCAAGTGTGAGGGTCATTTCCGCGAGCAGGTCCGAGCCCCGCGATTGGTGAGCCCGCCTGGGGTTGCGAAAGCCGAAGCCAAAAAAGTTGTTCAGGAGATCGTCAAAATCTTCGAAACCGAAGCCGCTGAAGTCGGCGCCCCTAAAGATGTCTTCCTGTGAATAAGTCTGGTGAATTCCTTCATAACCATACCTGTCATACTGCGACCTCTTGTCGACATCCGAGAGAACGGCATAGGCTTCCGAAATCTGCTTGAACTTCTCGGTTGCAGAAGGATCCTTATTGCGATCGGGGTGATATGCCAACGCAAGTTTTCGATACGCTGACTTTATCTCATCTATGGTTGCCGTTCGGGGGACGCCGAGGATTTCGTAATAGTCCCTATGCTCGGACAGTGCAGTCCACCGCTACTCTTTGACTTTGTACTCGGCGTCAACATAACTGCTTTCCTTCTTTCCTTCGTCTGCGCCAGCTTCAGGTGGGGTGGTGCTGTCTCCCGCCGCCTGAGTCTGCTGGGCCCCCGCCTTCTGGTAGACCGAGGCTCCGACTGACTGGATCAACTTGACCAGCTCCTGAGTGGCCGATCTTATGGACTGCGTTTCCTTCGCATCCATTTTTTCACGGAGAGACTTGATTGCAGCTTCAACCTTATCCTTGTCGTCCTTGCCGACCTTGTCCCCGAGCTCTTCAAGCGTCTTCTGGGAAGTGTAGATCACTGAATCTGCCTCATTAGTGGCCTCAGCCAGTTCTTTCTTCTTTCTGTCTTCTTCCGCAAACTGCTCTGCTTCGCGCATCATTCTCTCCTTTTCGGCCTGGCTGAGCTTGTTGGCGGCGCTAATCGTAATTTTGGATTCCTTTCCAGTGCCGAGGTCCTTTGCGGAGACATGTATTATCCCGTTGGCATCGATATCAAAAGTCACCTCAATTTGTGGCACGCCTCTCGGTGCAGGAGGTATTCCAACAAGGTTGAATTTTCCTAGAGAGATATTATCTGCGGCCATGGGACGCTCTCCCTGCAGCACGTGAACTGTGACAGCTGTCTGGAAATCGGCAGCAGTGCTAAAGATCTGGCTCTTCTTTGTAGGGATGGTCGTGTTGTGTTCAATCAGCCTCGTGAACTCTCCGCCCAGCGTTTCTATGCCGAGAGAAAGAGGAGTTACGTCCAGAAGGACTATGTCCTGCTTTAGCTCTCCTACAAGAGCCGCCCCCTGATATGCCGCTCCGATTGAAACACACTCCATAGGGTCCACGCCAGACTCCGGTTCCTTTCCAAGGACGTCCTTGACAAATTTGCGGATGAGCGGCATTCTTGTCGGACCGCCTACGAGTATGATCTTGTCAATCTGGGCCGCACTCAGCTTGGCATCCGCAAGCGCCCTGTTCAACGGAGCCCTGCACTTCTCGAGCAGGGGCCGGACAAGCTCTTCCAACTTTGCCCTAGTTACGGTTTGGACGAGGTGCTTGGGGCCCGACTTGTCAGCAGTAATAAAGGGTAGGTTGACTTCTGTGCTAAGCACGCTTGACAGCTCAATCTTCGCTTTTTCCGCGGCGTCGCTAACCCGCTGCAACGCAGCCCTGTCTGTTGAGAGGTCAACCCCTTCCTTTGCCTTGAATTCTGAAAGAATATAGTCAATCAGAGCGTGGTCCATATCGGTTCCACCGAGGTGGGTATCGCCGTCGGTTGCAAGCACCTCAAACACTCCGCTCGCGAATTCCATTATAGTCACGTCGAATGTTCCACCTCCAAATTCGAAGATGAGTATCTTCATCTCCTTATCCATCTTGTCTATGCCGTAGGAAATCGCTGAAGCGGTGGGTTCATTGATGATCCGGATTACCTCGAGACCGGCAATTTCACCAGCGTCCTTGGTGGCTTGTCTGAAATTGTCATCTGCGTGAGCAGGTACAGTTATCACAGCTTTCTTTAGGGGCTCTCCGATGTAGGCCTCTGCATCTCGCTTTATCTTCTGCAGGATAAATGACGATATCTGCTGGGGGGTGTACTCTTTGCCATAAACCTGAATCTTTTTGTTGCTTCCCATCAACCTCTTGGCTGCTATAATTGTGCCCTCAGGGTTTTGGATGGCCTGCCGCCTAGCTGGTTCGCCCACAAGGAGCTGCCCGTCTTTAGTAAAAGCGACCACCGACGGGAAGGCCTTACCGGTCATTGTCACTCCTTCGGCAGCCGGGACTACCATGGGCCTACCGTTTACCAGCACACACGCCGCAGAGTTAGACGTTCCAAGATCGATTCCAATCACTTTTTCTCCCATTACTGAATCACCTTTTCAACGTGCTTTGACACGCACACCATACAGGGTCTTAGAACTACACCATTCAGTATGTAGCCCTTCCGGAATACCTGCAAAATCTTGCCATCCGGTTCTGGGGATTCAAGAGTCTGCGCCACTTCGTGATAGTAGGGGTCAAACGTTTTGCCCAGTGCATCAATTTCCGATACGCCTTCAGATTGGAGTATTTCTTGCGTTTTGGTCGCGATAAGCTGAAAACCCTTTACCACGGATGGATCCCCTCTTTCGCTTACGAGTTCCAGCGCTGGGTCCATAGCCTCCTTGAGCTCGATTACTTTCTTTAAGATTCTGATATTCGCAATCTTCCGTGTCTCGTCGACTTCTCTGGAAGAGCGCTTCATGAGGTTATCGTAGTCAGCGCGCAAGTATTTCAGCTGATTCAGGAGGTCCTCTACTCTTGACTTGAGTGACTTAAGATCTTCCTCAACTGCTTCTTCCTCTTCTTCTTTTGTCTCAGGATTCTCTGCTGCCACTTCTTGTTCGTTCGACACTGACTTCAGCTCCGCTGCGAGCGCCATTATCCGCGAAGTAACTAATTTAAGGTTAAAGCGGCAGCTCCCTATTTGCTGCTACACACGTGGGGGCGGCCGTCCCATGTTGCAACTAGGCTCTGGCTACAGTCCGCGACAAATCGCATTCTGGGGCCATGCAGCTCGCCGGGCGCGCCCTGACGAGAAGCACTCGTAGTTGGGCTTTGGCGGTGCGCAAAGGCTTAAAGTTTGATATTGAGAGTTGCTGCGTAGTGAAATGAAAGCGCTGATACTCGCAGGAGGCTATGGCAAGAGGCTCAGGCCTTACACTGACAACACTCCGAAGCCTTTGCTCGAGATATCTGGCAAGCCTATTATTGCTTGGCAGTTCGCCTGGCTGCGCTCAAACGGAATCAATGAGGTAGTGGTTTGCGCTGGCCACCTAAAGGAGAAATTAATCGAGAAAATCGGGAATGGCTCCCGTTTCGGAATGAAGGTGGGCTACGCAATAGAAGAGGAACCTCTTGGTAAGGGCGGAGCAATAAAGAATTCCGAACATTTGATCAAGAACGAGTCGGAGTTCCTAGTTGTTAACGGGGATGTAATAACCGACGTGCAGCCTGCCAGGATGTTTGCTCAGCTGAAGAATGGCAGCGTGGGCGTGATTGCGGTGACTCCATTGCCCTCTCCCTATGGAGTAGTCAGATACGATCCCTCGACTATGCTTGTCGAGGAATTCAGAGAGAAACCGAAGCTTCGGGATTACTGGATTAACGCGGGAGTGTACGCATTCAAATCTTCGATATTCGACTACCTTCCCGATAGCGGAGAGATTGAAGAAACAACATTCCCAGATCTGGCGAAGAACCACCTCCTTTCTGTAGTTGAATTCCCGAATGCTGTCTGGATGAGCGTTGACAGCCACAAGGATCTGGAGGAGGCCGCAAGAACTCTGTCCAAATTAGCGGTTTCGAGCCCTTACTGAATTTGCTTTAAAGTCCACCGCCTCCGAAAGCAAACCTTCTGGATTCTGATTATTTTCCGACTGAGACCTGGGGATTTGCAAACGGGTCTTTTACTACGTAAGCAGCGTATAAATTTGGTCCACGTATTCTATGAACACGGGATCTCTCTTATTTCTGGGTTTGGGGAAGTCCACAACGATATCCGCTACTTTGTGGCTCGGCCTGTGGCTGCATACTACAACTCTGTCCGCCATTTCCACAGCCTCCTCAACATTGTGAGTGACCATGAGTATGGATTTGACACGTATCTCGCTTCCCTGAAGCATCATCATCACCTCATTTCGAAGATACTCCGCAGTGAGCGCATCCAGACTGCTGAAGGGCTCGTCCATAAGAAGCACCTGGGGATCAGATACAAGCGCGCGAGCCAGCCCAACTCGCTGGCGCATTCCGCCGCTCAGCTCCTTAGGGTAGGCCCTTTCGAATCCTTTCAGGCCGACCTGTTCGAGCATGTGCTCGGCCTTCGCACATCTCTCTTCCTTGGTCAGGCCTGACTTGAGAAGCGCCATCTCGACGTTCTCAAGCGCACTGAACCAAGGGAGAAGCGCAAATGTCTGGAACACCATAGATACCTTGGGTGACGGCCCATCAACCCTGCGTCCTTCAATGTAGACTTCACCTTTGTCAGGTTTTATCAATCCGGAAACTATTCTGAGAAGCGTGGATTTGCCTGAGCCGCTCGGGCCGATCAGCGCGACGAACTCCTTGGGATATACTTCGAACGAGAAGTCGTTCAGGACCTGAACTAAGGACTTCTTGTGCGAAAAGGAGTGGCTCACGCCGTTCACTGCAACCACTGGAAGATTGCCAACAGCAGTGGACGAGTCCGAAGGCTGCAGACGAGTTGCGGCTGTCATGAGAGCCCTGCAAACTCCCCCTCCTCGATTTATAGGTCTTTTTGCGTCCCGTGCTCAGAGTGCGGCCGCTCGCACGGCTTCAAACTCATCATTCTTCAGCTCTTGAGAGCCAGCTCATCGCGCCGCGCCTCAGGAAAGCCCAGCCGAAAATAAGCGATTGGCCGAGAGAGATGACTCACCAAACTTACGGGCCTAAGGAAAGGCTGGCAAGAACTAAAAAGGCAGCGTGAACGGTTGATGATGTTCCGGTTGGGGGACGCAGTCATTTCCGACGGCACAATAGATCCTTGGGGAAGTAATGACGCAATAGACTACGCCAAGTTATTGGCAGACTTTGGCATAGAACCTCTCTCGACCGTGCGCGCCAGCTTGGGTGGATCCTCACGTCTCGCAAGGAGAGGAGTCTGGTTCGGCCACCGTGACCTGGGACTAATTCTCAACGCAGCAAAGAATGGTCAGGACTTCGCAGTGATGTCAGGAATCAAGCCGAGCTCACCGTTTCACCTTGGCACGAAGACAACCACCGAGGCCATGAGTTACTTCCAGTCTATCTCAAAGAAGTGCAGGGTGCATTATTGCATTGCAGACATAGAAGCCTACTGCGACAACGGCCTGAAATTTTCGCAGTCTGGGGTATATGCAGTAGATAACGTGGCAGACGCGCTAGCGCTCGGACTTGAACCGGATAGAACCTACGTATACAGACAGAGCCAGGAAATCCGGGTTGCTAATCTCTCCGCCATCTTCTCGCGCGGAGTAACGGCATCAATGATGAGAGCGATTTACGGCGAGCGCCAGTTCGGACTCTATATGTCAGCTCTGGTTCAGGCAGGAGACATACTTCTGCCGGAATTAAGGAAATTTGGTGGACCCAAGCCTGTGCTCGTACCTGTAGGAGCTGACCAGGATCCCCATATTCGGCTGGCGCGGGACCTCGCGTTCAAGTTCAGAGAACAATTTGGGTTTGTACCGCCTAGCGCGGTATTCCACAAAATAGTCAGAGGGCTCGACGGTTCACCGAAGATGTCAAAGCGCTCATCGGCAACCACACTCACATTTAGCGATGACGACGGCCAAATACGAACAAAACTCATGAGCGCAGTTACCGGCGGAAGGGCGACAACGGATGAGCAAAGGAAGATGGGCGGAGAGCCGGATAAATGCGTGATTTACGAGTACTATCGCGACCATTTCCTGGAAAGTGACACACATCTCAGGGAGGTGCGAGAGGAATGCCTTACAGGAAAACGACTTTGCGGCGAATGCAAACTGGAACTGGTTAACCTGGTTTTGGACTACGCACGTGAACACCGTAGAAAAAAAGCGGCAAACTGGGACAAGGCAACCCAACTAGTCGAAGCCGCCTCCAAACCAGATCATGACAGCTCAGAAATCTTCTAGTCAGCTGATTTTCCATAGATTTTGCTATGGTCACCGGAAGCACAGCTGTTGGGTGAGGAGTTACTGATGCGCTCTTTCATTGTGCGCGCCGCAGACAGCGAGAATTCGACAGTACTTAAGTACGCACACTGTAATCCAGTGAGCAGTATGGAGCGTCTGAAGCTAGAGATCCGGCGCGTGATCAATGACATCTTTGTAGCCGCGAGGGACAAGGACTTCGAGGCGTTGAGCGAGCTGAACGATTGGGGGGCAAGCTTTACCAAATTCGGGGATTCTCCGCCTCTAGAGCGGCTAGATGGAGATAACGCTCGCCATTATGACACAGTGCTTTTTACGAATATAACCGACTTCACCTGCGTCGTGGAGGACTTGCGAGTCGATATATTCGGCGATACTGCCGTGGCCACCTGCTACCTGAACTACGGAGGCATCTTTGTCAACGATTACTCGTTTGAGGCTAAGCGGGTGTTGGCAAAGTCGAGGGCCACATTTGTGCTGCACCACGTAGGCGGGAAGTGGAGGGTTGTTCACCAGCATCTTTCAAAACTCGGGAACGGTGATTCCGCGCTTTTCGGCGAAGACTCTCCCGAATGACTTATTTCTGTTCACCCGTATTGCCTGAGCGATGAGCCACCAAATATCGTATAGAGAAATCGAAATAAAAAAATCAGAGCTCGAATTCAAACCCGACAAGGAATTGATGAAACAGCTAAGGGAACTCAAGATTGGGAAGGGATTCATCAATGCCATGAAAAAGGAAGTGGTGGACTGCCCGATGGTGGGCGGACAGTCCCCGGCGCTGAAGTGCCTCTCCTGTCCTCATTTCGTGCGGAGAGTCAAGGGTGTAGTGCACTGCCACTTTGGTCTGTAGCCGAGGGGCTACCGTTCGGGCTATGGAGTCAGACTCAATTCAGTTTTCCGTTGGCCAGGTGTCCTAGAGCGAATCTGTTTAAGGGCCTCTGCGAAATGAGCGGAAGAGATCTGAAATTGCGAAATCTTCCCTTTATAACGAGTGCCATTCTTCGCTAGAAACTCTCGCGCTGCTAGCATCGCGGCTGTCTGCGCCAGGCCAGCCAAATCTGCGCCGCTTAAGCCTGAAGTCTGCTGGGCTAGTTCTTGCACTGACACATCCTTTGCAAGCGGCTTCGATTTAAGATGAATTTCGAGTATCTGTTTCCTCGCCACCTCATCCGGCAGGGGAATTTCGATCAATTTGTCGAATCTTCCGGGTCTAAGTAGCGCGTTATCCACCAAGTCCATCCGATTTGTCGCGGCTATTACTGTAACATTATTTAGCGGCACGATTCCATCCATTTCAGTAAGAAACTGGCTTACGACGCGCTCCGTCACACTTGAGCCGAAGTCCTGCCCGCGGGGCGGCGCGAGAGCATCTATTTCGTCAAAAAACACTATGCATGGTGAAGCCTGCCTTGCCCTCCTGAATACCTCTCGAACACCGTGTTCAGATTCTCCTACCCATTTTGAAAGAAGCTCGGGGCCCCTTATTGAAATGAAATTTGCTTCGCTCTCATGAGCCACGGCTTTAGCTAGAAGCGTTTTGCCAGTGCCAGGGGGACCATAAAGCAGTATCCCCCTCGGGGGAGATATGTTGGCCCTCTCCATCAAGTCTGGAAACTTGAGAGGCCATTCGATCGCCTCTTTGAGCTCCTGCTTGACTCCTTCGAGACCGCCTATGTCGCTCCACGTGACGTTTGGTCGCTCGATATAGACCTCCCTCATCGCAGAAGGATGAACCTCTTTCAGTGCGTGTTCGAAATCCTTCATATCTACGCTTATCTCATTCAGAATTTCAGCGGACACTTTTTCTGCGTTTAGGTCGACTTTGGGAAGGACTCGCTGTAGAGAATGCATTGCAGCTTCCTTCGCAAGAGCCGCTATGTCAGCCCCAACAAACCCGTGAGTTACCTCAGCCAATTTTGATAGGTCTACGTCTTTGTATATCGGCATTCCTCTAGTATGAATTTGCAGTATCTCAAGTCTGCCATCCTTATCTGGTACTTTTATTTCGATTTCACGATCGAACCTACCGGGCCGACGTAGGGCCGGATCAATAGCATTCGGTCTATTTGTCGCACCTATGACCACAACTTTGCCCCTTGACTCAAGACCGTCCATAAGCGTGAGCAGTTGCGCCACTACTCTGCGCTCCACCTCGCCCGTCACCTCTTCTCGCTTGGGAGCGATGCTGTCCAGTTCGTCGATAAATACTATGGAGGGCGCGTTCTTCTGAGCCTCTTCGAATATCTCCCTCAACTTCTGTTCGCTTTCGCCATAGAACTTGCTCATGATTTCCGGGCCACTTATGCTCGTAAAGTGCGCATTGGTTTCGTTAGCAACCGCCTGCGCCAAGAGCGTCTTGCCAGTGCCTGGCGGACCGTATAGCAATACGCCCTTGGGCGCCTCCACGCCCAGTCTCTCAAATAGCTCGGGGTGTCTCAGGGGAAGCTCTATCATTTCCCTGACTTTCTGCACTACATCACGCATTCCACCAATGTCCTCGTACGACACCTGCGGTAGATTTTCAATCGCCTGGGGCTTATCGCTCAGCTGCACCTTTGTGTATTCTTCCACGATTATCGGCCCATTAGCAGGAGAGGTCGATGTTACGGCCAAGTTGATTCTTCTGCCCATTATTGTCAGTGGCACGACGTCACCTCTCGTGATCACCCTTCCAGCAAGGCTCTGGGAGACGTAGTCCTCTGCCCCTATAATCTGCAGCGATTCCGTTGGAGAAAGCGAAACACTTTCCCCCTCTTTAACCTCCCACTTCCTAATCACTACTTTATCGTCTATTCCGATACCCGCATTATTTCTTGTGAACCTGTCTAAACGAATTGCACCTCGACCGTAATCTTCCACATAGCTCCGTATTACCTTGACAAAAGTAGTCCTACTACCTGAAATCCGGATAACGTCTCCGGTGTCCAGGGCAAGATCCTGCATCACTTTGGGGTCCAGTCTAGCGATTCCCCTACCGACGTCTCCAGGCAGGGACTCTGCCACTCGTACCTCGACCTGAGCATCAACCAAAAATGTCACCACTCACTAACTAAAGGTTACTAAGATAGTTATAAAGGTTAGTTTGTGTCACTTCAAAGATCCTGAAGTATGGTGAGATAGCAGCCTGAGTCGGTTCGAGGCGAACGAGCGGCAACTGAACGCTGCATGAGAAGGTTGACCCTCCCAGATGCTTCCATCCTTGAGGTGGATTGGTCCCCGGCAGTCTGTTTGAAACCACCGGTTCACGAGCTGTTACCAACTGACATTCTCTCCTGCCTCTAAAGGCTCGGGGATTCCTGTTTCAGCGACCCATAGGTCATCGCAAAATCGAACGAGGCTTCTCGCGTCCATTATGTTCCAGCTGCTCGACTTTCAAGAAATTCACCAAACACACCTTCACCGTCGTAGCTCACTAGCTTCGTGTATATGCCCCAGTCGACCAGCATCTCCTTAAGCACGGCGGGGTCCGTGTAATCGGAATCCACCCAGCCGGCCGCGTTCGAGCTCAGTTCAGCAGCCAGCTCCTCAGGGGTGAATGGCCCTTTTTTCGCGAGAGACAGTGCAGTATAGAATGGCTCTGTCCGGGCAAGAATGTCCCGAACCGAAGTCAGACCTGCCAGTCCTTTCTGCGCCAATTCTACGCCAGTTTTGGTCAAGTGTATGTCTCCCTTTGAGACGTTTACAAGATGCAGGACCTGCGCAGCGCGCAAAATGGGGATGAGTGTCTCGGCGGTGAGATTCATCTCGTCAGCGAGTTTGTAGAGATCGAGCGCCTTCTCTCCGAAGTCCATTGCGGCACTGAGCAAACCGATTACTTGGCCTACCCTAACTTTTGCTGGTAAAAACCTCAAATTATTCTACTCGCTATCTGAAAGTGTGCCAGCCTTAGATAATCCTTATTCAACGGTTGAAACGATCACGTCCATGAGCTCTCTTCCCCTTTCCAAAGCCGCGTCTCCTCCTCCCCTCTCCCCTTGAGAAGGTTTCCTTACCCGGCTCTCGCCGCTGTGACTCCCCCTTTGGAGGGTTGGGAAAATTGGTCTTGATTTCTGCCACCCGGGACTCAAAATCTGCGCGAAGCTTGGAAGCGATATCGGCGCCATGGTAGAGGTCGACGCGTGCGGCTATGCTCAGTTTGCCTGCATATGCTCTCGCTATCTTGCCACGCTGCCACCGCGGAGCGTTATGGACAAGGGGGTCCTGAAAGATCACGCCATGCTTGGGTGGCCTTGCCCCACGCCTCATAGCCCGGAAGAGCGCCTTCTCCGCTCCAAGCACCTGGACCGTGCTTGATGGAAACTTAGCTAACCTGTCTAGGTCACCGGCGAGTGCAATAAGACGGGCCCCAATTGCTGGGCCGGCTACTCCATACAGGTTTGGCGCCGTCTCTTTCATAAGTCGCTCAATATATCCACTCAGCTTTGATCTCAATGAATATAGCTGAAAAATCGCTTCTGACATGATGCGTACGGGTTCAAAATCCTCATCAGTAAGAGAGGCACCAATAGAAGTAGTTGAGGCTCGGACGAGATCCGCCATTTTCTCTCCGGCAAGCCCCTGAGCGCTCAGTTTCTCGGAAGTGAAATTTTCCCTGAGTCCGACCTGAGATACAAGCCTCAGGTAGGTCTGGTTATCCTCAATCAGTTCTCCCAACTCCGGAAAGTGCAATCCATACCACTCCCTTACCCTTGAGGCAAACACATTCAGAGTCTCATCAAACTCGTCGACTGCATTAATTACCTGGGAAATTATCTTGTCACGCCTTCCCGATGCTTCTGTTATACCGCTCGTTGTCTGCCTCATTGCGGCCTCCCGAATCAGAGCAGAAGTCTCTGCAGGAGTGAGACCAAGGAAATTGCCAAACTTTTCGTGGGAGTAAAGCCTGGCACTCCCCGAGCTGTCTGGCATTTGTTCCGCATATTGACTGAGCCCGCGTTCATAGGTGAATATTCTTTCGAAACCCAGATTCTTTGCCTCTGCAACTACCTCTTTCGCGACAGAGCCATCACCGGTCGATCGGCGGCCGATTATAACGTTTCCATCCGCGTCGACCAAGAAGACCCCATAGCTTGTCGAGACGAGGTAGGCTTCCATTTGGGGATTCTTAGCATCCCCATATTTATAGTCTGGGGAAGCATGCGCATCTAACCCACCTAAGAAGCCTGACCAAGTTTTGTCTCTGACTGTTTTCTTACAACATGCAGTTTCTTGGGGTTGATAGAGCGAACCAAACCAAGAAAATTCTGCGCCGCACTGTCACGGTAAAGCGCTTGACCCTCCTTTTTCCTAAAGAAGACTTGCCAGGGAATGGACAGAAGCTCCATCACAACAAACACGAATCTCCGGCTACGCGCGGACAGTGCCCCCTTTAAAGCATCCCGTAAGCCTTGAAGGTTCTCTTACTCAGAGTTCACAAATGTCCTGAGTTTATTGCACCTACAAATTATATAGCTGCAGACTCGCTTACATCCCAAGCCCAAAGCCTGCAGGATTTTCAACTCACAATTGTGAGCGTGTCCGAAGTTTTCCTGCTCTCTAGAACCTCCGTCGACGAAACGGAGTCTCCTGCCTGTGAACAAGTCTGCGGAAGTAAACCGCACGTCTTTTTATGCGAGGGATTGAAGAACGTCTGGTCTTCGCCTCAATCTTCGGAGTTGAGGAGCGAACCTTTCCTGCTTTAGTCAATGATCCGTGACTCGGCATTTAGCTTATCCGGCTAATACCTCGGTGTCGCCGATTTAAGGGTATTGAGGCACTCTGTCTGGTTTCGAACTGGCTACAGTCCATACCATAACCACCCGAACCGCGTCCGAGTCCTGTAGTGCTGCAATCCCGCTTTAGCAGGAACTGCTTGGCGGAATTTTCCTCCTAGTGAGCAATCTGAGGATGTCTACAGTGCTTAAGCGAGGTTATGGACAATACGGGAAAGCGTTGCTGGGCTTTGGGCTTGCGCGAACATTCCATCGTCCTCATATACATCGTCGCTATTCAGTCACAAAACGAGTGCGTGAATCCAAGTTGGCAGCTTTTGTTAGTGCGGGCTACAGAGGAAGGGCGCTGGCAGCGCTCACCCGCGCGGGTGCCGACATAAGTGACACAATTGAGATCTCCTGCGCTGAACACGTAATGCGCGGGAGACTGATGCCTAGGGCGGAGTCAGAATGGGACGAAATCGTCACCCTCAAGCTGGCAAACGGATACAATGTCGGAGTTTCCGTTGAGGGATGCTCCGTGCGAGTTGTAACAAAATATCCGCACTCTGAAGAGCCGCTGACAGAGGACACTCTGAGCCAGAGTAGTGCCTCCGGGCCACGCGTTTCGCTGATAAGCACAGGCGGCACGATTGCGAGCCGAGTCGAGTACGAGACTGGAGCGGTAAAGCCCGCGCTTGAGGCCCGTGACCTTCTTGACCTAGTTCCGGAACTCCATGACGTCGCCTCAGTTGAAACAAAGCTGCTGATGAGCATATTGAGCGAAGACATGAAGCCGAACTACTGGACAACCATCGCGGAGTCGGTATATTCTGAAATACTGAAGGCGCCGCGGGGGGTGGTAGTGGCCCACGGGACGGACACGATGGGATACACTTCGGCAGCGCTGAGCTTTGCGCTTGAGGGCCTTGGAATTCCAGTCGTATTCGTAGGCTCTCAGAGGAGCAGCGACCGACCCAGCAGCGACTCCTACCTGAACCTGTTAAGCGCGGTCAATTTCGCAAAGGATGCGAACGCTGCGGGCGTATTCGTATGCATGCACGGGACGCCCTCTGATTCAGATTGCTACGTGACATCTGGCGTACGCACTAGAAAGATGCATACTAGCTCCCGTGCAGCGTTCAGACCTGTGAACGACGGTCTGGTTGCCAAGGCGAGCCCCAATAAAATCGAGATGTGCGGAGATTTTAACGCGAGATCTGGGGGCATACCGAAGCTCAAATCGCAATTTAGCGACAGGGCGGCTCTGCTTTATTCGTTTCCGGGGCTCAAGGAAGACCTGCTGGAGGCGGTTTTCAATTCCGGAGTAGACGGTGTAGTGATAGCAGGTACGGGTCTGGGCCACGTGAGCTCTGAGCTTGTCTCCAAGCTCGGCAAGCTGACTTCAGAAGGAAAGCTGGTATTCATGACCTCTCAGTGTTTGTTCGGGAGGGTCAATATGGACGTATACACGACCGGCCGAAGGCTCCAGTCCGCGGGTGTGATTCCTTTGGACGATATGCTTCCCGAGACAGCCTACGTAAAGCTGAGCTGGTGCTTGGCCAACCTCCCGAAAGAGAATATAGCTAAAGCGATGCGCGAGAACATAGCAGGTGAAATTGGCTCGAGAAGGACATGGGCTGCGGAGGGCAGTTACGTTTGAAAGCGGGCTTAGAGGTTCACCAGCAATTAGACACTCAAAGGAAACTCTTCTGTGACTGTCCAACCCGCGGCTCTGACAGCGGCCGGGTAATTGAATTTACACGCGTTCTAAGGCCGTCGAAAAGCGAGCTGGGACAGGAAGATCCGGCGGCCGAGTTTGAAAAGGAAAGACGAAGGAAGTTTGTCTATGAAGCACCTACGGAAAGTTCGTGTGCTGTGGAGATGGATGAGGAGCCCCCCCACCGGCTCAATAGCGAAGCGCTTGAAATTGCCTTGCAGGTGGCGCTGCTTCTTAAATCCAAACCTGTCGACGAAGTGCTCGTTATGCGAAAGATGGTGATTGATGGCTCGAACACCGGAGGCTTTCAGAGAACTGCTCTCGTTGGGACCGGAGGCAGCGTGCCTGTAGGCAATAGAGAGGTAAGAATTGCCACGGTGTGCCTGGAAGAGGACGCGGCAAGACTCATTGATACAAGAAAAGATGGTGGAGAAGTGGTCTACAGGCTGGACAGGCTGGGAATCCCACTTATCGAAGTATCGACAGAACCAGATATCGGTAACGCTGAAGAGGCCGAAATGGCCGCTCTCGAAATCGGAAAAATTCTCAGGCGGACGAGGAGAGCTAAGCGGGGCCTAGGCACAATCAGACAGGACGTAAATATATCGGTGGAGGGCGGCACGCGAGTTGAAATCAAAGGAGTTCAGGAGCTCAGCCTGATTCCAAAAGTGATGAGATTTGAAAAACAGAGGCAGGAAGGGTTGATTTCGCTGGCAAGGAATTTGGTTGCAGCTGGTGCCAAGGTCGAGAATTGTGTTCCGGTAGACCTCACTCATGTCTTCGAGCAGACCGACTCGAGAGCGATCCAGTCCGCGCTCAAGCGGCGTGAAGGGGTGTACGCTCTCAGAGTTCAGGGATTCGCGGGTGTCTTCGGCACTGAAGTTGCACATGGGTTAAGGTTCGGAGCCGAAGTTGCGGACTATGCAAGGCGACTGGCCGGCGTCGGAGGGATATTTCACTCGGATGAGTTACCCGCTTACGGTATAAAGCAGAAGGAAGTCGAAGACGTTTACAAGATACTAGGTTGCTCCCAGAGAGACGCCTTCGTTATCGTCGTGGGCCGGCAAGAAGCTGCAGCAAGAGCGCTCGCTGTAGTGAGCCGCCGGTGCAGCGATGCCCTAACCGGGGTCGTGCCTGAGACTCGTTCGCCAGAAGCAGACGGTACGACAAGGTACTCTCGTCCACTGCCTGGCTCAGCAAGGATGTACCCGGAGACAGACGTGCCTGGAACCCGGATTACTTCTGGCTACCTCTTAGACCTGACCAGAAATATTCCTGCTCCCATCGAAAAATCCGCAGAAACTCTGAAGAGGCTTGGAGCAAGCGCTGAACTCAGTTCGCAAATTGTTGATTCCGAGTGGCTACCAGTAATAGAAGAATTGCTGAGTATAAATCCAAACTATGCGGTGACTGCCGGGGCATTCCTGACTCAGGACCTGAAGGAGCTTGAGAGGGAGGGGGCAGCCACAGCCAGGCTTGATCAAGAGACCCTGTTAGCCACCTTGAAGATGGCATCCAAATCTCGACTGACTCGTACGCAGCTTAAGCAAGCAGTTCAGCTCATGCTTGAAAGCGAAGTCAAAGCGGAAAAGGCAATCGAAATGATTGCAGAGAGAACCTTATCCAAATCCGAACTTGATTCCATAATAGAAGATGTGCTTGCAAGAAACTTGCATATCATACAGGAAAGAAAGGAGGAAGCCTTCAAACCGCTTATGGGCGAAGTAATGGCTGCAGTAAAGGGAAGGGCACCGGGCTCGATAGTATCCGAGAAACTGAAAGAGCGCCTGCAAGCTGCAATAGCTCGCGAGAATCAGTGAGGCACAACTACCGTGTCCTTTACCTCCGATCCCGTGCCTACATAAACTATGGGTACGCCGAGCGCCTCCTCAAGCTCTTCTATGTAAGCTCTAGACTCTCTCGGTAATTTCCCATACTCGCGCATTCCAGACGCCTCAGGGAAAATCGCATCCAGTTTGGTGAGTGCACACATCGTCGCTCCATTTAGCCTGACCGAGCGTTTTGCAAGCTCAATATTGAATGGTGCCGCGCGTCTCAGCCTGCCCGTGACGCTGCCTCGCTCGGTCCAGCCCTTGTTCTCCACCTCTTCCTGACGAAGCTCGTTTGCAAGTGGCCCATTCCCCACCCTTGTCACGTAACTCTTGAACACAACAAGCACATGGTCTACGCAGGTGGGACCTATTCCTGCATCAGCACAAATCGAAGACGCAGTTACATCTTTGCTAGTTACGTAGGGGTAGCTTCCATGGTAAAGCGAGAGAAATGTGCCCTGGGTGCCTTCTAGGAGTACGCTTTCTCCTTCTTCGATGGCGTTATGGATCTTTCCGGCGATGTCAGCCATATATGGCCTGAGCTCTGCTATTTCGCCTGCAAGTTTGAGCTGCCGCAACACCCTGTCGCTCATAGCGGGCCCCGTACCCGTTCCGGTAGTCCCAATTCTGGAGCTGAGATTTCGGTCAGTTCTGTCAAGTTCTATATGTTTTTTCTCAATCACACCTGCTCCAGAGTCCAAATACGCCCTTCCCGCTACTCCTAGTTCGTTCACTTCAGATATAAACAAGCTGGGTTCCACCAACACGCCCGCAGACACGCAGAGCTGGGTTCTACTGCACACGAATGCAGAGGGTATCAGCCTTGTCTTTCTTGTGACGCCATCCATGACCACGGTGTGCCCCGCGTTTGGTCCGACGCCTCCACGGACCGCGACTGCAGGCTTCTGTGAGAGCGCATGAAAGGCAACAATCTTGCCCTTCCCTTCATCCCCGTAGAACCCTCCAACAACAACTGTTACTGACATCAGTCTACCTAAGCGAGCCCACGAGCCCTGCTATATAAGCGGGCCAGCCTTTCTGCCGACCCGTGGCCGAAGGGCACCTATGAAGTTCAGTGGAACACCAGCTAAAACTGTTATTAATGCCACCATGTGTCTCTGGTTGATGTTTGCAAGATACCCGCAGGCTGACTTGACGAGTTCCATTTCAGCGATTTTAACATTCCTCTCTGAGGAGGGTCGGGCTTGACAGAGTCAGAAATCAACGACCAAGACGCGACCGCCGGCGTCCCGAAGGTGACGAGCGAGTTCTTCGGGGGCGACGACCTCCGTGCAAAGGTTTTTCTAGAAAAGTATGCCCTGAAGGACATGAAAGGGACGCTGCAGGAGATCACTCCCCCGCAGATGTGGCGACGTGTAGCAAGGGAAATAGCGAGCGCAGAGAGCTCGAATGAAAAAAGGGCCGAGTGGGAAGAGAAATTCTATTGGCTACTAGAAAATTTCGCGTTCATACCTGGAGGCAGAATACTGTTCGGCGCGGGCCAGAGCAGGAGGGCCACATTGCTCAACTGCCTTAGGGGAAGCACAAACGTCCTCATAAGACGCAAGCCCTCAGCAGGAGTGCGCACTTCTTCCCAAGGTGGCGGGCTGGTAGCCCAGTCTCTCTCCGTTTCGAGCACAGTAGATTGTGTTCCGATATCCAGCATTGCAGGCGAAGACGTAGAGGTCCTGACTCCTGTAGGATGGTCGAGGGTAAAATTCAGAAGTTTCGGGAGGCAAAAGCTCTTCAGACTTTCACTCAAGAACGGCGATACTCTCTTTGCCACGGGTAATCACGAGTGGGTGTTGAGAACAAAGGGGGCGCTTGTCAAGATGACCACCAAACAACTGATGAATCTCAGCGGTTATCGCGGACTGGCGCTAAGCCTTCCTACCAGGCCCGCAAAGGACCGCAGGTATTACGACGGCGTGGTTCACGGGATTGTGTACGGAACTGGGTCAGATAAACGGCGAAAGCACGGGAATACGTATCGGCTGCAGCTGTCGGGCCCAAAGGGAGAACTAGCAAGGTATCTTCCTGCATCGCAAGAAGTCGACCCAAGCAGCAAAATCTCTCGAGATGTCCTTTTCACGAATGAAATGAAACCGACCCATGATCTTACACGGGTCCCTCCAGAGAATGAAACCTCGTCATACTGGTATGGCTTCCTGTCAGGTTTCCTTGCAGCAGGCGCCCGAGTCGATTCTCGTAGTGGAGGCGCCTCGCTCGAGTCGCGACAAAAAGGGGACCTTCAGGCAATCAAAATGCAGCTAGGCAGATTGGGGATCATCGGAAACAGGATCACCAAGGTTAAGAAGGGCACCCGGGAGAAAATGCGGCTCGGCTCACGTTATCGCCTTCGACTTCGAAAGTCTACGCTCTCCGAGGACCTGTTCCTTAGAACTGACCACGCTGCAATATACAGAAAATCTTCGCAACCGCAAAGGAACTACACCATAGGCATAGAATCAATCACTACAACTGCGTTTGAAGAAGAAGTCTACTGCTGTGAAGAGCCAAAAACGCATACATTCGTGCTGGGAAATGGTGTGCTCACCGGAAACTGTTACGTACTTCCCGTTAAAGAGGATTCCATAGAGGGAATATTCGATTGGTGCAAAGAAGCGGCAAGAACCTATAGCCTGGGAGGAGGCGTGGGTACGGACATCAGCATTCTTCGACCGAAAGGAGCTCCCGTGCATAACGCGGCGGCCTATTCCACAGGTGCAGTGTCATTCATGAATGTTATGAGCGAGACAACCGGCACCATCGGTCAAGCCGGCCGGAGAGGTGCGCTCATGATCACGATCAGAGTCGACCACCCGGACATTTTTGATTTCATTAAAGTAAAGAGAAATCTGAAGAACGTGAGATACGCGAACATAAGCGTACGCGTGACAGACGAGTTCATGCGCGCAGTCGAGTCAGATTCCGAGTTCACCCTCTGGTATGATGGCCCTGTTACTGGGAGAATTGAAAGGGTCGTGCGTGCCAGGGAACTCTGGAAAGAGCTTGTGAGCTCAGCTAGAGACTGGGCTGAGCCAGGTATTATCTTTTGGGATGCGGTAAAGCGAGGGAGTCCAAGTGAATACAACGGCCTGGAAGTGTTAACCACGAATCCCTGCAGCGAACAGCCGCTGCAGCCTTACGGCGCCTGCGACCTCGGCAGCATAAACCTCTCTCACTTTGTCAAGGATGCCTTCGGAGCCCGGCCGACGCTTGACTGGGAGAGTCTGGAAAAGTGTGTGCGAGTAAGCGTGAGGTTCTTGGACGACGTACTAACCTATAACAATGACCGCCACCCGCTTCCGGCGCAGAGCGAAGCCTGCACAGCCGGAAGGCGAATAGGTCTCGGGTTCACGGGCCTCGCCGATATGCTCGCGAAGTTAAAGATAAAGTATGACTCCGAGGATTCTCTGGAATATATAGACCACCTGTTCGAAAAAATCAAGCTCTGGGCTTATGACGCGAGCGTGGAACTTGCAAAAGAGAAGGGGCCATTTCCGCTCTTCGACGCGACAAAGCATCTCGAAAGACCGTTCATTGCTGCACTGCCCGAAGAACTCAGGCTCAAAATCAAGGAGAGTGGCCTTCGTAATGTCTGCGTACTCACAGTACCTCCAGTTGGAAGCGGCTCGGTGCTTGCCGGGACTTCGAGTGGAATAGAGCCAATCTTTGCGTTCAGCTATACAAGGAGGTCCGAATCTCTGAGCCAAGAATACTTCAAAGTCTACCATCCCCTTGTAGCAGAATACATTGCGAAATTTAACCTAAAGAGCGAGGACGAACTGCCTGAGTATTTTGTGCCTGCCCACAAAATCAAACCCGAATTTCGGGTCAAACTTCAGGGAGTGATTCAGAAGCATATAGACAGCGCCATCTCGAGCACCGTCAATTTATCCGAGGAAACGACCGTCGAAGAGGTCGAGCAAATTTACTTCCAGGCCTGGAAGGCTGGTTGCAAAGGTATTACTGTCTACCGCGAAGGATCCCGAGAAGGCGTTCTGATAACAGACAGAACAGAACTCAAGAAAGTCGAAGTCGGGTTAAAGAAAGAATGGGAAAGGCCGAGGAGCCTGAGCGGGCAGACTATCAAACTGGTGCTAGTGCAGGGTCCAATCTATATAACTGTGAACAAGGACGAAAACAACAGAGTAAGGGAAGTCTTTGTAAATCTGGGCAAATCGGGTAGCGAAGAGAAAACATACAGCGAGGCCATCGGCAAGCTGATCAGTAATTTCCTGCAGCTCGGAGGAGACATTACCGCGGTTATTCACAGCCTGAAAGGTATCCAAGGAAGAAACGCTACTTGGGATAAGGGATTGCATCTCCTTAGTGTCCCGGACGCGATAGCGAAGGCCTTAGAGATGATGAATTCACCCGCCGGAGGCACTGCTGCGCCGCAGTCTCAGCAACCAGCCCAGCCTTCGAGCCCTGCACCCAACCCCGCAGATTTCGTTGCCGACACAACCGAAGTAAAGCACATGCTGGCCGGCCTTGAGCGATGCCCGAACTGTGGAGAGGAATCTCTAGTAAATGAAGGAGGCTGCTTTACCTGCAAGATGTGCGGATTCACCAAGTGCGAATGAGCCTCTCGGCCGCATACCCTGCCACCGTATGAGCCCCCGCGAGTTGCGCTCCGATCAGACTTAAAGAAGCTGATTAGGCGCATGCGCCAAATCAGGCTTCTGAAAGCTCTTCCTGAGACTGGGTGAGCGCAACCGACTCGGTCTCTGGCGGATTTGGCAGTTCAGACGCTAAGCCTGCACCAAGCATGGCCCTAACTTCCGACATTACATCTTCAGCACTGGAAGTTTTGATGACCGAGTCCACCGACTTAACATCGGTATGGAATGTGGTCGCAAGTATGTCGCTCAACTGGCCGTTCACCTGAGCGAGCAGTTCGTCAGCCTTCGGAATGATTGGACCAATGTCGTTCTTTACGTTCTTGATTGCATCTATCGCAGGGCGAAGAGTTGAAGCCAAGTCTTCGGTTTCTACGACAGTCTCCAGTCTGAGCTCGATGACTTCGAGAACCAGCCTGCTCTTTGAGAGTTTACCGGACAGACTTCGAATCAGTGCGACTTCGTTAGCGTATAGAGTGGCTCTTTCCCGCTCCTGCTTTCCGTAGTATTCCCCTGCCGACTGCAGTAACTGCTTTGCACGCTCGTCCATCTTGTTTGTTGAGATGTCTATCTTGCTCTGTAAGCCTCGGATTGTAGTAATAGCATCGTTAATCTGCAGCTTCAAGCTCTCCCTCTCTCCCAAGGATCTTTAACCTCCCGATGATTCGCACGCAAACACTTGCTATAACAATTCTGTCACCTTGGATGCATACCCTTAGGGGGCAGAGCGACGAGTGAACGACGCTTACCAGAAATCCCTGGGTGGCGTGCCGACTCCCCATCATGTTGCCAAGCCCTGGGCTCTCACACGCGCGACATGCCCCAAACAGCAAACGCCATTTTGAAGCTTACGCATCCAATCTGCTTTAGGCAGGGCTCAAGCCAAATCTTGTTCTCTTATCAAGAACCATTAGTTTCTGACGATTTCCACTGCTTCCCGGAGTTTATGCTTCTTTGCAAGTGAGCTTGTCTTCAAACGCACTGAAGTCCCCCCATGGCAGCACGCTTCGACACTCATATAAGAGGGTATGGAAACCCCACTTGACTCGAACATGGTCCAGGCCTACTGCGTAAAATGCCGAGCCAAGAAAGAAATCAAAGGAGCCGAGAAGGTCACTCTAAAGAATGGTAAGCCCGCAATTCGCGGTACATGTCCCACATGCGGGACCAAACTTTTCAGGATAGGCGCTGCCTAGAACCTCCAGAGCCACGGCGTCAACCTTTGTACCCCAAACCTTTCAATTTTTTTATTCCTTTTCCTTTTGGATTCGGCACCTCCGGAGTTACCTCGGGGATTTAGAGGGAGTTGTCGCGTACTCCTGTGCAACTGAACACATTCAGATTTGTTACGGACGACCAGTGCTGTCCCGACTGCGAAAAGGAGAGCAGGTTAATCGCGAACTCGTGTCCACGCCATAACTGGATTAATCGCGAATTGCTCGAAAGTTTGGAAGAGCTTGCGGCGGCAGAGTCAACCCGAGATTTCATCTGACGTTACCAAGTTCTCGCGCGAATCCGCCATACGATTCGTGCAGATTCCAAGCACACAGCCACTACCTCATCGATGAACCATTGTGACGGGCGAACTGGTAAGAGTTATATTAACGCGCCAAAGGGCCATAAATGTGAGAGGGCCGAAGAGGAAGAGCTGGAAAGGCTGGAAAGGATTTCGCTCGGAATGGTCTGATCTAATCAAAAAGGTCCAACAGATGCCCCCGCACGTAGATCTGCTCGTAAGCAGGTTGCAGGTGGAAGAACCGATTCGATTCGGGTTCCGCAAGAGCGTTGGCTGGAGAAAAGGAGCACTCACAAACTGGCGACTGGCATTGCCGAGCGGGCGGTGCATTCACGTCAGGGAATACCGTGATATCTTCAAGATTCACTGGGATATCGCTGATCCCAGGCACAGCCCTCTAAGACACTTAATGTACGATACACGCCGGCTCTATAACTCTATAAGGCTGACAGTAATTTTCGCGATAACCGCGACCTTTGTTTACCACCCGGACATGCTTCCCATGATTCTGAATAGACTGGCAACAATGGTATCCCCCTAGCCGAGATCCAATCTGGCGTATGTCTAGAATCCCAAACCGCGGGCTATTTTCCTATAGTAAAGCCGAGTTCCTTGGCTGAAACGGCCGGGTACGTTCCAAAGAGCTTTAGCGAAGTCATATTTGGCCTTGCAGCGCGAAGCGCCTCCTCGAAACGCTTGTCGTCCTGAGTGCATTCAAAGTCGACTACAAAGGCGTATTCCCACTTCTTGCTGCGAACGGGTCTTGAGACAATCATGGTCAAGTTGATTTCTCGACGGGAAAATTCAGAAAGTATCCCGGCCAATGCCCCAGGACGATTGGCCGCAGTAAATGCAAGGCTCGTTCGATATCTGACCCCCTTCTTGGCTTTCGCCGAAATATGCCCTCCCTTCCTGCCGACCAGAATGAATCGGACTGCGTTATCCTTCTGATCCTGGACGTTCTCGGCGAGCACATGTAGTCGAGATTGGAGGGCGTCGTATGAAGTGACGAGCGACGCGCTCTTACTTCTCATCTCCAGGCGAGAGCCTGACAAAGTGGATTCATATATCAGCCTGGCGTGCGGAAAAACCCTGAGGAGAAAACCTCTGCAGGCCGCAATGGCCTCGGGATCTCCATGTATTGATTTCACTTTAGCGGCCGAGTCTTCGGAAGAAACAACATGATACTGAATTCCCATTACGGTTTCGCCTATGACACTCAAAGGTAGTTCAACCAGCGAGTCAAGCGTCGCAGGGAAGGCTCCCTGGGCAGTTCCCTCGTATGGAACAACGCAGTAATCGGCGTATCCTGAATTTACTGTTCTCAACGCGCTTTCTGCGCTGTCCACTCCGACAATCTGCGGCGAGGAACCAAGAATGGCAGTAGCCGCTTCTTCACAGTAGCCCCCCATTAATGGAGGAACTGCGACCTTGACGTTCTTTTGCACATTTCTGCAGAGAGATACTACTTCGCGAAGAACGCGCCTAAGCTGAGGCTTCTCGCTCACCGAACTTCCCTTTACAAGCCGGTTGACAAGTTCCTCCTCACGCGAAAGATCCAGTACCGGAGAGCCCAAGCGTTCCTTCAAATCCCGAATTTTTTCGCTGAGTTCGCGGCGCTTTTCAATTGCGTGAACGATATCAAGAGTAATAGCGTCAAGTTGCTTACGGTAGTTAGCGAGACTTGAATCCTGCTCAGAGCTAGCTCCATGCACTTCAGCTGACCCCTGAAAGATGCCACGGGCTACGTAGAGCCTGGCGACACGAGCGAGTCCACCTTCTCGGCAAGTTTGAAGTCAAGCTCGGTAATCCCACCTGCCTCATGAGAAAACAAAGTCAGCTTTACACGGTTGTATGAATTGTATATGTCCGGATGGTGGTCCAGCTCGTTCGCAAAAGGAGCAATCCTGATTATGAAGTCCAGCGCCTGCTGGAAGTCTTCGAATTCATATTTTTTCACGAGTCCCTTCTTTGTATGGGTCCAGCCAGGAACTGATTTCAGCCTCCTTTTAATCTCGGATGTCTTGAGTACTTTCATCCAACTCGTTCAAGATTTACGCCAACAGATTTAACAATTGCGAGCTTTACATCTTTCTGAAGTCTTGAGTTCTAAATCTAAGCTGGCACCTTGCTGGGCGAGCGATTTAAACTCTGAAGCGGATTGAAAGGAGAGCTAGCATTGCCCTATCGATATCTGGAAGATGTCGCAATCGGTGACCTCGCTTTTGAAGCCAGAGCGGAGAGTTTGCCCGAGCTCTTTCAAGAGGCGGCGCTCGCTCTCACTTCGTCAATGGTCGATATGGCATCGCTTCAGGCTGTCACAAAAGAGGATATTCGCCTAGAGGCGAAGGACGAAGAGTCACTTCTTCACGCCTTCCTATCTGAAATTGTGTTTCTCAAGGACGCAAAGAGGCTGCTCCTGAAGACAGTAGAAGTCGAGATAGCTAAGACTGTCTCCGGCCTTCGGCTAAGGGCTCTAGGGATGGGCGAGCAGATTGATGCCCGTCGGCATCGGTTGGGTGTCGATGTCAAGGCGGTCACTTATCATGGATTCCGTGTGCTCAGTGATGCCAAAGGTTGGAGTTGCACTGTGGTGCTCGACATTTGACTTCTGAGAGTCCGCTGGAGATATATACTCGTACGAGAAATTTCCGCAAGAAGATGAAACTAGACGAAAGGGTGGAGGAGCTGTCTGACGAAGACCTCAGGGCTAGAATCAAGACAGTGGAGCGACACGCGCTAGTAGGCGAGCAGGATTTCTATGAGAAAAGAAATGCATACAAGAAGAGACAGAACGACACAAACCTGGCGTTCTTTGTATCTGCTGCGGAAACCGCGGTCGACAGGTACGCCAGGCTGCAACTTCTGTACAAGGAACTTGTAGCGAGACTGGAGAAGCGAAGCGCGGACTAAACCGTAGCGAAAGCGAGGATGCCTATCCAGCCCCTGTGAGTCGGCTTCCCCGGCTGGCCAGCGTGGCAACAGAATTTGCTATGTTGCACAGGCTCACGGGATCTATCCCTAGGAGATAGACATTCGGCTCAAATCCTCTCCCACCGGGGTCGACCAAGGCATCAAGAGGCGAACTGACCAGAGCCTCTTTCAGTCTCGAGAACAACTCCTCCAAATCGATGTAGTTATCCAGCACTGCCGGCGTGTGGCCGACAACCGTTGCGATCCACTCAAGCAGTAATTTGTCCGGCTTAAGATTGATTGCTGACCTCACCCAAGGATTCCTGCTACGTAGCGCCAGAACTACCTTGGCCATGTGACTCGAGGCTCCGAATTCCGGCTCTCCCAGGGCGAGAGCCCGCCCTCCTCTCCTTCCAATTCTGCCAGGCACTCCGGCCACGTCCTTCTCGTTTACGGCGCTCTGCACACAATACACTATATTCGTGTAGACCTCTGGTATATAGCGAGCAATGGTCGGAGACGCCTGCACAAGTTTTGTCGCTTCTCTTAGCGAGGCAAGCACACCATGCCTCTCCGGGTCGCCGCCCTTCATTTCATGAAGGCAGAGCTCGCAATCGAGCAGCCCCCGCGCCTGAGCTCTGTGAAAATTGCAAACGGTGCCAGAAGACAAGAGTGAGCTCCAGTGACGATAAAGAATATCAGTAGAGAGAGTGTCGCTGCTCATGGTTGCTGGCACCAGCTCCTCAAGCATCGACTCAAGCAGCGCACCATCCATCCCAAGTTCCCTGATCTTACGAACTTGCACTTCTCGGTCGGCCGAAAGGTAATTGCTGACCGCGGCTTGCGTTACGCCAAGCATTCCAGCAATCTCTGTTTGAGCGTAACCAAGTTCACGAAGCCTGCGCGAAACCAGCGCGCGAACAGCGGGAAGAAAAGATTTGACCATTACCTCGCAGGGCGGCTTCACACTCTAGCCCTCTGCGCAAGACTTTTTATGGCCTCGTTGGCTACAAGGATTGCCTCTCTTTCTCCCTCTTCGCCAAATTCGTTGGTCACGCGGTTTGCGAAAACTGCACAAACCGCACCCGCAGCTATATCATAAATATTGGCAATGGTAAACAGCGTAGCCGCTTCCATCTCCACGTTCTTGATGTTCAATCTTTGCAAATTGGACAGCCAGCTCTTTGAACCGGGAGGAAGGAATCCCTTGAACCCTGGCCGCGCCTGACCAGCATAAAAAGAGTCAAAGGATGCAGTTATCCCTGTATGGTATCTCACCCCAGCCTTTTCCGCGGCCTCTACCAGTGCGCAAAAAACGAGCGGGTCCGCGGACGCGGGATATTCGGGTGGCGCGTAGGTCCTGCTCGCCCCGTCAAACCTGGCTGCGGCTTTTGAAATCACTATGTCCCCAACTCTTACCCCCTTCAAAACGGAGCCACAGCTCCCTACACGTACCATGGTTCTAACGCCCTTCATCGCAAGCTCTTCGACCACGATGGAAAGGGCCGGTCCCCCTATGCCGGTGCTTGTCACTCCGATGTGTGTGCCCTGATAAGTGCCCCTATACGAAGTAAATTCTCGGCTCTCCGCAAGAATCTCATACGAGTCCCAACTATTTGCAATCTTCTTCGCCCTTGCAGGGTCACCCGGAAGAAGAAATGACTTCGGAAGCCTGTCTTCGCCCAGTCCAACATGGTAGGCCGCGCCCGAGCGCGTAGGTCTAAGCGCGGATGTTCGCAACTCTTTACATTCTCCTACTTGAGTTCGAACAAATGCCGAGCTATATGTTTGCTGTCAAGAAAGGAGGCTGAAGTTCCTGAATCACCGCGCTAATTAGAGCCTGCTGGCCCCAAAAGTAGCTCGTAACTCAGAAGTCGCCCGTAATTCTGCTCAAAATAGAAGCTTCCTCGCACGCGCCGGCCGGAGAGCAAGTGTGGTACCCATATCGCGTCATCTTCCCACATATGCGCGTAGGGAAGCGAATCGACGCTGAACCACTCAGGTATGCCTTCTCTGCTCGGTCGGGGTGAACCCCTGAACTCAAATGACCGAAATAGATGTACGTGCATGTCAGGAACCCTCTCATCACCGAGGTAGAAATGCAGTTCACCGGCAGGGGACAGGTTTGTAGCTACAATACCGGTCTCTTCCTCCACCTCTCTCGAAGCGGCGCTCAGAGGATTTTCTCCCTTTTCCACCTTGCCCCCGGGGGCGTTCCACTTTCCGCCACCAAATAATCCTGCGGCTTTGTGAAGCAGCAGCACACGACCTTTATTATCAAATACATAGCAGAGAGTTGCCTCTGTAGTCAATACACTGCCAAGGCGAATTACAGCTCATATAGGTCATGCGATCGCAGAGTCCGCATCTCCTCCTGCTGAAGCTTTGCGATCCATCGAAAGGACCCAACTGACAAAACTTATCGCAGCAGGAATGCAACAAACCTTTCAAGCCGGTTCAGCTCAGAAACAGCACTTGAAAAGGCTTAATTCGGTTTCTTTGTTCTGCATTCGGATTTCAAATGGAGATAAAGAAGATTGCCGTCATGGGTGCCGGCCTCATGGGCCACGGCATAGCCCAGGTCGCGGCACAGTCTGCCGGTGTCGAAGTCTACCTGCGCGACATTGACGAGAAATACCTGAGGGAAGGCAACAGGATGATTTCCCAGAGTCTCTCCAGATTCGTAAGGAAGGGCTCCATGTCGCAGGAAGAGGCAAACGCAGTAATGAAACGAATTACAAGTACCACGAGTATCGAAGAAGCGGTGTCGGATTCCGACGTTGTAATAGAGGCAGCCCCTGAAAGAGAAGAGATAAAGAGAGAACTCTTCATGGAGCTAGATAGACTTTCTCCCGGTCGGACAATTCTCGCGAGCAACACTTCTTCAATCAGCATTACTCTGCTTGCGTCATATACCAACCGGCCGGAGAAAGTGTGCGGAATGCACTTCTTTAATCCTCCTCAAGTGATGAGACTCGTCGAAATTGTTCGCGGCCAGCTGACTTCGGATGAGGCAGTCAGGGTTGTCCAAGAGCTTTCTCAAAGAATGGGGAAGGAGACTGTGCTTGTAAAGAAAGACAGCCCTGGGTTTATCGTGAACAGAATCCTCATTCCGGCGCTTAACGAAGCTGTGTCCCTGCTGCAGGAGGAGGTCGCGACACCAGAAGACATTGACAAAGCCGTCAGACTGGGGCTCAACTGGCCAATGGGCCCGCTTACGCTTTCGGATTATGTCGGGAATGACACAACTTTGTATGTAGGCGAGGTGCTGCACAAGGGCTTCGGTGATCCCAAGTACCGGGCGCCATATCTGCTAAAGACTATGGTCACGGCGGGCCTGAACGGCAGAAAGAGCAGAAGAGGTTTCTACCGCTGGGACGAAAGCGGGCATATAGTCGGCGACACCAAGGCCATTGATTCGCTAGGTAAGTGAGCGACAAGCGGCTACTATATCTTCTGTGAGTATCTACTCTCGTAGGCGGCCACGACTTGATCGCCAACGGTGGAGCTCTGCGGCTCAACTACAGCGAAGTAGAGCTTGTCTGGCCTGCTGATATTCTCGACCTGAGCGAACTTCTTCGCCACAAGGTCATATTCTATGATTCCAGCCGGAATTGAACCTTTTGTCACAAATGCAAGCATCACGATTTCATCTCGATCGGTTCCGAGCGCAGTCAGGTGCATGATATAGCCCCTGTAACTGTCAAGCGCAAAAAATGGCCTTATTCCCGGCGCCGAGAAATAGGCATTTACGCTTGAGAGCAAATCAACAACCGATTTAAAGACGACGAACTCAAACCGCATGGTAATCGCTAGAGCGCTTGATGTTGCGTTTTAAGCGTTAGCGCGGGCATCTGATACACTGCGTAATCCTGACGAAGCGTTGCCCGGGCGGGGCCTCGGGCGGGCCAAACGCTTCGCCTTCCGCTGGACATATAAGAACCAGAACGGATGGAATGTGCGCGACAAGATTATTCGTGAATGAGGAGATTTTTACTGTCAGAAGATCAAACAACCCAGCAAGATGCAAAGGTGCAAAAGGCAGTCCGCACCATATCCCAGATTTTATCTGCAAAATTAACTATCATGCGGGAAGGCGTAGTTAAGGGAAGCGTTGTCTTCGAGACCGAGAGACCAGCCGACAGCGGCATAATCGAATCAATTCAGTCGGAGGCATCCGACGCAGGCTACACGCTTCTTATCAGAGACGGTCCCAGTCCGAACACCCTGTCTTTCGTGGTGCTCGACAAATTGGTGCCTGTCGCGACCGATATCCGGTGGAACATCGGGCTCTTTGCTGCTACAGCGGCTACCATTTTCGTCGCAGGGTTCTTTAGCTATTCAGGAAACCCCTTTGTGAATGCGTTCGAATATTTGGCTACGCTACTCGCAATTCTGGTCACTCATGAGGCGAGCCACTATATGCTATCCAAGAGGCACCGAATTGCGGCTTCCCTGCCATACTTTATTCCTTCAGTACCGCCGATCGGCACTTTCGGGGCTGTCATACGCGCAAGGGAGCCGTTCAGGACCAGAAACCAGCTGTTCGATATTGGCCTCTCAGGTCCGCTCGGAGGCTTCTTAGTAGCCATAGTCGCTACCATAGTAGGTGTGCTGACTTCACCAGCCATAACACCACAGGTTGCAGCTAGCAGTGGAACTCAGTCACTGCCCTTTACACCACTTTTTATGTACCTTGTCTCCTACCTAGTGGTTCCTGCAAATATGGTGCTGGTTCTGAATCCTGTAGCATTCGCGGCCTGGGTCGGACTTTTGGTCACATTTCTGAATGCCCTACCAACGTCTCAACTCGACGGCGGTCACGTTCTGCGAGCGTTTACGAGTTCGAGCGTGCACCGGAATGTATCGCTTGGAGTGGCGCTCACGATGATACTGGCAGGCGTTTTAATCGAGCCAGCGTTCCTCCTGATGGGTTTCCTCATGCTCTTCCTGAGCATCGCGGGCCATCCGGGTGCGCTTAATGATTATTCAAGACCTACAAGGTCAAGAAAGCTTATGCTCCTAGTGTGGGTAGCTTTGCTCGTTCTGAGCGCTCCTCTCTGATCTAACAGACTGTTGGCTTCATCACATCTAAGGCGGGTTGAACAATTGACGTCTGCGGCCAAGGCGCGCGGGTCTTCCCGCTAGCAAGGGATGAGATGCGGCATGCTCAATCGAACCTGTACCTTCTGCCAAGAATAGTCAGCAGAGGATACCACACTGTGAACGTGATTATGGATATCAGGAATATCATGAATAGGGTCACCGCGCCGGCCTCTGTGATGTTCGCGGAATAGGTGGCTACGTCAAGTATCTTCATTAGACCGTATCTAACTTCTAGTATCGTGCCTGCACTGAATTTGAAGTAATCCGCAATCATCAGACCCGCCCAGAAGCTCCCTATGGCTTCCATTGAACCAGTAATGAGACTCATTGCAGTTCCCGGTAATATGACATAACGCCACTTGGTCAGACCCTGGAGCCCGTAGATGTCAGAGGCCTCAAGTATGTCGCTGGGAATCCTCTTAAGGGCACCATGAAAATTGAATAGAATATACCATATTGCGCTCAGCACGGTGACTAGCAAAACATCGAGTTCGTACCAAACTCCTCCGACGATTCGATCTCGCCCGAGCAAGAAGATGCTTGCAGAAAGAATAAGAGGATATATGAGCGGGACTGGAAAGCTTGCGACGTTTTCGAGTACGGGATAAAGTATGCGCTGCAAAAGCCTGTGAGTCACCATAAGGTAAGCGAGCGGCAGCGATATTAGGAGCGAAATCCCGTACGCACTCAGAATTCTCAGGCCGTCCCAGGCCGTGCCCCTGAGAAGAGAGAACAAGAACGAAGCAGTGTAAAGGGAAAATGTCTGCCTGAGTGCACCCGAAGAATATACTGAGAGCAGCACAAAAATTAGGAAACCGGATATGAGAGCGGCAACAAGCGCGCGGAGCAGTCTTCCGCTTACGATTTGGCCAAAGCGCCTTCTGGATCCAATCGCGCGCCTTTCCTGGTTTGCGATATAACTGAACGCATTGAACGGCCTGCCCATCACTCTGAGTCTTCCCAGCTGAGCGGGCCTCGCAGCTGTGCTAAGTCTTGAAGTCAATCTCGAAAACCAAGGGGTGCTGACACCCGATCCTCCAACAAGCTCGTACTTGAATTTCTCCGAATAATCCACCATCGGTTCGAGCACGAACTTCACTACGACAGTTATCCCGAAGAGAAGGACGAGCACTGCTCCAACGAAAAGTGTGGTGTCGCCTGGCGTCTGGATATACCTTTCAGCCAGACTTCCAATTCCGAATACACTGTAATTCTTCGCGCCAATCGCAATTATTTCGCTTTCCGACAGGTAGAACAGCGCGCTCGCAAAACTGGGTAAAAGGTTCGAGGCAATCGATGGAAATGAGCCTGGAGCATAAAGTCGCACAAAACGGTCGAAGGCGTTCATCTGCAACACCTTTGTGGATTCTATCAGCTCGGCCGGGACCTGACGAACTGACTCGTACACTCCGAGAATGATGTTCCAGATTAGCGCAGTAAGAATTAGGAAGTCTGCCGCAAGCTCGGTGCCAGCACCCGGGCCAAGTGTATACACAAAGGTAAGCAAAACTACTGGAAAGAAAGAAATTACAGGGACGGCTTCCAAGACGTCCACAATCGGAAGCACAACCAGCTCCACCGCCCTGCTTCTTGCCGCGCCCACCCCGATGATCAGGCTCAGCCCTACGGAAACAATCATCATCACTCCCACCCTGAGAAGGGAGGCGCTCACTGCTAGCGTGGTAATGAGGAGTGGATGAAGTCCGAGTCCAAGCAAAAACCAAGCGGCCAGCACAATCACCCCGAGCACAATCACAGCGGCCTCGTCGGGGTGGTCACGCAGCCACATTATTCGTTCAGCCGGTCTAGCTTGTATTTAAGCCTCTCAATATGGGGACATCCTTCTGATACCGGCTCAGGACCAGCCTAGTCTGGTTGCGGAATATTCACCTGATGCTTTGTATAAACCCTTCTCGTTCCAAACGGTCTGAAGGGTTTTCCATTTCCGGTATAAAATTTCGAGAAAAATTCGACGTACAGAAGTCGTGCTCCCTGTATTGCCGGTTCGAAGAGTCCAATCGCGATATTGAACACCTGACCGAATATCAGGATAATAACACCTGCAACCGCAAGCCCCGGACCGCTGCTTACAAGCCCACGAAAGATAGAGTCTATTACACTCGCCAGCACAACCGATGCAAGAAGAATGCCCACCAGTCGAGTGTACGAAATAATATGGCTTATCACGGAAGGGAGTTCGATGAATGACCTAGCACCTTCTCCGTAAAGCACCGCAGCCAGACCGATCACAAACGCACCAATATAGAGAGCGGAGGCTGGGCTGCTAGTAGGACTCTGAAGCGAGTGATGAATTAGGGCAAGCCCAAGGAGTGCAATAGAAAGCGCAACAGCAGTCCAACCTATCTTTGCGATCATATGCCTAGTCCTTCCCTCCCAGTAGGCATTCACGGCTCCCAATATGAAGCCGAAGCATACCAAGAACAGTCCGGTATAGCCCCCAAACAGAAGAAGCTTTTTGAGTCCGAACGCCTGAGTCGGATTGAGAATAGTGCCCGACGCGGGAAGTCCTGTACCGAATGTATGGTTGAGATATCCAAACAGATATTCGTTCAGCGGGAAACCGAAATAGCCGTTGAACACAAATCCCAGCACTATTGCGACGATTGAACCCATCAACATAGCCCTCGCGACTTTGAGCCATGCGGATTTCTTCAGGATTGTACCCGCGAATCGGCGTATTGATGCAGGAACTATGGTTTTGCCTCCGTGCTGAACTCTCCGAATAATCCAGAGGGAGAGAGCGAGCACGACCACTCCGTACCCTACATCTCCAAGCATAAACCCAAAAAATATGGGGAAGGCAAAAGAGAATACGAGCGTTGGGTCGATTTCGGCTGCCTGCGGAACCGAATAAAAACGAACGAATGACTCAAAGAGCCTCGCCCGTCGAGGGTTTTCCATGAGGGTTGGCGGGTGTTCGTCAGATTTCGTTTCGAAGACATACGTGGTTCCATCTGTGTTGTCGGCAAGCGCGCTCGAAAGCTGCCCGAGTCGTTTTTTTGGCACCCAACCTTCGAGCACGAGCGCGTTCTCGGTAAAACCGAACTTGGCCATTGCATCGAACTTTCGCATCTCAATGGCCAGCTGTTCCTCGATGCTTGACAGCGTTGCGAAGTTCGCAATGGACAGCTCTCGTTTCCTTGCAGCAATCTTTTCCATTTCGGCCTTAACCTTTGCGACACTGGAGTCGTTCTCGGCTTTGAGTGTCGCCACCGTCCCTGCCAGGGCCGGAATCCGCTCGAACTTCAAACCGTTTTTCTGTATCAGCGCTCCGAAGGCGTCCAAGTGCTCTGTTCTAATAAGGACAACCAGAGTGGCCTCCCGCTTGCTATCGGGCGGGCTTGTCCAGCTCAAAAGCTCCAGCTTGGATAGCTCTTCCCGCAGTTGAGCTAGTCTCTCGCGCTCTATGGTCGCGAGAAAGGGGACTGCGCTCTTTATGTCGAGAAGGGCCATGTCAAAATTCAGAAAGGAGAGTCGATCCAAGAGCTTGGCCCTGTCAAGTCTTTGCTCGAGCTCCGTCTTCAGTTCCTGTGAACGAGCGCCGAGCGAACTCACCTCCCCATCGATTGTTACCGATTTTGCCCCATTAAGTGCGTCTTCTACCGAGTTAAACCTGGTCGAACCAGCAACTTCGTGAGCTGGAAGAGCAGATTTCAGCGCCCTGATCCGAAGCAACTGGGCTGCTACTTGCTTTCCGAGTTCTCCTGGGTCGCCACTGCGGACCAATTCGGCTTTGTCCTTCGGAAGCGCTTCAATCTGGAGTCCTCCGAAGTCATGCAACACGGAAAGAATTGTTTGTTCATTATTCCTTAGGCCCAGTATCGCGACTCTAATCATCTGGGCGGGCTTAAGCACTTTTCAGTCCTCGCCAAACTCGGAAAAAAGCACAGATTCGACCTGCTTCCTAACGGTGCGCTTGTCTGGTAGGTTCTTCAAGATTTCATCCGCGCGCTTCCTTGCCTCCTGAAGAATGGACTGCTCCTCAAGTTCTGCCACCTTCTTCGCCTCGTCGACCGCGCGAGCCAGCTGCTTCTCCGCTTCCTGCTGGGCCCTCTTTATTTCGGCCGCGGCATTCTCTTCCGCCTGAGCTAGCTGAGAGTCAAGCTCCTTCTTCCTCGCTTCCAACTGCTGCTGCGTTTCGGCTTCCTGCTGTTTGATTCTCAGCAGAATCTGGGAATAATCTTTGTTATCTCCGGAACTCGTATCAGCTCACCACATGCAGGAACAGAACCACGAATGTAACAATCGCCAGAGCTTCGACAACTCTGAAAGTTGTCATCACCCTGAGAAGCCTCCGCTGGGAATCGTTAAGCGATCTGCGCGTGTTCGTCTTGGAACTCCCCCCGGTCGTATTCCTTCCGGGTATCGTAGAGGGATATTTTCCCCAGTAATAGTACTTTGGCATTATCCACTTTAGCTTACGCTTAACAGAAGACTCAGGCAGCCGCGATCTCCTCATTTCTCTGGGCCATCTTCCTCTTTACAGTCTTCAGTCTAATGAAGCTCTCTCTTTCCATTTCGTCAAACACAAACTTGATGTATCTTGCGCTACGCTCTAGCCTCGGGATTAGCACGTTCTCTATCGCGTTTGACCGCCTCTTCGTCTTTTCAATCTCCAAAAGAAGCTTCCTGAGGGCGGTTTCCTTCTCCGCCACCTCTATTACAAGCTTGTGCAAGTCCCTGAACGTCCTGATCGTCTCGTGAATAGCTGGAGGCAATTCGAGGAGGTATCTGCTGTCACTACCAGTCGGCTGTTCAGACGATCTGAGTTCGGGTATCTTG
>JAKAWJ010000004.1:58328-105514 GCA_021817005.1 archaeon | reverse complement strand
TTCTTCGAAGTGAAGTCGGTGGCTCTGGTCATGGTGAAGGCTATGGCACCGACAGCTACGACTGTGACGACGGCAACCCTGCTGTTGACGATTGCGAGAGACGCTGTCCCCCCGCCGACGACCCCGCGGCCTCGCCTGGGACCGGGGTCGTCTGCAATCGAGTGCAAATCCGGGTTTCCAGCGTTGGTCCCGGAGCGGGATCTTCGAGATCGACGGACTCGACTCGCAGGCTACCCAGACGACCTCCCCATCGCACGCCAGTCCCCTCGGCGAGCCCCCCGGAACTACGACGCGAAAGACGATCTCATGAGGCATCGGGCGAGCGGATGGTTGCCGAACTTTTAATTTTTTCGACGGAACTCGTCCCTTGGGAGTGGACTCGATTTCGATCCCTGGGGGTGTGTTTGAAGTCCTGACAAGAGGCACCGACGCGCGAGCGGGTCCGCCGCCTTGGGGCAACCCTAGTGCGAAGTCACTTCAGGGACGTTCACTCTTGGGGTTGTCCGCTGGTAGGAGAGGCTTGTACGCGATGCCGTGCTGGCCGCCAAGACCCCATAACCGTGATTCAATAGGGGGTTCACCAGGTCGCATACACCCAAGTTATTGGAACACTACTTTCGGCCCTGGTACTCGAGGGGAGCTGGGCCGCATGGATCATCTTTGTAAACTCGCCCCAGTAGCGCTCTGCCACCTTTGCTTTCAAAACCATTGGGGTTGGAAGGAACAAGAGGGACTCGACCTCTGGCAGATTTACTTCCGGCTACCCACGTTGGATAATCGGAGTGATTCCACGGATTTTGCGATCTTCTCTCGAACAACGGCCCAGGCCAATTAGTCCCCTCGCTTCGGATCCAAGTAGCTTTGCTATTGGGCAAGGTATAATTCCCCCGAGATTAGTACCGGTGGAAGGGTGACCGCAACCCGATTCCCATCCCAGTTAAGATGAATAATGCGAACCCTGTGCTGTATCAGGAACCGTACTGCATCGAAACTCACACTCCCCAGCCCTGTAGGCCACAATAGAATCAAAAGGCAGATTTCGAACGTCAAAGACGCCACCGGTGATGCAATCGGCGAACATCAGTTTGTGTTGTCGCACCGATAGGGAGGACGCCTCGAACGGAAGGAATAGCGCTTCATTGTCCTCCATAAGGCGACATGGCTCGGGTCCGTTTATGGCTCGTCACTTAAGAGAAACGAGGGAATAGATCGGTGTCGTTGCTGGGATGACACGTATTCGATGACTTGGGGCTCCGGGAGGGTTGGTGTGGCCGCGCTGCGGTGTGGCTGCGCTGCGGTTAGTCCCTGTTCGCGGCGATGTGAGGCAATGCGAGACGGTCTTCTAATACGGGCCCGGAGGGATTTGAACCCTCGACTTGCGGCTCCGCAGGCCGCCGCCCTATCCATACTAGGCCACGGGCCCCGCGATGCGAGGAGTGAAAGAGTATATTGAGCGTTATCTTTTTGGTAACCGCTAGCAAGAAAAAACTTCGATATGACAGAGTAAGACAGTTTGGAAAGCGAAGCCTGTTGGGTGTCTCCTGCGTTAGTCCTTGTACGCGCCACTCGAAAGGCAAAGGGTTTAACTATCGTTCGCTTCCTAAGCTATTTCAAATGGCAGCAATCTCGCTCGTTGGCTCAGAACTTTCGGCTGAGGAAGTGCCAGAGCAGGAGCTTCCGCCGGAGGAAGAGCCCGAGGAATCTGCCGAAGAGCCTGCTGTCAAGCTTCATTTGGAGACTCCGAGCGAGCTTGAGGAAGGGCTCCTCCTCACCGTGCAGTACGACGGGGAGGCCGAGAAGGCTGTAGCAATTCTGTATGGCCGCTCGGGAAAACTGTATGCCTGGTACGACAATACAAGGCACAAGCCTTACCTGCTTTCGGATATCCCTCCGGATAAGCTTAAAGAAATTCGCGAAGTATCCTCGAATCCCGCCGTCCTACGATTCGACTCCGTGTTCAAGTATAACGCGCTCGATGACCGAAAGTTTAGGTATACAAAACTGGTCGCAAGAGACCCGCTCACTATAGGCGGGAACCGCTCGAGCCTTCGCGAGAAGATACCAGCGGTGTGGGAAGCTAATGTTCGATATGCCAACTGCTTTATGTACGATAGAGGGCTTGTACCCGGTACCTCTTACAGGATATCGAACGGAAACCTGATTCCCATAAAGTCCTCCGCGATAAAGGATGCCGAAGAGTTTGCTGGTCAGCTCGCCACGGAAGCTGGCGTCGACCCGCAGACCGTAATGACCTGGTTCAACGCTCTTTCACAACCCGCTCCAAATTTCAGGCGAGTGGCGGTGGACATTGAAGTTGAGGCAGTAAGTGGCAAGCTTCCCGACGTGGAGGAGGCAAAGGAACGACTCACTGCTGTGTCGTTCTGCGGGAGCGACGGCTTAAAGCGCGCACTAGTGCTCATGAAAAGCGACGGAGAGCCTGGCCCCGGGGAAGGTCTGCCAAGCGACCTAGTGATTGATCCGTTTACAGACGAGGCCGAAATGCTGAAAGAGACTTTCAAAGTCATCTCTGCGTACCCGATTGTGCTTACGTTCAATGGGGACAATTTTGACTTCAAATATCTCTACAACAGGGCCAAGGTTCTGGGAATAGCCCGAAATGAGAACCCTATAGTCATGGGTCGCAGAGAAGCAAGGCTTAGCACAGGCATCCATATCGACCTCTTCCAATTCTTTAAGAATCGTGCGATTCAGATTTATGCCTTTGACGCTAAGTACAAAGAGTACGGACTCGACTCTATCGCACAGGCGCTTATAACAAAGACCAAACTCGATTTAGGTGGGAGAGCTATTGACGACCTTTACCCGCTTGAGCTCGCGAATTACTGCTTTCGTGACTCACAGATCACATATGAACTGACGAGCTTCAGCGACAATCTAGTGATGAAGCTGATCGTGATGTTGATGAGGACTTCCAGGACTGGCATGGATGACCTCGTCAGAATTGGAGTTTCTTCCTGGATTAAGAACCTGATGTATTCGATTCACAGGGAGAGGGAGTGGTTGATACCCAACCCTTCCGACATAGAGGATCGCAAAAAGGGCTCGTCCACTACCGCCATCATCAAGGGAAAGAAGTACAAGGGCGCTCTGGTAATCAGCCCAAAGACTGGCATTTATTTTGGCGTGACCGTGCTTGACTTCGCTTCGCTTTATCCCTCTGTGCTGAAGGAGTATAACCTGAGCTACGAGACGCTGAATTGTCCTCACCCTGAGTGCAAAAGTAACAAGGTTCCAGAAACGGAAAACTGGGTGTGCACCAAGCGGAAGGGGCTGGCCTCGGAACTGGTGGGTTTGCTCAGGGATCTGCGGGTGCTCTGGTTCAAACCCAAGTCAAAGGATATGCATCTCTCGAATGAGTACAGGTCATGGTATGATGTCGCGCAGAGGGCGCTCAAAGTATTCCTTAACGCTTCCTATGGCGTTTTTGGCGCAGAGACATTCCCGTTTTATTGCCTCCCCGTAGCTGAAAGCACGGCCGCGATTGCCAGGTATGTCATCACTTCCACGGCGGACAAGGCGAAGGCAATCGGCATGAACGTAATTTACGGTGACACTGATTCATTATTTATCAAACAGCCCAGCAGTTCGTCTATCACTGAGCTGATTTCGTGGGCAAGAAAGGAATTGAAAGTCGACCTTGAAATCGACAAGGAGTTCCGATACGTGGCTTTTAGCGAGAGAAAGAAGAATTATTTTGGCGTAAAGCCTGATGGTACAGTTGATATCAAGGGTCTTCTGGGGAAAAAGCGGAATACCCCTCCCCTTATCAAGGATACATTCCAGAAGACCCTGACAGTTCTCAGCTCCGTACAGACGCCTGCGGACTTCGAAAGGGCCAAGGGGGAAATCAGGGAGGTGCTGAAAGAGACTTACTCCTCGCTGCGCGACCTCAGGTTCGACGTAAAGGATTTGGCAATATCAGTGATGCTGAACAAGGACCCATCCAGTTATACCAAGACGACTCCTCAGCACATCAAGGCTGCCAAACTTCTTCAGGAGAAGCTGAGTATGGATATAACAGCAGGCTCAATGGTGAGGTACGTAAAAACCAACGACGGCGTCCAGCCAGTAGAACTTGCCCGCCCGCAGGATATAGACACGAAAAAGTATGTCGACCTCCTGAAGAGCACCCTCGGTCAGATACTGGACGCGCTTGACCTGGATTTTGACGAGATAATGGGTGAGAGGACGCTAGAATCTTTCTTCCTTGCTGGGGGGAGCTGAATCAGGCGCTCGCCCTTTCCGCAGTCTCGCCTTCCAGCCGCTCCGTCGTAAGCTCCTTTGACCATTGCTCGACCTGGCCCTTAAGCTCGTCATTGATATATGGCGCCACAACTACGACACATCTGTCTTTGTATTCGTTTTCCGAGACCTGCTGGATTTTGTAAGATATAACGTAGATAGGAAGATTGAAGGCCACCTTGTCGCCGCGTCTTTGCGGCGAGTAGGGTTTTACCTTCTCCAATACGTCCTTGCTAAGCGGGGCGTCAAGCTGGCCCTCGCTCGTAGTGGAGAAAACCATAAAGTCGGATTCGATAGGGCGCCAGAGCTCCGTTGCTTTCGCAACTTCCTTCTTTACAACCTCTTCGATGGTGCCGCGGACAATAGAGTTGCTAGAAATCACGCCGTCATCGCAGTGTATTACCAGATTATCGGGCAAAGAGGACATCTAGGCTGAAATCAGTGCCTTTTTAAGCATTTCTGTAGCGCCCGCTATGTCGGGTCTCCCGTCGTTTGTGAGCGGTATCCGTGTGAGCACGTGCGTTATTTTCTCGCCGTCTATCACAAATACCTGAGGGATTTCAACACCGCCAAAGTCGTCCTTTTCTCCATGGTCTACGAGGAAGGCATAATCTTCAGTCCTGACTTCCAGTTCGACTCCCTGAGATTCGGCCACCCCTTTGCACACGGGTTCAATCAGCTTTCGCACGGCATCCCATGAAGCCGTAATGAGCAAAATCTTCTTCGGCAAATCGGTCGATTGCCAAGGGCACAATAGGAGAATTTAAGGGCTAATTCATCTCTCTCATTCATAGCCAGCGAGCAATATCCGGAACGAGGTTTGTCTCAAAGCGCTCTTACTGGACCAATAGAAGCCTCCTGCCGAGCATTGAACTGTTAAGCGAAAAAGCCTTCAGCTTTCATACCCTGTCCGCCACAGGCAATGGAGCTCAGATGGTCTAGTCAGGTCATTATGAGTCTCTACCCGGATTCCTCGTCACAGCCCCGCCTTGCGACACTCTTCAAAGAATATAAAGACACCCGGACAACGAAGTATGCTACCTTTGTTGCTTGCGATCAGCTATATCGAGTGGCTCGGTTCTCTCACAATAATCGGAACGCTCGGGATAGGCGCCTATCAGGACCTGAAGCGCAGGGAAATTGACGACTGGGTGTGGTTTCTCTGCATTCCTGCAGCGGTTGCCAACGCCTATGGCATTTATTCGGGGCTGTTTCCATACGGTGCCAGGCTCTGGGGGGCGGAGCTGGGACTTCTCGCCGCAATGGGTCTTGCGTTCTATTATCTCGGATTGTTCGGCGGCGCGGATGCAAAGGCCATGCTCGCCGTCGGGCTTGCCCTTCCATTTCAGGCTTTTCCGTTCCATTCCCAGATACCATTCTTCGGCCTGACTGTGTTTGACAATGGAGTGGTCGCGGCTATTATCTGGAGCATCCTTTTTGGGGTTTGGAACATCTCAAGGTGGGCGAGAAACAGGTCCTACTTCGGGCGATATTCCTCTTCTTCGATTGGCACGAAGCTGGGTCTCGTTGCTTCGGCTTATCGAGCGACGGTTGGCTATTACCTCGCTCGCTCGGATAGGCTCTTTCCCGCTGAGAGTATATCTGTCGACGGGCAAGGAATAGTGAGCTATGCGCCCACATTTCGCCCTACGATTGAATTCGAAGCCGAAGACAGCATAAAAAAGTTGAGAGAAGAAGGAAAGATTCGAGACACGGATGAGCTCTGGGTTTCTCCGGGTCTTCCCCTGGTTACGTTCATGTTCGCCGGCCTGGCGTTTTCTGCTTTATTCGGTGACTCAGTATTTCATATAGTCAGCATCATCTTCAGGCTCTGAGCGCATATGTCGGGGCATCTCAGGAACTATCCGGGAGTTAGAGTTCGAGTCTGAAGGCTTGCCCGGTGCTTTGATAGCGGCGACACGTAGACTATTTTTTGCGTGACCCTTATAACGAGTTAGAAGGAAATCCCCCGAACTGGGCATTCAAATACCGGTGCTGAAAGCAGTGGAAGCCAGATTCTTTGCATATAAGATAAGAGAGGGCCAGGAGGCTAATGTAGCGCTGTTCATAGACGACGTTTTGTCCACGCCGCCCTCTGGTCCGGATTCACCCACGGCGGGGATCGATACCAAGGAAATCAAATCCCTTCTTGTGCTCCCAAATATGGCTGGAATTGTAATAGCAGAAACCACTAATCCTCGGATACTCGAAACTGTGCTCAGCGGGCAAAGGCACTACCGAGGTAGAATTTTCGGCACAGTGACTTACCAGGAGCTAGAGCCTATGATCAAGCCACGGACGGTGAGCGAGCTCCTAAATGTTGGCGACGAAATTGAGGTTGTTAGCGGCGCCCTGAGGGGGAGCAGAGGGAAAGTGCTACGTGTGGACAAGTCGAGAGGAGAAGTCACTTTCCAGCCTGCTGAAGTAGCTGTATCCATGCCAATGACAATTTCTATGGAGTCAGTCAAGATCGTGTCTCAGGTTCAGCCTCAAAATACGGTTCAGGAGGCGAGCAAACAGGAGGCGGTAACGAGTGGGCAAGGTACGGGCGCTTAAGTTTCTCGTTCCTGCTGGGAAGGCGAACCCAGGGCCGCCTATAGGTCCAGCACTAGGGCCCACTGGTGTAAAGACCCCACAGGTAGTCCAAAAGATCAACGAGCTCACCAAAGAGTACGAAGGCATGAGCGTCAATGTGCGCGTGGACATTGACATAGAGACAAAGGAATTCGCAGTGAGTGTCATGCCGCCTTCAATAAGCTCCGTCCTGATGAAGAAGGTTGGAGCCGAAAAGGGTCCGGGCACCCCGCATACTACAAAAATAGGAGATGTAGAGCTGTCCTACATTGCAGAGCTTACGAAACAAAGGCTTGGCGCCATGAACACTGCATCCGCTCGAGCGGCCCTGAAATCGGTGATGGGAACCTGTCGTTCTATTGGAATTACTATTGGCGGACAGGATCCAAAGGAACTGATACCCAAGGTGGACACCGGGGAATACGATAAACTGGTAGCGTGAGTGCCAAAGATGATAGATAGAGAACAGATTGTAAGCGTGGTTGAAAAGGCGAAGCGGGACGCCGCTCGAAGAAGGTTTCCGCAGTCATTCGACCTTGAAGTGAAGCTGAGAGGAATAGATGCTACGAAGCAAGACACCTCGTTCACCGAGGTCTACCCGCTTCCTAAGGGTCTGGGGGCGAAGAGAAAGTCTGTGTGTATCCTGGCCGATGGAAACTCACTTCCAAGAGCAAGAAACTCGGGTGCCGACAGAGTGATGTCCAAGGCGGAGTTAGAGGCAATGGCCGGCGACAAGAAGGCCATAAAGAAGCTGGCCCGCTCGTATGACTTCTTCGTAGCTGACGTTACCCTGATGCCAGTAGTGGGCCGGGTGATGGGCCAAGTGCTCGGTCCCCGGAACAAGGTGCCCACTCCCTTCCCCTCGAACGCGGAACCCAATCCAATCATAGCCAGGCTGAATACATCTGTCAGGGTGAAGCTAAAGGGCCAACCGGTGATACGCTGCGCAATCGGCTCAGAAGAAATGAGCCCTGAGGACGTGGCTGAAAATGTGAGGGGTGTGCTTGACCTAGTGGCTCAGAAAGTAAAGGGGGGTGCGGGCTCAATCGACAAGGTTAGCATCAAACTCACGATGGGCAAGCCATCCTCCGCCAAATCAAAGTAGTGTGAGTATTAACCATGTCAGTTAGCATCTACAAGAAGAGAAAAGAGAAAAAGTCTTCATTACTCAAGGAACTCAGCTCCGAGATACCTCGGTACAAGGGCTTGTTGGTAGTTGGGATTGAAGGCGTGGAAACGCCATCGGTTCAAAAGGCACGTAAGACGCTGAAGGGTCGTGCGCGGATAAAGGTTGTAAAGAATGTCATAGCTCGGAGAGCTCTCGCTACGGCTGTGCAGGACGAATCAATTCGTAATTCTCTTTCGGAAGCCCTTGAACACGAAAACGCCCTCGTGCTTACGAATGAGTCAGTGTTTAATATGGCGGCTGAGCTGAGTCGGCTTGCAAGGGCTACCTTCGTCAAGCCGGAAAGAAGGACTGGCCAGGACATTGTCATCCCTGCAGGAGCTACTACCCTGCAGCCTGGCCCGCTCACCGACTCGCTCACTGCGTTCGGCGTGCAATTTGAGGTAAAAAAGAACATCATCTACATCAAAGAAGAAAATGTGGTTGCGAGGGCAGGCGAGGTAGTAAACTCCAGGCTCGCAGACCTGCTCAGAGCTTTGGAAATCACCCCAGTAAATTCCAGGTTTGTGCCCAAGGTCGCGGTGGACGGCGGCCTAGTCATTCCCGGGAGCAAGCTCAGTATCGATTTTGAAATATTCGCTCTGGACCTCGGGCGTGCCTACAACCAGGCCTTCTCACTTGGCGTGAACGCACCGATTCCAGTAGCAGCAACGATCCCGTTTACGCTGGGAATCGCGGCCCAGCAGGCACTCAGCCTCTCTCTAGAGACAGGCTTGCTCACAAGCGAGAGCGCTCCTTATCTTTTGGCGCGGGCTCATTCCGCGGCTGCTGAAATCGAGGCCGCGGTGAGCCGTTCCAGAAAAGCCTGAGCCCGAAACTGCATTTCCTTCGTAGTACCTGCAAGTCCCTGTATCGGGAATACAACTTATATAACGACCCGAGGAAGACCCATCAACTGGTGTAACGTTATATGGAATATATCTATGCTAGTCTCCTTCTACACTCAGGCGGCAAGGAGATTACCGAGGAAAGCCTCTCGAAGGTAGTGGAGGCGGCCGGAATTCAGCCAGACCCGGTGCAGATCAAGGCCACTGTGGCAGCGCTAAAGGGAATCAACATCGATGAAGCAATAAAGAAAGGTGTTACAGTCGCATCCTCGGCCCCAGCTCAGGTGGCTGCCCCGCAGCCTGCATCCGCCGAGAAACCAAAAGAGGAGAAGAAGGAGGAAGAAGAGGTATCTGCCGAAGGTCTCGGTGCGCTTTTCGGCTGAACCGAAGCCTTTTTCCCCAAACCTTTTCATTCAGCTCTCCAGGATTCTTTCTGGCCGACTAAATGCAGTTCAATTCGTCTCACTATTCGCTGCCAATCTTTGCGGAGATGGGTTATGAAAGAAAGAAGTGCGAGAGTTGTGGAGAGTACTTCTGGACTCTAGAAAAGGATAGACTTACCTGCGGAGACGCACCGTGCGACTCTTACGACTTCTTTGAACACCGCTACACAAGCTCTGCATTCTCGGTGGCCAGAGCTCGAAATAGCTTTCTGAAATTTTTCGAAAAGCGAGGGCACACCCCAATCAGACCCCGTCCGGTTGTGGCTCGCTGGCGAGATGATATTTACCTGACTATTGCGAGCATAGTACTGTTTCAGCCTTTTGTCACAAGTGGCCAGGTTCCTCCTCCCGCCAACCCACTCGTGGTGAGCCAGCCCTGCATCAGGCTTCCGGACATCGACAATGTGGGTCTTACGGCCGGCAGACACTCTACACTCTTTGAAATGGGGGGGCACCATGCTTTCAACTACCCCGAAAAGGAGATCTACTGGAAGGATGGGACAGTAAGGTACTGCCTGGACTTCTATTCAACTGAAACGGGTCTCGAGCCCGCGAAGATTAGCTTTAAAGAGAGCGTCTGGGGGCCGGCTGGAGGAAATGCCGGCCCGTGCTTCGAAGTGTCCGCGGGCGGGTTGGAGATTGCCACCTTGGTGTTTATGGAGTACGCAGTGAATCCGCAAAATGAATGGAAACTTCTACCCCTCAAGATTGTAGATACTGGTTACGGCATGGAAAGGCTTGCCTGGCTCTCGCAGAGGACTCCGACCGCGTTCCACGCAGTCTATGGGGGACTTGTGCGAGACTTCGCACAAACGCTCGGGGTTGTCATGCCTGAAGACTCGGTTCTCCGGGAAGCGGCAAGATATTCCGCGCTGATGAACTTGGAGGGCGGAAAGAACATAGTTGAACTTCGCGCGAGAGTGGCATCTGCGCTTGGTATGCGCGCGGAGGAGCTCTCCGAGCTCATGTCGCCTGCGGAGGCGGCCTTCGCTGTGCTCGACCACACGAGAACCATGAGTTTCATGCTTGCGGACGGGATTGTACCCTCCAACTCGGGAGAAGGTTATCTCGCGAGACTCTTGATAAGGCGGGCTCTAAGGCTCCGCCAGCGACTGAAAAGCGATGTTCCGCTCTCAGAGCTTGTAAGCAAGCAAATAGAGCTCTGGGGAGAAGATTTTCCGCAGCTCAAAGAAGAGTCGAGCACCGTGCTGGAAGAAGTGCAGCTCGAGGAGTCGAGGTTCTCTCAGAGTGCAGCTCGGTCCATACCTCAGGTCGCTGGCTTTCTAGAAAAGTACAGGGCTGGAAAAATAGGTGCAGCCGAAGGGCTCGTTGAACTCTACGACACCCATGGTGTTGACCCGTATCTTGTAAGAGAAGAAGCAAAGCGCAGGGGTGTAGATCTACAGGTGCCGGACGAATTCTTTGGTCTCGTGGCTGCGCAGCACTCTTCAGCCGCGCCCAAGCCCGTGAAACCTGTCACTGTCGACCCAGCATTGCTCGCTCAGCCGCCTACTAGAAGGCTCTATTATGAAGATAGTTCGATGATGGAATTTGAGGCGCATGTGCTCGCAGCAAGGAAGGATGCCGTAGTTCTAGACCGTACATGCTTCTACCCTGAGGGAGGTGGGCAGCCAGCAGATAATGGAACCATAATTGCAGCTGGGAGGAATCTGCGGGTAAAGGACGTTCAGTCGGTAGACGGAGTAATTATTCACTATCTTGACTCTTTGATTGAGAGCGGGACCATCGCACAGGGCGATACGGTAAAAGGAATTGTTGACCGAGAGCGGAGGCTCCGGCTCACGCAGAGCCACGATGCCACGCACATACTTCTCGCATCTGCCAGGCAGGTGCTTGGCAGGCACATCTGGCAGGCCGGCGCCCAAAAGGGACTCGAACACTCCAGACTGGATGTTACCCATTACAAGAAGATAAGCGAGTACGAGATTGAGAAGATCGAAAAGCTGGCAAACGACGTAGTCCAAAAAGATATAAAAATAACTGCGGAGCTCATGGAAAGAGGAAAGGCGGAGGAGGCATATGGTTATTCGATATACCAGGGTGGAGTGGTTCCGGGAACTACACTCCGCATAGTCAAAATTGAAGATTTTGACGTAGAAGCGTGCGGCGGCACGCACTCTCACTCAACTGGTCACGTGGGTCACATCACAATCAACAAGACGGAACAACCCCAGGACGGGATTGCACGTTTTCTGTTTTCGGCGGGAAGGGCAGCGGTTGAGAGAGGCAGGGCAGAGGCGAACACACTCGAAAGGGCTTCGCTAGAGCTTAACACGACTCCGGAGCAGCTTGTCGAAAGGATCATCGCTGGACAGAAAGACGAAAAGCGTCTGCGCTCGTCCCTAGAAGCGATAACACGAAAATATGTCTTGGAGCTCACGAAGTCAGTCTTACCAGTCAGAACGGCCACTGGAGAAGTGCGTGTCCTTCTAATCCCAGCGGAAGACAGCTCGCTTGAGGTTTCTCAGCTCGCAAAGTCGCTTGCCAATATCGGTGGAACCGCCGCTGTAGTGCTCAAGGGGAACAGCCTTGCGATCGCGGCGCCAGTTGGAGGAACGACGAGCATAGCAGCTCCTGCCTCAAGATTAAAGTCCGAGCTGGGCGCAAAGGGCGGGGGAGGAAAGGCATACGCGGAGTATCTTGTCCCCGTATCGAGTCTTCCGGCTTCCATCGCTGAATTGACGGCGCTCGTCGTAAGGAGCTGGTCGTGATGCCTCAAGAGGGTACAGGCGGCGTCGGGACCAGCGAAAAGATCCAGAAACTGAAGTCGATCGAAGCCAGTGTTCAGGAGTTCTGGCAGGAGAGCCGGGCTTACGAAGTGGAACCAGTTCGAGGGAAAGCCAAGAAGCTGGTCTGCGCGCCATACCCATACATGAATGGTTCTCTGCACATCGGTCACGCACTGACCTACAGCAGGGTGGATGTCTACGCAAGGCTTCACAGACTTCTCGGTTTCAATGTATTGTTTCCTTTCGCATGGCACTGGACGGGAGAGCCAATTGTTGGCCTGGCTAAGAGAGTAAAGGAAGGCGAACAGAGAGCAATAGACAGCCTGACTAAGGGCGACCTCGTGCCGGAGTCTGAGCTGGCCAAGTTTACTGACCCGATTTACCTTGCGAATTACTTTACCAAGGAAGGCAGGCTGGCCGCGGCCAGGCTCGGTCTATCAGTTGACTGGAGAAGGCAATTCACGACCGCACACAATACCGGTTACTCCAAATTCATAGAGTGGCAGTACGTGACGCTCCGCGAACGCGGCTACATTGCACAGGGCACTCACCCGGTAGTCTGGTGCCCGTTTGACATGAGCCCTACAGGTGACCACGACAGAGCAGAAGGGGAAGGCGTCTCGCCTGACGAAATGGCGCTGGTGTTCTTCCCACTTGAAGGGAATGCCTCGTTTGCAAAAGGAAACGATGTCTTTTTCGTTGCAGCGACTTACCGCCCTGAGACCATTTTTGGGGCGACGAACATCTGGATTCGAGCAGACGGGGAATACGTGATTGCGCTTGTTGATGGCCGCAAGTGGCTGATTTCAAGTTACTGCGCAGATGTGTTAGCCGACCAGAAACACAAGGTAGAAGTAATCGCATCCGTCAGGGGTAGAGAGCTTCTGGGAGCATCTGTTCGTAATCCTCTTTCTCAGACAATGCTCCCGGTATTACCAGGAGAATTCGTGGACACCAGATTCGGTACTGGAGTCGTCTATAGCGTTCCCGCACACGCGCCATACGACTACTTGGCGCTCAGGGACCTTCGCAAGCTGACACCGGCTGAGCTTCAGGGGCTTAATCTCTCGCGAGAGCTCATTGACTCTTTGGAACCAGTTTCAATTATAAAAGTGCGAGGCTATGGCGAATTTCCCGCAATTGAAGAATGTGAGAAGGTCGGGGCGCGCGACCAGAACGACCCACTGGCCCAGAAGGCAACCGAAACCCTGTACAGAGCTGAATTCCACACTGGCACTCTCAAGGAAAACTGTGATGGCTTTGCCACTATGAGCGTAGCACAGGCAAAGGTCGAAATTCAGAAAAGGCTTGTGTCTCTTGGACTGGGCGGAACCTACCTTGAGCTCCCTCAGGCCGTTATCTGTCGCTGTGGGAACAGGTGTCGCGTCAAGATACTCGAGAACCAGTGGTTTCTCAGGTATAGCGACCCCGCTTGGAAGCGAAAAGCCAAGGAAGCACTTTCCTCCATGGAAGTCTATCCACCCGAAGCCAGGCAGTGGTTCACGGAAGTGATTGATTGGCTTCAGGACAAAGCCTGCGCCCGCAAGTCAGGGATGGGAACGAAGCTCCCCTGGGATCCGGAGTGGATTGTGGAGACCCTGAGCGACTCCACGGTGTATATGTCGTATTACACGGTGTCCAAGTTTGTGAATTCGAAGGAGATCGACCCCGAGAAGCTCAATCGCGCATTTTTTGATTTTATTTTCTATGGCTCTGGCAGTCTGGATTCGGTTGCCAGAACATGCGGCCTGGACGCGAGCGTAGTTGAATCCGTAAAGAACGAATTCGACTACTGGTATCCGGTCGACCTGCGGAATTCGGCAAAGGAACTGATATCCAACCATCTGACATTTTTCATCTTTCACCACTGCGCGCTTTTTCCTGAAAAGGACTGGCCCCGCGCCGTATCTGCAAATGGCATGCTTACAGTTGAGGGCGCGCACATGCACAAATCCAAAGGGAACAGCATCTCCATGAAGAGCGCGATTGACGCCTACGGAGCGGATGTTACGCGCGTCACGCTCCTCAACGGCAACGAAGGCCTCGACGACCCTGACTGGAATCAGAGGGCCGCCCTTGAAGCCGTAGACAAGCTCTATGCATTCGTCGAGCTCGTGGAGGAAGTAAAAGGCTGGCAGAAGACTGGCTCCGAATTTTCTGATGTGGATGAGTGGTTCAGGGCCACGCTAAAACTGCGTGCGTCTGAAGTCGCTAGAGCAGTATCTGCCATGCGAATACGCGCTGGCCTGAACTCTGCTCTGTTCGAGACCTGGGAGGACTACCGAAGGTACATCAGGCGGTCGGCCAAGCTGAATACTTCGGCTCTTCCAGATTATTTAAAGGACTGGACCCGTTTGCTCCACCCATTCATTCCCCATCTCGCCCAATGGGCTTTCAATCAGCTGGGCGGGGAGGGATTGATTGAAGAGTCAGGTTACGTCGAGCAGAATCTGAGTGAAAGCGAGAGGCTTGTGCTTGCGCGAGAGGAATACGCGAGGAAGCTCGAAGCGGACGTACTCAACCTCTTGCATTTAGTGACAGGAGCTGACACTATCGAGATTGCCGTAGCATCGCCGCAGAAAGTGGCGGCCTTCAAAGGCCTCGTTTCAGACGGGGTGGCGCCCGGGAGAATGAGTCCGGAGGTTGTGCAGACTGTTTCCGCGGCGATAGGCGATAGGAGGCTCGCTCCCGCTCTCTCACAGCGCTTGATCAAAGTATTCGCCGAGTGGAAGTCTCAGCCACTGGAAGTTGTGGTTTCGCTCTCAGAATCTGAAACTGATACGCTCAAATCACTTGTCGGATACCTTGAAAGGGCGTATGGTCTCAAGGTGCGTATTGTCCGGGAAGATGAGTCGGAAGATCCAAGGAGGGCCGCAAACGCCATACCTCTAAAGCCGTCGTTAACGCTTTTCAAAACAGATTCAAAGACAACTTGACGCGTCGGGCCCGTGGCCTAGCATGGATAGGGCGGCGGCCTCCGGAGCCGCAAGTCGAGGGTTCAAATCCCTCCGGGCCCGCTCTTATCTAGGTTCTTTAAATAGGGTTTAATATACCGCATAATTCGTGGAAGCTCAGGAAGCTCGGCCATCGAGAGAGTTCTACGATGCCATCAGATCGCCTGTTACCATAGGCAGATACAAGTCAAGGTTCGGATTGTTCCTGAATTATCTTGCGCAGAAGGGCGAGATATATGGCCAGCAATTCAGAGTTTACGAAAACTCATTTCCTTCTAAGGCAAAACATAATACAAACGTGGAGAAAAGTGTCGTAACAGACTCCATGGGGTACCAGGAGATGAGAGCAGGGCACAGCGAGACTTCTTTTTCTGCCGTACCCAATTTCCACAAACCCATCAATGTTGTTTTGTCATCGAAATAGCATTAGAACCAACTGGCTCGAATCATGTAAAAGTCTCTCTGTTGACTTGGTAAACCACTTCGGAATAATACTGCAACAATGAAAGCACAAGCCTATAGGCTAAAAGCGCATCCGCGTAGGAAACTGTGTACCCCATTGATTCATGAGGCCCTATTTGTAAGAATCTCTTAACTTCAGCTTTAATCTTTTCAACTCTTTCGCTCTTCTTTGGCTGGTTTTCTTCGCCCGGAGAACCATCATCTATTTTTTCGTTGACCTTATCCTTCTTACTAGAAATCAAAGGGTCTAGTGATTCGAATGCCTTCCTCAATTCGACCAATACTCCGGGCGGATTCTTATTATTATACAGTTCATTACTAGCCTTGTTAAGAAAGTCTATCACCACATTGAGGCCCTCAATTTTAGGTCTGTCGATCTCTATAATCCACTTATCCGAGTAGCCTGTATTTCGTAATAGTTCAACCCATTCCGTTTGTGTATATTTCTGTTTAAAAGGCAGCGAAAATTGCTTGAGCGTCCTTGCTTGCCGATCGTTTTCCGGAAAGATAAAATAGGTTCCCAGAATCAGGAACTCTAGGTTGATGTCATTTTGCCTTTGCTTTTCTATAAAATGCAAAGCTTCAATTGGCAGGTAGACTATGAAGTCAAAATTGTCGGTGAATCTAAGCTCCCTTTGTTGTGCTTCAGTAAAACTTTCCGTTATTGGTTTACCGTTGTATGATAATCTTAAAGTTGCACTACCTATTTCTACACCATATTGAACTGGGGGCTGATTTGGGTTCCCACGAGATTCGGGCGTTTTGTTTAGGTTGAGAGGAACTTTTGTTCTCCACAAAACATACGGAACTTGATTAATCACCTCGATACTAAAAGTATCTGATACCTCTATTTCTCCGTTGAAATCAACATTTGCTTTTCCCAGACTGCCCATATTTCAAAAACGTAGCTATTCTCCTTAATAAAATTATGTTACTATTCCCGCACCTTGAGCTTTCTCGAATCAGTTCTGACTCAATATATTTGTATATTCCTTCAACTCTGTCCATAAGTGCATTAAATTCGCTGACAACTCCTAGATTTTCAGTGTATTGCGACGGCTTTATCTCTCGGTCAGGATATCGTGTGAACTCCTCATGCGGAAAGGTAATCAAGGCTAAGGTATACAAAGAGACAAACACGTATAACGAAATTCTGAGTTTACGATAAAATTGATTTATCTCCATTTTTAGAGGTTTCGAATCATCCCTTTCAACTGATGAATCGAGGCTTTTGGCCAATTCCCATATCTGCGTTTCCACTTCATCCAAAGTTATCCCCTTTTGCTTGAGGATCGACTCGAAGCTTAACTCCTCTTTCGCTGGAGAAATCGAATCGATCACCAAAATTAATTTTTCTATACTCTCGCTGTTCAGTTTCGCAAGTTCCAGTCTTGTCGAATTACTATTCAAGTTATTCTTAGTAACTATGATATTGTCTAGAGGGCTAAAATCAACGCCGTGAATCAGTGGCTTGAGTTCTAACAAATAATTTTTGAGCCAATAACTCTTTAATAATTGGAGATATGCCATTGGAGTCTTATGACCAACCTGCCTAATTTGCGGCTGATTTAGCAAAGTTTGTAATTTGAAGTATCCCTTGACGATTTTCTCAGTGGCTTGCTGCAAGTGATAAATAGAGTTGGGGTAATCTTTCTTCTTGTAAAGCAATTTACTCGCAGCAATGTCTCGTTTTGCACATTCAAGATAGGCCACTCCTATTTTAAAATCCTCTTCGCTCTCGTTTCCGCGGCCCGGTATGCCACTTTGAAGCTGTGTGATTAATATGTCAATATAGGGTCGAAGCTCTAAGATGCTTGTAAAGCCCTTATTCAAATCTAATGACTTCTTGCTATCCTCCATCACGACATCAATGTTAATTTATAATTCAGGTCTTTTAGCATTTTTTGCCAATGGTTGAATCTCCGTTGTGGCCTCTTCTTGAGATAGCAGAAATAAGTGTTTAACGCGAGTATTTTAACCCCTTGAAATGGTGTCCGAAAACGGGATTACTGGAACTCGTAGGACTCTTATTAAAATGCAGTCCGACAATGCCTTACAGGTCGCCTCGCTAGGTCTTGGAGCTGTTGTCACTCCATCAGCCGAGTTGACGGGTATGGTCAAATAAAGTAATTGCAACTTCTGTTCCGCCGAGCATCAATTTTTCGAGCTGCGTTCCTTTTTACGTTCGTATTTGGAGTGCTCACGTTAATCAGAGCCGCTTCCTGTGGAGGAATGGATAATGTTGCTATCACTGTGCATGATAAATGCCACTCCTTCTGTGTTAGAGACATTATGGACCATCCTTTCGGGTTTTGCAAATATTTGCTCAAAAGGGAAGAGGATTAACTGGTCGTATCCTCCATCATTTAGAGAATGTCAGTTTTTGGTGCGTATTTGGATCAGTCATTTTGGCATTTGCATTGAGCATTCGTCTATCTGCTGTGGGCTTGGTTTCCTTTGATACCTGATTTCTCAGAACGGTTGTTCAATTTTTTTCAAAAGAGGGTAACAGGTTGCGATTTGTGATAACATAAGAGATACTTCGCACAATTGAGAACGCCTCGTAAAGAACTCATTTGAACTCCAGTCCCACACGGCCCACCATCTTACGATTCTGGGCCACGTTTTCGTAATTCAGCATGAGAACCTACCACTAGCGGAGAGAGACCTGCACCCTTTCTGGAGAAGGCGGTTAAAGCTAGTTAAGCGTCCAGATGATTGGGCTAGATATGCTCGACATTACCAGTGGACAATGGGAAATTCCCACCCGTAAGTGTCGCTACCACCCTAGCCTGTCCCCTAGATTGGACTAGTTGTTGTCACGAGAGTGGTAAGCCCGTGCGATTCGGGCTTGGGTGGAGGTTACTCCCTGTCAAAATCTTTCTAGGCCCAGCTAACGAGATCTCTTGTTCTGGGTTATTGACACTCCTTGCATCATGTTGAGGTTTTCGTCGTTTCTGACTGAATGGGACCCATCAGATCTCATTCTCATGTGAGCGGTCTATACAGGCATTAGAAGCACAATCTGGAGTAGAATGAGAAACTGTTACGACTTTGTGTTGCGGTGCGGTGTTGGTTTATTTCAATAAATAATAAGTTGTCTGCAAAAACACTCACCGCGGTTCTGCATAGCTCGTGAATGAAACGCCGGGTCTATCTTTGTCCCCGCGATCGGAAAGGAACACTCAGACGTAATCCAATTTTGAGCGAGACTACTCCGCCAAGGATTTGTGAAAATGGAAACACAATGGGCTCCTGATTTTGCGGTAATTTATCCTCAAATTCAGACCGCTTTATCGGAACGTCACAGTGTATTGTTCCTGTAAGGTTTCAGGACAGCCCCCATTACATAGAAAGTGTCGGTTTCGCGAACCCTGTGCAGCGACGTATTTGTTGAGATATCATTAATGTGTGCTCTTGATGCTAATTTTTTTCGCTCAAACACTGCTTCGGCAGACCAACCTTTCTGTTATTGTTTGGTTTTAAATGTTTATGAAGCTCCGTAAGCAGATAGCATTGCGGCCAGGAGCAAAAAGATTGAATATTTCGGGGAACGAAGAAGTAGATACACGTGTATCGAACTGGCTGCTTGAGAGAGATCAGCCAGCTGTGCGTCATAGCGCGTTGATAGACCTCTTGGATCGCAAGAGTAGGGATCCGGAAGTCAGAAATGTGCGTTCAAGAATTGCCTCGCGGGGCTGGGCAAGGGAGCTGCTGAAGCTTCAAGGGCAAGGAGGTTACTGGGAAACTGGACTGCCTTCATGGAGCAAGGATCCTGTTGGATGGATGGAATTTCTCTATCGTCCGAAGTTTGTTGCGACCAACTGGAGGGCGCTCGTGGTTGCGGACCTTGGGCTCACGTCGGAAGATAGAAGGATTAGAAAGGTCGCAGATTTATTCTTCAACTATAAGCTCAGAACACGTTCACCCTTCAATTTTTTTAATGAGGAAGCGTGCATAGTTGGCAACACCGCTCGCATGCTCACTCAGTTCGGTTACGCGGATGACTTTAGGGTAAAGAAGCTGTTTGACAGATTGCTTGAAGACCAGTTGGAAGACGGTGGGTGGAACTGTTTTGGTCCAGAGCGCGGGACACTGGATAACTGGGAGCCCATGGCGGCTTACGCCGCCCTCCCCAGGCAAAAGCGAACGAGGAGAATTAGGCAGTCAATCGCGAGGGGGGCAGAATTCTATCTCGAGCGCGGGTTATTCAGAGAAGGGAGGAGCAAATACCCCCCTTGGTTCAGGTTTCACTATCCAAACCACTATTACTATGACATCCTGATTGGGCTCGACGTGCTTACGAGTCTAGGATATGGAGGCGACAGGCGCCTACGGCCCGCCTTGGAAATTCTCAAGCACAAGAGACGGAGCGACGGGTCGTGGTTGATTGATGCGGTCCATCCAGACCTGGGAGCAGGTGTCACCGAGAGTTCATTTGGGGTAGAGGGAAGCGTCAAGCCGTTTTGGCTCGAAGAGGCCGGTAAGCCAAGCAAATGGATTACGCTCATAGCCCTTCGGGTCCTGAAGAGGGTCAAGGAAGACAGTTGAGTTGTCCTGAGGGACGTTTCGAAGACTTGGACAGTCTTGAGCCGTTTGTAGTAGTGTATAATTTTCCACCACAAAAGTACCCCAAGGACTGAAGTTTTCTCGCCATTACTACTCTTCGGAAGACTTCACTTTTCATGCCTGGGTATAGTTCGCCATTCATTTCTCATTGGCTTAGAGCTGTCTCTGCCTAAAGTGAGCGGCTAGAGGCCAGAGAAGATGAATTCCATATTTCAACCGGCTCGATACTTTCAGGGAGGTCGAACCCGAAGACTCGCGAATAGAAATACAACTCGGCCTCGAAGGCGCGCTTAATCGTCTCTGCCCTTCTGAAACCGTGTTGCTCGCCTTCAAACGGAAGATATGCGACGGGCACCCCCCGCTTGCGAAGCGACTCCACCATGGTCTCAGCCTGAGACGGGGGGACGATCACGTCCTCGAGCCCTTGAAAGAAGATTACTGGCGAAGTGATTTTGTCCGCTGAATAGAGCGCGGACCTCTTCCTGTATACCTCTTTCCCCTCGGGGTAAGGCGCAATGAGTTTGTCGAGATATCGTGATTCGAACTTGTGAGTGTGCTTGGCGAGAGCTTCCGCATCGCTAACGCCGAAATAACTGGCGCCTGCTCCGAATGTTTTCTTGAACGCGAGTGCGCAAAGTGTAGTGTATCCCCCCGCGCTCCCACCCCGTATTGCAAGTCTTTTGCGGTCTACTAGGCCGCGCTTTGCAAGCGCGAGTGCGCCGTTCGAGCAGTCCTCCACGTCTACGATTCCCCATTTACCCCTGAGTCTTTCCCTGTAGTTTCTTCCGTAGCCAGTGCTGCCTCCGTAGTTAACGTCAAGCACCGCAAAACCGCGGGAGGTCCAAGCCTGAATTCCGAGATTAAGGGAAGACCTGGTCTGACCGGTGGGACCGCCATGGCTTATCACAATAAGAGGTGGTTTTTCGCCCTTGGGGGCAGTAAAGTCCTTGTTCTTGGGCTCATAGTAAAACGCAAACGCGCGCTTTCCGCCTGTAGTGGTAAACGCTATGTGCCGTGGAACAGAAAGGTAACCCTCGCCGACTCTGGCAACCTTGGGGGTATAAACTACTCTAGTATTGCCACTCCTAGGGTCAAGCTGGACCACCGATACCGCTTGGGTGGGGGATCCGCCAACGAAGTATATCTTCCCGTCGAGCGCCCTGACGTAACCAATATCCGTGAATCGTGTAGGTATTTTCTTCAGTTTTTTTCGTGTTGGGTTGATAATCCCCAGGTGCCAAATTCCTTTCGTCGTATACGCGCACGCGACGGAATCTTCCGAGAGAAAGTCGTAGGTGGAAATCCTGAACACCCAGTGGGGAACCCCCATGTCCACGTCGAGTGGGCACAATGACTCTATCTTCTTTCCGTCATATCGGTAGATATTCCAGAAGCCGGTAGCGTCGGATACAAAGTGCAGGACGCCCTTTGGCGACCAGGATGGCATGATAACAGACTTGGATTTTCCTCCTGCAATCAACTTGGGGTCTGAGAATGAGCCATCAGATTCGAGCTTGGCAGTCCAGAGCTCAGTGCCATCCCAGGGCATGTTCGGGAAGTTCCACGTAACCCACGCTATTTTGGACCCACTCGGATCAATTCGCGGAGAAGCATAGAAGTCGTTTCCAGACAGAAGTACTTCGCTAGTCCCGCCATCGCACGCAATGGTTGCGATGGTGTTTTGCGGCAAGCGCCCTTTGCCAGTGTGGTCTTCTCTTACACCTATCAGGCGGTTCCGGGTCTTGTCCATCACGTAATCGGCGTACCTAAATCCTTCCCGCGTGATCGGAACGGGTTCGATCTTTCCGTTAAGAGCGTACACAAGCTGATCCTTGAAATTCGAAAAATAAATTATGGATTCGCTTGCGAAGTACGACCCGCCACCATATTCGTGCACTCTGGTTCTGACATTGAATTCTGACGGGACTACTTCCCGTACTTCGCTTCCAATCTTCCAGGTATAGAGCGCATATCTTCCGCCATTTTCTGGCTGCGACTGTAACCAGTAGAGATTGTGGCCATCAGTCGTCAGTTCTGTGGGAACCCCTGCGCTAGAGGTGAGAACAGAATCAGTGATTGGTGATATCCACGTGCCATAAGGGCGAATTTTTTTTGCCGGCAAAGCGATATCGTAAGAATAGCTCTGATTTAAGTAATTCCAGTGGCTTGGGAGGCACCAGATTCCGGCTGACAGCTACTGCTGATTTGACGTAAGTTAGGAGTATAACCAGCGGCATGTAGGAAAGCTGCAAAATAATTCCTTTTCCCAAGTTATCGCAGCGCCACGTCCTAGAAAAACCAATGGGAGAACCGTCGACGTAACGAGCGATTATGGTGCTCTGACCCCACCGCTCGCGCAGACGGCTTGGTCTGAAGATTAATTTGTGCGCTTGATTTGCAAAATGCTGGGCCAGCAAGCGCGGCGCAAAGACTGCTGGCTCGTGTTAGAAGGAAGGACCAGACAGTGCATATTGCAAGGAACGCGAACGGGAAATTCGGACTGAGGGCCCCTTTCTAATCGTGAGTTTGCGTTCTTTGCTAGTGTATCAGCCAAATGGACTACCTGATGACTTCGTGATTTAACTTGCGTCGTTTGATACCCACAAACTCTGAGGAGTATTCTTGGATCAACGAGGATTGATAATAAATTTAACCCCGGCTGGTCAAAATGTTTCAAAAATTGAAATTTCAACAGCCGCAATGCTGCGTCTCACGTATAGATGATTCTGGGCGGCGCAGGGTTTGCCATCTTGGGCATTCTGACCGTATATATGGTCCTTCAGTGGCTTGAAGCGCTCTGGGGATTCGCAATACACTTATTATGCGTATTGGTCGGCATTTCTTGTGCCCAGCGTAAGAGTTAGGAAGGTTTCGTTCGAGGTGGAATCGGGTACACCCCTTGACGTAGCGCTTTACAAGGAAGGCTTGACCAGCTATCGCTCGAGCGTAAAGTTTGGTCGCCCCCGCGGAATAGCCGATGCGTCCGTGGATTACGGCGATAACCTGTGTGTGCAGGTGACAGGAGAAGGTCTCGTGGACCCGACGAGATACCGAGTCGTCAGAGATGTGGAAGTAACTTTTGGGAATCGCGCTACAGCAGGGTCCAGGATGAGCGGACGTCTCCGGAGATTCTTCGGGGCAGGTTTTCAGAATAACCTGTTCATGAGGGGCGGCGTGGGGTGGGACGTGACCAGAAGAGTGATAACAGGCTCTGCCAATCTTGAAAAGATCAGCCACTTTCGTCCCCCAGAGCTTTCGAAGGTCGAGTTTTTGAAAGTGAGTAATCTTATAGTCGGTGGCGGCCTTGCGGGGCTCGGTGTCGCGGCTGCGCTCGACGCATCCGGCAGGGACTTTGCACTGGTCGAGAGTTCGGGAGTGCCTGGCGGAAGAGTTGAAATTGCTCGAAGGTTACTCAATGCGGCCCCGAGCACCTACGCTACCGATGACGACTCGGCCCAAGTAAGTTCATTACTACGCTTGGTCGAGTCTGGTTCTGCGGCGTTTAGGTCCGGTCGCGGGCGTCTGATAGAAGGGACATTTTGCGGTTTCTACGAAGAAAAGATCGGCGTGGTGCTTTGCTCTGAGGGGGCCATTGCCGTGAGCTTTGACAACATAATCTTCGCAAACGGACGCAGGTCTCCAGTTCCCCTGCTAAGGGGGAATGACCTGCCTGGCGTGATATCCATCGACTATGCTGCACGCTTGGCGGCGCACCGCGCGCTGAGAGGCAAGACACTATTGTATTCGGAAGATAAATGGGGTAGCCTGGTTGGCCGGCTAATCGCTGCATGCGGCGCCGACATCGAAGAGTTCGTTCAGTCAGATCGGGCCAAGATAGCTTCGATTCTTGGGCAGAGACGCGTCGAAGCAGTGGTGTTCACTGACGGCAGACGGAAGCCACTCTCCAATTTTGTGTATGCCACTTTTCGGCAACCTGCGCTGGAGCTTCCAGCTCAGGCAGGAGTGGGATATTCCTGGGTCGCGGCCGCCGATGCACTAAGGGCGGATGTCTCCGCCGACGGCTCGACTGCATTGCCATGGTTGTGGGCAGTGGGCTCAGTGACCGGACTTTGCGAGCTTGAGGCCTCCTATCACCACGGCCTCGCAGCGGGTTACGCGCTTTCACAGGATGACGGAAAATCTCGAGCAGAACTCAAACTCGTGAGTGTCCGGGGTGGCGCGGGAGCTCCCACAGCCAGAAGCGCGGACGCGTTCATCTGTAGGTGTGAAGATGTCATGGTGAGCGATTTTGAGGCTGCAGCTAGAAAGGGACTTATTGAGCCTGAGAAGATAAAAAGGTTCACTGGTTGGGGAACTGGCGTCTGCCAAGGGAAGCACTGCCTCTACAACGGCCTGCGGACTCTTGCGAGGGATGGCGCTTCTCCGTATACGCAGCGGCTTCCTATCACTCCAACACCGTTCGCGGCTCTGGCAAGCCTTGGTGACAGCGCAAAGTGAGCGACTACGACGTAATCATCGTTGGGGGAGGCGGGGTCGGGCTATCAACTGCCTATCACCTGGCAAAGAAGGGGCTTCGGGTATGCATCATCGAGAAGAATTACCTGGGAAGCGGTTCTAGCACGCGAAATGCAGGGGGCTTCAGGGTTCACTTCAAAGCTGAGGAGAACGTGAGGTATATGGTAGCGGGTAGAAAGAAGCTGCTATCACTTCCGAAGGAGACCGGGTGGAATGTCACCCCGATCACCGGGGGTTACTTCTGGGTTCTTCATAACGAACAAGCCATGCAGGAGTTCAGGGAGCTGAACCGCATGTGGGCGAGTCAGGGCGTAGCTGGTCAGCTTCTGGGAGGCAAGGAGGTGAAAGAGCGTCTGCCCATGCTCGAGCTTGGTGCCACAGTAGGAGGATTCTTCGGGCCTCAGGACGGAGGCTTCCATCACGACCTAGTAGTATTTGGCTATCAAGCCGCTATCAGGAGGCTCAGAGTTGACGTCAGGGAATATTCTCCTGTGAGTGGAATCATAGTTGAGGGAGGCAAAGTCACCGGCGCAAAAGTTGGTTCGAGGGAAATTCGGGGGGAGAAATTGGTGATCTGTGCGGGAGCGTGGACTCCAACAATTTCAAGACTGGCGGGGGTTGATATTCCGATAAGCGCCGAAAGGAGAGAAATGGGAGTCACCGAGCCAATCAAGTTCTTCCTCAGGCCATTTGTAATAATCCCTTCAGAGGGAGTGTATTTTGCGCAGGGTTTGAGAGGAGAAATCAGGGGAACTGTCACCGATCTGAAGACTGAAGGCTTGGTTCCGCTAGTTTCTACTTACGCGTGGACTGTAGAGTATGCGCGAAGGCTGCTCAGGGTGTTCCCGGGAATGGCGGGCGTGCGTTTTAACCGTCAGTGGAGTGGCTATTACGAGATGACTCCTGACCACTCTCACATAATGGGAAGGGGTAACGCTTGGCCGGAAGGGCTGTACGTGGCTGCTGGGTTCAGCGGGCACGGAATGATGATGAGCCCGATAACAGGGGAATTGATGGCGGAACACGTCTCGGGAGATACCACCCCCCAGTTAATGCTGCCGTTTTCACCGGACAGGTTTGCGGAGGGTAAGCCTGTTCGTGAGTTAATGGTATTTTAGAGTAAAGACATCGAAACCTGGCTCTATTTCGGTATTCGGGTGCCCGACTTGCCAGAGATTCTGGAGTCGCCTTCTTCTGGAACTTCCGGGCTCATCGCAGTAGAGAGGCGACTACTTTTCAGCCTGAACCAGTTCAATGCGCGCACAGCCCGCTGCAGGTGGTTGACCCAAAGCCCGGGTCATTGAAGCTCCCGGGCCATTTGGGCGAAATAGACATAGCCTTCATCCTCTTTCAATCCAAGCTCGCTGCTACTAATCTCAATGAACCCACGAAGCTTCTCCCACGCGAGGCGGACCATGAAGGTGTCTTCTATGGTTTCGCGGTCGATAAACCCTTTCTTGCGTAGCACCGCAAGAGATTCGAAGAGCGCGGCGATTTGGTAGAAGGATACCTGAGCGTCGGATGGGAGGCGCTGGAAGTCGTCGCTCGAGTTCACACTGGAACGGAGCACAGTGAGCCACGCGGACTGCACCTCTGCGGTGTTGGCAAATTCATAAAGGCGCATCACAATGTCCATGTCCGCTATCGAGTTGTTCTGCTTTATCTGGTCGGTAGTCAACTTGGTCTGCACCGCCGCGAGCTCGGCCTGCCGGGCGGTGACCCCAACCAGCTTGTTGTTCTGCCTAAGCTGTATCACAACGAATATAGCGCCCAAAATCACGGCTACCGAGCTCAGCAGCGAAACGTCCTGCGTGACGTAGGATAGGTCGATCACTGGAGTTAGACCCGCCTGCACCCAGAAAGCGTGCTACTTGCGTTTCGGTGTCCATGATGGCTCAAAGCTGCGGCGCATAATAACAACTCACTGAGCTTGGGCAGAGCTACGAGCCCGCGCCGAGGGTCGTATTCCTGGCAGATTTTCGGGAATTGTTGACTCAGCACAAATTGGAAGGCAGGGCGCTCGTAGCGGCCCCGGAGGGATTTGAACCCTCGACCGTCAGCTTAGAAAGCTGCCGCTCTATCCATGCTGAGCTACGGGGCCCCAGGGAGGCGCCATCTAGAGACCATTAAGCGTTTGTGGCTGCGTCTTGCCTCTGCCAACAGGGTTGTAAATTACTCGTGTCTCCTCTCAAAAGCGAGCAAGGGGAACTGGAGGAAGCCCAAGCCCAGTTATAGCGAACTACCTCAACATTCGACTGTGAGCGAATCGGTGTCCCTCGGATATTTGTTCAGCCATTCCGCTGAATCTTCGGTTATTATAATTGTGTCCGAGTGTCTGAATCCGCCGAGGCCAGGTAGATATATTCCAGGTTCACAGCTGAAGACCATACCCGGCTTTAACTCGCTTTCGTCCCCCACATCAAGGAACGGCGGTTCATGACCTTCAAGGCCCATGCCATGACCCGAATGGTGTCGTATAAGTCCGGTAACAGCGTAATTCTTTGCAACCGAGTAAGACGCTTTGTCCGCTTCTGAACACTTCGCACCCGGCTTTAGCGCCTCGAACGCGGCACGTTGCATTTCCAGGGCTATTTTGTGGTACTTCCTCACGCGCTCGTCAGGCTTACCCATGAAAACGTTTCTTTCGAGTTCGCTGTGATATCCATCGACATCCGCAGCCGCTCCCGTGCCTATAATGTCACCCTTCTCAATTCTGCGTTCGATGCTCACGGCATGCGGGAAGGCAGAATTTGGACCTACTTGGCCCCTTACTCCCGCTTGCGCGATCAAGGGACTTGCGCTTGTACCCTTGAACGTGGGACCAAGCTCGGCTTTCATCTTAACTGTGGCTTCGATGGAGGCTCTAGCCGAAGCCTCGAAATCATAGATTCCGGGGGAAAGGTATTTCTGCAGAAGCTCATGCGCCACGTGGCCCCACCGGACAGATTCCCTGATACACTCTATCTCGTTCTGGGACTTGATCAGCCGCATGCTGTACAGTTTATCCCCGATCGGTTTGAATGTTGTACCAATTACTAGGTCGGATAGCAACGGACCCCTGTAGCCATATGGGCTGGAATAGAAGGCAGGGTTATCCACGCCGAGCTTATGCCCAACCATTCCTAGTTCACCCAGCCACGAGGCGAACATTTTCATCGGGTGCACTTCGCCGGGATAATCGGGGTACGTAAAGATCTTTGTAACCAACTTGGTTTCATAGGGGATGTGTTCCCTTTCTATGACTGGTCCAAAGAACGCGACTTCTCCATTCTTCGGAACCACAACTGCCGCAGGTCTTTCCGTGGGAAGATATACGAGTCCGGTAAAGTACTTTAGATTGGTTGTTCCGCTGAGATAAACTCCTTCTAAATTTTCGGCGGTCATCAGCTCTTTCAGTTTTTCCAGTCTGGCGTTGTATTCGGAATCAGGAATCTTGAACATATCGCGCTTTACAGTGCTCGCCATATAAATATTGCCGGGAACAAGCCCCGGAACGCTTTGGATCACTGCCTCAATGGATTGAACTTGTGCTACCTCTGTCTTTGTGCTCACGGTTTTGAACGGAGCATTTCGATTTGCGATGCAATCTTTTTCTGGATTTCCTTAGCTACTTCAACGCTACTGTATGCCTGTCTTGGCCAGAAGAAACCCCTCAGGCCATCTTTGCGTCTTCTGGGGACGATGTGAATGTGCGCGTGCGGAACGCTCTGGCTGACTTTGTTATTAAGGGCAACAAAGGTTCCGTCGGCTGACATAGCTAGCTCAATAGCCCGTGCAACTAGCTGAACTCTCTGAAACAGATTGCCCGCGAGTTCATTGGGTAAGCTTTCCAGTGTCGGAAAATGTGTCGTCGGAACTAGCAAGGTGTGACCGAAAAATAGTGGTTTGTCATCAAGGAAAGCGATTGAAATGGAGTCGCGAAAGACGACCAGTCCCTGAGTTCCATCTGCGACGATTCTGCAAAACGGACACTTACTCTTATCCGCTGCATCTCGGTTTGTCTTTTCTGCGGGTTTGAACTCGCTCGAGTCTGAACCAACGTAATTATCTAGAGACAATGCAGTAGCCTTTACACCCGATGCTTCTTGCAAGACTCAAAGTGCTAATTATGCGTTCATCTCTCTTTGCTGTTCTTTCGCCGAGCGCAGTTCGATAGCCATCTCGACCTCATCGAAATAACGGCTTCCTCTTTTGATGGCCTTGGGCCGGATGCCGCAAACTCTGAACCCGACTTTTTCGTAGAGGCGTTTTGCCACTGTGTTTGTAGAGAATACCGTTAGGTAAACCGTTTCGAATCTACCTGCGCACTTCGCAAGCGACCATCTCAGCATCATTTCGCCTGCACCACGCCCCCTGAAGTCGCGTCTAATTGCGATTCCCAAAATGGCTGTGTGGAAGAGCGCGGGTCTCGTATCTCTCCTCCTGACTTCGCACATGCCCACTACTTTCCTCCCTGCAACTGCAACGCATGCGAGGGCCCTCTGTTCAAGCACAGCCGAATACAATTCCGCGAACCACCTTACTTCGGTTGCGAGGCTTGGCTTCTCGGCGCTAAGCAATAGGCCGAGGTCTTCGTTATCCCTGAGTTCATCATAATAGGAATAGTAGTTCTCTACGCAATCTTCCATATCTTCCCACCTGAGCTCACGCACTCTCAGTTTGTCTTCAGAGGTTATAGAATTCACAGTAAGTGCGAGCGTTATAACCCAGCGATTAGCATATCGCCCCGCACGGAGAGTCTTAATACTGGGGCGACGAAGACTGAGTTACTCGGGCGGGGGTGGCCGAGCATGGAAAAGGCGCGGGACTTAAGACCTCTATCAACCAGGCCGGTAGGATATCCCGTGCGGAAGCGCTACGCGGGTTCAAATCCCGCCCCCCGCACTAGTTTTACATCACCCTTTCTGGTCCGTGCCAAGACCGCGTTGAGATGTTCTGCCTCATTTAAAGGAGGGGAGGTACCTGGGTATTAGTATCAGTTGGTGCGCTTCGGCCGTGCATTACAAATTGGTCATGGTCTCAGGTTCTATTACGTTCAAAAGAATCCATTTGAGCGCGAGCGGTCTACGAAACTGCCTCTCAGCTTAGAGAAAGTGATAGACCCCATTCATGTGTTGGCAGTCAGAGCGAAGGGCGGAACCAAGGGTGCTGCGGATGCTTTCAACACTCTGGAGTCAAAGCTCAACAGTCGTGGTAAATTCTTTGGTATAGATTGGGTGAACGCCGCCGGATTAAGGATAGGCCTTGTGCCAATTTCAAATAATGAAATATCAAGCACAGGGGCAGCCTGTGCGCATCAATGGAAATTTTGTATTCTATTACAAACCTACTTATTTACTTGTGAATATATAACAATATTAATTTTTTCTGGCTCTATATTATTATTTTTTAACTGACGGAAAAGATCTGAGAGGTCAAGTTCTACGTCTCTTACCGTATTCGTGCCGGAATCATAAATGTTGACATGCGTTTCGGTTCTTGTCTCGTACCATCTCATTCCGTTGGCTTCAAACGAATTTATTATCCCCTTTCTTTCAAATAAGTCAAGAGTGTTGTATACGGTTGACAGGCTAATTCCGGGTATGTCCCCCTTGATTTTCGAATAAATCTGTTCCCCGGTCAAATGATGACCTGTAATAAAGGCGCTCAAAATTGCAACCCTTTGCGGCGTGATTTTGATGTGATTTGCCTTTAATAGCCACAATGGATCCATCTTCAGCATTTTGCATGTCTTGCTCAATGGTTATTTATACCCTATTTTGAATCCGAGCAAAATTTCATTGTTGAATAATAGTTACTATTCTCTAGTAATGCTTATTAATCGACAATTAGCATGCCTCATGAGTGATGCCAATGGGCAGCCAAGAAATGAAAAGCATCCAGGACTGGTGGCCAGAGAGGGTTAGCCTGAAGATCCTGCGTCAGTTTTCAGAAAAGTCAAACCCGATGGACAAGGATTTCGATTACCGGAAGGAGTTTCTAAGTCTTGATTTGAATGCGTTAAAGGAGGATATTAGGAAGGTAATGACCACTTCACAGGAATGGTGGCCTGCTGATTTTGGGAATTACGGCCCGCTGTTCATCAGGATGGCTTGGCATGCCGCGGGGACGTACAGAATTGGAGACGGGCGGGGCGGCGCGGGGACTGCACAGCAGCGCTTTCCGCCGATCAACAGTTGGCCAGATAACATACTGCTGGACAGGGCCAGAAGGCTTCTTTGGCCGGTGAAGCAAAAATACGGCAGGAAAATTTCATGGGGAGACCTGATGGTGCTGGCTGGCAATGTAGCAATGGAATCCATGGGCTTTAAGACCTTTGGGTTCGGCGGGGGAAGGCTGGACGTCTATGAACCCGATGAATCAGTCTACTGGGGAAGGGAAGGAAAGTGGCTGGAGGACAAGCGTTACTCAGGCAATCGGCAGTTGGAAAATCCGCTTGCCGCAGTACAGATGGGCCTGATCTATGTGAATCCTGAGGGGCCAAATGGGGAGCCCGATCCTGTGAAGGCTGCTGTGGACATAAGGGAAACATTCAGGAGAATGGCGATGAACGATGCGGAAACTGTTGCCCTGATTGCAGGCGGCCACAGCTTTGGTAAGACACATGGCGCCGGGCCCGCCACCAATGTCGGGCCTGAACCTGAAGCGGCCCCTGTACAAAATCAGGGTATTGGATGGGTGAGTACTTACAAGTCAGGAAAGGGTGATGACACTATAGGCGGTGGGCCGGAAGTAACTTGGACGTCCACTCCTACCAAGTGGGGTATGGGATATCTGGAAAACCTCTTCAAGTATGAATGGGAGCTTGTAAAGAGCCCTGCGGGGGCCTGGCAATATGAGGCCAAGAACGCGGAGGAAGTGATCCCATATGCGCATGACAAGACAAAGAAGAGGAAGCCTACGATGCTTGTTACGGATCTTGCGCTCAGGTATGATCCAGCATATGAAAAAATATCCAGGTATTACCTTGAAAACCCCGATAAGTTTGCAGAGGCATTCGCCAGAGCATGGTTCAAGCTGACCCACCGTGACATGGGACCAAGGTCAAGGTATCTTGGACCTGAAGTACCGACTGAGAAACTCATCTGGCAGGACCCGATTCCGGACGTGGACCACAAGCTCGTGGACGCGGACGATGTCGCAGAATTGAAGAGGGCAGTCCTAAGTTCAGGCTTGACAGTTCGTGAATTGGTTTATACGGCGTGGTCTTCTGCGTCAACGTTCAGGGGAAGTGATAAGAGAGGTGGGGCTAACGGCGCCAGAATAAGGTTGGAACCCCAGAAGTACTGGAAGGCCAATGAACCCGAGCAACTTGCTAGGGTACTCGGCATACTAGAAAGGATACAAGCCGAATTCAACCTCAAGGCAGTAGATGGCAAGAAGATCTCCCTGGCCGACCTTATAGTCCTAGCTGGAAACGCCGCGGTTGAAAAGGCTGCAGCCGACGGAGGGCTGAGAGTGGAGGTTCCATTTCACCCAGGCAGGACTGACGCGACTCAAGAGCAGACTGATGTGGAATCCTTTGCCGTGCTTGAGCCCAAATACGATGGCTTCAGAAATCTGACAGATGGTTACGGGAAGGAGGAGTTCATGTTGGTGGATAGGGCGAACCTTCTTACGCTGTCGGTGCCTGAAATGACTGTTCTGGTGGGAGGGATGAGGGCGCTTGATGCAAATTACGGGCATTCCAGGTTAGGGGTCTTTACGGACTCACCGGGCACACTTACAAATGACTTCTTTAGAAACCTGCTGGACAATAACATAGCATGGAAACCAATTAACGGGTCGGAGACTATATTCGAAGGGACTGACTACAGGACCGGAAAGACCAGGTGGACGGCAAGCCGTGTCGACCTTATCTTTGGAGCACATTCGGAACTGAGGGCTGTCGCGGAGGTATACGGAAGTAATGACGGGAAAGAGAAATTCGTCAGGGACTTCGTGTCAGCATGGACAAAAGTTATGGAACTAGATAGGTTCGACCTTCACCCCTAAAGGATGACTTTCCGGGCGAGCCCTTACAGAGTGTGGGACTCTGATCTAGGTTGTTGAAAGCCGAATAGATTGCGCAGTAGGCAGATGCAAAGTGAGGCATTGTCGTAGCGCCTCTTGGTACGCCCATCGTCCAAGCATTTTCTTCTGCGCTGCAATGCCATCACCGACCTTAATTCACAGAAGCGAAATTTGGAAGACAGGGGATATGAATGCAGCCAACGCGAACCACACAGACCACAATGGAGCTTGCAATAATTATACCAGCTTTCAGCCATACCCATGTTAAGAAGTGATACCCTTCCATGCTTGAGTAAGGAACCATGGCGCGCGCCACTTTCTGTTTCTTTCTGAGCGCGTCATTTCATTATTCGTATACTGTTCAACAACCATAAGCGGTTGCAATCGTTTGTTTACTCTGGTGTGTTCATGTGGAGCAAGATTAACTATTACTGTTTTTTGAAACCCAGAAAAAGGACAAAAGACTGAGACAGGTACAATGGTGAACTTGTTATAAAAGAACGAAATCATTGCTTGAATCTGATTTTTATCTGGACAAAGAGGAGGGTTAAACAGGCTGAATGAGAAAAAGAAGCGGGTAAGGTATATTCCTTCTCCAGATTGATTGATGTTTATATTGCTCGCTTGGAGTCATTCAGGTCTGTCGTTTTCTTTCCTACCGCTAGGTGGAAGGGTTTCTGACGGTGTTCAAAGGACATCTAGACCTCTTCAAAAGAAGCAGAACAGCCAACTATACAACAGTATGATGAAGAGTAGCAAAGGTAGGGTTGGATATTGACCCTAATGCTGCTACTGGATAACGATGTCATTATAGCGGTAAGTTCAACAGGAATCAAAGTTCCAAACAGCAGAGGAGAATGGATAAAGGCAGAATTGAATGGTTTAAGGAGAAAAATTCATCGAATTCCATGCTGTTAATGCAAAGATGGCAAAGACACTAGCTATAGCTCATGGAGTTTATGTCAGAATGCCTCGCTGCCATGCAGTATTTAACTACAGGTAAGAGAGAAATCTCTAAGAGCGCTTTCGGATTAATTATGGGTGATTCAGCTCTGGATTCTAATTTACAACTTGTCAATAACTTCGGGGGGGGGGGGGGTGAAAACCACGTACAATTACACCTGATCTGCTCTGGAACTTAGGGCCGAGCCTCTGAGGGACTTTCATAGCGGAGATGGCCTTAGGATATTGTGTATTCTTGGTCTTTGTTCTTTTTAATGTTGCTAGCCTTAACTTTTCTTTTCCACTTGTATCAATTGCAGAGCAGTTGAATCACAGGTTGCATCAATGACAGAATAGCATTTTTAACTGGAGCATTCTCGAAATATGGCTATATCCCTTGGATTAAGCGAAATAAAATATACTTTATAAGTAACAAATACCTATAAAGTATTTATGAGCGAATGGCTACCGAAGTGGCTCGCCGAAGTCTATTCAAAACTTTTACTTCATTTCGGACAATCGCAATTCACGATTGATCTAGCGAGAAATATAGGTATCAAGAAGCCGGCGGTGACTCTACCGAGGCTTGCAAAGTCAGGGTGGATAATGAGGGTCGCTAGGGGAAACTACGTGGTCTCTGAACCGTTAGTAGCCATGATTTCTTGCTTTCAATATGACTGGAGAGGTATGATAAAACAGAAGGAATACATCCCTTTGCTCGAGTTCCTTGTAGCAAGGCTGGTCGCGGGTTATGGAAAGAAGCTGCAGTGCCTGTTGCTGTTTGGCTCAGTTGCCAGAGGCAATGCAAAGCAAGAAAGCGACGTTGACTTGCTTGTCGTTGCGGAGGATATGCCTGAGAGGTATGGGGACAGAGTAAGGAGGACACTTTCAATCCTGTCAGGCATTGATGTCTTAAAAAGTGAGTTCTACTATGAGATGAGGCTATATCCAAAACTCGATTTGATACTTCTCGACGCAAAAGAGATGCAAGAACCCTACCCTTTCTTGCTTGACATAGTGAAAGAGGGTTTAATACTCTTTGAAAGAGGTAGCTACGCAACAAACATATTGAACAGCCTGAAATCTGAATTCCAGAGAATGGGAGCAGTTCGAGTGGAGCGTCCAAACGGAAGGTGGCACTGGGAAATTCCTACAGTGGGGCAAGCTAGGCATGGATATGCTTAGACTTGGCGCAGATTATCTCAGAGGAGCAAGGTCAAGGATAATTGATGCAGAATCAGCGCTCAGAAGGAGCGACTATCCAGAAGTCGTAAGATATAGCCAAGAGGCTGTAGAGCTCTCGCTAAAGGCCTGTCTCAGGATAGTGGGGATAGAGTATCCAAAGGCTCACGATGTTAGCGATGAGCTGAAGTTCAACGCATCTAAATTTCCTACCTGGTTTTCGACGGAAATTGAAGAGTTAGCAAGAATATCAACAGAGCTAGCTACCAAGAGAGCAGCCAGCATGTACGGAATTGAGGCAGCTGGCAAGGGACCGAGTGATCTCTTTGATAAGGAAGAAGCAGCACTCAGTATGAGGGAAGCTAAGCTGGTATATCACAATTCTGAAAAGCTATACAAAGAGTTGAAAGGACGCTGACGTATCCTGGGGCACGGTAGCCTGAACGCCTAACATCAGGCACGACTTGGTTGAGTAAATGGCATTAGCCGGGTACCTAAGCCCTTAATCGAGGAAATGATGATGGCGCTGAATATAGTATTCGATATTATCTTACAATGAAATCACTCGCGAGGAGGAACGGGTCCGAGAAGAGGCCGAGGCAGGTCAACGGGTAGGGGCCCGGGCGGGCCGGTTCATCACGGTGCTGAACGGCAAACCTCTTCTCTTCACGACCCTCTCTCCCTAGTAATTAACGTGGGTTCTGTCGAGGCAGGGGTCCACCATATACACCACGAAGTCGAGCCCGACGCAAGATTTCAGTAGACCCTCAGGTTGGCTTCGTATGTCCTTCCTGCACTCTCGAGGAGCCTGGTGAAGTACTTTATGTTCAATTGAATCACCCCAATGCTAGAAGAGCTTGAATTGCGGGCGACCCGCCGAGCTATTTCGGCCCGGTTGACGTAAAAATCCATACTCCTGAGGGACGAGCTCTGCTCTTTGCTACTAAAGGTGCGAATTGCAATCGATTCCATCTGGGCTAATGTCCCGAGCGCGTGAGGGAGGATTTTCAAATGTGTTTAAACTGGATTCAGTACGGTAGGATTAATTCGTTCCAGCTGAAATATGCGTTATTATGAATATCAGAATCCTTCTGGTTGCAGTTCTGTCGGTGTTTATTGCAGCCACCCCAGTGGTCTACGCCTCAACTCTTAAGGTAACATTGAATCCATCCACGAGGACGGCTGACGTTGTGAGCACTGCGGTCACTACATTTGTTCTCACTTACCCAGCTGGCTCCGGTCTGTCGCATTACCTTGGAAATTACAGCTCTGATGTAAATTGGTCCGGTTCATTCAGCGCCGCAAATTCAGGGGTCCAGGAGTTTGGGGACGCTCTTGAGCAGGGCAATCAGGATAACCAAGGTAACCAGGACAATCAACATCTTCAGGTCCAGAACATGAATATTACCTACGAACTGAGTTCAAAGGGCAATGACACAACTTTCGTGCTCAAGAAGACAACCGTAATATCGGCAGAAGTGCTTGGCGCATTTACTCTGGTTAACAATACTGTAAGAGTGAACATGAGATGGGTGCCATTCGTGGTCAGGGGCGCTATGAAATTTGATCTTGATGGTCATGAGTTGGACGTGAATCTCGCAGGTTCCGCCATGAGTTACCAGCTCGGCGAAAGACCATTTGCACAGGCCGCAATTGCTTCAATGTTTGGGAGCTACCCCATCTGGCAGGCATCGACCCTTAATTTCTCTGCTCTGAACTCAAACCTGAGTACTTGGACGAGGAGCTATAACTCGATTACGAATACTACAACCTACTCGAAGACCATTGCCGGTGAGTCGAGCCTCAACGTTTCTGCAAGCTATAACGGCCAGACCTATACAATGTCGATGCGTTCTGACCCGTCTGCTCAGGTAGTAGTGAAAGGCTACGCGGTTGCCTCGGGAAACAGCCTGATAGTCGAACGGACTCCTCTTTTGTTTAACTTCGTGCTCTGGGTGGGAGTGGGCGCCTTTCTAGCTGTGGCCGCAGTCGGGACTTCGCTGTATCTGAGGAGGCGCACTACTCAAAGAGCGGGCGGGCTGCAGCTCGGGCAATCCCAGCCCGCGCTTCCAACCACCCCTAGCGCCTCCCCGTAACTAAAGTAATGACGTGTTGGTCCTCACGTTCATGCGGATGAGAGTTGGACGACACCCTCAGTCACTGAGCGCTTTGGCGTCCCTCCTGTGCGGGCGCGTTTACGGCGAGAGGACTGGGCGCCGCGATTGTGAGCTCACCCGTCAGGCGTACTTGGTTGCTCGTGAAAGCCAGCCCCAATCTAGACTCGATCCAATTGGACTGACCTGTTGCTTTTTTGCTGTTTATGAATTTTCTGCCAGTCCAGCTAGAGCTCAGTTAGGAGTCGACTTCCTGGCTAACCCCCGGTGCCCTAAAATAATCGCGCGCTAGCAGTGTTTACCAATCCAGTACCAATCTTAACCATTCTGTTCGTGATGCAAGTCAAGCGATTTCTTGAGTAAAGTAGGAGGAAACCAGCCTGAACTCTCGAAAGCGAGGTGCCACATCCACACCCACTCTCCTGAAATTGGCTTTTGCACCCTCAGATTCTTTTGAAGCCTTGCGCGGCGGGAAAACCTTAGTCTGCCTCAGCTCATAAAATCCTTATCGCGGAAAAATTCTTAATGTACTTTAACGTAAGGATGTCTCCTTCCAAAGAAGGCATCTCCTCTTCGATTTTCGCCTCTCCGCGTTGACTTCGCTCGCCTCGCTCGTATTACCTGTATGGAATAGAGCATCAATACGCATTCATAAGATTGGAAGCCGAAGATGGCACCTTCCTGCTTTATCCTGGCTCAGCTAAAGCTCTACGCATTCGAGCTGGGTCTGCTAGCTGCATTGATTCAGTACTGCCCCCCAGTTTTTTACGTCAGGTGGAGCAGGAATGCGGCGAATTTTCGTTTCCATCGCACCGTTCATCTGCCTGCAAAGTCCAACGAGATCCGGTTCGGCTTGCCTTGAAGTCCAAAGCACTGACAATTGACGAGTCATCAGTCGAGCACACTCTAAATCGAAAGAGCTTCTCTGGAGTTAGCGTTCGCCGGCTTGAGCTTCGGCATCATCTCCAATTGGGGTCGTCGATTTTCCAGTAGACTCGTTTCTGAGGAGTAGGTAAAACAGTAGCCCGCCGACAAGCTGGAAAGCGCCACCAACCTCTAGAGGAAGGTCCTGCATAACAGTAAGGAGGTATCCGCCCACAGAAGAAGAGCCGAGCGCGGCTCTGTTTGCAACAGCGGTAATGCTTGTGGCTGTGCCCATCTCGCCAGAACCAACTCCACCGATAGTGACTGCAGAACGCGTGGGCACACCCACGCCGGCAGATATTCCTCGCACGACGTAGAGCGCCGCCACGGCGAGTGCCGGCACCGGGAGGACCATGAGTGCGAGAAGCAAGCCGTTTATAACTCGAGAAGATGCAGCAATCAGAATCTGGTTATTTTCTCTGCTAACCCTGTGCGCGAAGAGGGAAGAAAACGCGGATACGGCGGCTGAGGTGGTGTAAATTGCGGAAATTTCTACGGGACCAATCCCGAGCGAATATTTGAACCAGAGAGGAAGCAGAGGGATTGCCAGGCCGATTCCGATTCCGCTCACGAAGTTTGAAAGTGAAACCTTGGTCACAAACTTCCCGCTAGATTTTGAAAGAATGGAGCCATGCTTAACAAACTTCGGTTCCCTGACATAAAGAAGTGCGATGAAACTGCAGGTTGAGATGACAGCAGACAGAGCGAAGAGAGCCCTAAAGGCACCAATTACGCCTAACGGCGCATCGAGCGAAGCGTGTAAGGCTAGCATGGCAGTCCCCGCGACGGAGGCTATTCCTCCGACAAACGTGAGCCGTCCGATTCGCTTTATCCGTTCACTGCCGTCAGCGAACAGGCGTCCCACTAGGGCGGTCAATCCTGGTCCGAACGCCCCTCTGAGACCCCCACCCCCTTGGCCCCCGAATCCTCCCAGGGAAGCCGCGAGGATAATTAGAATCAGATTTCCGGTTAATGCAAGGAGTGAGGCCGCAGCAGTAAACAGCACCTCAACGATTAGCAACACCTTCTTGTAACCGAACCTGTCTCCGAGCAGACCGTAGAGGACGAGCAATCCTACCTGAGCCAGAACCATCGCGAGAAAACTTACTCCAATGATTACTGGGTTGTAACCGAGAGCGGACATGTAGAGCGGGAGGGCAAGAGTTACGAATGCGATAGCGACGCTTCTAAGAGCACGCGAGATGCCCAGCGAGACGAAGCTCTTTTCTAACTGCGTTGGATCTCGTGGTCCACCCTTTGGTTCAATCTCTTCCGTTACGATCTCCCTGACGGAGCTAGGGTTGTAAGCACTTACCTAAACGTCTAACGAGTGATTTGGATAGAGTCTACTGCTAATCCATGAGCGCTACCCGCTCCCAATTTCCACTCTGAATTCCGTGCTCCTATTCTTCTCTCCCAGATCATAAACGAGCACAAGTCCAGTTGGATCGGATTCCCTCCTTTCTCAGACTTGCCTGTTTGAAGCGTTCCCTGGGCTCTTGTAAAAGGGGGGACCGACGCGAACTTGCTATCCCTGCTCCCCAGTCAAAGTGGGGCCCATTCTTTGAATTTCAGGGAAAAGTTTCATTCCAGTCTGGAATCGCGTTCAAGTGCGTCTTCAGAGTCGCCGAGGGCTCGGCATGCGATAGATTGTGGCGTGGCCCTGGCAGGCGCGCATGCATCGACTTCGAAGCGGAATCCAGGGCTCACATAGCAGCTTCAGTAAATCATTTGGTCGCTTATTAGCAGTTTTTGCTTCGCTGTGAGAAACCTCGGAGTCACGATCCCTCTCTGCTTGGCCGCGTTCAGCACGCTCAATTGGGAGACGAACACGCCATAGAATATCTTTTCCAGCTCCGATGAGCCCTTTAGCTCTACTACTCTTGATTTGTAACCTTGTCTCCTTAGGGCGCCTTCAAGCTTCTTCCCAATGTTAAAGGGATCTAGGAATAAGAGGATGCTGACTGAGTCCGACTTACTCAGACTGAGTAGGTGCGTATGACTGAATTCTTCTAGAAGGACAGAGTGAGCCTTGGCGCCTAGGATTTCCTGCATTTTTGCGGCATAGTAATTGCAGATAGCGTAAGCTACGGAGTTGCCAAGAAAATAGTTGACACCCGGTCGAAGCAGAACTTCTCTGCAATCCTTGACGGCTGCCTCCCACACATTCTCGAAATTACAAGTTAGCTTTTCGGCCGAAGCCAGCAGGCTCCCAAGCAGTGAGGTGCTGAAGGACAGTAGACCCGGGGTTTTGGGCACATATCTCAGCGGAAGCTCGACCGTTTCCTTCGTGACCAAAGCTAGCGGGCTTTCGATGTCGGCGGTGAGTGCTATTGTGCGCTTCGCAGTGCTACGCACTAATTTTGCGGCTGTTATGTTCGAGGAGGTTCTCCCAGAAACTGAAATGAAATAGACCTCTTTCCCTTCCGCCATTTCGGGAGTGGCCGCGAGAACGTACGGGTCGCATGATAGATACCTACCGCGCGAGAAGTATGAGGTAGCTAGCGCGGCAGCGTAAGAGTCCCCCGCGCCTACGAATATTGCTCCAGGGGAAGCCCTTGATATTCTAGTCTTTAGAAACGCATCCAGGACCTTTGGCTGAGTAGCCGTTTCCTGAAGGAGTTTGCCGATTCTGTCTTGCACCAGTCTAGCTCTAGGGAGAGAGTTATAGAAATCGCGACCCGTGAGGAGAGTGGCGCAGATTGTCGATCTACGGCTGCAATGGGAAGCTGGGCTATCTTTTTCTTCGTGCAAGCTTCTTCGCAAATATCCTCAGGCGATTTATGTAAATGCTCCTTGGTGGATAACCCATTGAGCTTGCATACGCATTGAATTTCACCAGCTTCCTTGGATTATTCTGTATCACCCTCTGGACGGATCTGATGTCCTGGCCGACTACCGCATAGCAGGTCGCGTAGCCAGGGAAAATTCCTTCGTGTGCTGGAAACAGCTGGTAGAACACTGTCCTCCTTGAGAGACCGGTCTTCCTCTCGGCCCACTTTAGAAACTCAATCAGATTCTGCTTCCCGCTATTGATGCGGGTGTCTCCAATTACGCGCAAGAATCTGATGATTCGGAAGCGGTAGGTGGCAAACTCTATTTCCCCCAGAAACTGCTCAAAGCCTCCGAAGTCTTCGAGCATTCGCAGGAAGTTCTTCTCTGCAACTGTAAGCGCAGATTGTTTCTTTTTCCCGATTCTGTAAAGCAGGTTTAGAAATTCGAGCTCTCTCTGGAACGCGAGCCCTTCCGCTGATGTACCTGAATTCGGAGAAGACAGGATTTCTGTTATGGTGGCTCTGGCGGCATAGGCGGTGGCGCTATTGCTGAAGTGCACGCAGTGGCCGTACTCCTCGTGGACTAGCGTATTCACCAGATCTGCAAAGCCTTCGGGGGGCGCCCTTTTCGGGTCTATGGTGAGGTAATAGAACTGGTAGGGCTTGGAGGTAAGGCTGTCAAATCCCTGCGCCGCCGCGGTAGGTAATATGGGGGTGAGGTACGGAGGAGTTTCGACGACACTTACTCTGTAGCCCGGATTGATTCCCACTATGGACTCGGCGACGAGTGGCTGGATTACTTTTCGAATACGCTTGGTTGTTTCGAGTGCCTGTTTCCCGCTCACCCCAGGTCTTGCTTTCAAGCGGGCGTAAACCGCTTCGGGCTCGTTGTCACAGTTAAGCCTCTTAGAAAGTTTTCTTGTAGCGACCAGAAATTTTGGTAAATCATGGTCTAACCAATCGAGTGCTCTTCTTTCCAGTTCCTTCCAGGATTCGGAGTAATCAAATCCGGATCTGAGCGCCCGGGGATAAAACTTCTCCCGGCCCAGGTCTGCTCCTTTGTCCAGCATAATTTTTTCAACTTCCTCAAACTCTCCAATCGTAAAGCCCGGGACTTGGTAGGCGGACTTGAACTCGTTCACCTTTTCTCTTAATTTGCCGACGCTTTCAAGGAGAGCTGGCTCTTTTGCCTCGCGCTCGAGTATGTCGATTACTTCAAGCGCTCCGAGCGCCTGGTATTGTGCAAGAATTTTCACTGCGACTGTATACTCTCTACCCTTGAGAAACCTGAGCCAGGCATCGAGCGACTCAGCTAGCGACCGAGTTAGAGGCTCAAGGTGCGCTACCTTCAGCCCCTCCTTGATCAGGTGAACTGAAATGGCCTGAGTGACTTGGGCGACGCCAACTCCAGGCTCGTCAAACTCCATTGACACTTCGATTGAATCCAGGAATTTCCGGACTAGCGTATCCCTGGGTAGGCACAGCTTTTTCAGCTCGTTGATGCGAGTGATCGCGTTCGAGATGTTCTCCGAACTGAGTATCATCACTTTTCCGGCATATTCTCTGAGGCCCATGGCATACGCGTCAGAGGGATTCAGTTCGCAATATAGCTCGAACACCCTTTTCTCGAGCCGCGTCATAGGAGGAAGTTTCACTGGAGGGTTACCTTCTGTACCGCGCTGTTCCTGCCAAACCCGGAGCTACCTGCCTTCACCTCCTTGCACAGTCCAGCCCCTGAGTAAAATCTGCCATCCCTCCTACGCCCAGCATCCGGAAAAACTTTCAGAGATACGAATTTCTCGTTAGACATTGATCAATCCTGAGCATGCGTCAGCACCTTAAAGTTTGCTAAGTCTTCGCGTGGTGGTGTGCGTTCCCCATAGGGAATAAACAATAAAGACGCTAAGCCGATTTATGTCTGCCTGATATGGTTAGTCACGGAACAGTGCCACGCTTAGCGTTAGTAGTTGTTGACTTTCAGCGAGATTTCTGCGATGGCGGAGCGCTAGCGGTCAGAGGAGCGGACGAATTGCTTCAACCGCTCAATCTCCTCGTTCGCGCCTTTGAGCGCGCACGTCAGCCGGTCTTCTTCACTCGCGATTGGCACCCTCCTAACCATTGTTCATTCAGGAACTATGGGGGCGCGTGGCCACCCCACTGCGTAGTGGGCACTCCGGGGGCACAGTTCCACCCTTTGCTTGAGGTACCCAAGGACGCCTTCGTAATAAGCAAGGCAACTTCCGCTGACAAGGACGCCTATTCTGGGTTTCAGGGTACGGACCTAGGGCGCAGATTGAGGAGGCTGGGTGTGAGGCGAGTCTACGTGTGTGGCCTTGCAACCGATTACTGTGTGAAAAACACTGTGCTAGACGCATTGGCTCTGGGGTTCGAAGTCAGACTCGTGGCAGACTGTATTCGGGGCGTGAACCTGAAGCGTACCGACTCCGCGAATGCAGTTCGTTCGATGCTTTCAGCCGGAGCAAAGCCCGTGGTTGCCGTTCGCGCTGCGAAAAGCGTTGGGGGAGATTCTGCAGGCGGAAATTAAGTTGGATTTTGATTAACCGGCATGAACCACCAGGAGGCAAGCGGGCCCCGCTCGAGCCGTGCTAGGAGGCACCTTCAACTGCGGCGCATACAACGAAATCGCTTCTAATCACCTGTCTAATTCAAAAAATTCAGCTCTGGAAAGCCGGTTCCGCTCCCTTGGGAAGACTTGAGACAGGGCCTCAGCATATCAACCCCCCGATGGTTGAAGAAAGCGAGACACGTAGAGCTCCGCTCGTTTCATCCCAGCAAGCTTCTGTTTTACATAAATTATATCGTTTCTGGTGCTTGTGGAGGTACTGCTGGGAGTCAGTGGGCCACATCCACCGTTCGCTGGAACGGCACCTTAACCCGAGCCAAAGCTGCAAAGACAGAGGCTGAATACGCTCGGGGCTGTTTGCATAATCGCAAGTGAGAAATGACACCAGTACTTAGTGGTCATCCGAATTTCTAGACTCTTTCTTTGTTGAATTCCATCCATACCCCTTGTTTCTTGAGTTTGGCCTTTGTGTAGACTCGATAAGCAGCCGCAAGGTCCTCGACCGCCAGTCCAAGCGACTTGAACAGTGTAATTTCGCTCTTCGATTGTCTGGCCGGCGCTTTGCCCGTGAGTACTTCCCCGATTTCGCCCACGAGGTGGCTGTCCTGAATCACGCCTTCGCTTCGAGGAATTCGAAAGTCATCTGCCTCGTTGAAGAGCGACTCTCGTCTATCTGTGTATAACTTCGACTTCGCGACTGCCTCTGAATCTAGTTCCCGGAACCCGGGAACCGATGCCCCGACTGCGTTTATGTGAGCGCCCGGGGTCAGCCACCTGCCCAGAAGAACAGGGCTCGTGGATGACGTGACCGTGCATATTATGTGGGCTCCGGTTACTGCCTCAGCCACTGAGGATACGTGCTCTATCGGAATCTCGCTCTCCCGAGATGCCCTCGATGCGAAGTTTCGAGCATGCTCAGTGTTTCTGCTCCAGACGCGAACGCGTTTTATATTGCGTATCGCCCTCATTGAACGCAGGTGCATGTAGGCCTGGGTCCCGGATCCCAGAATAGCGAGGTCGGAAGAGTCAGCGGCTGCAAGCAAGTCGGTGGCCACGGCGCTACACGCGGCAGTGCGGATTGCAGTTATACTTCCTGCGTCGAGTATCGCGAGCAGTCTGCCACTTTCACTTTCGAAGAGAAGAACCGCTCCTTGGTGAGACTCGAAACGGGTATTGCGATTTCCTCCAAAAACTGTTATGAACTTTCCCCCGATCAGGCGTTCTTTGTCGAGATACGCAGGCATCCACGCCAACACTCCCTTTCCGTCGGGCTCTCTAAGGCCGCCCCGCAAAGGAAGTATTGCCTCTCCACGAGCAAGCATGCTGAACGTGTCCCTCATCACCAATATGCACTCGTCCAATGGGAGCAAGCTCTCGACCAAGTCATGCCCGGCAAATAGAGCCTTCATATTCTTGCATCACGCAGAAAAATTGCAGATGGTAAGGTACGCTTTACAATCATTACTTTTCGCTCCTTGGCAGACTGTGACCTGAGATAGGGATCATGAAATAAATACTTACTCTCAGTAGTTCTTGGAGCACTCGATAGCGGTCGTCAACCGCGGCCCTCCACTCATACGACGGATTGACGGGCTCAATGGACGCAAAATTCGTTGCGACCCGCATCCATCATCACGATCCAGTGGTTCAGTCCTTCTTCGTATTCACCTGCTTGGTCTCCCCGATTTGCGGCAGATGTTTGACCTCTGCGATAACGCACTTTTTTTGCCCCGATACCGGCAAAGGCGATCCGACTGTGGTATTGATATCTATATGAAACCGGTTCTTCTTGGGCTTGGGGATGTCAATCTTCTGAAAGCATATACTTGGCAATCCATCATTCGGCTGGATGATCTCGCTGGCTCGCCCCCAGTCTGCCTTGGGAACGCACTTCTTCCTGACCACTTCCTCCCATGAAGAGAATTCGGTTTCGGGATCTTCTAGCCCGAATCTCAACACCGCATAAAAATCCGCAATAGTAACGGGGTCGGCCCAGTCTAACGGGGGCTGAAATTTCTGGGGTACACCAGACTCGCCACGGACTGTTCTATGCTTTGAGGGTGCGGGCTCGTCTTTCATGTCACGCAGAAGCGCCTTTATGGCGTGGAGGTAAATTGGCTGGCTTGGGAGTGCCCCCTTGAGTTCCGCGTTTGGATGGAGAGCTCCCTGAGAGCGCCCTTTTGATCGCCCTGCGGCCCGTACATTTGAGACAATTTGGGCCCTCTGCGTGATTCCAAGCTTCCAACCTGTCACGTGGGGTGGTCGGGCCCATTCGGCAGCTTGGCGCTAGCTGATTCGACACTCTGCGAATAAGGCTCAAGCGGCCAGCTTGGATAAGGGGAGCTCTGACGCTGTCCTTGGCCCAACCCTGGCGCTCAGTTGTAAACTATGTCATAGCTATCACTTCCTCTTTCTATCTGAGTGAACCCTTAGCGATCTTTAGCGCTAGAAATTGTGCGACTTGGACAGTTATGCGAAGTCTTCTGCACTGAAGGAGGTTATACGTTCAGTCTGTTGCGACCACTTCCGGGCTCCCGTAGTTCTCTATCGCCTCCAGAATGCAGAGACCCGTAACCTATTTAATGTGGGATGACGCAGGCCGAGCCGACTTGCTTGCGTAAGAACATTGTCATTATCGGAGCAATCATTCTTGTAGCTGGAATTGTGATTTTCATCGTAAGCGGCTTCCTTTTGGTGAGCTCAGCCTCAACCGAGCTTAACGCGGTTGGGACGCTGAGCGCGACGGCGACGCTCAGTCCGGGGCAATCGATGATTGTGGCCAATGTCAGCAGCAACGAGTTCGCGATACTTGGTTACCAAGATAGTTCAGGTTCACCGCTTCAGATCAGTGCGACAGGGGGCGTTTTTCAGAGGACCGGAGCAGCGCACAGGAATGGAGTTGAGACCTTCGTGGTTGTGGTAGGCGGTGCAAGCGGTGGAACGGCTGTAAGTATCGCCAACAACCAGTCGACTACCGTTGTATTGCACTATGGCGTGTCCACCCTGTCAAATCTTTCTTCTCTAGCCGCTGGGATATTTGGCGCACTCGCAGGTATTGCGGTCTTTATTATCGGTCTTGTGCTACTCATTGTCGGGTTTGTTCTAAAGCCGAAAGCAGGCCAAATTCGGGCGGCTGCCGGGGCCAGCTAGGCTACCGCAATCTCCCAGAAGCCTTGAGCACCCTCAGTGCGTTCAGGGTTATCATCTGATTTGGTCCCTTCCTGCCCCAGTCGACGACCTCCGTGGAGCCGCTTCTGACACCTGTAACCGGGTGCCAGTAAAAACCCTCCGCAATCCAGAACCCCTCCCGCGTTCTTTTGCGTTCAACAATGTCCAGAGCCTCCGACACCCTCGGGTCACTCAGGCGTCGGCTCAGCGATAGCACGTTCAGAGCCTGGAGCACATCATAGTGCCAGTAAAGAGGATAGTGCAGTTTTAGCCACTGGAAATTCACGACCTTCCCGCTTCTGTGCGACCTGAACAAACGGTGACGCAGGAACAGCTCAGACGCTCTTTCCACAGCATTCGAAACCTGCCTACCCCCAGTTTCTTTTTCGTAGATTGTGAGTCCCCACAAAGTTGACAGACTTTCGTAGAAGGACGAATGCCGAACTTCGGGATTGGGGTCGCAGTTCCATCCGCCATCGGGCCATTGCCACTTAATCAGAGATTCGGCTATCATGCGCACCCTTCGGTCATGTGCCATGCCAAGGTAGCTCAGTGTTCCCAGGGCATTGCCGTATATGGAGGCGTGTTTTCTGGGATACTTCCCGACCGTCGTTGTAGATTTTTGTAGCGCGCGGCTGAGCCAGTTAGCAACCTCCCTAGCTGCTTTCCTAGCGCGCTTGTTATCCACCGGAATGCGGAGCTGAACCAGAGACACTAGCCTCCAGTGCGACCCCGTCCATTTCCTATATGGATGAACCCCGAAGCCGCCATCTGGACGCTGTCCTGAAAGTAGGGCCCTCACTTTGGGTCCGCTCGGTATTTTGCGGCGAATCCGTGCAAGCTCTGAATCATCTTCTCCCAGTATTTCCTTTCTCGTAAGGTAAATTATAGAAGGGTCCTCAGATTCCAGTAACCAGTTAACCGCAGGGTCCTGATCTATCACGAATGCGATCGCTGCACTTGCTCACCAGTTAAACATTC
>JAKAWJ010000004.1:0-58318 GCA_021817005.1 archaeon | reverse complement strand
CTAAACTCAGTGGGCTAGCCTTCACAGGCAGCGAGTGCTCGTGACACCCACGACACGCAGAATCCCAATCGTCCATGCTTTATGGTGGAAGAAGTCGACGCCAGTCGCTCTGCAATCGGGGTACCGGAGCGCTACATTCGAACCGCAGCGCGGAGTAGATGGAGGAAATCTGCAGATATTTGTGTAACACAGGTAAAACGTCAGTCGATGCTGCGTAGTCCCTACTAATAGAGGGCATAAACGTAAATTTAACTGAACTCCGTCCGAATGACAGAGTGAATGTCTTTGGAACTGGACCCTAGAGAAGAAATCCATCGGCAGCACCTTCGGATTCGTGAGGTCCTAGAATTCATGAGCAGCATACTCAATCGCGACACTCAGACCTTTTTCCTTCTCATTAACCTGCTCGGAGATTTCGTAGTTAGACTGCATTCGAGATTAGAGGATGAGGTAATGTTTCCTCTGCTGCTCAGCTGGGAGGACGCCTGTGGGCAAGGCGAGCATGCCTCGGAAGGCGAGCGAAAGTTGATCCCGCGGCTCGAGGCCGACCACAAGCTGATTGAGACGCTCGGAAATGCGATTGGACTCAGAGGAAAAGAGTTCGAGCAAAGCATTCTTTCAGAAAGGTTTCGCCAATACTCAAAGATAATCCTTGAGCATAACCAGAACGAGGAAGCTATGGTCGAGCGAATATCCAGAAAATGCGGAGAGGTTCCTCAGAAGCTAATGGCAGAGGCGGCGGGTCGCACAAAACAGATTGTGGACGAATTCGGACGTGATAAGTACGAAGAATTCATGTGGATGCAGTTCCTGTGATCACGCATTCTATTCCCGGGTAGGATTTGACTATGCTCGCCTGAGCTCCATTCTCAACTGTTCATCGAAGACCACTGATTGTTAGAGGTTTGATTCTAGTGGATTCCTTATGTTGCCACTCGCACGCGGATTCTTTGCTCGAGCGGTTACTTGTTTAACAAATCTGATGTCCTTGAATCGGGCACTCTGTAAATGTATATCTTGGACTGCGGATCGGTTTGTTGTGACTCCCATCCATCAATTGGCCAGAAATATGAAACTATCCTTGTGCCAGGGGAAAGCTCCCGGAGAAATTTACTTCGGAGTCTCCTGTTTGTACCTCTGGACAAAAAAATCACCACCACGCTAGCTTCACTCAGGTTTGTCTTAAAGAAATTTCCCCAGATGACCTTCGCGGCGCCAATCCTGGCCCGCCGAATATTCAGCCAGGTTAGAAACCATCTGATCGGATCTGCTTCTATCCCCACGGCCTTCGCGCCAAAATCCCGCACGGCCTTGACAAGCACCCGCCCATCCCCTGACCCCAAATCGTAGACAATGTCGTCCTCACGAACTCCAGCAAGTGAAAGCATTTTTATGACAACTGGGTTGGGTGCTGGTTCCCACCCTGTTCCTATTAGCCACGTCCAGGAAATGGAAGTTCCTGCTACTACGATTGCAGCAAGGAAGACAATTAGGAGGCCAGTCAGCAGGTTCATTGAGATTGCTCAGTTGACACTGGGTTGTATCTAAACTTCTGGACCGAACTTCCTCCAGAAGAGAGAGATTGGCTCATAACGCAGCCTTCTTGACAACATGTCGAGCTCAAATCACTGGCCAGTGGCCCATACCACGCTTTTATAGCTCGGTGGGAGGGGTAAATCTGAATAAACGTTGCCAAAAGCCGCGCGTCTGCACGCTTTGCATGAAAAACTGGTGATTGAGGATACGCCCATTCCGGAGCCCGGACCTTTTGATGTTGTGATAGGGGTGACCAACGCCGGAATCTGCCACAGCGATATTCATGCGATTGAGGGCACGATACAGGCGAAGCTACCCGTCACTCTTGGCCACGAGGTAGCAGGTAAGATCACAAAGCTGGGTGGACAGGCTAAAGGATTTAAAGAGGGAGATTATGTGGTCGTCTACTTCCCTAATCCATGCAACGAGTGCCTCCGGTGTCTGAAGGGCGACACAATGAACTGCATCAACATAAACAGAAGGCCGATTTACGGGTTTGGAGAAGACGGCGGATTCTCGGAGTATATGCTCGTAGATAGTCGCAGGCTAATTCATGCGCCGACCGAAGTATCTCCAGAATTTGCGGCGTCGCTTGGATGTGCCGGGCTCACTGCGCAGCACGCGTTGGAAAGTGCCGAGGTTTCACCCGCGGACACCGTGGTAATCTATGGCGCAGGTGGTGTAGGTCTGTACGCTATCCAGCTTGCGAAACTCAGGGGCGCAACAGTAATCGCCGTGGGAAGAAACAGTTCGCGACTTGAGCTTGCTCGTTCGCTGGGTGCCGACATAACGCTTTCGCCATCGCAGGATGCACTCTCTAAAGAAATCAGGTCTCAGACAGAGGGAAGGGGCGCGGACGCTGTGCTTGATTTCGTTGTCAACGAGGAGTCTTTTCAGAACTCGCTGAGGCAGCTCAGAAATGGCGGAAAATACGTGATTGTGGGAGTCTCGACTTCCAAGCTCCAGCTCAACGCCGGGGTTGCTGTGGCAAAGCAAACAAAGATAACAGGCTCAAACTCCGGAACAAAAAGCGAACTCTCAACCCTTCTGGAACTTGGAAGGCGCGGCGCGCTCAGGTCAGTTGTTACTGACACCTTCCAGTTAACAGAAGTAAATGACGCTCTGGATGCGCTACGCGCTGGCAGGATCCGTGGCAGAGCGACGCTCAGGGTTTCTTCGTGAACTGGCTAGGGAGTTATGCGCGTTATAGTACCTGCATAAGGCACTGAACTGCCATAGAGCACGATGGGCACCAAGATAGCGGCCGCGACGAAAATCGCGAACGCACAGGCGTAGGCCACAATTCTTGCTCTTCTGGAACCGATATCCAGCATTCCGCCGATGAATGCGCCTGCTAGCAGCACGAAAACAGGCGCCGCGTCTTCAAGATAAAAGAAGTAGACGACTCGCAGGGACGCGGCGGCTACGATCAAGCCAAAAGCAGAAAGAAAGTAGCCCGTAAGGAGAAGAGGGCCCAAGAGCTTGCTCTTGATTACGCAGTAAATCAGGCCCAGCACGGATACTATTGTCAGGGCGGCGTTGTTCAGGAATATAGTCGGGTTAAAGTTCGAGGAGAATGCAGCCAGCCATTCAAACGGCAGAAAGGGACCTGGACCTGCGGCGTAATGCTGCTGCACCAATACCATATAAAACTGGTCTAGGAGTACAGTCTCCCAGCCATAGTCTACCCCCATAGGGATGAATGCCGGGATGTAACAGACTACTGCAATTGCGAAAATTACAATCAGCATCTTGAGGGCCTGAAGTGGTTGGCCTCGCTTTTTGGCGAGTACATAGTAGAGAATCGGAAGCCCCACCGTAAGACCGGTGAGTTTGGAGGCAGTTGCCAGGCCGAAGAAGGCTCCAGAAAGCTTTGGTTTGTCATTGACCAGGGCGGCGAAACTTATTGCGCTAAAAGTCGTGGCGAACACGTCTAGCATTCCTATCTGGCTCATCGAAATGTCCATCGGGTAAAGTGCATAGAACGCGGCTGTGACTAGGGCCGCTTTGGGGAAAAGCCTGCGAGCCGCAAAATAAATGGCCGGGGTGCCGAGCGAACCCATAAGTGTAGAAAAGAACCTCCAACCAATCGGGTTATTTCCAAAAATCCCTATCGCGGCCGCTATCATGAGCTTTGCGAGTGGAGGATGTTCGGGGTTGATGTAATATGGAACGTACCTGTTCTCTGTGAGCATGCTACCGGGGGCAATGCCACCTATGTAGGGCTTGAGGTAATGCAGCGCCGCCGGTATATAGTACACCTCGTCTACCATGAAACCAGTATTGGGGTTGAGCATCCAGGAAGCTCTGAGAGCGACACCAAGAACCACGACGAGGACCAAGAGTAAAATTTCGCTTTTTGTCATAGACAGACGCATTTCGCCCATGTTTTCCTGCTCACACCTAACGGGCCCGGGGGGAATTGAACCCCCGACCTTCGCCTATCTCCTTCGGCAGCCGTGAGCGAAGTAAAAGGGCGCTGCTCTACCATACTGAGCTACGGGCCCGCTTTCGATCGTCCCTCAAGAGTTCAATATGAGCTTGTCCCCCACCCTAGCCTAGTGAAGCGTATTTCGAATGAACCGGAGTGGTTCCAAGATGCTCTGTATCACAAACCTTTGTTTGAGCCTTTTGAAACAGGGAGCAAGTTTTCAGTTCGGCGAAATGCGCCCCCGTACAGGCGGGCGAAATTCCAAACGCAGCTCTGGACGAGCCTGACTTGTGGCCGCTGATACCCTATGTTTGGAGAAAAGTTGCAAGTACTGCGAGAGGTCCCGGCCCCGTTTGGGATGGGCGGGCTGTGCGATATTCAGGTTTTGGTTGCAACAATCACGAGCCGCTGGGCTGCTGTTGAGATCTTGGGTGACCGCGCTTTCATTTCGCCAAAGAGCCGAATGTGTGAGAAACCATGGGAGAGGAGCTGATTCCTGAACTCTGGAAAGGACCACATTCTGAATACATGAGTTTCCTTCCAGTGTTTGGTCTTACCTCTTAGAGTCATTCGTGTATCTTCCTCATGATACATGAGCATGTTGATTTCGTCTACTCGGTGTGATTCAGTCCTCTCGATGCGCCAGCCTTTGCCGCTCTCGGTTTTCTTTATGACATCCTTCCACGTCTTGAATAGCGATGCAAAATTGAAGACGTCGACTATGAGTAGCCCTCCCTTCCGAACTACTGTTCCGAGCTGGCTGAACAGACGGGCGAGCTCGTCTTCGTTGAGCACGTAGCTCACTACCCCGAATACACTGTAAGCCGCATCAAAGTCGCCAGAGACGGACAGGCTTTCGAGCGAGGAGGTGTAGAGAGTTATGTCCACTCCCCTTTCTCTTGCGTTCGACCTTCCCCTTTTTATCATGGACGCAGACTTGTCGATTCCGGTCACCCGGTAGCCCCTTGAGCCGAGCTCGATGGCAAGTCGAGCCGTCCCGCAGCCCAGATCCAGAATATCTTTCACCTTACGCTCTGCAAAACGGTTGAATGTCCACTCCAAGAATTCGATTTCCTGAACGGTGCGGCTCTTCGGAATAATCAGGTCCCAAGCAACCGCTTCGTCATCCCTCCAGGTGCCTGTGTTCTTCTTTTGCACGTTATTGAAAACGCTCAGAAATTATAAGACGTACCCCACGACGACCCCGTAGCCTCCGCGCGATAACACCGATTTTTCCAGTTCGACCAGAGTATCGGCAGACTTTTTTGCGGGAAGATGGGCAGCGCTACGGAGCTGGATTTGTCGTCTGCGCCGGTTGCTCGGAAGGAATTTATTTCGAAGATTGTTGAGTGGGCCAAGTTACGGGAAGACATCAGGGGAGTGCTATGCATCGGCTCCGCCGCGAGGGTAACGAACCCTGCGGATTCACTCTCTGATATTGACTTGATACTCATTACTGAAACTCCAGAGTTCTATATAGAGGGGTCAGACTGGCTGGCGCACTTTGGCCGGGTCTTGCTCACTTTTGTAGAGGATACTGCAGTTGGCGGCCAGAAGGAACGACGTGTGCTTTATGAGGGCGGTCAGGACATCGATTTTGCTATATTCCCTCTTGCTGCCGCGCATTACCTTGCTGAATATGGCCCGCCCGCGGAACTCCAGGAAGTGTTCTGGCGGGGGTTCACTGTCTTGCTGGACAAGGACGGACTTCTCTCTCAGACGGAAATACACTCACAAAAGGTTACTCCCCCGCCAACGCAAGACGAATTGGATTTGCACATGAATGATTTTCTCTATCATGCGGTCTGGGCCGCGAAGAAGCTCCGTCGAGGGGAGATATGGGTTGGGAAACAGTGTGTAGATGTGTATATGAAACGCCTGCTTTTGCGTGCGGTCGAGTGGAAGCTCCGCGCGCTTCGTGGATGGGAATACGACACGTGGTTCGAAGGTCGGTTCTTAGAAAACTGGGCTACCGTTGACGTGATTCTTGAACTAAAGAAGACGTTTGCGCTCTATGATTTGGAAAGTGTAAAGGCGGCTCTTCTTGCAACAGTACTTATGCATCGCAGACTGATGACTGAAATCGCTGAGCGCCTGGGCCTGTCGTCGCGCGGCTCAAGATATTCCAAGATCATCGAGCTAGTGGGTTGCTATACAGCCTAGGTCCCAATGCGGGCGGAGGCACCCTGCTACGAGCCGCAGCTACTGGTTTCACAAATAACTTTGGGCGACATCGTCAGGTCCGCGAGTGTGTCCACAGTAGCTGCGATGAGTGAATGCTTCTGAAACTTGAGCGCCAGAGTATGCAAATCTGCTCGCTAAGACGAATGCTTGTCATCAGTTCCGCGGCTCCCCAATTATACGGGCGGCCAGATTCCCCTAAGCAACACGCGTGATTTGATTCAAGGGCTCACCAGTCCGCTTCAATCACTTCTATCCTGGAAGCCCTGCAGTGCACTCGGTACCCAATCACGGAAAAGGTTAATAACATCAGAGTGATACTGGCACTCGAAAGGGCAGGACAGGAACAAAGTCCGTTTGGCTCGCGAACGTATGCCTCATTTTAAAGTAAGGCTTATTGCTCAGGCGCCTCGACCACATACTGCGCGTTTTATTTGGAGTGTTTGGTTTGGTGAAGGGAGAGGTTGAATCCCGTCATATTTTGGTGCCCCGTCATGAGCTACTGTCCAAGGAAGATTCCGAACGAGTGCTGAGAGAGCTTGGAGTAAAGAGCTGGCAGCTTCCGAGAATAGCTCAGGATGACCCTTGCATCCAGGAGTTCCAGCCAGAAATCGGCCAGCTCGTAAAGGTTTCCAGAAAGAGCGAGCTTGTCGGCGAGTACACGGTGTACCGTTATGTAACTTCTCCCGTGGGACTGAAGACGGCCTCGGCTCTCAGGCAGGCGGCAGCAGCAGAAAAGGAGCAGAAGTCAAAGAAAACCAAGAAGGAAACAAGGAAGTCGGTATCCAAGGGAACAAGTAGAGTGCCCAAGTCTTCTGACAAGATTAAACGCAAGGCTAGGTCCGCGCCCAAACCAAGGAAAGTTGTGCGCGCCGCGAACAGGAAATAAACGCGTAGTTTGAGAGAAAATACATGTCGCAAGCAGTGAGAAACGGGCCGGAGGAATCCGAAGACGTTGTCCTGGTCAGGTCGATGATAGCAGAAAAGGGTCTTGTAAGGCTGCATCTTGATTCCTACAACCGTTTTATTCAAAACGAGTTCAAAAAGATAGTAGAGGAAGTAGGGGTAGTCGAATCCACAAAGGGCGATTTGAAAATCAAGGCCGTTGCCCCAGTTTTGGGGAGACCTTCGTATGACCAGTATACAGATAGGCAGAGGGTGATGCCCGAGCTCACAGAACCTGATTTCGTGACGAGAGCAATTACGCCCCTTGAGGCAAGGGTCAGGGGCGTTAGCTACTCTGTTCCCATCTTCTGTAACTTTGTTATCAGCGATGGTCAGGACCAGTACGAAGAGAAGGATGTGCTGATAGGCGACCTTCCTGTGATGCTAAAGTCGAGTTTGTGCATCACAGACGGAATGACGAGAGATAAACTCCTTGAAATCAAAGAGGATCCGGACGATCCAGGCGGTTACTTTATAATAAATGGTTCAGAGAGGATAATAGTTTCGCAGGAAGACCTAGCAACGAATCACGTCTTTGTCGAGCAGGGCTCGAACAGTTCAACAGTGCTAAACACTTCGAAAGTGAGTTCTGTGACAAGGACTGCGAACAGGACCAATTCGTCCGCAGAGCTCACAAAGGAAGGAAAAATCTACGTTTACATAATTCGTTCCAAGCTGCCCATGGCCGTAGTCTTTAGAGCACTTGGCGTGGAAACAGATCGCGACATAGCAAAACTGATTTCAGATGATGAGCAGATACAGGAGCTTCTCACGCCTTCCTTCCTTGAGGGTGAAGGAGTGGCTGCGTCCGCGGATGAAGCTCTTCGCTACATCGGTAACAGAATAATGGCAGGGTTCTCGAAGTCTGCCGACCCTAAGAGAAGAGCAGAGGAAATAATCTCAACACGCCTGCTTCCGCACTTGGGCACGGCCAATTCCCGGGAGGTCAAAGCCCGGAAAGCTCTGTTCCTTGGCCGGATGATAGAGCAACTTCTGGAGGTCAACCTGGAAAGGTACCCCACCACAGATAAAGACCATTACGGAAACAAGCGACTCAGGCTCGCGGGTGACCTCATGGCTGTAATTCTCAGAAATGCCATGCAGAATTTTGTAAAGGATCTGCGCCATAACGTAGACAGAAGTCGCAGTCGAAAGGGCAGAGTCGTAGTGCGCGCTCTCGTAAGTGCAAACCTGCTGACTGACAAGATTCAGCACGCGCTTGCAACCGGGAACTGGCCGGATGGTAAGACGGGCGTCAGCCAGATTCTCGACCGCACGAACTATCTTTCGACGCTGAGCCACCTGCGTAGAGTGATATCTCCCCTGAACAGATTGCACGCCAACCCAGAGGCGAGAGAGCTGCATATGACTCAGTGGGGCCGGATTTGCCCGAGCGAAACACCAGAAGGGGTAAACTGCGGCCTCGTCAAGAATTTGGCGCTCACTTCAATCGTGTCGGTCGGTCTCACTGAGACCGAAACCGCGAAATTCGAAGACTCTTTGATCAGAAAATACGGCGTCATCCCCCGGATACTTGGGGGCCAAGCAGAAGGAAAGGCGAGGGTTCACCTCGATGGCAGGTTCATGGGCTATCACGACAACGTGGAGAGGCTGGCCAAGGAGCTTCGCGAGAGCCGCAGAGCGGGAGGGATATCTCCCGAGATTAGCGTAGCTCTCCGGAAGAACTTCAAAGGAAAATATGAAATCGAAATAAGCACCGATTCCGGAAGAGTAATGCGCCCTCTTATACTGGTCCAGGATGGAAAATCCCGGCTGCAGCCGAAATTCATAGACGACCTGAGGCAGCGCAGGCTCAGCTGGAGCGACCTCGTAGCCGCCGGGGTCATCGAGTATCTTGATGCTTCCGAAGAAGAAAATGCAATGGTGGCCATTGATTCGGAGACGCTCGAGAATTCAAAGAAACCGGAAAGATTCACGCACCTTGAACTCGCCCCCTGGGCCATGATGGGTGTGGTTGCGTCGATAATACCTTACAGCGATCACAACCAGTCACCCAGGAATACCTACGAGTCAGCGATGGCAAAACAGGCGCTGGGTTTCTTTGCATCCAACTTCAGAATAAGGCCGGACAGCAGAGGTCACCTTCTGCACTATTCCCAGAAACCGATGGTTACAACCCGGGGAGCAAAGGTTGTAGGGTTCGAAGAGCGGCCCGCGGGCCAGAATGTGATTCTCGCGGTAGCACCCTTTGAAGGCTACAATCTGGAAGACGCGGTGATAATCAACAAAGCGAGTGTCGAAAGAGGCCTGGGCAGGAGCACCTTCTTCAGAATGTATGAGGCGGTTGAGAAGAAGTATCCTGGGGGTTTCATGGACAAGATATCCATTCCTGAGCAGACTGTCAGAGGTTACAGGGGTTCCCGTCTATACGAGAAACTGGACGAAGACGGAATAATTCCAACGGAGACAACTGTCGTGGGCGATGAGGTAGTGATTGGGCGAGTAAGCCCCCCAAGATTTGGGCAACAGATACGAGAAGCTGAGATGGGAGGAATCATCCAGCAGGATACTTCAATCTCGCTGAAGCACAGCGAGGAGGGACGCGTCGATCGCGTGATTGTCACTTTTGACAAGGATGGTAACAGAATGGTCAAGGTGCGGGTCAGGGACACGCGACTTCCTGAGCTGGGCGACAAGTTTGCATCCAGGCATGGTCAAAAGGGCGTAGTTGCATATCTAGTTCCGCAAGAGGACTTGCCCTTTACCAGTCAGGGGATAGTCCCGGACATTCTGATTAACCCGCATGCCTTCCCATCGCGAATGACAGTGGGTCAGCTGATCGAGCTCATAGCCGGGAAGGTTGGGGCCCTGGAGGGCAGACAGGCAGACGGCACACCATTTATGGGCGAAGAGGCAGAAAACCTGAAACGGGCGCTGAAGGAGCTTGGCTTCCGGCCGGACGGCACAGAATCCCTGACTGACGGAAGGACGGGAGAAAGGCTGGTGGCCCAGCTGTTCATAGGCGTTGTATACTACCAGAAACTGCACCACATGGTTGCTGACAAGATTCACGCGAGGTCCCGTGGGAACGTCCAGATCACGACACGCCAGCCGACGGAAGGAAGGGCGCGCGAAGGCGGTCTGAGATTTGGGGAAATGGAAAGGGACGTGCTCATCGGTCATGGGGCGGCAGCGCTGCTGAAAGACAGGCTGCTCGACAATTCCGACAAGACCACGGTCGGAGTTTGCGACATCTGTGGATACGTGGTCTACTATGACTTCAGGAAGGGCGAATATCTCTGCCCTGTGGACGGAAACAAGACAAGGGTGAGCATGGTGAGCACGCCCTACGCGTTCAAACTCCTGATTCAGGAGCTTATGAGCATGGGGATCTCTCCCCGGCTAAAGGTAGTAGAAGTTGGTGAAAAGTAAACGTCAGTTTCAGCGGTTTTCAAACAGGTTAGAGGGCTGCACTTTGGACTCATGTCACCCGACATGATTCGAAAGATGTCTGTCCTCGATATCAAGACCGAAGATCTCTATGACAGAGATGGCCTGCCAGTCAAGGACGGCCTGGTGGACAGGAGAATGGGCACACTTGAACCCAGCCAGCGCTGCCAGACCTGCGGCGGGCTCTGGAGCCAGTGCCCGGGCCACTTCGGACATATAGAGCTCGCCCGGCCAGTGTATCATGTCGGTCATATGAAGAAGATAGTGGAAGCGCTCAAGGCGACGTGCTACAGCTGCCACAGGCTGATGCTACCCGAGCAGGAAATCGTGGAGTCAATATCCAGATACGAAAAACTCGAGCACAGGCGTCCTGAGCAGGCAAGGCTCTTCGTAAAAAAAGTGGTGGCAAGAGCAACCGGCTCGAGAAGCGGCGAGAAGGCTCTTCCGATGTGCCCGCACTGCGGCGTCGAGAGGAGGAGCCTGCGCCTGGAAAAGCCGGTCACCATCATTCATGAGAAGCCCGAGGGGGATGTGAAACTCTATCCCGATCAGGTGCTCATGGACCTTGCCCTGATCGAGGACAAGAGGGACATCAAACTGCTCGGTTTGGACGCAGAATATGCCCGCCCCGAATGGATGGTTCTTACGGTCATGCCGATACCGCCACTTGTGGTAAGACCGTCGATTATACTTGAGTCGGGGGACAGGTCCGAGGATGACCTCACCCACAAGCTCGTTGATATTGTGCGCACAAACAAGAAGCTGAACGAGTGCATCGTGAACGGCTCTGCCAGAATAGTGATAGAGCACTGGTGGGACCTTCTGCAGTTCCATGTGGCCACTTTCTTTGACAACGAGATTGCGGGTTATCCTCCAGCCAAGCACAGAAGCGGCAGGCCTCTAAGGACAATCGCTCAGAGACTGAAAGGAAAGGATGGCCTTTTCAGAGGTGGCCTGTCGGGTAAAAGAGTCGACTTTTCTGCGAGGACAGTGATCTCGCCAGACCCCAGTCTGGATATTAACGAAGTGGGTGTGCCGAAGCAAATAGCGGAAGTGCTAACGATTCCCGAGCGGGTAAATCCCGGAAACATTGAGCGACTGCGCGAAGCGGTCAGGCTTGGCGCCGAAGAGCTCAAGGGCGCAAACTACATAATCCGCCCTGACGGCAGAAGGGTTGATCTTGGTCGCGTTAAAGACAGGAAGGAAATTGCTGACAGTCTGGACGTGAACTATATCGTTGAACGCCACATCACCGATGGCGACATTGTGCTGTTCAATCGCCAGCCTTCCCTGCACAGAATGTCCATAATGGCGCACAGGGTGCACATACTGCCCGGGAGAACCTTCAGGTTCAACCCAGCGGTGTGCATGCCCTACAACGCCGATTTCGATGGAGACGAAATGAACCTGCACGTACCGCAAAATGAAGAAGCAAGGGCAGAGGCGCTAGTTCTGATGCTTGTCCAGGAGCAGATTCTCTCACCCAGGTTCGGCGGCCCCATCATCGGGGGAAGCCAGGACTACATAACCGGCGCTTATCTGCTCACCCAGAAGTCCACGATGCTGAACCGCTCACAGGTAGAGCAGCTCGTTATTGCGGCAGGTCTGGATCCGAGGAGTCTGCCGCAGCCAGCTGTGACGAAGCCTGTCAAGCTCTGGACGGGGAAACAGGTGTTCTCTATCTTGCTCCCAAAGGGCCTGAACTATGCCAACCGTTCGAACACAACTCACAAGGACTGCAAACTCGAAGAGTGCGAAAGAGATGATTACGTTTCTATCCGTGACGGCCAGCTGCTATCCGGAGTCATCGACAAAAAAGCGATAGGCGCTGGTCAGCCCGACAGCCTTCTGCACCGCATCGTCAAGGACTTCGGAGAAGATGCGACAAGCGAGTTCATCGACAAGGCCTTCCGAATGTTCGCATATTTCTTTGATCACATGGGTTTCACAATGACCTACGACGACGTGAGCCTTCCAGAAACCACGATTGTGCAGATAGACAAGCAAATAGCGGAAGCAGAAGCCTCTGTGGCCAAGCTGCTTGAGGCGTACAGGAAAGGAGAGCTGGAGCCACTTCCCGGTAAGACAATTGACGATACGGTTGAACAAAAGGTGATGCAGCTCCTTACCGACGTGAGAGACAGGATTGGCAACCTTGCAGCAGACGAGCTGGATGAAACCAGCGGGGCGAGAGTCATGGCGAGAACCGGTTCAAAGGGGAACATGCTCAATCTCACCCAGATGGCAGCGATAATAGGTCAGGTGGCAGTCAGAGGAAAGAGGATTTACAGAGGATATACCGACAGATCGCTTCCACACTTTGAGTGGAACGACCGCGGAGCGGAAGCACGGGGGTTCGTGACTTCCAGCTTCAGCAGAGGATTGAGCCCCACTGAGTTCTTCTTCCACGCTGCAGGAGGAAGAGAGGGGCTCGTGGACACAGCCGTGCGCACCTCGCAAAGCGGATACATGCAGCGCAAACTCATAAATGCGCTTCAGGACCTGAGGGTGGACTATGATAACACGGTGCGCACTCCAGGCGGCCTGATTATACAGTACAAGTACGGAGAAGATGGGATTGACCCGAGCAAATCAGATGGCGGAAGGTCGGTAAACGTCGAAAAGATTGTGGAGAGAGTGGTTTTGAATGAGCGCTAGAAAGAGCAAGACGGTTCAGGAGTTCGCGCAGAGGGCTGACCTCACAGAGTTCGTGTCCAAGCTTCCCAACTCGGACCTGCTGCCAGTTCCAGTTATGAAGAAGATTATTGAAGTATCTTACGCCAAAAATCTCTCCAAAGGTCAGGTGCAGGAAGTAGTTCGTCAGAGCGTTGACCAGTACCTGCGCAGCCAGGTTGAGCCAGGTGAGCCCGTGGGCGTGGTGGCTGCGCAGTCAATCGGCGAACCCGGGACCCAGATGACACTTCGAACATTCCACTATGCGGGTGTAAAGGAGTATAACGTGACCCTGGGGCTACCGAGACTGATAGAAATCGTGGACGCAAGGAAATCTCCTTCAACGCCAATGATGATGGTCTGGCTGGATGAGAAGCACCGGTATAGCAGAGAAACTGCGTACGAGGTCGCAAGAAAAATCCTTCAGATAACTCTTGAAGACGTGGCCGAGGAAATTGACATCGGGGATGGCTACGTTTCATTCGTACTGAACGAGCAAGAAATGGAGAAACACTCAATCGAGCTGGAAGAGGTAATCACAGCCGTCAAGGGTGCCCTGGGCAAGGCGCGCTCAGAAAAAGCAGAAGTAGAAAAGGAAGGAAAAGCCGCATTCACAGTGATTAACGAGGAGATGACCCGTGCCGTAGGCTACAGACTAAAGGAAAAGATCAAGGCCGTGGTGCTTAGAGGGATAAAAGGAATAACAAAGGTCTATCTCGAAAGGAAACGGCTGGACCAACCTGTAGCCGGGCATGACGAAGAGTGGTACATAATCACTGAAGGGAGCGACTTTGCAAGGGTTCTCAAGCTGGAAGAAGTGGACAGGACTCGCACTACTACAAACAACATCTACGAGACATTTAGCGTGCTTGGTGTAGAAGCCGCGAGGAACAGTATTATTGAAGAAGTGATCAGCATTCTTCACGAGCAGGGGCTGGAAGTGGACACGAGACACATCGCACTGCTTGCGGACTGGATGACGGAGTCTGGCCAGATCAAGCCTGTCAGCCGGACGGGGATTACGCTTGGCAAGACGAGCGTGCTAGCAAAGGCTGCCTTCGAGGTCACGGTGAACCACCTGCTCGCCGCAGCCGAGTCGAGTGAGACCGACCAGCTCGAGGGAGTCACGGAAAGCGTGATAGTGGGAAACTATATCCCTATGGGCACAGGTATGGTAGAGCTGCTCGTGAATTTGGGGGCAATGAGAAATGTCGGAGACGATGAACGCACTAAGAATGGCAGTTGAAACCGGAAAGAGCGTGTTCGGGTACAGGCAGACCGCGAAGGGTATTAAGAGCCGGGCCGTAAAACTGCTCGTGATTTCGAGCAATGCGCCCGTGGACCAGGCGAATCTGTTAGCTAGGCTTGCAAGGGAAAACGGGGTCAAGGTGCTCCCGTTCCCCGGGACAGGCTGGGATTTGGCCGCCCTCTGCAACAGGTCTCATGTGATATCAAGCCTTGGTGTCATGGACGCGGGACAATCAAATCTGCTGGACAGAGCTGGCTAGGCCGCCGCAGACGGTGCACTCACAACGGGAGAAATCAAAATAACCCAGGACCAGATGCGTTACATGGGACTCTTTCAAAGTCTCACTGGCGCCTCTGTGAGAGACTGCATCATGCGGGATGACTCGATTCTGTTCGTAGTTGATGCCGGGAGCGCGGGGCGTGCCATTGGAAAAAGAGGGGCAAATGTGGACAAAGCATCGAAACTGCTTCAGAGGAAGGTGGAAGTGGTCGAATACGCCGATTCGCTCGAAAGTTTTGTTCGATGCATATTTACTCCAGCAAGAATCGAATCTATCAATGTCACTAGCGACGCGGAAGGACACGTCAAAGTCCAGGTTCACCCCCACAAGGACGATCAGGGCCTCGCGATTGGCAAAAACGGAAGAAACATAGAAAAGGCGCGGATTCTGTTAAGGCGCTACCACAATGTGGGTACTGTCGAAGTGCGATGAATCGGCAGCTTACGGATGAATGCGGCACTGCCCGATCAAACGGGGAAAACGCTGAAGGCTTATATCAGGCTGGAGCGGCTTCGTCAGGTTCATTGGTGCATTGATTGGCCGATTCAAAGAGCCCTAGGGGTCAGTTTGCCGCAAGGAAGTTACGTAGAAACAGGAGTGGCTCAAGATGGTCGGAGCGGTCGTACCTGATTCGGGAGCTCAACCTCAAGGAGAAATTTGACCCGCTCATGGGCTCCCCTCAGGCAAGAGGAATCGTGCTCGAGAAGGTTGGTGTCGAGTCTCGCCAGCCGAATTCCGCTGTGCGCAAATGCGTGCGCGTTCAGCTGATCAAGAATGGGAAACAGGTAACCGCATTCCTGCCCGGAGACGGCTCACTGAACTACGTTGATGAACACGACGAGGTCATCATCGAAGGCATCGGTGGAACGCTCGGCCGCTCCATGGGAGACCTTCCGGGAGTGAGGTATAAAGTGACCAAGGTGAACGGGGTTCCGCTCAATCTCTTGATCACCGGAAAGAAGCAGAAGCCGGTCCGCTGAATATGGATGTGCGAGAAATATGATTCCCAAACTCTTTGAAAAGTGGGACTTCGCCGATGTCTCTGTGAACGATCCCGGGCTCAAGAGGCATATTTGTCTCAGGCCGAGGATCTATCCCTATTCCGGTGGCCGCCATGAGGCGAAGGCGTTTGGAAAGAGCGACGTACTGATAGTTGAGAGACTGGCGAACATGTTCATGCGCCCCGGCTCTAACGGAGGGAAAAAGGCACACGCGATTTCCATGGTACGCCACTCTCTCGAGATTATACACGCGAGGACTGGCAAGAACCCCCTGCAGGTGCTGGTATCAGCTGTTGAAAACGCCTCACCCAGAGAGGAAACGACGAGGGTAGCCTACGGAGGAATCGTGTATCGGGTTTCGGTGGACGTGGCTCCCGTAAGGAGAGTGGACCTCGCTCTGCGATTCATTGCAGAGGGTGCGAGAAGCAGAAACAAAAAGTCCGCAAGACCGCTTGAAGAGTCGCTGGCCGAAGAGCTCATGGCAGCCGCGCAGGGAGATAGCAAGAGCCATGCAGTCTCGAAGCGCGACGAAATCGAACGTATCGCGCTCGCTTCCAGGTAGTCTCGAGGAATACCCGCGTTTCGGGACTAACCGGTTCGTTTGTGGCTGAACAAAGCCTGTGTCAGCGGTCCTGACACACTACCGGGACCACATGCCCTTGAGAGCTCTCTGTTCCCACCCCGGTTTATGTATTCGCAATAGCTCTCACGGGCATGATTGCGCTCGCCCAGAATGGCGCACCATGGCTCCCCGCCAGACTTGGAAGCAATCCGCGGAATTCCCTGGGTTCTCATGCCGCTCTGTTCTCAGCTTCCCGCGTGAACCGCCGAATAATTTCGGATTGGGCAAAGACTAATATCTCGGGTGAAGCTACGCACGCAGAAAACAGAGGAATTTGGACTTTGTCGTCGAAGCCGCATCTAAACCTGATAGTAATAGGGCACATTGACCACGGGAAGAGCACTCTTGTTGGGCACATACTGTACCTCACTGGTTCAGTGGACAAGCGAGAGTTCCAGGAAATCGAGGAGGAAGCCAAGAGGAAAGGCCAGGAAGATAACAAATTCGCGTGGGTGCTCGATAAGCTAAAAGAAGAAAGAGAAAGAGGTATTACGATTGACCTCACTTTCTGGAAGTTTGAAACAAACAAGTACTTCTTTACATTCATAGACGCCCCGGGCCACAGGGATTTCGTCAAGAACATGGTCACGGGAGCCAGCCAGGCAGATGCCGCGATACTCGTAATCTCCGCAAAGAAGGGTGAGTTTGAGGCCGGGATCGGCTCGACCGGCCAGACGCGTGAGCACGCGTTCCTGTCAAAGACGATGGGAGTGAACCAGCTCATCGTCGCGGTGAACAAGATGGACGACGCGAGCGTCAACTGGGCCGAGCAGAGGTACAAGGAAGTGGTCGACGGTCTGGGAAAGCTCCTGAAGACGATTGGCTACAAGACAGAAGAGATTCCGTTTATCCCGATTTCCTCCTGGCAGGGAGACAACCTGATGGAAAGGAGCGAAAAGTCACCCTGGTACAAGGGCCCGACCATCATCGACGCTCTGAACGGTCTCAGCGTACCCCCGAAATTCAATGACAAACCTCTCAGAATTCCGATACAGGATGTCTACACGATTCAGGGTGTAGGAACGGTCCCCGTGGGAAGGGTGGAGACCGGGATTCTGAAAGTTGGGGACCAGCTCATCTTTAACCCCTCGAACAAGACTGCGGAAGTAAAGAGCATAGAGACCCATCACTCGCAGATCAATCAGGCCGAGAGCGGTGATAACATTGGCTTCAACGTAAGAGGCGTATCAAAGGAAGATATCAAGAGGGGTGACGTGGCCGGACGGGTGAACAATCCTCCGACAATTGTGGACGAATTCACGGCACGAATATTCATTCTCTCTCATCCCACCGCCGTCTCTGTGGGCTATACCCCGGTGCTGCACATTCACACGTCGACCGTGGCGTGCAAGATGACCACAATAGAGAAGAAGCTGGACCCGAAGACCGGTCAGCCAATTCCAGAGACTCCCCAGTTCCTGAAGCAGGGCGATGCTGCGATTGTAAAGTTCAAGCCGATAAAGCCCCTCTCCGCCGAAAAGTATCAGGACTTTCCGCCTCTCGGAAGGTTCGCAATTCGAGATATGGGCAGGACCATTGCCGCAGGCGTGATCATTGATCTCGTCCCGGCCGCGGCGAAGAAGTAAAAGGGCATAGCTGGCAATAGAGAGAGAGCGAGTAGCAAATGCCTCAGAAGGCGCGGATAAGGCTTTGGAGCACGGACCCCAACAAGCTCAATCAGGTGTGCGCGCAGATGGTCGAGCTCACGAAAAAGACAGGCGTAAAGGTCTCGGGGCCCATACCGCTCCCAACCAGGCGGCTCAAGGTTTCAACCCGCAGAGGACCTGCAGGCGAAGGAACTGATACCTACGACCACTGGGTAATGAAAGTGCACAAGCGCGTGATCGACGTACCCGCAGAAGAGAGAACGATGCGCCAGATAATGAGAATCAACGTACCGGACGATGTAAAGATCGAGCTTGAGCTCATCTAGTTAGCTTCTGGCTCTCCGGCCTCTATGGTCTCTTTTTCGAGCACCAGTCGCCTGAGCCTTTGGGATATACCGAACGGGTCCTGAGACTGCCATACGTTTCTGCCCACGGCGAGCCCTGTTGCTCCTGCGGCCATGGCCCCGGCCACCTGCTTCAAAAAGTCGTCTTCGGTTGGCGCCTTGGGCCCCCCTGACATGTACACTTTTGTCTTTCCCGCATTCCGCACTGCCCAGGCAAACGAGGCAGTATCGCCCGAATACTTTATTTTCACGGCGTCAGCTCCGATTTCCAAACCGGCTCTTGCGGCATAGGCCACGATCTCGGGCGCAGTGTCGTTCTTTACAGCTGCCCCTCTTGGATAGATCCAGGCCACTACCGGCAGTCCGCAGTCGTGCGCAAGCTCGTGCAGCCTGCCAAACTCCTGTAACATTTCGGCTTCGAACTGGCTCCCGAGATAGATGGTGTAGCCTACTGCACTCGCGCCAAGGCTCACGGCCTCATCCACAGAGCAAATCTGCCTCGACACAGGCTCTCCACGCGGGAGGTTGCTCTTCCCGTTCACCTTGAGAATCAGCGGGACTTTCCCGTCGTAATACTTTTCGGCTATGCCCTTCTGAAGCACTACCCCGCTATAACCACCCTTTTCGGCTATCTCAAGTATAAATGACGGGTCGCAATTTCGTTCATTGAAGTCGGTTGGTCCGTGTTCCAGTCCTTGGTCATATGCGAGAAGCAGGCTTCTGCCATCCCTGAGAAATTTGTCCATCGTGGCTGTCATAAGTTCTCAGCCGCTCTCAAACAATAAAAGGCTTGCCTCAGGCTTATGCGCAACTGCGTGTCAGCGTGTTCAAATGCAAAAAGCGCTCGAACTGGTATCGTCTGTGGATGAGCGACTGGGCAAGTTGTTTGCCGAGTTCGAGAAGGAAGTCGCACCATTGCTTGATGCGCTTCCTCAATCTCTGGGCTCAGCTGGTAGCAAGAATATCTATGGGGAGGACCAGAAGAGGGCAGACGTTCTTTCGAACGATCGGTTTCTTGAGGCCTGCAAACGCTCCGGGGCAGTCTCCACAGTAGCGACCGAGGAGCTCGAGAGACCCGCAAGGCTGGCAGAACGCGGGCTCTCGGTTGTGATGGACCCTCTTGACGGCAGCTCCAACCTGGAATCAAACAATCTGATGGGCACTATTGTGGGGGTATACGAAACGCTTGATTTCCCGCTGAAACCTGCAGACCAGCTTGCAGCGTTCTACTTTCTCTATGGCCCCTACTCTAGCTGCGTCTTTGCGGCAAAGCACGAAGTGACTGAGATGGTCTGGATTCGAGGAAACGAACACACTGGCTTCCGGCTCATGCGCGGCTCCCTGAAAATTGCTGACTCGGGCGGGGTCTACGGAATAGGCGGAGCGCGTTCAAAGTGGTCCGACAAGCTCCACGAGCTATCGCGTGAGTTCGATGCAAAGGGACTGAAACTCAGGTACGGTGGATCATTCGTGGGCGATTTCAATCAGGTGGTCCACTATGGCGGAATCTTCGCCTATCCTGCGACTGCGGACGCAAAAAACGGAAAGTTACGAGCGCTTTACGAGGCGGGCCCAATAGCCTACATAGCACACGCGGCTGGCGGACTGTCGTCAGATGGGGTGACGAATATCCTCGCAAAAGAGATTGAGTCCCCGGAAAAACGAACGCCGGTATTCGTTGGGTCAGCCCGGCTTGTCAAGAGAGTCGAAGAAGTCCTGGGACGTGACAGTTTCACTGGCTAGAGGACGGGGCGGAGGGGGAGGAAGAAATGGGCGGTCAAGCAACGTGTTCCTTCCTGAAATTATGTAGCCAGTGTGAAACACTCCAGCAGTTTTCGGCCGTGTTGCGTTTGGTTTGGCATCCATAAAACGCTGAATCAGTTCGAATGCCTCGACCCGCACGTAGCCAGCCTGCAGCAGAGCGCCGACGGTTCTTTCCACCTGGTTCATGGTCGGTACAAAGGCCAGAAAGTGCCCGTCTGGCCGCAGATTCCCTTTGAGCGATGTTACCCCGAGCCAGGGGCTTGGCATGTCAAGAACAAGCGCGTCCAGCTGATTCGGTTTGGCACCCAGGGTAACATCGCAGAGCTCGAGCGTCACCCTGTTCTCCAAGCCCCTCATCCTGAGGTTCTCTCTCGTCTTCTCTATTGACGACTGCCTGACATCGAAACCGTAGACATGACCTGATTCGCCCACGGCGGCGGCAAGGTAGCAGGTAAGAGCGCCGCTTCCAGTTCCTGCCTCGAGCACGCGCTTCCCTTCTCTGATATCGGCCCAGACCAGTATAGCCCCGGCATCCTTTGGATAGATGAGCTGGGTAGTGCGGCTCAGCTTTTCTGTGTAATCCCTGAAGGCGGGCCTGAGCACAAGGAAACTCTGGCCCGTGCTCGTCTTTAGCTCGGTGCCATAGGGTTTGCCAATCAGGCCAGACATCTCGATATAGCCCAGGTCTGTATGAAATCTGGAACCGGGAGTGGCCCTTGCCAGATAACTGCGCCTGCCCATTACTATCAGCAAATCGGCGTCCGGCCGCACATTCATTACCGAGTCAGTGTTCAAGTTCAAGTCCAAATCCGGAACTGGGGCTCCAGTGTATACCCGAATATTAGGGATTGCACAGAGCGGGTTCGCTGCAGGACTACCGCTTGTGTGTCAGGGGTCGCCTGCGGGGCCGCGCAGACACGCTCGCGCGTTCGAGATATTGTGGGGGGCTCCTGAAACCTGGGCTGCGATAGAAGGATGTTTGAATCCATTTCTCGTCCAGGGTTTGCTCGGTCCCAAGCGCACGCTCGAAGCAGATTGAACTCAAAATGGAAAGAGAACATAGCGTGCGGCTTCTGCTGCCCCTCGCCGCCTCGGGGCAGCAACTCCTGCCCGGCCGAACCTTCTTATACCCACAGTCGCGCGTCGCGCGAAAGAGATAAATTAGGGACTATTCTACGGCAATAGAATAGTCCGATGCCCAGCATTCGAGTAGCAGTAATAGGCGTAGGTAACTGTGCGTCAGCTCTGGTCCAGGGCGTAACGAAGTCAAAGGAGAATGGAGGGGGCCTGGAGGGTCTGAGCTTCGAAAAACTAGGAGGCTACTCTCCTTCCGATATAGAGTTCGTTGCGGCGTTCGACGTAAACAAGCAGAAGGTAGGGCACGATCTGGGCGAAGCGATTTTTGCGCCCCCAAATAACACTCTAAAGATTACGTCCGGCCTCAAGCTCGGTGTAGAAGTAAAGAGAGCACCGGTGCTGGATGGACTCGGCAAATATCTCAAAGAAATGATCACCGTTGACGAACGTCCGGAGGTGGACGTGGCAGCCGCTTTGCGGGAATCACGCGCGGACGTCGCCATAAACTACGTGCCCGTGGGCAGCGAGCGCGCTGCACGCTTCTACGCGGAGGAATGCCTCAAGGCGGGGGTGGCCTACGTGAACGCCATGCCCACGTTCATCGCCTCTGACCCCGAGTGGGAGAAAAAATTCAGGGAGCGAGGGGTGGCCATCATAGGTGACGACGTGATGAGTCAGTTTGGTGCAACTGTGCTCCATAAGACGCTTGCGAGGCTCATGGTGGATAGAGGTGTCAGGCTCAAGCAGACTTACCAGCTCAACGTAGGTGGAGACACGGACTTTGCAAACATGATAGAAGAGTCGAGGTTGAAGACGAAGAGGATAAGCAAGACTTCTGCGGTCCAGTCGCTCATCCCTTACAGCGTCCCGACAAGAATAGGCCCATCGGATTATATCGAGTTCCTTGAGAATCGCAAGTATGCCTACATCATGCTTGAAGGGACTTATTTCGGCGGCGCCCCGGTCAAGCTCGAGCTCAAGCTGGAAGTCTGGGATGCCTACAACAGCGCAGGGGTAATGATTGACGCAGTGCGCGCGGCAAAGCTTGCAAAGGACAGGGCTGTGAGCGGGGCTGTCACTTCAGCTGCCGCGTGGACCATGAAACATCCGCCAATTCAGATGCCCTACGAAGAAGCGAAAAGAGCGATCACGGAGTTCGCGGAAGGTAAGCGGGAGCGCTAGCCGCGCCCGGCGCAGTCAGCCCTGAACGCTTTTTGGCTGCTGGGGGGAAGCGGGTTTGGCGTTGCTCCAGATATGCGCAAAGTAGGTGTCCGCGATATCCGCAAGCGCTGAGTGCTTGGCCCAGATTGCAGAAGCGCTCTTGTTTCCTCCAAGAAAGATGAGCGCGCCAGATTTGTCCGCAATTATTCCGCCTCCGAATAGCTTGTCGACCACCCTTACTTCGGTGTCGCTCGGGTAGCTATCTGCGAGTTTCCTTGCAACCTCGGCGGAAGTGAGCAGCCTGAGTTTTACTGGTGACGATTCCACCTTTTTGCGAAATATCGCGACGAGCTCTTCGAAGCCCGAAGGCAACGTGGGTAACGCGATTTCTATTTCTCGCTCGGCATCGAAAATCATGCTCATAGCCTTTGCCACTATTTTGTCCATTCCGGATATAACCCACACCTGCGGCCTGTCGGCAGGGTCCTGTGCCTCAAAAAGCGGCTCAAGCTCTTCGATGGCAGCTTTCTCCGCTGCGGCAAACTGCGAATCTATAAAATTCCTGTGAATCCTGATGGCTTCCCTTGGCGGGCGTGGTGAGTACTTCTTTGGGTGGCCCTCGGTTTCAACCAGCCATCCTCTTTCAACAAGCTTCTTCAGTGCAGAATATACCTTTCCGTACGGGACGCCGCTTCCCTGCGCGAGAAGCTTTGCGTCGCCTCCGCCGCTACTCAGACACGCATAGTAGAGCTCGGCTTCTGACTGAGAGAGCCCGAGCGCTCTCAGGTGATGAACCGGAGCGTTTGTTTTTGCCAATCTGAGTCAGGGATTTTGACCTGCTCTACAGATATAAAGATGAGTTCACAGGGCGTTACGCCAAAAGATTGCGAGGTTACCGGTTTTGGGCATCGAAACAAAACCTAAATAGCCTGAAAGCCTCATTGGCACGAGCGTAATGGGCGGAAAGGGCAAGAAGGGAGTTGCTGCGATTGAGAAGCAGCAGGCGAGAGTTACTGAGGATTCGAAGAAGGACAAGAAACGCGACAAGAAGGGAGGAGAGAAGGGCCAGCAGAAAGCAATCTATCTCGTGAATGAAGCGAAGGGCGAGATTCAAAAACAGATAAAATCAGGCTCATACTACACGCTTTATGACGTAGCTTCAAGATTGAACATTCCCCTTGGTCTTGCGAGAAAGGCCGTGAGGGAGCTCGAAGCCAGCGGAAGCCTCAGACAGGTTTCCAAGTCGGGCAACTCCAGGCTCTTCCTGGCGGTCTAGGAGCTTGAGGCTGGTCAGGCGCTCAAGCTCAAGAATAGCCCTCCTCGTAGACTCCAGCCTCAACTCTTCCTCTGGTGCAAAGCTGAAAGAGCTCAAGTGCGCGATATACGCATTTTCTGTGGACGAGCTCAGATTTTTCAGGCCAAACCGAGTGATTGATTCGCTCAAACGCTTCGCCGTGATTGGAGTTCTCGAAAAGAGATCTCAGTCCGGTGGATTCTGGGGAAGGGGGTTCGAGGCGCTTGCGAGTTCATTTTACGTCACCGGCTTCAGGCCGCTTCTCGTGGATTTTATTTCGGTTGGTCCGTGGGTGGACATTCCCAGGATATCTGAAGTGCTTAAGAGAGCCTATTTCACGGGGATACTGGAGGAACCGGTGTTTGAAGTCTAGCCCAAGCCGAATTTGAGGTAGCGAAGTTGGAACACAGGAAAATACTCTTGGTGCTTGCGGACGGGATCGGAGACAGGCCGAGCCGCAGGCTGGATGGTATGACGCCGCTTCAGGCCGCCCAGACTCCCAACATTGATGAGGTCATGCACGGCGCTACATGCGGCCTGCTTTATCCCATAGCTCCCGGAGTCACTCCAGGAAGTGACACTTCGCACCTTTCTCTTTTCGGCTACAACCCCTATGAATTCTACCGGGGGAGAGGGCCGTTTGAGGCCGTGGGCGCAGGTATCGATGTCAGGCCGGGCGACGTTGCGTTCAGGGGAAACTTTGCGACAGTTGACAGTGATCTGACTGTCACCGACCGCAGAGCTGGGCGCACTCTCGATGAAGCAGGCAAGCTTGCCGCATTTCTTTCCTCTGAGCTCAAGCTCGAAGGAGTCGAGGTTATTATCAGACAGACAACGGAGCACAGATTTGCGGTCGTGCTACGAGGGAAGGGACTGAGCGATGCAGTTTCGGACACAGACCCGCACGCGCCGGGAGAAAAATTGCTGGCATCGCATCCCACTGCAACCAGCGCGGATGCGCGCAGGACGGCCGAGATTGTGAACCAGATTACCGCAATCGCGCACGAAAGGCTGGATGAGCACGAACTGAACCAGCTGCGTCGCTCGAGGGGGTTACCCAAGGCAAATGCGATACTGCTCAGGGGAGCTGGTTCGGTGTCAACGCTTCCGAGCTTCCCGAGCAAGTATGGTCTTTCGGGCTTTTGTGTAACAGGGACAGCCATGATCCGGGGATTTGCTCGAATGGCTGGCTTGACAGCTCCGTTGCTTGAAGGAGCAACTGGCGACTCCAAGACTGACGTCGGTGTAAAGGCAAAAGCAGCGATTAGGGCGCTGCGGGCCAACGAGTTCGTGTATGTTCACTTCAAGGCCACTGACGCAGCCGGCCATGACAGGAATCCTGAGCTAAAGGTCGAAATGGTGCAAAAGCTGGACCATCTGGTAGGGTTACTTCTGAACGAACTCGGAGATGACGTAATACTCTGCGTGTCAGGCGATCATTCGACGCCCGTGGACCTGGGGGAACACTCAGCCGATCCAGTTCCTATCCTGATCCGGGCTCCAGATGTCTATCCCGAAGGCTCCAGATTCACCGAGCGATCCTGTGCGTTCGGTGGCTTTGGCAGATTAAAGGGTGAATATCTTATGCCCATCTTGCTCAATCACTCTAACAGGATAACGAAATATGGGGAGTAGGCAGGGATCAAGCTCGAACGAGCCCGGCTTAGAGGCAAGGCGTCCGAGCTGAATACCGAACCGATTCAGGCGCTGCGCACGATTGCGGAGCTCGCCAGATCGCGCGGGCACAGAGTGACAGCGTTCGTCGATGACACGGGGTTGGAGAGCCTGCTCGCAGCGGGCATTCTCGGAGAAAGAGGTGCCCTGATTGGAGCCGACCGGTCCTCTCTTCGCCTCCCCGAACGTACGCTCGCGCTCGGGCACAGTCAGTATGCGCGCCTTCTGGGCAGTTCAATCGACTACGTAGTGTATGATGCCAGAGTTTACTATGACCCGAACTCGCTCGCGGCATCTGCCGACAGCGTGCGCGGCGGCGGAGTCTTCGTAATCCTGGGCTCCAGCTTGAACAAACCGGTTTATCGCGCGATTGCAGATGATTCCTTCCGAGGAGTTCTCATTGAAAGATTCAGGAGGTTCGCGAGCGAAAGCCACTTTTACGTCAGTCTGGAAAGTGGCAAAACGGAACTTGACGTGGCGAGGGCCGAGCGGCCCAGACCTTCCGCTCCCAAAGACAGACGGTTTCTCACTACTGATGAAGAAAGAACCTTTTCTGAAATCCTAAACTGGCTAAGTGGAAACTCTCCCAGGGGACTGCTCCTATTCTCAAGGCGGGGTCGGGGGAAGTCCGCAATTCTGGGCATGTCACTTGCCGCGCATCTCGCAAGCCACTCGGGGGAATCCGTTCAGCTGACATCGTCCGCGAGCTCAAATCTGGAGACATTGCTTTATCACTTTCAGCGTTCGCAGGGCCATACCGAGAGATTCAGCAAGGGAGAGACTGGGGGAGGAAGGAGGGGGGAAGAAACGCAACTTGAGATCGTGCCAGCCTCGAGAGTGCGACCTGATTCGCTTGTCGTGGTCGATGAGGCTTCGAGCGTTCCGCTGAACCAGCTCCTGGAGATTGCCGGCAAGGCTTCAAGATTCATTTTTTCGACGACAACCTACGGCTATGAGGGAAGTGGCAGGAGCTTTCAGATCAGGTTGCAATCTCGCCTGAGGGAGAGAAGGATAGCAACAGCCGAGCTCACCATGTCGCAACCGGTTCGTTACTCGGAAGATGACCCGCTCGAGTGGGCGCTCTCAGAAACCTTCTACTTTGAGCACAGAAGAGGTTCAGATGGTTCAATGCTTCCGCTTCTCGGGCTCAGCGCTGAACACAAAGAGCTCTCTCCTTCCGAGCTCGCTGCACTTGGAGACGATCAGCTTGGCGCGATTTACCGAGTGCTCACGGAATCCCACTATCGGAATGAGCCGCGCGATTTGGGCTATATTCTTGAATACCGAAAGGGGAAAACTGCGGCGCTCTTCCTTGGCGAGACTCCAGTCGCGGTCGCTTGGCTTGTATCCGACGGACCCATCTCGGTGCAGCAGGTCAGGGCCGCAAGACGCGGAGGCAGTCTTCCCGGCGACCTCATCAGCGAGCGGATGGCCGTACGCACAAGAATTGCCGGGGCCGGTTCGCACAGCGGAGTGCGAATCTCGAGAATTGCAGTACTTCCGGACCTGCAGAAACGGGGCCTAGGCACTTCTCTCCTCCATAATATCGAGATCAGCTACACTGGTAAGCTCGACTGGATTGGGGCGTCGTTCGCAGCAGAGCCCGAAGTGTGCAGTTTCTGGGCGAAGAGCGGATACAGGTTTGTTGGATTGTCCTGGAAACCCCCGGCCTTTGCAGAGTACCCTTCCGCATTCTGCGTAAAGCCCCTGTCCACCGCTTTCGCGCGATGGTTGGAAGAGGCGGCGCCCGAGTTCAGAGAGCACATGCTCACGCTGCTCCCGACTACAACGGTGCCCGAGAGCGCGCTCGCTGTAATGCTATCCACGCTACCAGATGAGTCTCCGCTAGGCGAGAAGGACCTTGAGTCTTTGGAGGAGTTCGTCTCTTGGGACGTGCCGGTGGAGCTTGTTCTCCCTAGCCTGCGGAGGTGCATCTTCAAGCTCGCGCGAGATTTGCAGAAGCGAGAGCTCGAGCTGCTGGCAGGCGCTCTCAGGCGGAAGCTTTCCGCGTCAGAAGAGAAGGCGCTCAAAAAATCTGTTGCGAGGGTTCTGGGTAAGATTTATCACGGCTAGACCGAAAGCTCTGCCGAGCAGAATGCCGAAGCTTTCTGTCGCGATAGTGGGCTACGGTACCATTGGAAAAAGAGTAACAGACGCGGTGAACCTGCAGTCAGACATGAGAGTCGTGGGGATGGTGAAAACCAAACCCGATATCTTTACGAGAGCCGCGGTGGAGCGGGGCATTCCGCTTTACTCGGCAACAAAAGAGGGCCTTCGGGCCTTCAGCGAGGCCAAAATAGATGTGCAGGGCTCGATTGAAGATTTGCTTTCGAGAGGAGGGGTTGACATAGTAGTCCACTGCGCGGCAGAGGGTTCAGGAGAAAAGAACAAGCCGCTTTACCAGCGCGCCGGGCTCAAAACGATATTCCAAGGGGGCGAAGAGGCTGAAATAGCTGAGGCCTCTTTTGTCGCGGAGGCGAACTACGACGAAGCTGTGGGCAGGCAGTTTGTAAGGGTGGTATCGTGCAACACCACCGGACTCGCGCGCACCGTTTCTCGTGTGCTCCGGCTTTCTGGAATAAAGAAGCTCAGGGCGACGATTGTAAGAAGGGGTGCAGACCCATCCGAATCCAAGAAGGGCCCGATTAACGCGCTCCTCCCCAATCCCTCGAGGCTTCCAAGCCACCATGGGAGGGACCTGCAGACAGTTCTGCACGGGCTTCCTGTGGTGACCGCTGCCGTGGTCACGCCCACTACGCTAATGCATATGCACGTGGTCAACGCGGAGCTCGAGGAAAAACTAACCGCTGACAAGATCCTCGACTCGTTTTCGGATTCAAAGAGGATAAGGCTCGTGAGTTCGTCAGAGGGCTTGGATTCGACAGCGAGCGTGATGGAGCTTGCGCGCGATATGGGCCGAAAGAGGGGGGATATGCCCGAAGTCGTGGTGTGGAAAGAGTCCGTGAGCGTTGTAGATGGGGAGCTCTATTACCTGCAGGCCGTGCATCAGGAGTCGATTGTCGTACCCGAAAACGTGGACGCAATACGCGCTGCCTGCGAGCTCGAAAGAGAAGGCGCTCGCTCGATCACTGCGACCAACAAGTCACTGGGACTGGAGTAAAGGCCCGAGGACCCTGAGCAGGAGTGTTCTGGCATTGGCCGCCGGACCCACCATTGCCTCGATAGGGAACGCAAACATCGACTTTAGCTACAAGCTGAAGCGACTTCCATTGTCTGACACCGTGATTCCGGCCGAGGGCTACGTTATTGGCACTGGCGGCTCGGCTTCGAATTATGCATACGCCGCGCGCAGACTGGGAGCAGTTGCGAAGTTCTACGGAGCGGTAGCCCACGATATACTCGGAAATTACTTCATAGACGAACTGGAACGGCTTGGAGTCGATGTCTCGGGGGTTCAGGTTGTGGAAGGGGAGCACACGGGCACCGTGTCGCTCTGGATTGATGAGAAGGGAGAAAAACACGGCGTAGCCTGGCGAGGAGCAAATCTCGGATTAACTCCGAAGCCAGAGTGGAGCGAGCTGGGTTCGGCAGACCTGGTCCACCTCGCGGGTTGCTCACCTGAGGTCACGTCCTGGGTGGTCTCTCACAAACACAGAATTCTGACCATTGACCCGGGTTCGGCTTCGGGGCTTTACTCTGCAGCAGAGCTCTACCGCATGCTGAGCGGCAGTTCCATTGCCTACCTCTCTGAAAAAGAGGTTCGAAGCCTTGCCGAATTCCGTGGTGAGTCGCCCGGAGCCATGGCCAGAAGCTCGGGCTGCACGATTGTGGAGAAGATGGGCTCTGCCGGTGTAAAGGTATTTTCAAAGGGAGGAGACTTCGAAATGCGAGCACTGCCAGTCCAGGCGGTAGATGCAACCGCGGCGGGTGACGTGTTCGCTGCGGCGTTTGACATCTCAGTGCTCACGACCAAGGACATTCAATTGGCCGCGAGCTGGGCAACGGCAGCTGCCGCGCTGAAGGTGGCTCACGCAGGCGCGAAATCAGGTGCACCAAGCTACGAGGAAGTGGCGAAACTCGTGCACAGCTCCGAAGAGCAGCTACGCCCGAAACCGCTGTGACGCAATCAAGGTAGGAAACAGCGCGGCTATTTCAATGGCAGGCTGGAATACCCCCGAGTCTTAGCCTCGCGATGACCTCATCGTTCACGAGTTGAACTTCCTGCTAGTAGAGTTACTTCCGCTCCTTTTCTCCCGTAAGTATTAAATTGCGAGACAAATTGCATTCCGAAGTCGGAAATATTGTCTCGTATATCCTCGGTAAGGGCTCTAGAGATTCTGGACTCGAGAGCAAATCCCACTCTTTACGTTGAGGTGAACACAGAAAGCGGGGCCATGGGCTGGGCGTGTGCGCCAAGCGGTGCCTCGACTGGGAGTCGTGAGGCCGTGGAGCTAAGGGATGGTGGTAAACGATTCTTTGGCAAGGGAGTCACGAAATGCATCGCCGCGGTTTCAGAGAAGGTCGCTCCGGCCCTGCGTGGTCGAGATGTCTATCAGCAGCAGGAAATCGATTCGCTCCTGAGAGAAATAGACGGGACGGGTAATTTCTCGAATATCGGGGCGAACACTTCCACCGCGGTTTCGGTCGCGTGCGCCCGGGCAGCAGCAAAGGAACAGGGCGTTGAGCTCTACCGCTATTTCGGAGTTGGATTGCTCACCCTGCCCACCCCGATGTTCAACATAATTAACGGGGGAAAACACGCCGGCGGCGGGTTGGCAATTCAGGAATGCATGCTGGTACCCGATGCCGTGAGCTTCCAGGAATCGCTGCGCATTGCGACCGAGGTGTACCACTCGCTCAAGGAGGTTATCAAGAGCGCCAAGGGAGCTTCGGCGGTAAACGTGGGAGACGAAGGAGGGTTTGCCCCACCCTTCCGCCATACGAGAGAAGCCCTGGACGCAATTTCTTCTGCTGTAAAGGCCGCGGGTTATTCCATTGGGACTGACGCGTATATCGCAATGGACTCCGCGGCAGACAGCTTCTTTTCAAGTGGGAAGTACAGTGTGGACGAGAGGGAGTTGAGCGCCTCGGAGCTCCTGGACTACTACGAGGAGCTTGTCTCCGAATATCCGATAATTTCGCTCGAAGACCCCTTCGAGGAAAACGACTGGGATTCATTCACTGAGCTCACTTCAACAATCGGCAGGGTGCGCGTCGTGGGCGACGACCTGCTCGTCACCCGCATCCAGAGCCTGCAAAAGGCGATTGAGCTCAAGGCGTGCACTGGCGTGATTGTCAAGGTGAACCAGGTGGGCACTCTCTCAGACGCAGTGGGTGTCATCAGACTTGCAAAGGCAAGGGGCGTCGTTCCGATAGTGAGCCACCGTAGCGGCGAGACCGAAGACCCGTTTGTTGCACATCTTGCAACCGGCTACTCGAGCGGCGCGATAAAGACTGGAGCGCCAGCCAGGGGCGAGCGCACAGTAAAGTACAACGAGCTTCTCAAGATTTCGGCGTGGGACAGCGACACCAATTTCAAGGGTTGTTCGGTCTTCAGGGTGTAACGCGTGGATGCGATATTTGCAGAACGGCTGACAAAGCTCTATGGCTCATTTGTCGCAGTGAATTCGATCGATTTCAGAGTAGAAGAAGGAAGTTCATTCGCACTTATCGGACCGAACGGTGCCGGAAAGACCACCACGCTTCGGATGATCACCGGTCTCATTTCGCCTACTTCTGGCGAGCTCAGGGTTCTCGGAGGAAATCCCAGGGATAAGGATGTCAGGAAGAAAATGAGCATACTCCCGGAAGACGCCGGAGTCTATGAGAAGCTCACTGTGCGCGAAACCATTTACTACTACGGACTTCTCAGGGGGCTATCAAGAACAGATGCCAGCGCTAGGACAGAGGAGCTGATCAAGAGACTTGGGCTGGAGTTCAAGACAGATGAATATGGCTCCAAGCTGAGCAAGGGCCTGAAACGAAAGGCGCTGCTGGGCATGTGCCTCGTGAACGACCCCAAGCTCCTAGTGCTTGACGAGCCCACTGACGGCCTGGACGTGCGATCCGCAAGGGCTGTGCGCGACCTGTTGCTCGGACTCCTTAAGGAGGGAAAGAGCATAGTAGTGACTTCACACGACATGATTGAAATACAGACACTTGCGCGCACGATCGCCCTGATTGACCGCGGAAAGCTGACCGCAATCGGTGAGCCTGAACAACTCATGGCCGAGTTCGGATTGCCTTCGCTCGAAGACCTTTTCATCAAGCTCACGCAGCCCGAGCCCGATTCAATCGCGAGTTGAGAGAGCTGAGCTGGTACGTAGTATTCGTCAAGGACCTGAAGGAGCTGGTTCGGAACAAAAAGGCTCTCGCGCTCGTAACCGTGATGCCGCTTCTGCTATTCGGGGCGCTGGGAGTGCTCTCAAACTATTCCCTGACAAAAACGCCCACGGTTATCGCGGTCACAAACCAGGACACGGGTTACGCCGGGCACAATTACGGCGACCAGCTCGTTTCGCTCATCATGAGCAATGGTGGCTCGAGTTACGACCTTGTGCTTCTGAACGAGACTAGCTACAACCAATCGGTCCAGCTTGTGCGTCAGGGGAGTGCGGTGCTCGCGCTCTATATTCCTCCGGATTTCAGCGAGATGCTCAACAGGACCGAGGGCTCTACCAATATCTCCGTGTTTCAGAACCCGAGCAACACAAAGGCCACTGTGGTTATCACAGCCCTTGATTATGCAGTTATACAGCTCACGTCGCAGGTAGTCCACAGCAGGCTGGAAGTGGTTTCGCCCGGAAACGCGAACAAAATCCTTAACCCCATTGACGAATTCGTGGCTCAGCTGCAGGTCAGAGGCGCGTTCAATACCACGATCAGCTCCCCTTATGGGGGAATGCTACCGGCTCTTATCGTGCTCGTCTCGGTCGAGACCAACGTCGGACTGATTGTGGACAGCCTGATTGGAGAAAAAGAGAGGAAGACGCTAGAGATGCTCATGGTGACTCCCGCAAGCAAGTGGGAGATAATCACGGGTAAGACGCTTGCAATACTCATGATATCGCTCGTGTCCGCGGTTGCGATTCTGGTTGGCATACTTCTCGAAGTCAGCCTGACCTTTAGCGGACTGGCCGCAAGTATCACCCCTACGTCAATCAGCGTCAACCCGCTTGAAGCTTTGACGCTCGTCGGTATACTCGCTGCTACGGTCGCGGCGACCCAGCTCATCACTGCCGCGCTGAGCGCCTACGCCACAAACACAAAGGAGGCGAATGCGAGTATCGGACTCGTAATGTCCCTGCCGGTCGTGTCCATGTATCCGCTGCTCTTTGCGGGTCTGAGCTCGCTACCTATCGCCGCACAGGGATTCATGTACCTGCTGCCTTTCACGTACAGCTATCTGCTCCTTAGTGGCGTGCTTATCGGGCCAGCGGGTCTCGGCCTTATTCTTGATGCGCTAGCGCTCTTTGGCTATATCTTCCTGCTACTCTGGATAACCGTGAGACTCTATGGAAGAGAAGCGGTGATTGTCGGAGGTACAAGGAGAAGTTTCTCGCTCTTTCCGCGCCGGAAGGCGGTCTCAGCTACCCCAGAGCGTCAATCACCAAGTCATAGGACATGACTCGCATCACCGACCGCCGCGCAGCCTCTTTGAGAGCTACGCGGGTATATCAGGAATACTAGTTCTTCCGGGCAGTGTCACTTGGGGAGCTGGGCTCTGGCTCTGAGCCCGACAGCCACTTGGAAGCCGATTTTCTGAGCTGGTCGACTGTGCAGCAAGGTAGTGCGTACGGGATTTCGCCTTAATGCTGTGGTCAGGGCCAGCCGTGGCTCAGGCACTTGCCATATAAGCACTGGAGATTTCCGAAACCGCCGCGGCCGGAGCCCTGCACCGAAACTGGACGGCCCATGCGGGAAGTTCGTAGAGACATATAGCAAGGATAAGGAGATATTCGCGAATGCATTGGCGCAACTGCTGCAGCGGGTTGGAGCGAGACTCAGGTGGGCGATAGCACCTAGGCGTGAATCTCGACTATGTCCTTGTCCCTGAGTTCGTGGTCCAGGCCCACTCTTGAGCCCTGATACTTTACCGACTCACCCCATACTTTGGCATACTGAAACGTGGAAATGAGTGACGAATGGATCAACCTAACTGCGTCCAAGACAGTGGAGCCCCTGCGCATAATCATGGGTTTCTGTGACCTCTCCTTCTGGTTAAGGCGCTTGGTATAGATTCGAATCACACCTGAGGCCCTGAAGAGTTCTGCTCCCACTCTCGGCACCAGGTCGGGTGCATCCGCAGGTACAACCGGAATCGGTTTCAGGCGATTCGCGAGCTCGGAGAGCGTGTGAGCTCGAGTTTGGGGCTCGAGGCTTTCGAGCTTCGTGACCACGGCGACGCTCGGCTTGAAGACCGAGCCGTGCAGAATCGCAGCTTCGACGTCAGTAATATCGGCGCGCCCGGTGAAGGTCACGAGTGCGCTCATCACGCCGTACTCCCTCAGGAGCCTCGAAATTTCGTCGAGTGAGGCACTTGAGTATGTCTGGCCCACGACCTGAATTCCGCCGGTTGAGCGCCTCTCAACCTTGACGCTTGCCACAGTTGGCCGCAGGTATATCCTGTGGGCGCCGAGTATCGCGAAGAGTTCGTCCAGCCCGGAGGTAATCGGTCTCGAACCGTCCACTACGATTATGAGCACGTCCGCGTTTCGCGCGGAAGCAGTTGCCCGGGCTGTGTGCTGGCCTCCTGCAGCGGAGAGCGAAGGAGTGTCCACTATCTGAATCAGGACGTCTTCGTGCTTTAGCATTCCCGGCTGCGGCTTTGAGGTCTCAAACGGCACGTCGGTTGAAGCCGCGCTCACCCCCGTCAACCTCGTGAGCAGGTGAGTCTTTCCCGCATCGGGAAGGCCCACCAAACACACCTGTGCCGCGCCCTCTTTCTCTATGAGATAGCTGAAGCCGCTACCCTTTCTCCGCCTTCTGGCCTCGTCCAGCTCCTCTCTCAGCTCGGCTACCTGGTGGCGGACTTGATGGCGCAGCTTCTCCGTTCCCTTGTGCGCAGGAATGGCCGAAAGGAATTCCTGCAATCTCTCCAGTTTTTCTTCTGGAGTCTTTGCGTCCTGCGCTTTGACCCAGAGGGCCTGAGCCTGGGGTGGGAGATTGGCTGGCAATTGGGTTCACGGCCGCTTCAGAGCTGGATTCTCTGCGATTTGGTAGTAGGAGGTGACCAATTTTTAGCTTCTTCTCGCTAAGCTCATGACCTCGCGTCGTAAAGCTTGCCGCTCTTGATTACGTAGAGCACGTTCTTCGGATTCAGGGCTTCGATATTCGCATCCGGATTTCCTTTTACGATGACGACATCCGCGCGGCAGCCCTTTCGCAGCACACCCCGGTCCGCAAGACCCATGCACTCTGCTGCGACAGAAGTGGCCGCAGAGATGGCTCTCATCTCTCCCAGGTAGCTTGAGAGGTGAGAGATTTCGAGGTAATTCTCGCCATGCGGCTCTGATTGCGAACCCGTGAAATCGCTCCCGCAGGCAATCTTCAGGTCATACTTCTTCGCGAGCTCCATATCTGCGCTCAGGTGGCGCCTGATCATCATGTCGCGTTCAGAGCTTGAACCCGGCTTGGCAGCAAAAAACGCGCTCAGTGTCGGAATATAGTAGATTCCTTTCTTTTTGATTCGTGCCGCGATTTCATCCGTGAGCGCTATCCCGTGCTCTATCGAATCCACTCCAGCTTCGATTACGTTCTCGAGCGCATCTTCTCCGTAGGCGTGCGCAGTGACTTTCAGACCCGCCCTGTGCGCCTCATCCGTTATCGCAGAAATCTCCTCGGTTGTCAGCTGCACTCTGCCCTTTGCACCCTGCGCGAAGGTGCCAGAAGCATATACCTTTATCACTTCCGCCCCGTCACGAACGCACATCCTTACTGCCTTCCTGCACTCCCAGGGACCATCGCAGTAATAGGAGTATGAAAGCTCCTGAGCGATCTTTAGAGGCAGCATGAGAGGGTCGTCGTTCCCTCCAGTCTGGGAGAGCGACTTGGAAGCGGCTATCACGGATGGCCCTTCTATCGCACCTTCTCTTTCTGCCCTCGCAATGTGCACCCCCGCTTTGCTTCCAAGGTCCCTTACTGTAGTGAACCCGGCCATGAGCAGTTTTTTCATGTCTGAAACGCTGCGCAGTGCCACCAGAGTTTCCGGGATTATGACCCACTCCGTAAGGCTCTGCGAGGCAGAGCCGAAAAAGTGCATGTGCGCGTCCATGAGGCCCGGGAGGATGGTGCCGTTCTCGATATCCAGCACTCTTTCGTCCTTCGGTAGCTCGACCGCATCCTTCCCTCCAGCGTCTTCGATGAGACCTTTCTCCTGGTCGATAACGAGCAGGCCGGATTGTATCAACCCCTCCTGAGTGAGCATCCGGCCGCGAAGCACGAGTTTGTTCATATCCCCGCTTTAGAGCTGCCTATCTTAACCGTTTGCGAAGTGCGGCGGGTGTCGGGAGTGGAGTCTCTGGGCGCCAAACCACTTCTTCTTAGAAGCACGAGTGCAAGAGAGTTACCCAGTCAGGTTCCAAATTTATCACTGGCGAGCAGAAAGCACGCACCAATAAGATGGTACAACTTCTCTTCTAAATCCAGTTCAGTTCTTCTGCAGCGTTCAGCCGCTTGCAGAGGAACCAGTGGAAATTCAATCACCCGCACGCTCAAATGCGCTCTCACGTGTCCGGCTCGTCTCGAGCTGGACTGCTGCATTCTCGAAGAGTTGGCCCGGAAGCCCCTGTGAAGCCAAGCGTTCAGAGCCCCTGCGGAGACGCCTATAGGTCGGACTCAGCCTCCGATGCAAACTGAATCCTGCCCGCCCTGTCGTAGCTCGCCATCAGGGTATAGCTCTTCTCTCCGCTCTTTGCAACGCACCGCCTTCCTCGTCGCCCGCCCTCGAATCTGACAGCTTCCAGCTTCTTCCAACCAGTCCTCTTCTTAATTTCTTTAAGTGTAGCGAGATACTCCCTTTCGCACACTTTGCAGCAGAAGAAGAGCCGCCTCCCACCAACTGTTCGCCATACGTTTCCCCAGCTCGAGCCGCAAAGCGCGCAAATATTTTCAGTGCGAGGCAAGCATTCTCGACCTCTGAAGTCTCGCCATCAAATAGCAGTCAAACGCGTCAAGCGACCGAAGGAAGGTGGCCTGCACATCAGGCTCGTTACCTTTTTCTCTTGCATACTTTTCCACGAGGTCCAGCGCTTCGCCCGAATGCACTACGTCCGCCTCGTAACCCTCTCGAAGGAAGGCCGCGGCTGCGGACGGAACCTCGTTACCGGATAGAATTCCCGGGTCGAAGTAGGTGAGCGTCGCGCCGTCTTCCTTTACGGAGCGGTCAGCTATCAGTTCGAGGCCGTGCATCGCTGCCATTGCTTCCACCCAATCGTCTCTTGCCGCAATCCGGTCCCACACGCGCAGCGCCCAGCGGGTGTCCGGAAGTGGCGGGGTGGAGAGCACTTTCTCCCGGGCAAGCCCCAGAGATTCGCCCATTCGCAGAAGGAGTTCATAGTGCGATGGTCGCTCGGTGCCGAAACCGCCGAACTCGGTATTGATGTTATCGAGCTCGTAGTGCGTTACGTCCTCTTCTTCAGTCTTTGCCATGATGTAAGAGCAGGAGCGAACCCACTGCCTGAGAAAGTGCTGGTGTTCGATGACGTAGCCCAGAAGCACTTCCCTTGATGGGTGCTGGAGCGCAAGCACAAAGGGGTGGGGTTCACGGCCGTAGAATTTCTGGATGAATTTCAGCCGCAGCCACTTCTTCAATCCTGTCTTCGAGAAGTCAAGGAAGTCAGCAAGAAGCTCCGAGAGTTCGCGCTCCGAAACCTTCTTCTTCGAGATATTCTGGTTCAGCCACATCACGTGCTCTGGGTTACTCGCCCTGGCCATGCGATACATGTGCGAAGCGAGGGTTTCGGGCGGATTTTTCCCGAGCTTAGCTGCACAAGCGGGACACTTCAAACTGGATGGCACAACCTCAAATTGGGAAGTCCTCGGGCAGGCGCTCTCTCAGCGCTCTGTAGTCGGCGTCGCTTCCGTGTCTCGCCTTGAGCGTGGACAATATTTGCTTTACATTCTCTGGGTCGAGTCCTCGATTGCCTGCCACCATCTCCACCGTGTCTTCGAAGTCCGCGTGGCAGGTGCGGTAGCAGTCGCCCATGCCTTTCAAGAGCTCGTATTCCTTGGGAGTCAACCCTCTTTACGGTTGTCTTACGACTGGCCTGGTGTTAAAGAATTCGCCAGAGCTCTCGAGGACGCTCTCGCCCCAGCCTGCTGTTGTGCGTACTGAAGGTTCCTTTGAGTGCCTACTCACGTGGCGAGGAGCTAAAGAGCCCCGCGGGAGCTGAGCGTACGCGGCGGGAAGCAGGTCGAAGACTTTTTAAGCCAAAGTGGAGGCTGTTTCAAGCCGGAAGAAACCGCGGGCAAGCAGGGAATCCCGAAACCCGATGGTTTGCCTGCCGACGCTGCGGGGGCGTAGCTCAGCATGGTAGAGCACCGGGCTCCAGAACGAATATTGATGTTGACTCCAGCCGGAGGATGACTTGGCTCTGGAGCGACCGTGCGGCGAGACCCGATGGTCGGGGGTTCAAGTCCCCTCGCCCCCACCGAAACTGCAGTAATGGGTTGCGTTTGTTGCTTTACTCGTAGCCAAGGACCAGGAGTCATTTTGTCTCCACGCGGGGGAAGTATCTTCAAGAGGCTAAGCAAGTTCAGTCCGTGAACACACTCGACTCATTCCCAGCTAATTTTGGAATTCCAAGATTATTCACCATGTATTATGCACAAATACGTGGTTAGAGCTGATATTCATGGTGCCGAAAATATGAGACAAGTTGCGACAGTCACGAGCAAGAGCATGGTGACCATTCCTTCAAAAATAAGAAAGATGTACGGTCTTCGGCAGGGAAGCAAAGTTGAGTTTGTGGAGGTAGAAGAAGGTTTGTTTCTTGTTCCCCTTAAATCGCTCCGCGAACCAGCGCGGTTCGGTCAGCGCTCCACCACTTAAAACGCATATTAGAAAGACATTTCAAGTTGCTTGCACAGCCCTTTTTCACCACGCAATTACCTGTACAATTCACACTATGACGTTTTAGACCGTAAGTCGCATTGATGATCGGTCAATGCGAACACGAAGGCTTAAAACTAATAGGGTGTTAGTTACATAACAGGGTGATAGTAATATTCTTTGACGGCAGACCCAAAGAGACCAGAGAGGAGCTTTATGGCAGAGAGAATGAACTGCGTTTGCTCCACTCATCACTATCAGAGCCAATAGTACTGCTCACCGGGATTAGAAGGATTGGAAAGACATCCATATTGAAAGTGTTCTTAAATGAAATGGACATTCAGCACGCATTAATAGATGTGAGGTTTCCGATAACGTCATTCAGGACGCTTTATTCGGCGCTTTCTGAGGCATTATCCCAGCTTAACAAAAAGGGAAGCCTAAGTAGCGCTTTGGGCCACATTAAGGGAATTTCGTTTTTCGGACTAAGTGTATCCCTATCTTGGAAGCCAGAAGAAAGGGCTTCTCTCTTAGAGATTATGGACAGGGTGTGCGAAACAGGGAGAGTGGTGATAGCCTTCGACGAGGCACAAAACATGAGGGGCAAGCTGGGCCATGAAGTGTTGTCACTACTCGCCCACTGCTACGATTACTGTAAAAACACAACCTTCATCTTAACCGGGTCAGAAGCAGGGCTCCTGTACGATTTTCTGAAAATAGAAGATCCGTCTTCACCACTCTATGGGAGGCATATAGAGGAAGTTAGAGTTTCCAGATTCGACGAACAAAATTCGTTAACCTTTTTAAAGGAAGGGTTCAGACAAGCTGGTATCGACGCGCCTAAAGAAGTCTTGGAGTGCGCTGTCAACACGCTTGATGGGATAGCTGGTTGGTTAACGGAGTTTGGACACAGATCTGTGAGAATTGGCAAGGCCACAAACACAGTCGTGGAGGAAGTGTTACAAGTAGCAGCAAACAGTGCAATAAGCGAACTCAGCCATTTCTCGAGTGAGTACATTACCATGATACGCGCACTCTCTAATGGTTATGAAAGATGGGGCGAATTAAAGGAGTATTTAGAAAGGAAAAATAAGAGGGTTGTTTATGACGCAGAACTCAGAAGGTATTTGGTATCGCTGGAAAAAAGAGGCTACGTTACAAGGACTGACAGGGGAAGATATACGTTGATTGACCCAGTAATCAAGAACGCCTTTACGCAAAGCGGACCCGCATAGCCAAATGACAATTAAAATCTACCTGCGTCCTACGCGGGAGATGACGTAATACTGGTATTCTAGGCCTGTGCAACCGCTTCTCGATAGATTCTGCGCAGCTTCACTAGAGTCAGAACCGCAAAACTAGGATAAAAGCTAGATGTTAGGTTAAAGCTTACAAGGTTTGTGATGTTTTCAGAATGATGTGCATATAGGCGACTAACGTGTGTCACACTCGGTGCACTACGCCGCGAATAGCGCAACAGAGCCTAAAGCGCAGCTTTTCCGAGGCTACGTTGCTGTATAACACCATTGCCCCTTAAGACCCCCCGAATGCTCAACAGAGCGGCGCGAACAACACGCGGATTGAAAGCTTGAATCGTTCCACTGTGAGCGTCACGGGTTACCAAGCACCTAATCTCCGAAGCTTTTTCGTGGTTTCTGAAAAACCGATTGGTTTAAGCGCCAACGGTGGCTCAAGCACACAAACCTCCACACTTTCGCAAACTGCTAAATTGTGAGATTTCGAGCCTCAACCTCCTTTCGCATTCTTCGAACGCCGCTTTCGAGAGGCTCAAGCTAATTGCGGATGCGCCCAGCATCCCCAGGTGACCACCCGAATTTCTCGCTCTTATGCCGTCTTGTATCACGTTCTCCTTTGTGACCGGCACTCTGGAAACGCTGGCCCCCTCAGCACTTATATCACTCCTGATATAGCGGGTATAATCAGAGGCGATGGAAAACATGCATCGATACGGGAGGAGCGGCCAGTGCTGCTGTTGCTGCTCCGGGCCGGATTATTTTTGGCCCACGAGCAGGGACGAGGCGGTGGAGGAGCTGGAGGACTACAAGGCGGGCCTGGAGTCTGAGATAACCGCCTTGGAGAAGAGGATCCAGTCACTCAAGGAAAAGAAGGAGTAGAGGGCGATGCCGGGAGGATGGTGCAGGTGCGGTCCCTTCAGGGTGAACGTCGTGCCCCAGGGCATGCTCAAACCCTACATCCTCCGGCTGCTTTCCGAGAGGCCGATGCACGGCTTCGAGATGATGGAGGAGATTTTCCAGAGGACGAGGGGGATGTGGCGGCCCGGGCCATCAGCAATCTATCCCACGCTCACGTGGCTTGAAGAGAAGGGCTACATCGAGCAGACGCGGAGCGAGACGAAGGGAGAGAAGGCAAGGAGGCCGTTCAGGATCACGGCGAAGGGCAAGGATGCTCTGAAGGACTATGACAAATTCAGAGGTGAGTGGCTCGAGGGCGTCTCTCAGCTAAGGGAGATGTGGTGGTGACGTGGGCGAGACTGTGGAGCTGTTATACTTCGAGGGCAGCCCAAGTGCGAGAGAGCCCTGGAGGAGCATCAGGGAGGTGGTCGACTTACGTTACGACGAGGTCGACATAGCTACTTCCCTCGGGGAAAAGCGGGTTTCGGAATCCAAAATTCTGAGCGTGCCCACCACGATAATCGAGTGGAGCGTAGCATTCGTCGGAGTGCCGGAGCGCGACGAAGCCATCAGGAGGAGGACGAAGGGTTGAACTGCGAAGAGTGTGGGATGGAGCTGACCGGGGAGTACACGTACAAGAGAGTGCTGCAAGGAGTGGAACACTACTTCTGCTAGTCGCGCTGCGCTGACATGTTACCTGTGGAATAACTTGCAGAGATACGGTTATATGCTTAGGAATTACCATGATAAGGCAAGCGATTTGACCTCGGTCGAAGAAACACGAAACGTGGTCGAAAGGTACCTCCACGGTCACGACACCTCTGCTCTCGCGGACAACGTCGTTTTCGAAGTAATGGCTTCCGGTCAAAAGGCCTCGGGCAGAGAGTCCGTTGCCCAGTTACTGGACTACTTTTACACCAAAGCCTTCACAGCACAGTACGAGCCCAGAAACCTGGTCGTGGGCGAAGGGAAAGCCGTGCTGGAAGCAGATTTTTTTGGTAAGCAGAACTTGGAATTCGCGGGCGTCCACCCATCCGCCAAAGAAGTGCACGTCCCCCTGTGCGTGAGTTACGACGTCTCGGGCGGCAAGATAACCCACGCCAGAATCTACTTCGAGACAGACGCTCTGCGAATCTGAGAGCCGAGCAGAGCCGCACACAATATTTCTGTGATAGAGACAGGCCTGTACTTTCGACTGTAGCTAACACGCGACACACGACTCTGCTTTGGACCAAGACGGGACTCTGCAGGAGAATCGACGTGAGGTGAGTTGTGAGGAGCACGGATTCCTACAATGAAATCCGTACATTTGATGACACCCTTCACGGATGACCTGCTTGCAGTTTGGGCACTGCCCCCAGCCGTTGTCCCCAAACAGTATGCGGGGTGCGTCCAATCAGGACAGTGAGAGATGCACTATGTGCTATGTCTTTATCTTTAGCTTTTGTAATAAGTCATCCTGCCACTCTTGAACTGGACGAAAGGCTACGAAAGTTTTCCCCTCGAAATTGGTTCGAATCTCCTATCCCCTGTGCTCAGGGTAGCCGACGAGTTTGATACTCTTTGCCAATTTGAGGCTCCATTTCCGCGAACTATCCTGTTTTACGAGAATCTCGGCTTCTGGGCTCCAACCAAGCAAAATCTGTTTCGCGGGGCCCCTACGCCGTGAATCATGGCTCGGAATTCCACCCGACGCGAACGCAGGGTTGAATGATGGAGTCACCGACTATCCCTTGGTTGAAAAGCGCATGAATGATTTCTGCCTTCTGACGAACTGTTGCATAAGGGATAATAACCTGAAGGCAATAGTCCTGCGAGTTGGTTCAGGTCGAGGTATCTGGTGAGATACCTGTCCCGAGTGAGAAACTCTTTTCACTGATGTCAGACTACAACAACTGGCCGAAGCTCTTCTCCGCCCACACGAGCGTCCGCCTCATCAAGAAGGAAGGGGATGTCGAGTATATCGAGCTGGGCGACAGGCGCTATGGCAAGGTAAACGAAACCCACAGGGTGATTCCACCGAACCGGATTGACATTGAGGAGTTCACCCCCGGCTGGGACGGGACTTTCGTCAACCTCTTCGAGTCCCTCCCCAACGGCAACACCGAGCTTACTGTGAAGGTGGACATAAAGGGGAAGGGCCTTATGAAACTCGTCGGGCCCTTCGCCGGGAGCTACGTCCGCAATCGTGTGAGAAAGCAGATATTCGAGGAACTTCAGAAGACGGCGCCCGCGTCCCGGACGTGACTCTCACGGAGAGCCCGAGAGACAGGGCGTTCATCATCATGCTTTACGAGTCGGACGCAAGGATTGGAGAGATAGGCTCGATGAACGTGGACGACGTGTTCGTCCCTCCCGAAGGTCACTATGCGAAGCTCAGGCTAAAGGGCAAGACCGGCTAAGGGAAGTGATCGTGGTGGCTTCCCCTGCCTCATTTAGCACGGTGGCTCTCCCTGCACCCTGGGAGAAGCAACCCGGAGGCGCCGCTCTGGATAGGGATAGGCACAGTGAGCCACGGCGAAGCGCTCAGATATCCTGCGCTCGCCAAAATCCTGAAGGTTGCCGCGAAAAGGAAGGGCAGGAGTGGGTGACGAAAAAAAAATCTATAGCGTTAATAGTACCAATTGTTTGGGAAGGGTAAGGTTCTTGGTCCAGCGTGTCTTTACCCCAGAAGATGAGTTGAACGAAATTATCCGCCACAACGCGGCGAGGGCATCGCGTGGCGCAGACCCCATCACGGGCTGGCCCACCCCAGCGCAGTAAGTAGCCGTGAATGGTTTGCCGGACGACCGAAAAAATTATTAATGGAAATGCAGTATATATGCCTGCCCAACAGGGGCAAATAGGATATACCAGTATAAGAGCAATTAGACGTACCTCCACGACTGTTAGTTATAAGAACTTGCTCCCTTTTGGGAAGGAGGCGAAGAATAATCGGCAAAAAAATGAATATGAAGGATTCACGGAGGATTCAATCCGCCGTGGACAAGGGCCACGGCGACTCCGGCTTCAAAGCCAGGGCCATGTCTGCTGCGGCAAAGAACAAACAACAATGAACGGTTCGGTTTAGCTACTACCTTTATTTTCCCCTTTTTCTTTTTTGTCCTTGTCCACAGCGCCGGCTCCGGCCCCATATCCCCGCTACTGATCACGGACATCACCCTCCTCCTCTTCTGGGAGGAGAGGTTGCCAACCACGGCACGTCAACAAGGACCACGCGCACGGCCCGAAACACGCGACCCGCCGCCCAGTCGACTCGCTAAAAAGGCAAGGCCAGACCGAAGGTCGGATGGGAGGCTGCATGCGCCAGTCTATATAATCCGCGAGTCAGTCCAAGCGTTCTCATTCGCATCTCCTTGGCTTCGACCGTGGTATAGCCGAGATGATGGAGCTCATGGATAACGTAAAAGAGGCTGAAAGCACCATAGACGATGACATTATTTGCGAACACAAATCGTTTACAAGTTAAAGTCTTCGTGTACCTTGAGCGCGGGCTGGGCGGCGGCGATCCCCCTGTAAGCTGACGAAGCCTCTCAGACTACTCAGTGGTCAGCTCTGCTCAAATTTCCAGTTCTCCCTTCTAAAGAATTCGAGAAGTGAAACGTGATGTATTCCCCTGCTATCACAAATGTCCGGTATCTGCTTCGACTGGGGTTTTCCCTTGCGTTCCTCCGACGAAATAACGCACCATCGGTAGATCTCCGCTAAGACGATGACAAAGGGGTCTGCGTCCGGTGATTCACTGCTGGCGTTAGAGGCGGTGGGATGCTTCTTGAGCAGCTCCTTTACTTTAAAGAGCTGAGTTGTGTCCTCAGATATAAATAACTGAAGGTTGTTTCGAGCCCATCTGGTCAGTTCGTCGTCCTTTACTTGCAGCTCCCTGTATACCTCACGCGGTGCGCGAAGGCGGTTGTCATTGATCAAGGCGCTGACTCTTTTCCAAACGGCTGGAAAGACGTCCCCGGGATACTTGTCCTTTAAATCAATCAGGGCTGATGTGTCCGCAACGTACCCGTTGCCCTCTAGTGGACGCTGCGTCATCCGAACGCCTTTGCCACAATATACCCAATCTTGGGCAAGTGCTTGACGCGGAGGTTGAGGTAGTCGGCGGCGTCGCTGGAGGTTATCTCGTCCGATCGCAGAGCTTCCGATACAATGGAGCTGAAAAGAAATCCCCACTCGTTAACACGTTTGTGTGCCATGTCGACGCGGCCGCCCCTCTTCTTGGTCTCCTCCTTGGGCTGGGCCATCCATATTCTCCTCCACTCTTGGTAGATCTCCTTGGGTACAAAACCTAGGTCTGCCAGCCTGCGAATCACCACGTCGCGGCTGACACAGAATCTCGCCGAGAGCCTACCAAGTTCCTCGTCCAGCTGATGAATATAGTCTATGGGAGACCTTCCAACATATCGCTCTAGAAGGTGAGGCGGCACAAGCGGCGCCAGAAGGCCCTTCGGCACCAGCAGCGCGCCGGCGAAACGGTTACAATATGCTTCGTTTGGGTCGTATATGCTCTGGCCGTTATTGGCCAAATCACATATACCCTCTTGGCTCATCAGCAGGTGACACAGTTCATGGAAGAGTGTAAATGTTTTTGCCACAGCAGAGTCGTTCTTGTTTACGACGATTGTGGGAAGCTCCTTTGCGTTCAGCGAGAATCCGCGTGCCTCTTCTATTGGAATGCGTTCCTCAAGAACCAAGATGTTGCAGGCTTCGATTCGTGTTCTCCACAGCTTGAACACCTTGTTGGCATTGTGTGATCCCGCCCTTGCACGACCAAACGGTTCACCGCTGAGTTGGTTACGCACACTTTCAGCGGCTATCTCGGGATCCATCTGGTCACTGATTCTTCCCAGATTCATCGAAGTGTTGCGACCAAGTAACCCGGCAAGTTCCGAAGCGGCGGCGTGTGCCCTTCGCGCCCTTCTGACAGCAAGCAAAAATTCGGGCGAAGGTTTCTCTGATCTGGAGCCCCAGACCCTACGGTAATCCCGTGGAAAAGACCCCTCGGCCGGGGGGCGGTCAAGCAACAAAGCCGCAAGTGGGCGCTTGTACAGGTGTGCAATCTTTCTTAGGTTTGAAAGTGACGGAGCGTCGGTTCCTTCTTCCCAGTGCTTGACGACTTCCTCCCCGATTTTCAGGGCGTGGGCGACTGACGCGGGGCCCAAGCCCGCGCTTTCCCTCGCCCACTTGAGTACGGTGGGTTCCACCGGTATTTTCGGGGATTCTCTAGGAGCCACAGGTAAACCACAATATTTCCATCAGGGCTATATCGTTTTCCTTACAAGATCAAGCTCAACAATGCCTTACAAGTCCAAAAGTCAGACATCTTGAAAGAAGTCACAAATGTAATCTTGAAAAAGACCAAAGACCCGGTGTATAAGGAGTTACTCAACTAAGCCGTGTAAGTCGAAAGAGATCTACACAGACAAGAAAACCGCAAAAAGTCACATAGAATGCGACGACCCCGCGTGTGTTATCGGCTCTTCTTGGGTTTTGACCCCTGCCCCGCATATAGCGCATCCCTGTCCCGGAGCAGGGGTTCGAGCTTCTCCAGCTTCACTCTGTGGCTTATGGTGCAGCTCAGTGATTTGAAGCGGCCACCCGGTCTGCTGGTGTATACTCTTTAGCCGCCTCTACACCCTTTGAACCTCGGTTCGCAGATACCTGAGTTTCCTCGCGGGGAGCCTGACCGCCCTGATTATTGCCTTCTTCTGCTACTTCCAGAGCCTTTTTTGCGGATATATCGAACGCCCCGGCCAAGTCTTCAGGACACAAGAATTCTTCTGCCATCAAAGAGATTGTGCGGACGAACTAGTGTGTAAACCCGTCTGCTTCGAAGCATCCGTCGAACTGGCTAGGAGCGGAGGTTCCTTGGTTCGAAGTCATCTCCTTCCGTAGGGCGAGGGGTGAATCCTTCGAGGTCAACTCGAAAGAAGAACTATGGCATCATTCTATGCGAGGGACCCTCACCTGCGGCTGAGTCTATGCTCCTCCTGAGTGTGGAGACAGCTCGGTCGAAGCTCGGGAGTTCACCGAATATTAGCGGTCGGAGTTCGGCTTCCCATTGCTCTCTATGTGTTTCGACTTTATCTATGAGCTGGGTGGGCGAGAAGGTTGAGTTGTAGAAGGAGAGCTTGGCATTCACAAGCTCAGTGTTAACCCTTACACCGAGTTTTTCGATGAGGAACCAGGTGTCATACACGTCTCTCGCCGCGTTGCGCCTGATGATTGCGCGGATCTTTTCAGCCATCACCTCTTCGAGGCTCATTCCCTGCAGTCCGACAGGTGGGATACCGTATTTTGCTTCATTAAGTGTGACAAGGATGTGTTGGAGTAATGGTTTCTCCCTCCTGCTCATATCCACTCGCACGTGGCACACGCTTCTATTGTATGAGTAGAGGGGTCCCCTTGCGTGTAGTGTGAACGAATAAGTGTAGGGGTCATCCTTAACAGCCTTCGCGTATGAGACAACGCCGAAGAGTTCTATCGTCTTGACCACACGCTCCTGCAAGTCCTCGCCTACTTCGACTCCGAGGGTGAAGTCGAGGTCTTCTGAGTAGCGGTTGAGGGCGTGGAACAGCCAGAGGTATGTTCCCCCTTTTAGGAGAGCATCCACTTCGCTCAACGCGTAGAGCACGAGGCACTGCACATACCTCTTCTCCTCCTGCCAGGGCTTGAGCCTGCGCAGGCGCGCTAGTTCAAGGAGTTCGCGCTCAGTGAGCATGGTGCATCACCAGCCGCGCAGCGGCTCTCCCCCGCGCAGTCGCACTGAACCGCACAGCGTACTCCCTAATCTTAGCCCCATTGAGCTTTGGCATCACGTCATCAGCTATGAGGGGGTAGAGCGCCCCGTAGTAGGCGAAGTCGAGCACCGCCTTCTCGGGCTCCGCCAGGAAAACGTAGCTACCAGCCCTCTCCTCTTGGGTGTAACCGAAAAAGAGCATCGGGTTAATCTTCCTGTACGCTATATCATCCACGCGCCTAGTGCCCCTCGTGGTCACACACTCCACCAGTGAAGGCACCTGGTCCAGGAGGCCTCGAAGGTGGAGCGCCGCGGTGAGCGAGATATACGACGGCTCCAAAAGCTGGGTGGCCACCACGAAGGGATCCCGGCTGAATGCAACTCTCCCCTCAACCGGTCTCCACGCCAGCCTCTTCTTCACCATCCTGTGCACATACACTTTCACAAACTTTCTGTCCAGCCCCAGAAGGAATGCGAGCTGAGGGTAGCTGAAAACACGCCTCGGTCCCTCCACCAGCCTGTCCCTAAGCTCATAAATACTGCGCGCCATTTAACCTAGGTAACAAATCTGTTACCGAGATAAAACGATTACCACCAACCCACGATGGCGTCCGGATTAAGGATTAAACGCCAATAAGATTAAGCTCTCATCCCTACAGTCAGAGCGGCTCAAAAAGAGATTGCCCGCATATGGGGTCCCATATCCCTCTATTCTCGGCTGAGGTGTGTAACACTGTACCGATGGCCCGAACCCTCGCCAAGTGAGTGAATGTGTGCCTGCCATTACAAGACCTCCGCCTAAAGCAGAGGGCGGACAGAATCCTACCAGTTCTGCTGGATGATAATTCTTTCGACTCTGTCCTGAGGGTATCCTGGAACAATCTCCCTTTCTGGAGAGGCAGCCAGTATGGAGTCCAGAAGTTCCTGGGTGAGACCAACCTTTTCCAGTTCCCTTTCCCATTCCCCTTTCGTATCAGCATCCTGCATACCCAAAATCTACTCCAGATTAGAATTGATACCGCTTGTCGCCTTAAAATTCTTTGTGCTGAATATGAGCACGACTAGACGCTCTGAAATCCTTGGCTTCGGTGCCGATGGTTTGCGGTTCATCTAGGGTCAGTGAGGTCTGCATTCGTCAGGCTTTAGCCTCGCATTCGAGAAAGACTCGGTATTGGGTTTGCAGGATACCTATTCTCTTACAAGCCCAACATCAAGGTGTGTCTATCTTATACCATGAGACTGTTCTACTCCGCAGAAACAAGGCCAGAGCAGTGGGGAAAAACGCCACGATCACTTTTGAGGTGCTAACACAAGACCGAGAAACCGAAGAACTAATTCGTCAAGCTCTCACAAGCATGGTACCTCCCTGAGCCCACGAGAGAAGCTTGACCCATACCACTGTGAAATGTAATGCGTAGTCGGTGTACGGATAATGGGGCCCAGCGATAATCGTCGCGTAGAGGTAGTTCGCAAGAAGGGCGATGTTGCTGTAGATGACGGGGAAAAGGACGATGGAGAGGGCCGCCATCACGAAGTCGAGGACGACGTTCTTCTTCTCCTAGCCGGTGTAGGACTTGTTTGCAAGCGCAATCAGGAAGCCTCCTCCTGCGAGTATTATCGCGGTGATAGAGATGAGGTAGTAGGATCCTTACAAATGTAACCCGCAGGTCGCCGCCGTGGGGGCACACTAGGCGGTCGTGTCTAGGGTGGTCCCGTTTAGGAGCGGCATTTCCGTCACGAGCTGGAACATCTGGGTCGACCCGCTCGTAACAGAGACGGTCACGGTGGAGTTCGCCAGAAGCCAGGCGCCGGTGAAGCATCCCGACTGCGAGGAGGCTGCGACCCAGTAGGTGTAGCTGTCGATGAACGGCTTGCAGAAGTCGGAGCTTACCTGTGGATTGTTCACGACCGCCGCCTGACTCTGCCCCGGGAAGCTTATCGGACTGGGGCCGAAGTCCGATTGAGGGAGGGCCAGCGTCTGGACTTCCGGCTTGTCCGTCGACTGGTCGTGGCCGTAGATCGTGATGGATCCTTCAAAGTAGACGTTGCCGGAATAGGTCCCCGAACCCGAGACACCACCGCTCGCCTGATAGGAGCCGCTGGACGGGAAGAGCGGAAAGCCGCACCCGAATGAAGAGTTTGCGTTCACGTTGATGTCGGGCGAGAGGTTCAGCGAACCAGGTCCGCTTGCGAGGACCGAGGGAATCGCGAATGAAGCGAGTAGGATGACGAAGACCGCGAAGCGTGCACATTTCCTGTAATACGAAGCTAGGAGCCTTATGGAGCGCTTTGCTGTCATCGCTTAGAAGGACTCGGGCTTCTTAAAACGAAGGGGATGGAAATATATCATCGCGAGCAGATTGTAAGACTTATCTACGTATAGATAGTACAAGGTCATGAGTTGGGTCAATATCCTAAGGTAATCGACCTAATCGGAGAAGCAGAAAACGGGATTCTAGTTCTTCCTGATTTCCAACGGAGTTTCATTTGGGAGCCAGAGCGGGTTAGGGAACTCCTCGTCTCTGTGTTGGGAAACTATTTCGTAGGCTCCATTCTCATACTCCAACAATTCTCAGACCAATCTCCATTCGCCCTGAAATTGGTCGAGGGAGTCATGCAGACGAATAGTGCCGCCAAGAAACAATCTTTCGTCAAGGTACTACTTGACGGTCAACAGAGGATAACGGCTCTCTTTTACGCTCTTAACGAGCCAGGGATTCATCTGAACAACACAGAGAGCAGCTACAGATTCTATCTCAATTTCGATAAGGCACTTACCGAGGATTGGGACAGCGCCGTGGAAGCAGTAAATCTTAGCGACAAGAAGCGACTATCTGAGGCGTCTAAGAATCCAAGGACGGTTCCGTTCAAGACGCTCAAGAACTTGGAGGAACTTGCAGAACGATTCCAACGAGATCCACAATTCGCTAAGATCTACAAGATTGCAAGCGATTTCTTGAACAGAGAGATTTACACTATAGAGCTTCCGAAGGAAACCACGCCGGAAAGAATCGTTGAAACCTTCGAGCGAATCAATAGAACCGGTAAACCACTAACCGCTTTTGAATTGCTGACAGCCAGGCTATACAAGAGTGGAATTAAACTCAGGGAGCTCTTGGAGGCTGCGGAGAAAGATTTTAGGTTCACAAAACAGGTTGAGCCAGACTTCATTACGAAAGTTGTCACAGTTCTCAGAGGGAAGGAACCAAAGCGGAAACTGATACTGGACTTGGACCCAACCAATTTTCCCGAGGACTGGGAGCGTGCCTGCGAGTCTTTGGATGATGCATTCACTAGACTTCTCGACACGAAAAATGGATATGGGGCCTTGGACTTCGACAAATGGGTGCCATACAGCACGATGATTGTTCCTTTGGCGTGTTTGCTAGATTACATAAAGACGAACAAATTGGAATCCAAGACAAACTATGACAAGATAGATCGCTGGTATTGGATTTCTGTCTTCGCCAACAGGTATGACCAAGCCGCGGATTCCACGTCCTTCTCCGATGTCAACGCCATGAAGATCTGGTTATCAGACGACAGCAAAGTGCCCGACTTTATCAGCAATTTTGATTTGATGGCCTTGGATTGGCGGCTAGAAAAGCAAAGGTCGGCCATTTATCGTGGGGTGTTAAATCTAGTATCGCTAGAAGGAGCCCTTGATTACCAAACGGGACAACCACCTCAGTTCGACCCGAAACGGACTCAGGATGACCACATATTTCCGAAATCTGTTTTCCGAGTTGACGCTTTTCCGAACAGAACCCTGATTACAAAGAATCAGGAGAAATCGGACAGGGTCCCTTCCGACTACTTCAAGGAACTTCTCGACAAGCATGGCCGCAGTCAGCTCGTTGCGATCCTCAAGAGTCACTTGATTCCTGAAGCCGCGCTCGACTCGCTGCTAAGCGACAAGATAGAAGACTTCTTGCAGATGCGGTCGTACACAATTCTAAACAAGATTCGCTCCAAGGTTTCCCTTCCCGAAGTACCATTTGACAAATTCGATTACGTGGGCATGCCAACAAGCGTACCTCTTGTCTCAGCCCGGGTCGAAACCGAAGAGGAATAAGATGAAGGAGAAGGCAATGATCACCGAACTTGGGCTGATAGGCTCAAGAATTGGAGCAACAAGCGAGAGCTTGCGGAGAAGCTAGTAAACGGGATCCAAGAAATCCTTCCTTCGTCTATAGGTCGTCCGCAGGGTCCCTGGTACAGGATCTATACGAGAGCCTCGACGACCTGCGAGAACCTACTTGCAGTGATTGTCTTAAACTTGAATGGCGTGCGCGTCTGTTCGAGAGCCCGTGAGGGCATCCTGAGTGACCCTAAGGCAGTTTCCCACTCTGTGAAAGGTTGGTTCTTCGAAGAGGGAAGCGAGAGGAGGTTCCATGTGACAGATGAAACGTTAGAGTATTGTCTGGATTTGATTAGGCAGGCATATCAGGCGTTGGGCGGGACCTTGAGTTCGGCTCCGCCTCAGCATGAAGACCCATAAAGTTCTCGAGTTTGCCTGGGAAAATGAGGGAGAGGGAGGAGATTCCCCCCACGTTCTGTCAGTTTTCCCTCGTCGCGAGCAGGCTTCCGACCAGCCTTATCGCCTCGATCACCACCACGATCGCCACGAGAGAGAGGTTGACCGATTGAGAGGGGTCGAGGCCCGAGGGGCCGTAGGTGAAGACCGTGATGTACCCGCTATAGTAGACGGGCTGGTAGAGGTACGAAGTGTTGAACAGCCCGTAGTTGCCGCCGGCGATGCCCTTCGAGACGGCCAGCTCGGTGACGTTGAAGTATTCCATCCCCTTGCTCGCGTAGCTCGCAACTTCCGGCACGTTCGACGTGAAGTAGAACTTCTCTATCCTCTGGGAGAAAGTGAGGACGGGGAAGGTAGTACCGGGAGGCTGTGACCAAAGCTTCAAAACCCCCGCATATCAAACCTTTGGATTAAGAAGCTCTCTCAAGCCTTTGGGTTTTTCAAGCGCGATAACCCTTCACAAAAACCCGAAGTAAACACTCACCAAACCACTAGCAGACTTCTTAAAACTACTCATTCACTGTGCGCAGAGTGTAGGCGGCAGGAACCGGGGCTTGTCCGCACACCACCCCTCATTAACCACGGTGTCTATAAGCGACATCACTATTCAGCGCTGGCGCAATGATCCTCGCCGTGCTCGGGGATGTCCACGGTGCGCTCGACGCCATGTACGAAGCCGTAAGACTCTTCGAGGAGAAGCACTCGCTCAGGGTGGCCGGCGTCCTACAAGTAGGCGACATGGGGGTTTTCCCCGACCCCGCAAAGCTCGACCGAGCAACGTGGAAGCACGCCCGGGAAGACCCCACAGAGCTTGGCGCGGCTGACTATGTCTCAGGTAAGAAGCGCGCAACCCACCCCACCTGGTTCGTACGGGGAAACCATGAAGACTTCGAGTTCCTCATGCAACGGAAGAACAGGTGCATCGACCCTTACGGATTGATACACCACGTATTCGGCGGACCCATCACAATCACAAGTGGAGGCGAACACGTTAGGCTTGCTGGGCTCGGGGGAATAGAGGAGAGAGGCGGGGGCTCGGGTGACCTCGGAACTAAGTTCGGGCACACGCGCGGGCACAGCCCACAGCGCTGGAAGTACATAAGCCAGAGGGAGCTCGACGAGCTCTCAGCCCTAAGAGAAGGTGACGTGGACGCGCTCCTCACGCACGACGGCCCCATGGGCTACTTTCTGGGCTGGGCAGGCATCGGCTCTGAAACCATCCGGGGGCTAATCCAGAGGCTCCAACCACACTACCATTTCTTCGGCCACTACGGGCCTGACTGGAGCCGCGCAAACCGTGTAGCCCAGATAGGACGCACACGCTCCATCCTCCTCAACCAGTTGGACGTATACACGCTCCCCCGCAGGGACGGGGGAATGGGCATCCTCGACGTTTCGGACTGGAGCTTCAGACACGTAAACCCTCACGAGCTCCAACCACAACTCGGTGGGGGCGCGAACCCCTAAGCGGCCGGCTCATGGCTCCACCCCACGCAGCCGTGCCCCGGCACGCGTGCGCGCAGATCCTGGGCTTAGCGGCATCATCGAGACCCCCTCAACATCGGGATACTGCGCCCCCGGCTCAGGCGGACATATTGCTCCGGCGGGGTTTCCGCGCAGACCACACCCAAAGGCGCCTTCAGCCGGGAAACACGCGGAGAAGCGGCTTCTATACGCCCACCCTCCCTTTCGTAGCGGCCGTGCTTACCGGGCGCCGATGTGCCCCTCCACATCTGAAACCACAGCTGAGCCAGAGCCTCCACTTCTTTCCCCAACCGGGATGTGGCCCCCTCTAGGTCGCATTCAGATAACGGCGCCAAACCACCCAAGCCGCCGCCCGAGAGGCCTCCGAGTCTCCCGAACACGACGGCCTACAAGGTTTCCCATCGACGCGGTGGAAACACAGAGAAAAGGTCAAAGCCTCCGCGCGGCAAGACCGCTGAACTGCCTGGGCGGCTCGCCGCCCACGAGTCTCAGGTTGAACACGAGTTCAAGTATACTTCGAAGTCGGCCCCACTGACGCCCGGCTGCATACGGCTATATCGGTATCTCATCGGCTGATTCGAGGTTTTTTGTTTATTCATGGAACTATGGAACACATTCTTTGAGCCGAACATACTGATAAGAAGCACCTTCTTTCTCATACCCGCTCTCACGCGGAGGAGTTCGAAAAGTCTGTAAAGCGCGCGCTTGGTTTCCTAATGGGGGAACATAACAAATGGGACAGGTCAGCGAAGGTGAAGGCCCAGAAAAGCGAGATGAGGCTGAAAATAATTGCATACAACGCCGCAAGGATAGTGAGCCTCGCTTATTCTTCGTTTGCAGGGTTTCTGCAGAGCCGGAACATCGCTACTTTCATATGCTCTCGAGTCACATGAAAAATTAGTACGGCTATGACGGAACAATCGACGGACAAGCATAAGGAGCAGCCGGACAGTTCGCTCGACCTCTCGCGATTTGTGTTTGTGCTGGACGAAGGAGGCGTGTTCAAGGCATCGATGGAGAAGATCTGGAGGCTGCATTCAAGCCCGAAGCATGTGCACCCATCCGTACCCGGCGCCGTGTTCGAGCGGGTGAGCGAGAGCGTAACATACATACGTGCTACACAGATTCTGCAGGACGGAACGAAGGTGGAGAACAAGATAAGGCTGACAGCCTATCCTCCGCTTGGGTTCGCATTTGAGTGGCTGGAAGGTTTGTTCGAAGGCTCCAAGGAGTTCGGCTTCTACATCCCGCAGGGGAAGAAGACTGGCGTGACATCGGTGGGGGAGTGGACATCGCCGTTCCTCGATATCGACAAGGTGAAGCCCGCCGTACTCAGACTGATGGAAACGCTCTATGAGGAAGATCAGATTAACCTTGCGAAGATGGAATGAAGCTAAATGAAAGAGACTACAACATTCATCACCTCATAGTTGGTTCAAGCTGCTGCAGGAATGAGCGAAGGAAAGGATACCCGAGACACAGAGCCACAGAAGATTGAAACACAAGATAGACTCCGAGTTCATCCGGAAGTGGTCTCCGTGTTATGATCCACTCGAGCATGATGAGAGTGAGTACAAGTCTATAGTGGAAACTACGCGGTCTCAGCTGAATGCGGACCGCCAAATCTCCCAGGAACTCTTCGTGAGGATGGTGCGGTGGAAGTCTGCTAGGCTACTCGGCAGAGGCCACATAGAAAAGGTGCTCTCCACAGAGGGGTACGGATGGTATGATGGGGCAATCAAGAGAGCGCTCTGCGCTAAAGAGGACGAGAAGATATGCTGTCTGATAATGAAAGGTAAAGGTATACGTACAGCGGTCGCCTCTACGATATTGCACTTTATGTACCCAGATAGTTTTCCGATAATGGACTTCAGGACCGTAGAGGTTCTTCTCGGGCTGGGGTGCATCAATTCGAAATCCAAGGAACCGGAGAACTATCCCAAGTTCGCAGCGGTGCTGCGCAGCATAGCCGAAAAGACGCATCATTCGTTGCGGGATGTTGACAGAGCTTTGTTTGCGTATCACAAAGTTTGCATCTCACATAGCAAACCTAGGCATGCCTTTGGCGGAAACTGTGACTGCGAAGGCATCTCGATGGAACGTGAAATTGGTGCAAGAAAACACATAGGGTAGAGAAAGATGTTGCTGCGAGCTCAGTGGGTCCTACTCAAATAAAACCGTGACTTGGACGCTGCTAATTTAGGGTATTTCGGAAACTTGACGATATCACCTACTGGGTGCCGCAAGACCCGACCGAGATAGCGGAACAGGTGAAGACCGCTTACTGGGACAGCTTTCATAGGCTGGCCGACCCGAAGAGAAAATATGACCCTACGAACCTGTTCGGGCTCAGCCAGAACATCGGACCCAGCTATCGTCCCCTGATCGCAGATACTCAGCGCCCGCCCGGGCCACGCAAGACTCCAGCCCTTATCTGAACACTTCCTGTGGTTGCCTGACGGCTTTGGATGGCTCCCGATGGCGATAGCGGCTGCCTTTTGCTCACCTTTCCCCAGATGACAACGTTATCCCTGTCAACCCTCTCCCCTAGGCTAGTGGCATGCTTCGAAAGAATCTGCTTGACTCGCTCCACGCTTACCACCCTGTCGAGCCCCGTGAAGTCAAAGTATGCCCTGTACGCGAACTCCGCCAGGTTGGAGAAGCCAGGCTTCTTCTCTTCAGTCATGACGGCAGGCACGCGGGCTATCAGGTAACCTTCGTCCTTCAGCACTCTCAGGCTCTCTGCAATCGTAGCTTCAACCGAAGATTCTGCAGGGAACCCCTCCAAGAAGAGGTAGTCCGCGAAACCATCCTTCAATGGTACGCTGTTCCTGTTGCCGTCTACGAATGTCACGTTTGGGCAGTCGACAATAAGAGCCATTCCGGCTGGCTTTACGACGGTGATAGACGCGCGCGGGAATGCCTCGCCGAACGCCTGGTAGGAGAGCGGAAAGCAGATGAGAGGGTCCAGAGGTGGAGTCGTCAGGACAATCTTCTTCCCCTGCCCCGGAGGGGGTAATCCCATTGCCGAGAACGAAGTCCTGACGGACTCGACATGCTCGGGAAGGTTCCTGGCTGTCACGTTGGCGCGGGTGAAAGCCGCAGCAACGAATTCCAATGACTCGGCGAGAAGCTTCGTCAGTTCCTTCTCTCCTTTTGCGCTTAGCGAATACAGGTGTCTCCGCGGGCCTCTCGGGTTATCGACCCACCTCGCCTTCAGAAGTTCGCGCGCGTGCATATCCACGAGTGCCATGTAAAGGTAGTTGGTCCTGATTTTCACTCCTTTGGCTCCCAGCTCCTTCCAGAGATCGTAGCCCGAGAGTTCTCTGTTCACCAGAACTCTCATTATCAACCTGCTCAGCGCTCCCTTTTCCAAAACTATGTCACAATTCCTGACTAAGCACAGTTTACTGACATACTTATATCCTTTTTAACGCCATTCTTATGCGTTGGCTTCAGCTGTCATAGTGAGCGTGCTCACCTGGCTACACATCTTTTCGGTAGTAGGGTGGTTCGGAGCTGCGATGGTCTTTCTCATGGTAATCGAGCCTTCGCTCTCGAGACTCTCCCCCCAAACAAATGCGGAGCTCATCCTTCAGGTGTTCCCGAGATTCGTGAGATTTATCCAGGTGTTTGCAACGCTCACCCTGTTATCCGGCGTGTTCCTCGCTCTGAGCATCACTGGGGGGAGCACCGCCAGATTCGGGTTGGGCTCGGTATGGGGACTGTACGTTTCACTCGGCGCCTTCTTCGGTGTCGTGACCTTCCTCCTCGTCTTCTTCCTGCTGGCTCCCTCAGTGAAAAGGCTGGGGAGATTGGTAATCCATATTCAAGAGAACCCCGGCCACCCTCCTCCACCCGAGGTTCGCAGAGTCCAGGAGCGGCTGAAGCGCGGAGCCCCTGCGGCCGTGATTCTTCTCTCGTTAGCCATGGTGTTCATGGTTGCGGCAGCAGGTGTATAGAGGACGGTGAAAATCAAACTCGGGATAGCTCTGCCACAGATTGGGAAGTGGGCGTCACCCAGGGCAATAGTACAAGTGGCCCAAGGGGCGGAGAACATGGGCCTAGATTCGCTCTGGGTGCTTGACAGGGCGCTCCTCCCGGTCCGCCCAAGCGACCCTTGGCCAGCCTCTTCGTCTAGGGCTGCGTGGCCCGAGGCTTACGGAGTGACATTCGATCCGATTGAAACGCTGACCCTCGCCGCTGCCAAGACGGAGAAGATCAGAATCGGGACTGCAATCGTCGACGCGCTCTACACGCCCCCGATTATCCTAGGCCGGAGGTTCTCGACTCTCGACGTGATTAGCGGGGGAAGAGTGACAGCAGGGCTTTCTCAGGGGTGGTCGAGGGACGAGTTCGCGGCGATGAGTATCCCCCTTTCGCGAAGGGGCAGGGGATTCGAGGAGTACGTCGGAGCGTTGCGCGCAGTCTGGGGACCCGACCCCGTTTCGTTCTCGGGAAGGTTCTATTCGATACCCGAATCAAGGATAGGGCCCAAGCCCATCCAACAGGGCGGTCCGCCTATCCTCCTCGGTGGAAATAGCCCGGCCGCATTTGAGAGGGCTGGGAGAATCGCGGACGGACTCGTCGTCGGAGGTGCCTCTATCCCTTCCTGGGAGAAATTCCGGGAGATAATCGACAGGTTCAGAACCAGTGCATCCGCGAGCGGTCGAAACTCCAGTGGATTAGAAATAGTTTCGAGCGTGAACCGGGCGATTTCTGGCAGCAGACTCGCCGAGCCCCGACAACCCCTGAGCGGCGATATCGAGCAGATGGCAGAGGACTTGTCGATTGCGTCGTCTATCGGAGTGGGCCATGTCTTCATTAATATGAACTTCGCGCAGGTGCCGGTCGACACTCAGCTCACTCTTGTAAGGGAACTCATGGATAATATCTAGCCGCCTCATCTCTTTCAATTGCAGAGCTGTTCAGTTCGACGAGTGCAGTCGATTAATCGTTCGTCATACTTCAAATAGTCAGGGAAGTGCGCCACAAGATATGAAAACCGATTCTGGAGGGTTCGCCAGCCCTACAGGAACCTGGTTTTGCTTGAAAACTCTGCTACTCTGGCCGTTCATGGAGCTGAAGACGTTCGCCGGAAAGATGGACCTAGAGAGAGCAACGAATCATTTTCAT
>JAKAWJ010000003.1 GCA_021817005.1 archaeon | reverse complement strand
AACATCTTGGATATGTCAAGGTTTGCGCGTGAACTCCTCAGGCGCAATGCGAAGTTATTCCCAGCGAGCGCTATCAGAATGTTTCACGACCGCTCGAATACCAGTCTCGGCGGTGATCACAGTTACGGCTGGATGTTCAATACAGGACCAACTACATCGTTCGGAGCTGGTTTTCCTAAAAATTCAATCGGCCACACGGGTTATACGGGGACTGGGCTCTGGTTAGACCTTGACTCAGGTTTCGCTACTATTCTCCTTACCAACAGGGTGTTCTATGGCAGAGACAGCCAACGAATCCTAGAAGTAAGGCAGTCGTTCAACAACGCAGCGACCAAGTTATACCTTTCTCACAGGATTTGAAGGTGCAACCCATCCAGGTTGCTGACCCTTGTAGGTGCACCGAATCCAAGCGGTCAGCCGTTATCGCCTGCCAGCATGCGGACCCGAATATCTCAAGCTCGACCCTGTCATCCATGGCACCATCAGACTGCCCGCGTCTGTCCAACGTGGCTCGGACAAATCACACTTGCGGAAGATGTGACTCTTCGGGCGTGCGCAAAAATCCGGTCCGGAACAGCTATCAGAAGGGGCGTAGTCGTAGACACTATGGCAGCAGCCACCCATTACGACTTAATCATAATAGGGAGCGGCTCGGCCACAAATATACTCGAGCCGATAATACAGAGAAATCCCAATATCAAGATTGCGTTGATAGATAAAGACGAACCAGGAGGAATCTGCCTTACTCGCGGGTGTATACCATCAAAAATCATGCTTTATCCCGCAGAGCTTGTACGCACAATCGAAGAAGCACGGGTCCTCGGCATCGACGCTGAAATCAAGAAAGTAGATTACGTTGGAATCATGGAAAGAATGAGAGCTCTTATTGACAAAGATATCAATTCGATTCGGCAAGGATTGTCCGCTTCCAGAAACATCGATTACTACCACTCTGTCGCGGAGTTCGTGGGGCCATACGAGCTAAAGGTACAGGACAAGTATATCAGAAGTGAGATGATTTTTCTCGCGACAGGATCCCAACCAGTAGTTCCTAAAATCAAAGGTCTCGAGTCGGTAGGATATCAGACGAGTGACTCCATTATAAGAATGGAAATGATGAAACTGCCGGAATCCCTTGCCATAATCGGCGGAGGCTACATAGCCGCTGAATTCGGCCACTTCTTCTCTGCCATGGGAGCCCGAGTGACCATCATTGGCAGAAATCCGCAATTCCTCCCGCAAGAAGAGCCTGAGGTGTCAGAGCTTGCCAAGCGGGAACTTGGGAAGCATATGACAATCCTGACAGGTCATGAAGTTTTGGAAACAGAAATGAGCCATGGACAGAAGAAGAAAAGAATCACAGCACTTGAGAGGCACTCTGGAAAAAAGGCAGTTGTAGAGGCAGAAGAAATACTTGTAGCGGTTGGCAGGGGGCCACTAAGCAGTATTCTGCACCCTGAGAGAGCGGGAATAAAGACGACCAGAGACGGATGGATACAGGTAAACGAATACTTGGAAACATCTCAGCCCAATGTCTGGGCTATGGGTGACGCTGACGGCAATTACCCTTTCAGACATGCAGCGAACTATGAGTCTGAAGTAGTCTACTATAACGCTATACTAAAACAGAAGATCAAGGCCGACTACCACGCAGTGCCACACGCCGTGTTCACGGTTCCGGAGATTGCAGCGGTAGGGCTCAGGGAAAGGGAAGCCTCACAGATTTACGGAGCAGATAATCTGCTGATAGGTTACGAAAGGTATGAGGACACCGCAAAGGGAGAGGCGATGAATGTCAAAAATTATTTCGTCAAGGTAATTGTCAACAAAACCGACGGAACGATCGTAGGCGCTCACATCATCGGTCCCCAAGCATCGGTGCTTATACAAGAGATAATCAATCTCATGTACGCCCCTAGTCAGGGCCTGCGAACGATGCTGAACGCACTGCACATCCATCCCGCTCTGAGCGAAGTAGTGCAGAGAGCTTTCGGCTCACTCATGCCGCTCGAACATTATCACGAACACGTATTAGCAGAAATATTGCCCAACCAGAACTGGTAATATAGTATACACTTCCCTTATTGCTGCTCATAGAAACATCAGTGCTCCGGGCCGGCAGCAGGATGGGTTCTGAGTGGAAAATGAACTGGAATCAATTTGACCCTTGACGGATCACCAAGGACACGACCCGGCAAGAGATAGCTAGACGTTGGACATCTCACGTGGAACGCCGCGCGCCGAGGGAGCCGGACACCGAAAGCGGTAAAGAGAAATGGTCAAATTACCGAAATGTTCGCAATGCAATGAAATAGCGGCGATATAAAGCCTTACTATACCTTCTTGCCGCAATTCGGACAATAAATCGAGCCAGGCGACAGACTTCCACCGCATTGCTGGCACACTGCCACTTCTGATGCCTGGGTATTGGCAACTGTCGACTGCTCAACTGAATTTGAGGCCACCGCTTGGTTTGACTGGGATTGTGGAGGCAAACTATTTGTCGGAGAAGGCGCCGGGGTAGACTTGGAAGGGGGCTGTTTCTCCTCTTTTCGCGATGGGTTGTATGGAGTGCTCTTCCACTTGCGGAAAGAGCGATACTCCATTAATACTCCGAGCACAATCAAGAGCAGAGCGAAAAATTGAAAGGCTGTCCCTCCAAAAGTAACTGAACGCCCAGATATCACTTTAGTTGCCAGAAAAACGAAATTCCCTGAAGAAGCCAGGGTTCCATAGAAGGCTGAAATCGCGTCTGGCGAACCTACGTGATAGTATGCATAATTCGTGCCCTCAACATACTTTGTCCCATTCACGGAGAAGGTCGCTGACGCAGGTGGAGACACGTACGTCCCCGGCCCCCCCAAAGAGACCGTATAAGTCAGAGTCATAGATTGGCCCGGCGCAAGGTAATATTGCGATTCGGAAGTGGAACCGGAAGTCACTTGAAGCCCTCCCAGATAATCGTTCACGAAGAGGCTATCATTCACGACTACGTTATTTAGCCCCTCGCTGCCCAAGTTTTTCAAGCTCAGCACTACCTGCAATTTCCCTCCCTGAGCTCGTTCCAGACTTTTTGTAAACTGAATCGAGGGGGGGAAATCGTAACTGAACCTGGCCAGAGTACTTGAGGGGCTGATGGTTTCAGATGGAGGTACACTTAGCAAAGTGACTTTGTTCCCATCAGAAATTTCTGTGGAATTGAGAGCCGCCTGCGCAGTTGGATAGAGCGTCTGGCTCAAGTAAGCAACAAACGTATAATTACTAATCAGAGTAACTCCACCACTTGAGGACGGGCCTGAGCCGCCATTAAACAGGTTTGTTATACCCAGGGTTGCCCCTGGACCACTAGGATAGCCCAGTGCCAAAAGCGAAAACGAGGAGTCTTTGGCGAAGCTCATTGGCGAGTTGTAATTAAACGCCTGAGAGAGAGTAACACTGAATCCGTTATTTGATGACTGGAAGACCCCCTCTTTAAGAGAGGCGTCTACCACAAAGGCGCCCAGTCCCCGAAGAGGTGTAATGCTTGAAGTCGCATTTGATGGAATCCATTTGAACAGTCCATGCGCGACCGCTGTGAGATTTTGCTCATTCACGAAGCCCGCGACGAAGAGGTTTGCATTGACGCTGCCAGTAGTCTCGCCAGGTACTAGATAACCTGAAGAAAGGCCACTCGACAGCAAATCGATAAGCCCCGAGTCGTGCATCGAAGGCAGCAACTGAGTCGACAGAGTTTCTGCGGCTTTTGCCATTGAAGTGTCAGTGAGGTAGATTGCTATGCAGACAGACGGAAGCACAAAAGTCGAGTTTGAGACCGATTGGGTAATTGATGCTGTATTTATAGCGGCAAGGAGTGTGAAGCCGCTCAGGCCGGTTAACTCACTTATTCCTGATAGCACGCTCGCGGCTTGAGGGGGAACACCTGAGCAGGAATAATCAAAACCTATGATAACCAGTCCGCCAGGCAGATAGGTGAGGTATTGCTGCATGCTCGGGGGCAGGATCTCTGCCGGAAGGTATTGGGAGAACCCCGCCTGAGAGATTACAAGCGCTAAACTAGCTTGGGAGAGCTCACTTATTGCACCCGAATCGCTTCCTGTTGGCTGAACGGACGTAGAGAGCACCGCGAATGCGTTTGCGACGCTACCGTCGGGTGTGACAAGTGCAGCTGCAATCTCGCTATAGTTCAGAACTGATGTCCCGGTCGGAGAAAATCTCGTCCGGCTATCATGATTGCCCACCCCCGACAGAGTTGCGGGAAGAAGCTCCTCAGATTGTGTGGAAGTATAGAAAGCATGAGCGACGGGTGCTAGAAACAGCACCAAAAGGAGAATGGCTGCGAGTGGCTTGCTTTTATTCCCAGACTGTCCCAATCCACCGTGATTCCCCTCCCTCATCGCCGACCGGGCCTTTAGATGTGTCGTAAGCCTGCGCATGAGGTAGCCTGCCACCCCAGCTGAGATGAGCAATAACGCCAGTCTTTCAATACTCTGTATAATTAATACCAGAATGAACGAGGTAAAGAACTGAGTAACAATCTTCTGAGCCGCCTGCCCGCTTGATGAACCGGCCAGATGGGACGAAAGGCTCTGCAGTTTTGCAATAAAACCTGCCAATTCGTTGAATAACGGTTCACGCAAAATGGAAGCTATGCTAGTCCCCGGTGGAAACGGAGGGAATCCTGGTAGCTTAACGGGGCCGCTCGGAGCTGTGACATTGTGAAGTCCTGAAAATCGGAACGAAGAAATAGTCTGGTCAATTGGTGCAACTGATCCTGCTACACCGAGTAGCGATACCAGCAGCAATACGGCAAGCATGATGCCTACAAGTAATGCTGTACCTAGAGCCCCTTTTACGCTGCGCACGAATATCCCACATGAGACTCCGGCTATAACCCACCCTGCTGCGACGGCCACGTAACCCAGAGGGTTCCCAGCAAAAAGGAATATGAAGGCCATCACAAATCTGAGCGGGGCGCCGAAAGCTGGGCCCAGCCAATTAAGGAGGGGGGAGAAATATGACCCTAGAACGTAGTAAGCGTATACGGTTGTTATAGTCGTACCGAAAACTATTCCCCCAAGTTTACTCAAGGCGATCACGAGTCCCCCGGACACAGAACTCAAGCAAAGAGTACAGGGTCAAACACAAAAGGAGGGAATGGGCGAACCGAATTCCAGCCAAGTCACACTTTGGCCCTAATCGATCCACGAGTCCTGCTTCAGAACTAGGTCCTATATACATTTCGGTATTTGTCTACTCAACCCCGTTTTGCAGCATGAGCGCTTCGGTGCCAAATGACGACGAGGGTTTTAACCGATTATAGATCCAGCGATACCTCCAAGTAGTCATTTTCCCGATTGGTAGCCAACGTAAAGAGCATCCCCGGATTGGGTCAGGCCGGATTCGAACCGGCGACCTCCACCGTGTAAGGGTGGCGTCCTGACCAGGCTGGACGACTGACCCGCGGACACACGAGCTTATGCATAACGGAAGTGTTTCTCCGCACCACAGCTGCCGCACCGCCATATCGCTCGCCCTTCTATCAACCTGACGGATGCAGTACGAGCTGGCATAAGTAACACCCCACACTTCTTGCACCTGATCACACGCAGCAGCTTAGGGACCTTGAGGTTTCCTCTAAGGCAGGCGTCCCATGCCTGGGATAGCTTCGTATTGGCAAGCGGGAGGTCCAGTGTCGACGCAGCAATTGCCTCAGTTATCAGACGCCGGACATCGGACCCATTCAGTTTCTGTTTTTTGACCACACGCATTCATCTCACTGGTTCACCCACTAGGTGTTCCGAGGTCGCACCGATAATCCGAGCGTGCACCCACCCCCCCAGTAAGCCGGGATCGCAGGGCAGATAGACCTTCGCGTAATTTGTGGTCCTTCCCTCGCACCTTTCGCCCTCTCGCGCTGCCGTAACCAGAACTTCGCAATCGCTTCCTACTAAACTTGACAGTTTGGAGAAGTGGACCCTTTCTACAGCCTTGGCCGCCTGCTCACTTCTACGTTTTTTCACCCGTTCATCAAGCTGGTCAAGGAAAGACGCACGCGTGTGGGGCCTTGGCGTGAACCGGAACATGTGCACCTTGTCGAACGCTCCGCTTTCAACCAAGCTGAGAGTGTTACGAAAGGCGTCCTCGTCTTCCGCAGGATACCCTACCATCACATCCGTTGCCACTCTCAGTCCGGCGACATTTGCTTTGATTCTTCTGACTTCATCCACGACTGCCCACGGGTCGTAGTCTCTATTCATGCTCCTCACTACCCTCGCGTCCCCTGCCTGGATTGGCAAGTGTAGAAACTTGAAAACCTTGTCGTGCTTTAGTACTACCTCCAATTCATTCCAGAATCCCAGCGCGCCGCTAGGGTTCATCATTCCTACACGAATCATATAATTTCCCCTGACCGCGGATACAATCCTTTCAACTAGCTGAGGCAGCCTAATAGATGGAGGTTCCAGATAATCAGCGTTGTCCATTGATGTCAGGTCGATTTCGACCGCGCCTCTTCCCACTGCGTTCCGAACAGCCTGCTCAATCTCCGCTGATGGTCTGCACCACATGGTGGGCCGCGCAAGCTTCGTAATACAAAAGTGGCAGTTACTTGTACAACCTTGGGATATCTTCACAGGGTAGACTCTTGTTACAGTAGTCGCCTCTAAACCAGTAAGGCTCAGGGTTCGACCACCGTGGAGAATTGAGCCCGGTCGTGCGCGTATCGCATCGATAAGTCCCTCGGAATCACCGCCTCGCATAATTATAGCGCTCGGAAGTTCTTCCTTCAACCGTCCAGGCCGGGAGTTTGCCAAACAGCTAGTTATCACCACGCGCTTCCCCAGCCTACTGAATTTTTTTGCATCTGAAACTATTCGGTCTTCGGTTTCGTTTCGCACTGCACACGAAAACACCACTATTGTATCGGCCTGCGATTCCTCGGTGACTGTGAATCCGTTCAATCTCACGAAACTCTCCGCAACCTGTGCATCGGCTTGGTTCATGGTACATCCATATGTCCGAAAGGCCACTCTTTGTGAATTCAATTTCAAATGATCCACTTAGTGCACCCGAGCACCGTCTTCGATATCATTGAGAGGGACCAATATTGAGACCGCCCCGCCAGCTTCCGCGGCGAGAAGCATTCCCTGCGACACGACACCCGCGAATCTTGACGGCTTAAGATTGTTTATCACAACTATTTTCTTCCCTACTAGGTCAGCTGGTGTGTACTGGTCAGCTATACCGGACACTATCGTCTTTGTCTCTTTACCCATGCGGACGCGCAGCCTCAGAAGTTTCTTTGCATCGGTTACTTTCTCTGCCGCCACTATAGTGGCCACCCGAATATCGAGTTTCGCGAAATAGCTAATGTCAACCTCTTCGCGGTTTCTAGCACTCATCCGAAGCATCATATCAGATATCATCTGCTCAGTCACCTTCTGGTATGGCGGAGCAGGATGCCCTATCACAGAGCCGGAGGCGAGCTCTCTTTCCAGCGCTCCGTAACCACCCTCTTGTGAGCTAGCACCCAACATTACACTGGTCTTCTCCGCAAAGTTAGGCAGATATGGTGCAGAAAGTATTTCGAGCGCCCGCGCAAGATATACGGAAACATAAATCACAGTTTCTGCTCTCTTCGTGTCAGACCTTAAGAGGTTCCAGGGAGCGCTCTTTGTTAGATAGTTGTTGCCGTCTCTTGCGAGCGAGATTATAGCCTGAAGACCAGACGTGAACTCAAACGAATCAATGGATTCGATCACTCTCTTCTTGACATCCGCAACCCTTACAATGAACTCCTTATCCTCCGGTGTAAATTCTGTCGGCGTCGGCACCTTCCCACCGAATTTATCGCTCACAAAACGCAATGCACGGTGCACAAAGCTGCCAAGCGTGTCAACTAAGTCGGCGTTCACCCGTTCCTGAAACTCTTTGAACTTGAAGTCAAGATCTCCACTTAGAGATGCACCACCGATTAGGTAATACCGCAAGAAGTCCGGGTCAAACTGCTCAAGAAAATCCTCCGCCAGAATCGTCCAGCCCGAGCTCTTGGACATTCTCTTCCCTTCGAGGTTCGCGTGACCGCTCGCTACGATACTGTTCGGCAATCGAAGTTCTGTTCCTAGGAGCATTGCGGGCCAGAAAATCGCATGTTGATACACGAACCCCTTGCCAATAAAGTGGACAATCCTAGACGTCGGGTCCTTCCAGTAATCCTCCCAGCTTGCTCCGCTCCTTCCCTGAACCGCTTCCTTGGCGAAGCTGACATAGCCGATGAGTGCGTCGAACCAATCGGAAAACACCTTCCCCTCAGCACCAGCTAGAGGGACCGGCACGCCCCACTCCAAGTCACGAGATATGCTGAAATTTTCGAGGCTTGCTGAAAGAAACTGTTTGAGCAGGAATTCCTGACCGTAAACCGGAAGCATTGGCTCACTAGTGGATATCCGTTCCTTGATACGGTCGTGAAAGTCTTCAAGGCGGAGATACCAGTGCCAGGTGGGCCTTTTTTCTGTGGACTCGCCGCATAGCGCGCAAACAGGCTCAAGCAAGCCCTGTTTATCCAACATACGGCCGCAGTTTTCACATCCGTCTCCGCGTGCCCCCAGGTAACCACAGAACCCGCATTTGCCGTTCACATAACGGTCGGGAAGAAATCTCTTGTCCTTTCTGCAGTAGTTCTCTTCGGTCTGAACCGACTCGACGGCGCCCTTCTCCTGTAGCCTAGCAAAAAACCACTGGACCGTTTCGTGATGAACTCGGCTCGTGGTTCTCCCAAAGTAATCGAAATTAATGCCGGCCCGCGCGAGAACTTGTTTGTCCAAGTCGTGATACCTAGTGGTTATCTCGAGGGTGGATACCCCTTCGCTCGAAGCCCGAAGCGCCGCGGATGTGCAATGCTCGTCTGTCCCGCAAATAAACAGCACGTCGTCACCAAGTGCCCGGCGCATGCGAACGAAGATATCCGCAGTCACGAAGGTCCTGAGGCGACCAATGTACAATTCTTCATTCGCACATGGCAGGGCGGCAGTTACTAGAACTTTTGCCAATCGCGGGTGACCTTTGGCGACTAGAGGGCTTTCGGCGTATAAGAGCGCTCCGCCCTGCTTTCGCACTTGACGCGCTTACCGGGCATTCCCTAGAGACCCAAGACTGATTTGGAACCCGTCACTGGATGGCCAAGGCGGCACTTACACCCTCAGTCATCCGCAGCTGCTCTCCTACTGCCTGCCAAGTCGCAAGACTCCGCCCGGGCGGGCATACGCCACTTTCCCACGTACAATTGTCGCGATTGGCTTTATCTCTTTTAAACTGCTGACTCGGTTGGGAAGGCCTGGGGGGAATACTGCGAAATCTGCATTCAGGCCTACTTTGATTCTACCCAAAGTATCGTCCAAACCCAGAAGCCGCGCGCTGCCACTTGTATAGCAAGTGATTGCCTCTTCGAGCGATAGATGCTGACCTGGATAGGGAGAGTTGACCGCGTAATGGATGCCATACATCGGACCGAGCGGCATTGTATCAGAGCCAAATCCAAGCTTGAATCCTCTTTTCAAAAAGTCCCTGTAATTGTTATTGCGCTCTAGCCACTCTGTTCCCAGTCTTTCCTCGTACATGCCTCCAGGAAGAGCCCATTCGAGAAAGTTCGGCTGGCAAGAAAGAAGAGTGTTCGAAGCGTTGAGTTCGTCCAGCGTTTCCTCCTCGACTAGCTCAAAGTGTTCAATGGAATTCGTTCTGGAACTTGGAGCAAACGTTTTTACGGCTATAGAGGTCGCCAGTTCTCCAATCGCATGTGCGGCAACTGGGATTCCCATTTTCCATAGCTTCTGGCAGTGTGCCCGGAATTCTTCTTTGTTTGCCCTCAAATTTTGCCCTGGCCAGCCAAGATGGGCGGCTGTACGCGAGCCGATTGAACCGTCCAGAAATGTCTTCACTCCCCAATTTTCAGGGCCCTGCCGGTAGTCGGCATACAGTTCGTCATTGTAGATCATACGGACAACGGTGAGCGGCTTCTCGAGCTCATCATACGCTTGGAGCGTGTCTCTATCCACATTGTCACGCACGGCAGTGACACCTTCGCGCAGCGCTACACTGAGCGCGATATTGAGCGCCTCAAGCCGCTCCGCCCTATCGGGTTCTACGAGTGGCTCAAGGAGCCCTAGGTCTGACTCTTTCAGTATCCCGTCATTCGCATCCTCCCTGTGAACGATTCTGAGCGCCGCGGTATTCAGCGTGGCCATATGCCCGTCTCTTCGATATGCAACTACAGGCAAACTCGTGAAATCGAGGTCCCCCTTCCGCAAGTAATCCTTTTCCCGCCATCTTGACTCGTCCCAATTGTAGGCTACTACTGGGGCTCGAGTATTGGTCGCCTTCCTCAGCAATTCTATCGCCTCAACTTTGGAGCGTGTTGCCACGAGGCTTGTACGAAGATGCTCCAAGCCAAGGGTGAGAAGGTGAGTGTGACCGTCAACGAAACCCGGAAGCACCCAGCTCCCGGCCAAATCTCGAGTGTCCTTTGATTGCTCCTTTGGATCCTTGCCTATGAATGAAATCTCGCCATTCTTTACGCCCATAGCATAGGCGTCTTCGCGACCAAAGATCGAGCAGTTTTCTAGTAGCAAGTCGAACAATCTTCGCCCAGAGCGGCCCTCCGAGCTGTATATAAAGACCTATTCCAGGCTTCGTCAGCCTCACGATGGAATCCCGTCGAGCTCCAGACAAGCCCAGATGCGCAATCGTGAGCCTGATACAGAGTACTTATACGGGAGTTCAGGGCTGTGCTCGGTCATGGGTTCGCGCTCCCCGGACGACACCAACCCTACTCCGATTTCATCTGAGCAGGCAATACGCGAAGGGTCTTCTCAGCTTACACAAACTACCGGCACCGCCTTCTATAAGAAAAGGGGCCAGATTGAGCTAACCGAAACTTTTCCACAGGAGTCTTATCTCTGGAACCCCGACTTTCATTCTACGCCCATCGCGAAGAGGACTTGGGGGGCCGGGACTTTCTTTGCAATCTGGCTCGGCATGGTCGTAATTATACCAACATGGACCCTTTCCGCAGTTGGTATGGGTCTCGGACTCAACTGGTCCACTGCGTTGATTCTCATGTTCCTTGGAAACCTAATAGTTCTCATTCCGACGCTTGTCCAGTCTCACGGGGGTGCGCGATATGGAATGGCCGAGCCACAGCTAACCAGAACTCGCTGGGGAATATATGGCGCACAGGTGCCATCGTGGATTAGAGCCATTATATCAATGGGCTGGTGGGGCGTAGAGTCATTCATAATTGCTGAAGCGGCTGGATACATCTACCTTCTCTCGAGCGGGGCAAATTTGTCCGCGCTTGGCAGCACCCTGACACCAGGCTCCTTACCCCAGCACTTCCCTGTTGTTTTCTGGACAACATTCGCCCTCGTTATAGTGGCTCAGCTTCTGCTATTTTGGAAGTCGCCGCCAATCGAAGCGCAGCCCGCGTTGAAATGGCTGGCAAGGCTGGCCGCCCCAGTGATGATAGTAGGGTTTGCCGTGATGTTCTATTACTTTCTCTCTGCAGGAAATTTCAACTTTACGCCGATTACAAGCTACAAGTCCACTTTAACCGGGACGGCTTACTGGCTCGCGATTATCGCGTTCCTAAACTCGAACGTTGCGTACTGGGCTACCATGGCAGTGAGCATGCCTGATTACACGCGTTACGCCAAATCCCAGTTCTCGCAAACGTTTGGCCAGATTCCGATGCCGCTCATGATGATGGTTGTGGGAGCAATGGGACTCCTCGGAGCGGGAGCTGCGGCCAGCGCGGGATGGATACACATAAACACGGCATCGCTCTTTGGTTACGATCCGGTGGGCTTGATTGCCCTGCACTTTCCGACTTTGCTTGCTTATGCCCTGCTCGTCGTGATAATAATTGCCACCTTTACCGTGAATGTGTTCGCTAATTCTGTCGCTCCAGGCTATGACATAGCAAATACATATGCAAAGAAGCTGACCTGGTTCAGGGGAATACTGATTGGTGTTGTGTTCAGCTTGGCAGTTGGAGCATACTCCGCCTATAGCAGTGGGGGCTACGCGTACGTTTTTGGTTGGCTACTGGCATACGGTGCATTACTCGGAGGGGTTGAAGGGGTTATATTCTTTGATTACGCAGTCCTACGAAGGTTCAGGTTCGAGTTAAGAGACGTCTTTCTGACACGTGGTAAGTTCAGGTATATTGGAGGAGTGAATCCCGCAGCGATTATCGGATTCCTAGTGGGAATCGTAATCACTTATCTAAACCACTGGGGAATAACCTCGGCCACGTGGTCTCAATTCCTCTATAACAATTCCTGGGTGACAGCCTTCCTAGTATCCGGAGTTGTATACACGATTCTTATGGCAGCTTGGGTGATTCCTAGCTACCAACCACATCTCAAAGGAAACATCATCAAAGGTTACACCAGTCTGGAAGTCGAAGCTCAATTTTCTGAATCGCCGCAAGGCGAATTAGGCGGAGCGGGGGCGCAGATCGGCCAGGAACAAAGGAGGCATCCCTGATAAAGTCTTTGGTGCGAGGCTATGGGTGAAAACATATGAAAATCGCACTAGTACAGATGACCTGTACACTAGGAAAAGAGGACAACGTCAGGAAGGCAGTGAACCATATTGAGAGCGCCGCCAAAGCTGGAGCAAAAATAGTTTGTCTTCAGGAGCTGTTTAACACGATATATTTTGCCTACGAGCAGGACCCGAAGTATTTCGACCTAGCAGAGATCATTCCAGGCGAGACGATTCGCGCCATTTCCGATGCAGCCCAGAGCCAGAGCGTAGCAGTTATAGCTCCGATTTTCGAGCGAGATACAGAGGTTCCCGGAACATTCTATAACACTGCGGTTGTGATTGACTCGAATGGAAAAATAGCGGGAAAATATAGGAAAGCCAGTCTGCCGCAACTGCCGCACTACGAAGAGAAGTTTTACTTTAAGCCAGGAAACCTAGGATATCCGGTCTTCAACCTCAGTGACATAGGAGTGAAAGTCGGAGTTATACTTTGTTATGACAGGCACTTCTTGGAGGGCCCCCGCATAGAAGCACTAAAGGGAGCGCAGATCGTGTTCGTACCCACGTGCACGTCGTTCTATCCCGAGCTTTGGGAGCTCGAACTTCGAGCCCATGCGTCGTTCAACACGATATTTGTAGCCGGCCTGAACAGATGCGGAGCGGAATATCCGGGACAATCTGAAGAGTATTATGGGCAGAGCATGCTGGTTGACCCCAAGGGAAAAGTGGTATCCAGGGCGGGCCGTAAGGAGGAGGTATTTATTGCGGAAGCAGATTTCTCTGAAGTCGAAGACAGGCGGCGTATAGCACCATTTCTAAGAGATAGGAGACCTGAGCTGTACTCGGAAATTACAGCTCACCTGTAGGGCCGAGAGCCGCGCTTCGAGGCAGGAGTTGGAGGGTAATCGAAGTGGCTACCATCAAATTCGGAGTGATTTACAACGCCAGAGATCCTGTAGGGACTCTGAGATCCGTTCAAATAGCCGACTCCGCAAATATGTGGCTGGCAGGCACTTATGACTCGCATTTTCTCTGGCAAGAGCCATGGATTCATTACGCAACTTGGGCGATAAGCACAAGAAACATTCATATCGGTCCGTTCGTCACCAACCCTCTCACTAGACACATCACAGTGACAGCGAGCGCCGCAGCTACTCTTAGTGTAGTTTCCAAGAATAGGGCATTCGTAGGTCTTGGAAGGGGAGATAGCGCGGTCAGGACAATGAAGAAGAGTCCTGCGAGCCTGAGCGTGCTCGAGTCGAGCATACAAAGGTTGAGGAGACTGACTTCAGGAGAACCTGCACTGATAGATGGCGCCGAAGTCCGAATCCCTTGGGCGAACGAGCGCGTACCAATCTACGTCGCAGCCTACGGGCCGAAAGCACTAGAACTCGCCGGCAGGGTCGGAGACGGAGTAATACTTCAAATAGCCGACCCACAGGTAATCAAGTGGAGCCTTGAGAGAGTTAGGCGAGGCGCACAGGCAATCGGCAGAAAACTCGAAAATTTTGAGGTTATATCCGCCTCTGCGTGGTGCATCGACAGCGACATTGCTCGCGCAAGAAAAGAAACCAAATGGTTCCCAGCCATGGTTTCCAATCATGCGATTGACTTGCTGGCAAAATACCCTAGGGAAGAGTTACCTGAGAGCCTCGTGAAAGGAATGGAGCGCCGTGGCGGCTACGACTACTGGGAACATGCGAGAAAGGACGCACACCACCTTGATTTCGTGACGGATGAAATGATAGACCAGTTCAGCGTGATAGGCGATGTGTCCTCTGTTCTGCAACGGATTGAAGAGCTCAGGAGCGTAGGAGTGACTACTGCTGTGGCTTACCTTCTCGGAGATGATTACGAGAACCAGACTTCCCAGATGGCGAAGAAGGTGGTTTCGTTCTTTGATCGAGAAAAGTGAGCTCAACGGGCAAATCCAAAATACATGCCGGAAGGAACCAATCCGGCCCCCCCCACGCATTCTTTCCGTCGTAACCCAAGATTGGTAAAGCTAAATTGGACAAAATCGTAATCAATGCTCGTGTAGCAACGGAAACTGACGTCTTTGAAGCTGATATCGGAATCAGGGATGGTAAAATTGCCGCATATTCACACCATATGCCCTTGGACGGCGCAGAGACCATAGACGCCAAAGGAGGGCTCGTTGTTCCGGGTGTAATAGACGCGCACACGCATATGGATTTCCCGTTCATGGGCACTACCTCGGCGGATGACTTTGGTTCCGGCACAGTAGCTGCCGCGTGCGGGGGTACTACCGCAATCATAGATTTCATTCTCCCGAAACAATCACAGTCGCTGCTTGAGGCCCTGCATGATTACAGGTCTAGGGCAGATCCGCTTGTCGCAGTGGACTATGGCCTGCACATGATTTTTAAGCAAGAAAACTTGACTGAGCTGGAAAGCGTTCCCCAGCTCGTAAAGGAAGGGATTCCGAGCTTCAAGCTATTCATGACATATAGAAGAGAGGGGCTGATGCTGGACGACAAGTCGCTCTTTAAGGTGATGAAGAAAGTAGGTCAGACGCACGGGCTCGTAGCCATCCACGCGGAAAATAATGGCATCATTGAAAATCTGGTTGAAACCAATCTTGAGGCAGGAAACTTTTCTGCGAAGTACCACGCACTCAGCAAGCCTTCTCTTGCCGAGGCCGAGGCGGTAGGCAGAGCTGCACATCTAGCGCACGCCGCAGGCGTTCGAAGCTACATAGTTCATCTTTCCAGCGCGTATGGGGCCGAGGCTATAGAATACGCCCAATCAAGAGGCTATGATATCTTTGCAGAGACCTGTCCCCACTACCTTGTGCTTACCGATGAGGTGTATGAGAGGCCGGATGGTAGAAATTTTGTAATGTCACCTCCTCTTCGTTCAAAGCGGGACTGCGCCTCTCTTTGGGATGGCATCAGTTCGGGTTCAATACAGACCATTGGAAGTGACCACTGCCCATTCAATTCGCAGCAGAAGGATTATGGAAAAGGGGATTTCACGAAGATACCTAATGGCGTACCTGGAACAGAGACAATATTGCCACTCATGTTTTCGGAAGGGGTCAGAAAGAATCGGATTACTATATTCGACATGGTCAGAGTTACCTCATCCAACCCTGCTAGGCGTTTTGGCCTATATCCCAGGAAGGGTTGCCTGATCATCGGCTCTGACGCCGACCTTGCCATAATCGATACCAGCAAGCGAGTAAGATTGACGGCAGACAAGCTGCACACAAACATAGATTACAGCGTCTATGATCACATCACAACCGAGGGATACCCAGTACTCGTCATGAGCCGGGGCAGAACCGTCATGGAAAACGGAGAATTTGTAGGCAAGAAGGGAGCGGGCGAATTTCTCCCTCGCGAGCTTGAAGAGGATATTACGCTCCGATAGGGCACAAGAGGGCAGACTTACGCATATCCAAAGCGGCATTCAGTGTTGGGCAGACTCTTTACCGCCAAACAAGCCCACGGGCTCCCTGAGTTTCGTGTTATTCCACGGGTTTCAGAAACAAACAGTCATCGACGAAACCTACAGAATAACGGCATATCGACGTACTCTACCCAAAGCGAATGCTTTACTGGGTAGCCCACCTGGTTTCGAAAACGTCAAGTCAAACTTCTCTTTGGCCAGCAAATAGACCAGCACTACCATCTCGAAATTACTACCTTGCGTTCTGTAAAGAAGTATACATGGTCCTCGCCACCCTGAGGGTGAAGGTCTCCATAAAACGAATCCTTTCGGCCACCAAACGGATAGAAGGCAATTGGGGCGGCTACTCCCACATTCACACCAACGTTTCCGGTCTCAACCATTTTAATGAAGTTCCTGGCATTAATCCCACTTGACGTGAATATAGTAGAAGCATTACCAAACCTGCTTGAGTTTATGAGGCGGATTGCATCGCCAAAATCTGCCGCACAAACGACGCTTGCGACTGGCCCGAATATTTCTTCTTTGCAGATTCTCATATCTGGAGTGACTTCATCAAACACCGATGGCGCAAGGAAAAACCCTTCAGGGTAGTCATTGACCCTTTTTGTCCTTCCGTCAAGAACGAGCTTGGCTCCTTCCGCCTCCCCAATATCGATATAGGACCGCACGCGTTCAACGTGCTCTTTCCTAATGAGTGGGCCCATCTCTGACTCTTTCTCCAATCCGTAGCCGAGCTTGAGCTTGGCCGCGGCATCCGCAAACACCCTGACCACTTTATCGTGGTTTTCAGGGAGTGTGATTAATACTGAGCCCGCAAGACAGCGTTCCCCCGCATTTCCAAAGAAAGAACTAATCAAACTGCGAACTGCCAATCCCATGTCTGCGTCGGGCATAACCAGTTCAAAATTCTTTGCCGACGCACCAGCCTGCACTCTTTTGTGACCGGCACTCGCTCTCTTATGCACATACTCCGCTACTGATGTGGAACCTACAAAACTGTAGCCGGAGACTAGGTTACTGTCCAGAAGCAGGTCTACACTTCGCGAAGCGCCATTGAGGATGGAGACCACTCCTTTTGGGATACCAGCTTTTTCGAAGAGTTCACTCACCAAATTCATGCTAACAGGAGTCTTCTCGGAAGGCTTCACAACTATCGAGTTTCCGAGTGCAATCGCATAAGGGATGAACCAGAAGGGCACCATAAGAGGAAAGTTGAAGGGAGTTATCGCAGCGAACACACCAACAGGCACCCGATAGACCTCTTCGTCAATCCCCGCCGATATCTCAAGATTGTTCTTTCCCATCATATGATAGACGGCCGACGCAGCCGCCTCAACATTCTCGATGGCCCGGCCGACTTCCCCGACTGCCTCCGCCAGTGTCTTCCCATGCTCCCGGGTGAGGTTTACGGCAAACTCGTCCCTCCTGCTTTCAAGAAGTCGCCGAAGGTCAAACAGCACCTTGATCCTTTCCGTTACCGGAACACGGCACCACTTCTCCTGCGCGCGTGCGGCCGACTCCAAGCAAGAATCGATTTCTTCTTTGGGAGTCTCCGGAGCGTATCCGATCACTTTTCCAAGGGCAGGATTGAACACAGGGTATCGCATTTCAGAAGAAACCTCAACCTTACGATTTTCAATAAAGTTGGGCAAAATTCCAAAATGTGTGTCATCCGAAGTTTCCATTATGCCACAACCTCTTTGTCGGCTATTGAAAGAGATTCATCCATCACGTCCACCGCGTTGTCAATTTCGGACTCTGAAATGATTAATGGGGGAGCAACTACAAAATGAGACACCCATGTGGAGACGTAGACTCCCTTCTGCATCATGGCCTGGGCTATCTTGTCTACTACGAGCGGCTTCCCTTCTAGCTTATCCTGATATGTGTTGAACGGCTCCTTTGTCTGTCTGCTTTTGACAAGCTCGACCGCCCAAAACAGGCCTATCCCCCTGACATCTCCTATTGAAGGATGACGGGTCATGAGCTCGCGAAGCCTCCTTCCCAGATGTTCTCCGAGAGCTCTTGATCTGCTGATCAAGCTCCTTTCTTGATACTCGGTCACTGCGGCAACGCCCGCAGCCAGCGTTAGCGGATGGGCTTCGTACGTGTGTCCATGAGCGAAGTAATGATCGTCAAAGTATTCGGAAAGCACTCTGTCAGTAGCTGTGAGCGACAACGGGACGTATGCACCGGTAATGCCTTTCGCGGTTGTTAGAATGTCTGGCTTTACCTTCCAGTTATCTAACGCGAACCACTCCCCCGTGCGCCCCCATCCGCTCATTACCTCATCAGCGACTAGAAATACATTGTGCTGCCTAGTTATCTCACGAACCATTGGCATGTACTCTTTTGGGGGAACTATAACACCGTTCGTTCCAGTCACGGGCTCAACGATCACCCCGCCAACATTCCCCTCACTTTTGATGGCATACTCGAAATAGTCCGCGCATGCCACTCCACAGTCGGGATATTCGAGCCCGAAGGGACATCTGTAACAGTAAGGGTCAGGCACATGAACAATCCCGGGAAACGACCCCGTAGCTTCAATCGCTATCCGCCGAAAATCGCCTGTAAGGCCCATGCTCGCGCCCGTTGAGCCATGATAAGAGTTGTATCTGGAAATTATCTTGGTCTTTCCCTCTTTTGCATAATACATCCTGATCATTTTCACAGCAGCCTCATTTGCTTCGGTCCCTGAAGTAGCGAAAAAATACTTTGACAGGTTCTGGGGCAGAACCTCTCGTAGTTTCTCTGCCAATTTCGCCCTTACTTCAGTACCGAATGCGGGGGATACGAATGGCAGCGTGTCTGCCTGTTTCTTTATGGCATCTATTACATTCCGATTCTTGTGGCCGAGATTAGAGCACATAAGTTGAGAAGAAAAATCGAGATATTTCTTGCCGCTCGAATCAGTGAAATATACTCCTTCTGCGTCGGTCACGATGAGTGGCTTCCACTGACCCTGAATTCGCCACGTCCCATAGGTTAGGTTCTTGTTAACTTCCGCAACTCTGTCCGTCGAAGCTTTTCCATGTTCCACCACGAGGTTTACACTCACAAAATCTTCGTGCCCGCTTATTTAAACCTTCATAGGAATATGTACACTGTTCAGTTGCAATTGATTATACTGAATATTTTGTGCGTTCTATTGGTAATTGTTGGAAACTGTTCAGGCGAGTTCCGGAGCTGGATTTCGAGTTGCCGTGTTATCAGCTCATACCTCGGCACTTTCTAAGAGCGTTTAGGCGGCTGGATTATAGCGCCTGTTGAACGGCGTCTCTGGCGCATACGCACATATTAGGAAGTGTATATACGTCTCTTGCAATCTTGGCCCCCTAATGTCTCTCCTATACGCCGACTGGGCTGTCGACACTGCCAGCCGCACACTGCGCAGAGACTGGGCGGTTGCAATCGAAGGAGATTCTATCGTCGACGCCGGTTCGAAGAGTGAAATTATCTCAAAGTATCCTTCATACGAGAAGTTTGGTGGGAGAAGATGCGTCATGATCCCAGCACTTTTCAACTCGCACACCCACTTACCGATGGTACTTCTAAGGTCCGCCGCTGAGCAACAGCCCATGGCTGAGTGGTTCGAGAAGAGTGTTAACCCCCGGGAGAGACTTCTCGACGAATCCCTCGTCAAATTGGGTGCAAAAGTCGCGGCTGCGGAATTTGCTCTAAATGGAGTTGGGGGGGTGTTCGATATGTATTTCCATGAGGATAAGGTGGTCGAAGGAGCGGAAGAAGTGGGCATCCGCGGTATATTTTCATACGGAATGATCGACTATGGAAACAAAGAAAAGGCGGACACCGAACTCAAGGAGACTCTCAATTTCTATAGATTTATTCAAGGACGTCGCAGCCCTCTTGCGAAGATGGCGGTCGCGCCTCACGCCCTTTACACCTGCTCACCCGATATCCTTAAGCGCGTAGGGTCCCTTTCGCTCGAACTCGATAGTCCCGTCAACCTCCACCTAGCTGAACGGCCAGACGAGATTGAGCTCGTAAGAGGAACGTTCGGAATAAAGCTCTCGAGTTTTGCAGCGTATCTCAAAGAGCTCAACCTTCTTGGCCCTAGACTTGTGCTTGCTCACTGTACCAATTTGTCTTTGGAAGATATGAGCATATTTGGAAGAGCGGGCGCCTTCGCCGCGCTGAACCCCACTAGCAATCTGCGACTCGGAAACGGTCTTCCACCAGCAAACAGAGCAAAACTGGCCAAGCTTGAGTTCGGGGTGGGCACAGACGGCGCTTGTTCGAACGATGACTCAAACTTGCTCTCTGAGGCAAAGATGCTGCTAGTAAGCTCGATGGTGTCAGAGGGACCGCGATTGGATTTGTGGGACGCTGTGAGCGCGCTTACGTTACCCACTGGCCGGTTCTTTGTGCGGGACATCGGTCTCAGTAGAGGGTGTCTCGCCGACATCGCGATATTTGAGATGGGCCTTGGTTCGAACCCATCTGGCAGTATTCTCGGAAACCTGACATACTCCACAGACGGCGTCAGGGCAAGGCATCTCACAGTAGGCGGGAAGCATATAGTAGTAGACGGCAAGCTGGTGAACTGTGAAAAGGAAAGGCTTTTCGACGAATATGAACAGGCAACCCGGAAAATTGAAGATATGGTTGATGATCCAGATTGAGTGATATCACAGAAGGAGATAGGAAGATCGAGTGGGCAAGACGATTCATGAGCACACTGGAGTCGGTCTCGGAGCGCAGTGTCGAGTCAGCGGCTTTGAAGGGTCTAAAGGTGGGTATGGTACTACACATTGAAGCAAAAACGGCTGTACTTGCGTCACGAGTACAAGAAGCCGGTGCTCAAGTGTATCTCGCTGCAAGCAACCCGCTTTCGACTAAGGACGATGTCGTTTCAGCTCTCAGGGGAAAAATAACGGCAGTTTGGGCGAGATGGGGAGAAGATGCCAAGGAGTACACAGAATCAATCGAGAGAGTGCTGGACGCAGACCCAGATTTCGTTATCGACGATGGAGCCGATTGTATAACGCTCGCACATTCGCGGGGGCTCAAGTCGCTCAAGGGTGGTTGCGAAGAAACTACAACCGGGATCACAAGACTTCGCCAAATGGAAAGGAAGGGAGAGCTCAAAATTCCGATGATTGCAGTGAACGACGCACTGACCAAGCATCTTTTTGACAACCGATACGGTACCGGTCAGTCGGCTCTCGACGGATTGATGCGCTCGACAAACTTGCTCATCGCCGGGAGGAAGGCAGTCGTCGTAGGTTTCGGCTGGGTTGGGAAGGGAATTTCGCAGAGGCTCCGCGGCTTAGGAGCCCAGGTTACAGTCTGCGAAGTGGACCCTATCAAAGCGATGGAAGCCTTCATGGAGGGTTTCAGAGTGCTCCCCGCTCTAGAGGCCGTGAAGGATGCGTCTCTAATTGTGACGGCCACGGGGGATATAGGAGTAATCACAAAGGAACATTTCGACGCTATGCTGGATGGAACCATACTTGCTAATGCCGGCCACTTCAACGTGGAGGTGGATATGGATTTTCTGGAATCCAAATCAGACCATAAGAGAGAAGTCCGGACTGGCGTTACCGAGTACTCTTACCAAGGCAAGAAGCTACTGGTTATAGGTGAAGGGAGACTGGTCAATCTGGTAGCTGCAGACGGTCACCCCATTGAGGTCATGGACATGAGTTTTTCTGCGCAATTTCTCGGCTTACTGTATTTGTCAAGAAACGTCGGAAGGCTGCGCCCTGGATTGATCCCCTTTCCTCAGGAGCTTGACATTCAGATTGCAAAGACTTTCCTCGTTAACCACGGAATCAGAACCGATTTCCTCTCCGAAAGCCAGTTGGCGTATCTAGGGTTGTCGAGATAGTGTTCAATCCATAAAGCGACAAAAATTGGCTCGCTAACTAAGAACTCACGAATCCCACAAGACAGTATCGTTGAGACTAATCAAGCCTGACGAGTAAGCCTTCGATGCGGCCATCGCAGACTGACTGCGTCTCTCTCACTAGGACTTTGATAGCTGTATACGCTCGTGCTAAATAATTCGGCAGGCGTTCGTCTGCATGCAGACGCACCCTATATCTATCACCACACCTGTCAACGTCCGTGCTCAGAAGGCAGAGAGAGTACCTGGCATATCGCCGCGGAACCGAGTTAGAATGTGCAAAGGGCAGAAGCGAGTCATCTGACAAAGGGTGACGGCAGAGAGAGTATAACGGTTCACTACGTAAACGAGAAAGGCATTTGTGGTTTTTCGGACACCAAATTACGTCGCATCCAGAGAGAACGAAATGGGGTCCTTCCACATCAGGGTCTCCAAAGTCCTAAAAAATTCTCTTGAACGTTAGAAACACTCTCACGCCCTCCGGATTGACATCGCAAAAATATGGTCTCAATCTGGGCTGGCCTCTCAGCAGGACGGGAACTCTCTCCGCCATATCTGGGCCGTAAGAGCCAGCGTTGGTTTGAAGACAGTCTCAATGCTGTTTTGTGGTCAATGATCCTGAACGGTTTAGGTAGTCGCCAACATTCGTAAGGTTCTAGGCGTATCCAGACAAGAATAAGCCACGTGGTTGTGAGGTGCGTGCTAGTCACGCATGCGAATTGAAACATCGGAGGCCTGCTGCAAGTTGACGACGGGGGTAACTCACTCCACAAACAATGCGTCTCATACGTTATGGAAGGGCTGACGCCTTGGGTTTCAATACCCCATCAGTTTGCGTCACCCGTCAAAACCCCAAAATGGCGAGAGTCCGACGGATGTCGTCCCCCCTACACTTGGGATGGTTAGCCCCCGGTTCACAACCCTTAAAGTCGACCTTGAGGCGGTTAGGTTTCAGGTCCGGTCGTATAGTTCGGTCAAGTATTCAGCCCTTTCGAGGCAGCTCTGGAGTACCTCCTGCGTAGGTCTGAGGACAGGCTGAGACCCGGGTTCAAATCCCGGCCGGACCAATTCCTTAAGCAATAAACCTTGCACTGCTTCTCACTGCCAGCACTGCTGGGTGTATCGTACATCCGGGGTCGTTGCACACTTCCGCGATAATTTACTGTACCTAAAGCTGCACGAACACGTCATTGCCCTCGACGATTACAGGAAAAACCTGAATGTCTGGGACAGTCCCCCCGGGCTCCTCATCTGGTCCTACGAGATTTTTTCCGCCGTGTGCAACGTCGAACTTAGAACCGTGCAAAGGACAAGTAACTATACTACCCTCGATGGAGCCTTCGCTCATGTCTCCTTGCTCATGAGTGCACCATCTGTCGAAAGAAGTGATCTTGCCACCAATTGCAATAATTACCACATCTCTTTCTCCGACCTTAAAACTCCTCAATTCGCCTTCTTTTACATCGCTTAGGCTGCAGACTCTTTCTCTGGCCATAGGCACAAAGATTTCAACTCTTCTCTGCCATATAAGACATTTCCGATGCTGCGGGCGCGATTGAGCGCACCGTACAGTCGGAGCTGGGCCAAACCAGAGCCCGTTAACTTAAAGGCGTCTTGTTGCATTCGAGCTTGTATCATCTATGCCCGCAGCAGGCGGTTCTACCGGGTCAGCTGCCTTGGATGAGGAGAGCGCCTCGAAGCTCACCACCATTGTGGACAATTTTCAATCAAAGGAAGTAGTAATACTTGGCGATGCGATGGTCGATTATTACGTCTACACGGAGGCAAGGAAGCTCTCGCGAGAAGCTCCGGTCATAGTATCAGATTACATTTCTGAATCAGTGAGTGCGGGAGGGGCTGCACATCTCGCTACTGTCGCAAAAGGGCTTGGCGCAAAGGTGAGCTTGATAGGCGTAGTCGGGCATGACTCTCAAGGTGAGTCGCTTCTCTCGAAACTGGAGAGATCTGGAATTGATGTCTCTGGGGTTCTCTCGTTGACGGCTAGGCCAACGTGTGTGAAGCAGAGAATCTATGTCGGAAGGAGACAGTATTTCAGGATAGATAGGGAAGAACGCAGGCCAATAGACGAACCAACTGCGAACGAGCTTTCCGGAAAGCTGCGCGACAGAGCACCCAACGCGAGTATAGTTGTGCTATCGGACCACGACAAAGGATCGCTTACACCGTCGCTAATCAACTCAACACTGAGAATCTGTCAGGCCCTTGGAAAATCAGTTATCGGCAGGCCAAAAGTTGACCATCTCTTCGACTTCGGCGGCGTGAACAGCCTCCTGTCAAGCGTCAGAGAAGCAAGCGAGGCTACTGGAATTAGCGTGATAAACGACACAAGCATACGTAACATCGGATTTAATATACTTTCGAGGCTTGAGACGCCTTCAGTACATCTGAGAGACAGCGGCAACTCCTTCCTATTTGAGCCAAATAAGGTGGGCTACTTTCCAACGCCGGGCGCCTTCAGTGTCTCGGAAAAGGTAGGGTTGCGGGACCTCATTGCCGCTTCTTACGCGCTCGCATGCGCCTGCTCTGCGAGTCCGGTTGAGGCTTCACTGATAGCAAAGGCAGCGGAAGGCATAGGTGGAACCTCGACAGCGAACGGAAGGGACATTGGATACCCAGAGGAGCTAAAAGCCAATCTTGCAAAAATGTCTTCGGAGAGATACGCATACAAAATTGTGCAGGCGAGGTAGTTCACGAATATGACGACACAGGTTATCAGCTTCAGGGACCCCGGCCGAAGTCTGGACCTTGCGAGGCTCAGAAAGATCTCGTCAGAAATCAGGGAAGACATACTCATGATGCTGAGCGAGGCGGGTTCGGGTCATCCTGGGGGCTCTTTGAGCGCCGTGGAGGTCGTCGTCTCGCTCTTCTTTGTGAAAATGCGGCATGATCCGTCCGATCCTCTGTGGCCCGATAGAGATCGGTTCTTACTTTCCAAGGGACACGCCGCTCCCCTCCTTTACGCAGTTCTTTCGAAGTGCGGTTATTTCCCTCACGAGGAGTTAAAGACCTTAAGGAAAATCGGCAGCAGACTCCAGGGCCATCCTGACCCCACCAAACTACCCGGTGTGGAAATTCCGGGAGGTCCAGAAGGTATCGGTCTCTCTGAGGGCATCGGCATGGCACTTTCCTCCAGGTTGGATAAGAGAAGTTCTCGAATCTACGTGATGATGGGTGACGGGGAAATGGACGAGGGTGAAGTCTGGGAAGCGGCTATGTGCGCCTCAAAGTTTCGACTTGAAAATCTTACCGCAATAATTGACCGTAATGGCGTCCAGCAGGATGGTATCACAGAGCAGATAATGCCAATTGAGCCGCTCGCCGCCAAATGGCGAGCCTTTAACTGGAATGTTCTGGAAGTTGATGGTTATGATTTTTCCAGCATACTTGCGGCACTTGAAAAGGCGGAAAAAGCCAAAAACAGGCCGACAGTCATAGTGGCTCACACTACAAAGGGTAAAGGCGTGGACTTCATGGAGTGGCAGTCAGAGTATCACGGAAAGGTCCCGGAAAAGGCAGTTGTTCAGAAGGCACTTGAACAAATTAAGAGGGGGTAGATTCTTCTGGCTAAGGTGGCTCCCTCGATCATGTCCGCTAATCATATGCGGATGGCGGAGGCTGTGGACAAACTCGAAGCCGCTAGGGCCGACCTTATCCACGTGGATATCATAGACGGTATATTCGCTCCGAATATTTCGCTCGGCCCCGCCTTTGTAAGAGACTTGAATTCAGAGACTTCAACGCCTATCGATGTGCACATGATGGTCGTAAATCCCTTAAAGTATGTTGAGACCTTCAGAAACGCGGGTGCGGATTACATAAGCGTGCACGCAGAGACGCTTGATTCCGCATCCTCACTGGCCTACCTTAGAATGCAAAGAGATTTGGGCTTTATAGGAGGAATAGCTCTGAGACCCTCCACTCAAGAACCACCATGGCTACGAGAAAGACTCTCTGAACTCGGATATCTTGTACCAATGTCAGTAGAACCCGGATTTTCAGGCCAAAAATTCATACCCAGTTCAATGCAACGAATCTCGCACTATGCCGAGTTCAGGAGAGAGAGCCGTCTAAACTTTGAAATAGAGGCCGACGGAGGAGTAACAGCCGCAAACGCACCAGATATCTTACAGGCTGGTGCGAACATACTGGTCGCTGGGGCCGCAGTGTTTGACGCACCAAGCGTAACAGACGCAATAAGAGCGCTGAAAGAAGCGAAGTGATTCACGCTGAGTAGTCTCAAAATGGCGGCCATGCGCGACGCGCTCGGAGAGGTTCTGGTTAGCCTGGGCGCAAGAGACCCCAAGCTCGTCGTCGTCGGAGCAGATACGACTGGCTCTTTGAAACTTTCGGCTTTCGGCACCAAATACCCCGACAGATTCTTTAACGTCGGAATTGCGGAACAGAACATGATAGGTGTTTCAGCTGGGCTGGCTCTTGCGGGGAAAACCGTGATTGCCGGAACTTACGCGGTATTCATGCCAGGGAGGGCCGTCGACCAGATACGGAATACAATTGCTTATTGCAAGCTGAATGTTAAGCTCATCGCTTCGCATGGTGGAGTTTCAGTCGGACCGGATGGAGGTTCCCATCAGGCGCTTGAGGATGTTGCAACTATGAGGGTAATCCCAAACATGAGGGTAATTGTGCCCTCGGACGCCATCTCGACAAAGAAACTAATTTCTGCCGCATGTTCCAGCCCGGGTCCGTATTACATTCGGATTGCCAGACCATCCTCAGAAGTAATATATTCGGAGGAGAGTGAACTCTCTATAGGAAAGACGGAAGTGCTTAGGGACGGTAGCGATGTTGCAATAGTATCAAATGGGCTCTTGACTTCTAGAGCTCTTAAGGCCGCCGAAACCCTGAAGAGTCAGGGAGTTTCTGCGGCAGTCTTAGATTCCCACACCGTTAAGCCCTTGGATATCGAAACCTTGGTGCGATTCTCTCGAAGCGTGTGCGGCATTGTCACCGCCGAGGAGCATAACGTAATAGGTGGGCTGGGCTCAGCCGTCGCTGAGTCTCTGTCGGAGTCAAGACCCACACGAATACGGCGCGTCGGGGTCCGAGACGTGTTCGGTGAGTCTGGTGAAACCGAAGAATTGATGGCGAAATATGGTGTGACGGAAAGAGATATATCCGAAGCCGCTATGAAGTTGGTAAAAGAAAGATGAAAATATTCGCAGACACGGCCGACATCCAACAAATAAAGAAATTCCTGGATATGGGAGCGATTGACGGCGTAACAACCAACCCTACGCTTCTTGCAAAACAGGCTGTAGACCCCGCTGAACAAGTGGAAAAAATCGTGAAACTCGTGCCAGGTCCCGTAAGTGTTGAGGTCATATCTACTGACTACGAGGGAATCGTCGGCGAGGGCAAGAGGATTGCAGAATTGGGCGACAATGCGGTAGTAAAGGCTCCGATGACCCAGAACGGGCTAAGGGCCGTAAAGGCTCTGAGCCATGAGGGCATTAAAACAAATGTAACTCTAGTTTTCAGCCCGAGCCAAAGCCTGTTGGCCGCAAAGGCGGGCGCGACCTATGTAAGTCCGTTCATAGGCAGACTTGACGACATTGGCCAAGACGGAATGAGCGTGGTAAGACAGTCACTCGAAATCTTCAGAAATAATTCACTTGGTACGCAATTACTGGTGGCTAGCATCCGACACCCGTTGCACGTTATTGAGTCTGCTAAACTCGGGGCTCATGCGGCCACGGTGCCACCAGATGTAATAGATAAAATGTTTAACCACCCCCTGACTGAGACGGGGCTAAAGCGCTTTCTAGATGATTGGGAACTGCTTGGAAAAAAACTCGGCAGCAGCATTGCCCCCTACAGAAATTGACCTCTCCTCTTCCTTACTGGTAGTCGCCTGCACATTAGTCAACACGCTCCTGCTTCGTAAGAGTTAAATCGTGAGACTGGCTACGGGACAGAGCCGGGGTGCCCGAGTGGTTAAGGGAGTGGCCTTGAGAGCAGTCCCACGCAAGCCACCGTCCTCTACGGACTCGCGGGTTCGAATCCCGTCCCCGGCGCTCCAGTGAGATGACAGGCTTTTCCTAACCCGAAACTTGATGATTTTTTTAATACTCCAAGTTATGCCGAGAGCCTGAAACTCGTAGAGGGAAATATCGTGGCTGACCTGCACATACACTCCCGGTACAGCATGGCCACTAGCCAGTTCACCAACCTCCAGAATCTGGTTTCCGGCGCAAAATTGAAAGGAATTGGTCTCCTCGCCACCGGGGACTGCCTCCATCCGAAATGGCTGGCAGAACTCAGGTCTGCACTAACCAAAAAAAGCGAAGGGTTTTACGAATACAACGGAGTCATGCTCGTAGTTGCGGGAGAGATCAGCACGGTACACAGGGATATTGATGGCAGGACTCACAGGATACACCACCTCATCTACCTGCCGTCACTCGACACCGCCGGGGCTCTTGCAGAACGGCTCGGGAAGTACGGAAACATGTCATCAGATGGAAGACCAACTATCGGACTTGAGCCCGCGGCCCTGGTAGATGAGGTTGCCAGTACGGCTTCAAGGTCGGAGTTCGAGATAGTGCCCGCTCATGTCTGGACGCCTTGGTTTTCAGCGCTGGGAGCGAGAGCCGGATTTGATTCGCTCGAAGAGTGCTACGGAGAACGGACAAGCGAAATTCATGCTCTGGAGACTGGACTATCCAGCGATCCCGGAATGAACTGGAGGGTGAGCTCGCTCGACCGATTTAGCCTGCTTTCGAACAGCGACTCCCACTCCCACCAGCCATGGCGAATCGGAAGAGAAGCAAACGTCTTTGAGTGGGGAGAGCCTACCTACCCCAGTTTTATCAAGTCCTTACGCACAGGCGTAGGACTAAAGTTTACTATAGAGGTACCACCCGAATTCGGTAAATATCACTGGACAGGACACAGATTATGCGGCGTTTCTATGCCCCCAGCTCAAGCAAAGAAAGTGAACGACTTGTGCCCAGTATGCGGTAAAAAGATGACGATAGGAGTAGAAGAGAGAGTCGACCAACTTTCTGACAGGCCAAATGGATTCAAACCTCCACTAAGGCCACCATACATAAAGTTGCTGCCACTCTACGAACTTCTTCTCATTGCGACTCACGCAGCAAGCTATTACACACAAAGCGTGTCAGGACTGTTTGCGACTGCGATAACAAAATACAATAATGAATTCAATTTTATCTTCAATGCTCCACTCGACGAAGTCGGAAGGCTTCATCCTGCACTGAGGGCGTTGGTCAGCAAGATTAGGTCTGGCGATCTGGCGGTAAAGCCAGGTTACGATGGTGTATACGGAGTCCTGGCATCCTGAACAGAATCCACTAACGCTCACCAGTTAACTCCCTTAAATATTGGCTTCGCCGTCACGTCCATGAAAAATGTCCAAGGCAGAAAGCGAAAATAATGTCGAAATTGGGCTTACTGTCAAAAAGAGTCAGAACCTGTCGGAGTGGTACCAGCAGGTTATTCTCAAAAGCAAGATGGCCGATTACTCCCCCGTAGGCGGATGCATGATTTTTCTGCCCTGGAGCTTTTCAATCTGGGAAAGGATCAGAGAGTGGTTGGACGCAAGACTACGACGCCTCGGCCATGAAAATGCGTACTTCCCGCTATTCATTCCCGAGTCCCTCTTAAAACGGGAAAGCGAGCACTTCGCGGGTTTTACTCCAGAGGTCGCATGGGTACAGGCCGAAGGGGACGCGAGCGAGGAAAGACTTGCCATAAGGCCAACCAGCGAGACGATCATGTATCATATGTATTCAAAGTGGATAAGAAGTTACAGAGACCTCCCATTACTGCTGAATCAATGGAACAATGTGGTACGATGGGAATTCAAGTCGACCCGGCTTTTCCTAAGAACAAGAGAGTTCTTGTGGCAGGAGGGTCACACTGCCCATGCGTCCAAAGAGGAAGCAGATACGGAAGTCAGGACTATATTGGGAATCTATCAAGAGCTCGCTAGGGATCTCCTTGCCCTGCCATCTCTAGCGGGGTTAAAAAGTGAGGGAGAAAAGTTTGCAGGGGCACTTTACACAACAACTTTTGAGATGCTAATGCCCGATGGAAGGGCGCTGCAGGCTGGGACGTCGCACGGGCTTGGTCAAAATTTCGCCAAAGCGTTCGACATTCAGTATTTGACCAAGGAACAAAGAAAGGAGTATGTCTGGCAGACATCATGGGGTATCAGTACACGGCTCATTGGCGCGCTTGTTATGGTCCATGGCGACGATAGAGGGCTTGTGCTACCGCCAGCTGTCGCGCCAATTCAGATCATAATAGTACCCATCTATTATAGCCCTGAGCGTTCGAAAGAGGTAAACGAATACTCGCTCAAAGTGCTCCAAAAACTCAACAAGAGCTTTAGAATTAAAATCGATGACAGAGAGGATAAGACCCCCGGCTGGAAGTATAATGAATGGGAGCTGAAAGGGGTACCCCTCAGACTAGAGGTCGGGCCAAGGGATATCGAAAAACAGCAGGTAATCTTTGTAAGACGGGACACGAACGACAAAAAGGAAAAACAGGCTGTGGCTTTTCAGGATATTGAGGAGCGTGCCGAATCGGTCCTAGGTGACATACAGTCGAAGCTGCTCAAAAAGGCCGAGGACTTCCTGAAGGCCGAGACGCGCGGCGCCTCGTCATACGAAGAGTTTAGGAGGATTATAGAACAGAACGCTGGCTTCGTAGTTTGCTCCTGGTGTGGCGAGGTGGAGTGTGAGAGGGAAATCAGCTCCGATACGGGAGCTACAGTAAGGCTCATTCCGTTTGAGGATAGCGCGCCGACCGCGGAGACGTGCTTTCACTGCAATCGAAGGGCCACTAAGCTAGCCTACTTCGCCAGGTCATACTGAGACCTCCTCACTTCTGCTCGTTCCGCAAACCCTCTGGCCAAGAATTGAATTTCGCCCATCTGCTTCCGCCCGACAAATTGAATGAGCCCCCTTGTGACGTGAGTGTATGCGAGGGCTGTAGCCCACCTCATGGATTCCTCGTAACTGCACCCAGCCAGCCTCTTTACGAAATAGGCGGAGCCAAATACATCTCCTGCGCCCAATGCGGAGAGAACACCCTTCGGCTCAGGAAGAGAGCAGTGCATGATACCATCCTGTGTGTAAAGCGTCGCGCCCATAGCTCCATCTGTGACAAGCACTTCGCGCACTCCACGCCGCAAGAGTCTCCTTGGTGAGGCTCGTCCGGGGCCGAACTCTCCCACGGAGCCTTTAACGAACTCACATAATCTCAAATCTACAGAGGGCCTTCCCATCCTGACGCGTCCAGCGACATCAAGCACCCTCGTAAAGCCCTGTAGATCGGCAAAGACACGCTTGCCGGCAGCAAGGCGCTCCAATGTGGAGCGTCCGATTTCTCTGTGAGTGAAGGAAAAGTAAGCCAAATCCTCCTTCACATGAAAGTTACTAAAGCAGTCGTCAAGCCGAATCCTGTTGACAACTCGCATGCTTTCCCGTCGTGACTCGCCTGCAGGAAATACAAAGGTTGGAGTGGGTTTATCCACGCCGAATGTGTATTTCGTTCCTATCCCTGAGGCCCGCAACAACTCGAGCACTTCCCTCGGATAGTCCTTGCCATACACGGCATAAAGTTCAGGAAAGGCTCCGGAATAGAGTGCAGCGACTGAAGAGTACAACGCGGGACCACCCGGCGTGAATGCCATCCCTTCCGCACTGGGAGTAGAGTCGAAAGTAAAGCCGCACACAAACGCTATATGGGTTCCGGAGAAGAATTTCTCTCTCAATCTTTCCAACCGACGACTATGCCTGTCTTCGTCCCCGCATTCCACTACTCTTATTAAAAGCCGAGGAATGATTTCGCAGGACCTCTTGACAAAGAAGCGAAAAAATCGTGGACGAGCAAAAGGTTCCAAGGGGCACGCCGAGCTCGTTCAGTGCGACGGCTGCGGGGGTTGGGTTCCAAGAGATAAAGCGATAAGGGTCACGAGAACAACTAGCCCAGTAGATCCTCAGCTTGCACGGGAATTGATAAAACGGGGTACTACGATACTCAAAACAACCGTAGTTAAAAATTACTGTGTGAGGTGCGCAGTATATATGGGGATCAGAAGCCAGCGCTCGCGTGACGACAGAAAGAGAGAATTTTACTAAAATCTTTAGTTTACCTGATACTCGAAGATACTGATGGCCTACGAAAGGGTTGTGCGAAACCTTACCAAAGAAATGGTCTGGGTGTATGTGGCCACAATTCTCAAAGAAAGAAGCATGTACGCCTATCAATTACCTAGAGAAATCCGGTCAAGATTTGGTTTTGATGTTGCCAGGGTAACTGTCTACTCAGTCTTGTACCGCATGCAACGGGAGGGTCTAGTCAGGTCGAGCAAACAAAACGTTGTCTCGGGACCCTCTAAACGGTTTTATGAGCTGACCGACATGGGCTCTGAGAAGCTATCTGCCGCATCAGACTTCATCAAGAAAACTGTTGCCGCATTGTCAACTAAGCCCAGATGACTGGCTCCCGAGCTTCTTGTGAGCGTACGACAGTCTCTGAAACACTGTGAAGTTCGAGAGCAAAGCGACGACTATAAAGATATAAAGACTCAGAGCCGGTAAAAGGATGGCCAAAACAAGTAAAATCAGTCGCTCGGGTCTTTCAAGAAGTCCTATGCTCGCAACAGAACCTGTACCCGCGGCCTCGAGCCTGGCTCTGGTATAGCTTGTTAGCAGTGAGCCTACAAAGGCAAGCGATCCTACAAGAAATGGTATACCAAGAGCGTACCAGACGGAAGCGATGATCAATCCGTCACTGTAGCGGTCAACCACGGAGTCGAGGACCCCGCCGAAGGCCGACAGAGTCCCCTTTAATCTCGCAAGGGCTCCATCAAGGGCATCAAACAGCCCTCCAGCTATTATGAGTAGCGCGCCGGCATAGAGGGCCTTCTCAATAATGAAGGTGGCCCCGAGGGCTGTAAACAGAAAGCCGATTATGGTAACCTGGTTGGGCGTTAACCCGACTCTCGCAAGGCCCAAAGCCGTTTTCGAAAAAAATCCCGCGGTAAATTGTCTTAATCGATTAAGCATTCTGACCGCAGGACCGCGACGCATGCTCCGGCTTTAATCTTAGCTGAGCGCGGCACGTGATTGGAAAATCCCCTCAAAATTCTTCTTCCAAGCCCGAGGCTGAAGTCGAATCAAGACCATGGTTCGCGCGTAATGGCCTCACTCAGTGCAGAAACGGGGGCGAGCCCCCCCGGCAAATCACTTTCAATATTGAATATAATCTAGATATAGATATTCTGTAGAGATTATTCGCCCCAGTGAGAATGAGGACAGTAGCTGCTTTCTATGGTTTAAATACGCCTTAAGCATTAAGATATGCGAAGAGCGCGTGTCCACGGTAAGCTCCTCCGTTTTCGAGCATCTTGGAAAGAAGGAAAAGGTACTTTGCGTTGTTACGCAGTCGTATCAGGATCTCGTAACGGCATATCTGGCACAGAAGTGGGCAAAAGACAACGAGATCGTGTTCCTGAATACCGGCTTCGAAGATCAAGATTTCACTTCAGCTATCCATGAGTTCTTCAGGGTCAATGGGCTTCTTGTGAAAACCATTGATGCACGCCAAGACTTCAAACCCCTCCTGCGGGCTCGAACTGTGGAAGAAAAGATCGCAAGCTATGCCGAAGCCGTGAAGGGGGTACTCGCGAAGCTATCCGCAAAGTATAGGGCTAGGACACTGGTTGCCGGCAACATCCTCTCTCCATCTTTTGAGGAGCCTGTCCCAACAACACCACCAAGAACGATGCGATTCAAGTCTGGGACTACTACCATGTACTGCCCTCTCGCGGGAAGGTCGTTAGGTTCACTTGCGCGAATATTCGCGGGGCTAGAGGCAAGCTTTGCTCTTCCGTTCTATCCAATGTCAAGAATCGGCTTGGCGTCCCAGTGTGTGGGCCAAGTGTCTCAAGAGAAAATGGACCTTGCGAGAGTGGCAGATAGGAGAGTAGAGAAGGCAATCGGTGGTTCCGTACCAGGCAGGTACTATTTCACGGCCATAGGAGACAACACCAAGACCAAGCCCAAGGATAAAAGCCAGATTGAAAATGTTGTTTATAATTCGTTCAGGAATGTTGGCACGGTATTCAGCGAGATTTCAGAGCTCTGCGAGCCGGTTCCGTGTATAAATGGTTGGGGGCGCATGCTTCTCATCAATGCAAAGGATGACACGGGCGAACTCTTTATCCCCTCAAATGTAGCCCTTGCCAGCCTTCAAGAAAGGGTATCAATTACAAGCAGACTGACGAGAATTGGATACTGTATAGCCACGGGCAATCCTGAGGGAAAATATATTGCACTTCTCCGTCATTTCGAGAGCACCGATTTCAACGTAGCGGTACCCTCTTCAAGAAACTGGTCGCTTATTCCAAAAATAGGTGAGGAGCTGGTCTCACTCAATAACCAGATTTCGGCTTGCTATCTCGACATTTCCACCAAGCCGCCAGCAAAAATTGGCTATATCTAGTCTTCAAACTACATGCTTTCGAACTGACAAGGTTAAGAACAGAAGCTCAGGATGGGCTACGTAGCCATTAGAAAGCTCATAATAAGCTGAATAAAGAATGCTATACCTCCTATGAGGAGTATTCCAATAACCGATATTTTTAATGTGAACGAGAACTCTTTTCGATCGGGCTTTCTCGCCAGAATTAATACGTCCCGAAGCTGCTTGACTCTGTCAGAGAGAGCCATAATTCATTTTTCCTACCGCAGTTTATAAAGCCTTTCCAGCCCGGAGTCATATCCTTTCGTATGGAAAGCCGAGCCTAGAAAACTCCCTCAACAGAAAATTACGCTGGTCTGAAGTGAGCCCTTTCCAGTCAACCAGTGCCTTATCTGGCCTCGGAAGGCTCCTCTCAATCGCCTGTAATATCACTTCGGCATCGATGTCCGTGAATGCGTGCTTAGATATTATGTGTCCCAGACCTGTAGAGTGTAGCATGGCATATTCCGTAAATTTTGACGCATAATGAGGGCCGCCAAAAGCGCACGCATAACCAACTCCAGAATACGAGCTCGTGATTGCGTTTACGACTGATCTGGCCACATATTCGCAGAGCGGTTTGGAGCTCCACTGCTCCTCCCCTGAGCCCACCTCTACAAAAAGAGCCCTACCCGCGAGAGAAGTTGGACCATGATGAGTGGCCTCATGGACCACCGGCATTATAGGTTCTTTCGAGAGCTCCCTTAGAATCCGAAGCGCTAACGAGGGGGCTGCAATCCCAAGTTCACGGGGTTTCCCGCCTAAATCGTTCCTTGACGTGGGGTTTCCGGTGGCGTGCAGAGTGAAGCATGGCTTCATTCCCTTATGCCTGCTGAGAAATATGTAGGTCTCTGCCTCCGGTAGAGGAGGTACTGACGAAGAAGTAAGCTCAGTTGTAATCTCCACTAGTTCAATCCCAAATGTAGACGCAGGTCTCGTGAAAAGCTGCGACCTTACTGCCTGCATCATTAGCCTGCTCGCGGGGTCAATCGTGGAACCAGCTATGAGCAAGTGTACACTCTCAGATGACCGAAGATAGTAGAGCCATAAACGAGTATATTCTGTTCTCATTCTGTTCCCAAAAAATCTCGTTCAGACCTATGGGGGAATCATGACTGAACATGTTTCCTCCCACGGGGAAACCACGGAGTACCAACATTCCCTTTTTGGCGCCAGACTCTAGCAATGCTTCGAGAGAGATGCCGGGAAACTCGACCGGCGTATCCCCTACCTGCGACTGGGGAAAATTCCAGTAAACTGCTCCGGAATCCTCGAGCGCGTGCCTGGGAGTGCTCACTAGCTCCACGCTGCCACCGGTCTTCTCTGCTTCGACCTTAGCACGGGCTATGCCTTGTATACTGGGGCGAGCTCGGTCTGACGTGGCAACCTTCAACTTTACTCCACATTTCGCAGCAGCAAGAATCACCGAGTTGGATATTGCGTCGCCCGCTCCTATATATGCCAGATTCAGACCCGTTAACTTGCCCAGTTTGCTTTTCAGAGTCGCGAAATCAGCAAGTGCCAGCGCGGGTGCTTCCTTTTCACTCAAAGCGTTTAAGACCGGGATGTTCGACGTTTTTGCAATACCCTCCATGAATGAGTGGTCGGAACCCTCAACAACAGCACAATCCACAATCCTTCCGATAGAGCGTGCGAAATCGGAGGCATTTGCCCCGAGCGACCCCTTCGCCTCTTCCCATCCGAACCGGACTGTAGAAGCCCGGAGCCTCCGTGCTGCAACCTCGGCATAGAAGCGAGCTCTCGCTTCGGCCGGGCATATCGCTGCAAGCACACTGTTTCCCTTCTCGAGGCTAAGCAGGCCGGCCGTCATTGACTTCCCTATCCTTACTGAAAAGTCGATGAGATCTTGAAGTTCATGGATGCTAAGGTCATCAACCGAGAGAATGCTGCGACCCCTAAGAGAGTTAACGCGCATATGCGCCTGAGACTCAATGGTGGTTTAAAACAATTTGCTGAGAAAGAAATCCGGTGTAAAGCTCTGCAGGTCTCGGTAACTTTGACCGGTACCGACCAGAACAATCGGTTTTTTAACAGACGTGGCTATTGCGAGTATGACCCCACCTCTTGCGTCCGCATCTAACTTAGTCAGGATGACACCGTCTATACCTATCCGCTCGTTAAAAGTGATTAACTGATTTAGTGAATCGTTACCCACTAGGCTGTCTGCTATAAACAAACGATAGTCGGGCTTCGTAACACGAACTATTTTATCCATCTGGTCCACGAGACCCACGTCGTTCTGCATCCGACCGGCGGTGTCAATGAGAACAACATTGCGACCCTTATTCTTTGCCTCCTGAATGGCAGTGTAGCCTACTGAGGCGGGATCGCGGCCGTATGACGTCTGTCCTAGCGGGATCTGCAATCTCTCCGCGTGCTCCTTCAACTGCTCGATAGCGCCCGCGCGAAAAGTATCCGCGGCCGCGAATATAGGCAGAAACCCTCTATCCTTGAGCAAGGATCCAACTTTGGCAATTGTCGTGGTTTTGCCACTGCCGTTCACTCCAAAAAAGACTAGAACACATATCCCTCTTTCACGAACCTTTGAATTCACGAGTGAGACAAAGTCCGGGGCTTTCGTGACTTCAAGTAGCCTCATCAGGACCATTTTAACAGCTGCGTTGACAGTCCCGTCGCTGCGCTCAAGCCTCTTAACCCTCAGAAGCTCTAGCTCCCCTCTTATACTGGAGCAGATTTGCACCGCGCTCTCCAAAGGAACGTCGGCCCGCACTAGCTGCGTTTGAAGCGCAGACAGTGTCCTCTCTATTTCTTCACGAGAAAGGTCGCGGGACGATACTGCCTGAGTGACTGCAGCGAATGCCTTCTTTAGGGATTCAAACAAGCATGCTACCCGCCAACTTGCAGTTCTTGAGCCAGTCTGTTAATCTTGGGCTGGAGAAGCTGGATTCGCTGAAGTGTAGTTGAGTAGTCTCTCACGAGTTCGTTAGTTCGCTCGCCGAGTAGCTTTACCCGGGCACTCAAGTATTCTTCGACCTTGTCTACAGAGAGCTTCGCGTAAACGTTTTCTCCCAGAAGCACGAGCATCTTTTCTGGCGAGTGGACGCTCATCGGAACCATCACGCCGCTACCCAAAGGTACGAGTGTCTCTCTGTTTCTTCCCTTCTCGACGAGTTCTCGCACTGAACCAATAGTGGTGAGCATCTCAGTTTGGGCGGCTTCAACCAGCCGAAGCTGCTCTTCGATCGTTTGTGCGACCAATCCCAAGTATTCATAGTCCCCAAGAAGTTTTTGAAGCAGGCCGTATTTGCTCTCCGGATTCGTGCTCTCAGACGTGTGGCTCACCCACTTTGAGCCATGTACTGTCGCACAACTGCATCATCTACTTCTTCCCGGTCGGTAATTAAAGACACACTCTCAACTTTTATCTGATGCCTCCTCAGCCTGTGCTTACTTCCCATTAGCGAAAATATTCTTTCCCTAGCGTCATGTTCGCTATGCGCCAAAACGAACTTTGTAAAAGGCTGCCAATCTAGCACGCGTCGCATTTCCCCCCGCACCTTGTATACTTTAAGCGGGACCTGCGAAGAACACATTCAACTTCTGAGGTTAGGTCAGCTACCATTATTTGAGCGTAGCTCGAAGAATTCGGCGAAGATTCAGGCAATGCCCAACGCGTTTTCTATTTCTGCCATTTCTATACCTGTCGTCGCATATCCGACAAGGACAGATGAACTGTTTGAAATCATGCCGCTCCGAATGTAGGGGTATCCGCCGTTCACTGTCACTCTTGCCCCATCCAGTCGCGTACGAGCTCGGACGAGCTCTAACTCTTCCTCAGATGTCTCAGGGTGGCAAGCAAATCCCTTGTCGGTGAGAACCAAGGCGGAACCGATCGTATTCAGTCCCCCTATTGTCACCCTGAATAACTCCACTCCGAGGATATCCTCAGCCGCATCCAAAAAAGCATCACTAAGAATTGGAGATGCAAAACCCACCCGTGAATTCACCGCAAGGAGATTCCCCAACGCGTTATATTTGGACCTGGAGCGTATCACGTTGAATCCTCGATGCTTCAGGTTTAGAACGTCCTCATCATCGGCGTTATAAGGCAACATCACCCCATTGTTGTTTGCGGCTACCATGGCACCCACCGCACTTATCCCACCTATTCCGAGCTCAACTACCTCGGTTCCGGTTTTTTCCCTTATCAGCCTCTTTGAACTCTCCTGCGAGTTTAGCGGCACGAAAACATACTTATCTGTGGCAAGCGCAAAAATTCCGATTGATTCGGTATTGAAAATCTTCAATCGTTCTACCGTCAAGCAGTGCTTTCACTGTGTAATTTTCCGGGATAGACGTAGGCCTTCTTCTCCTTGGTGATGCCCACGTGTATCGCGATTTTACGAGGTGGTTTTTCTATGCTTCTTGACCAGATTGCCTCGTTGACTTCCTGGTCGATGTATACGTCCTCTGCCTTCATGTGTTTAACAACAAAGCGCCTCAGGACGTTGACGGCTCTCTTCGCCCTCTTGGAGCGACCCAGCCAGTAGACACTGGAAAGCGGAACGATATAATCCCTCTCGCTCGTGAATTCTATTTTTTCTTCTGGTGCCTCTTCTGGCTTTTCCTCAGGTCTTTTCTCCTCTTGCTCGGCCTTACCTGCTTCCTCTGGTACAGGTTCCTCCTTTTCGGTGGGTGCAACCTTCTGAGGCAACTCTGTTGCGTCCGTTTCACCCCCACTTTCTGAGGCCGATACCTCTGAATTGTTTGCCGAGAGATAATTCAGATTTTTCATTTTTTCCATCCCTCAACTATCATTATCAGACATTATCAGACCTTCAAGCGGCCCCCTCGCCTAAAGTTCCTGCTTTTTTCGTTGCGCCTAAGCTTCCCACCCGTCTTTGCCGTTATCCAAACTGGCACGTTGGAATTTTTGTTCAATGCATGTCCAATTCTCTTCTTTCGTCCTCTCGGCTTATTGACTCCCAAGTTTTCACACTTCTCCCTTTCTGCGGATTGTGATGCTGGTCTCTCTTGAGCTTGTTGAAGAGATCCTATAAAGCAGCTGCTTGAGAGCGCTGTCAGTTATAGGTCTGTCTAGCTTTCCGCTCTGATATACCGCAATTATCTGGTCCTCTAGCATTCTCGCAACGTTTGGCTTGACCATCTTAACAGTCTGTAAACGTTGTCTCGCCTCACGCGTCAGCGCCTGTCTGAGAATTGCCTGCCTCCTTGCCTCTTCAGCTTCGGCTGCGGCGTTACGCTCCTGAATATCCTGAGGTGAAACTCGTTGCTGAGCCCTAGCAAGTTCTCTGCGTTTGAGCTCCTCTAACTCAGGGTCATAATCTGAAGAGTATTCGCTCATATCTCACACACTTGTGTATGCCCTTATGTGGGCCTGGCCGTGCTCACTTTTCGAAAGTTCGTCCCGGGCAACTGAAAGAACAAGCTCGCGACCGCGTTTTGTAAGAGACCTACCTCCATGCGGGGACTTTTGGACCAACTTGGCATTCTCTAACTGCCTTAGAATTCTCCTTATGTGTCCTCCCGACGCCATGCGAAATCTTTCAGGTCTCGACTTGGACATTCGTTTTCCACCATACTCGAGCCTGAAATCCTTAACTCCCATTGCACCACGAAGAGCCATCTTCCTCATCAGAGAAGCGGCGCGAATGTACCACCACTCCTTTGATTTCGGGGGCTCAAGGCCTGCGGATTTGGTCTTAACGAAAGCAGACCATGCCGGGGGTTTTATTTCGGTGAACTCGGTCTTAAGTCTGGATGCCAGATTAGCAACCAATTTTTGGTGATAAACTAGTTTTAACGTAACCTCGTCTTGAAATGCGGTAGACATTGAGCGAGTACAAATGAGAGGAATTTCTTGGTATAAGCTTTACTTGGAGAATCGATTCGGATACACATGGGACCCGCTACGAATATGCTGTAGGCATCAAAATCGGAACGCTGGGGGCGGGATTTGAACCCGCGCGGCCGCAAGGACCAAGGGCTTAGCAAGCCCTCTCCCTACCATGCTAGGAGACCCCAGCAGTGGCCCCTCCTAGACGCACCAAGCTCTGGCTACGACTACACAATCCTTTATCCTTTGCCCTTCCAGATCGGGAACGCGCATGGTCAGAGGTAAAGCTGCTCCCTCCCGGGCCTGACTCGATCCCCTCTGCGATTCCGCGCGGCCGCCCCTACGAGCGGTGCGACGGCTCCCATACGCCCCTCGACCATGGGCTGCATCGACATGATTGTAAGGCGTGACCATCGACTGGCACGGCTAGGGGGTTACTGGTATTCGCATAGCGTCCATTTCGAACTTGGAGGGAGGACGAGCCCCTCTACCCTACCCGTCGAATCCTGAGCGCGGTTCAACTTATTTGTTATGACCGGCCAGTCGGACCACAAGTAGCCATTGAAAGATTGGGCTCGGGCCAACGTCGCTGGCCAGCAAGGGAGAGCTTATCGTGAACGGCTGTAAATCTATGACAAACTCGTGTTTCTTGACTCTTCCCGCAGTGCGCTATGGATATTCCTCTCTAACTCAAATTCACAGGCCTTACAAGTCGTTCTCTTTGGAGAAGTTGGCTCCCCACAGCGAGCGCAGGGCTTCATATTACCTTGCCTTTCTCCGAATAGTTCAGCCAGCTTTTCCTGCAAGTTAAGAAGCGCGTCACTGGTTCCGCTAGCAAACTCGCTCGCGGTCTCAAGAATACCACGCACCTTGTCGCGAGTTGTGTCATGCGAATAAGGACATTCAACGCTCTGAAACTGGAAGCCTTGGAGGTAAGCATACATTGCAATTTCTCTTTCTGACGTCTTTCTCAAGGGCTTAATTCTTGGCACAAAACCCGCGGTTGTAGTAGCGTTTCTCAGTATGCGGTCGAGGTCGCCTCGAAAGAGGTTCATTAACATGGTCTGCGCCTCGTCGTCCTTGTTGTGCCCAGTTGCTATTTTTGTTGCGCCCAGATCCTTTGCCGCTATGTTCAAAGCACGACGCCGGAGCACGCCACATATCCCGCATGCCGAACCCTTGTAAGAAGAGGTTTCGAGGTAACTTCCTAAGCTGGCACCAAAAAGCTCCTGATAACTGAATTGACGGTGGGGAATAGAGAGCTTATCACAGACGTCCCTTGCTATTCGCGCAGCTTCCTGCCGATATGCCCCTCCTGCGACAGTTACCCCCTCATCTATGGTCACTGCCGAGAGTGTTATCCCATTGAAACGCTTTGCGAGCTTCGCCATGATATCGGCAAGAACGACGCTATCTTTGCCCCCAGAAAGCGCAAGCATAACGTTGTCGCCTTTTTCTATCATATGCTCGTTCTTGATGTTTCTGACGGCGCCCCTGTAGACCTTGTGAACAAAGCACGAGGCGCAATAACGTAAGCCTGAAGTTGAGTCGAAATATACCGCTCGCCTCGACTCACAATCTGAACAAAGTCGCTCAGCACACATTAACCTGTCTCAGTAGCGTACGTGTTCTCAGCGTTGCATTAAGGTTGTGATGCCCGGCTACAGAGATTTTGCACCAGTAGAAATGAGAACCGCGGTTGTTGATTCGTGACAAACTTCGAACATCAACGTCACTCGTCCCAGGCATTCGATGTTTGTATCATTCGTACATATGAGTCCAGATAGCATTAAGGTCTGATGCGGAGAGGTGCGTAATGAGCATAGCGAACTCAGCAGAGTCCATTCTTCAGTCGGTAGTGAACCAGGTCACCTCATTCATAACATGGACTCTGGGATTGCTCCTCAAAGCTACTATCAGCGTACTCGAACCAATATCAATCTTTATGCTTCTTATTGGTATCGTGCTTTGGTTCTCCGGCCTGGAAAGGAGAATGGGGAAGAGGCTCGTACTCGGTGCACTAATAATCTGGTTAGTCGCACTTGTCGCTGGATGATAGAAAAGGGATTGAATGTGTCTACGGGTGCGCTCGCAGACGGCTGTGCACTCTGCCTTATGGGACATAAGATGACACTCTTTATTACCGGGCTTTGTCCCAACAAATGTTACTATTGTCCAGTGAGCGCCTCAAAGATGTGGACCGATAAGATGTACGCGAATGAAAGACCAGTGCTGTGTGTAGAGGACGCTATCTTAGAAGCTGAAGAGTCTGGGGCGGTTGGTACGGCAGTTACAGGCGGCGAGCCACTGGTAGTGCCGAAACGTGTCGCAGAATACGTTAGAGCGCTAAAAGAGAGATTCGGAAAGTCTCATCATATACACTTGTACAGCGGATTCCCCAATATGAGTGAGAGGGTAGCTCGAGAACTCTATGAGTCGGGCCTTGACGAGATAAGATTTCACATAATTGCAGCGCCGGGAGTAGAACGCTCAATAGAAGTGGCGTCACAATATCCATGGAGAGTGGGTGTCGAAATACCTGCGCTTGAGGGCGTTGACCTTCGTGCGGAAGCAGAGAAAGCGAAAAGTGCAGGAGCCCAGTTCATGATACTAGACGAGTATGAAGTGAATGAAGAAAACTCCTTCGCCGCAGCAGGTCTTACCCTTCAGGGAAATAACACCGCAATCCTCTCCTACCCCGACAAGAGAATTCTGGAACTCATGTCGGAACTTAGGGAAATTATCCCTATACACTACTGCACTGTTCGTTCCAAATATCTTATCCAGTATAGAAACAGGCTGGTATCATCCTTCGCGGCGAAAAGAATAGGGGGTGAATTGCTGGATGATGGCACGGTCCTCAGAGCGGAGAAAGGGGAACTCATCAGGTTCGCTCCGACATACAAGAATCCGGTCTATGAAAGACTCTAGCGGCTTGTCACGGCATACCTTAGGAAGGCGGCATAGCCGCCCAACCCCACTAACTGCTCGCCTTTTTCGTGATGCTCCGAAATTATGTGTACCTTACCGCGATATTTTTCGACTGTGAAAATGAGGTCATGGGCATGGTCGTAATCATTCTTTAACATCTTTTCAGATATCAACATTTCCTGGATTGCACCATCCCGAGCACTCTTTTCGACCTCTGTGTAACCCACGGCCACCTTTCTTCCTGACGTCAATGCAAGCTCAGAGAACAACCTATCCATGAGCTTGGTTTCTTCTGAAACTCTGAGCTTCTCTAGAAAGCCTTTGTCCAAGAGCTTGGTTACTGCCTCTTTAACTCCTGCTTGCCCGCCATATGATGTGTCTACAAGTGTTGCGTCAACGTGCACCCCCTTTTTTATGAGTGCACCCCTAACCAGGCCCAACAACCTTTGCTTCAGGTAACCTGGACCAGCGAACACTACCGGTTCACCGGCCCTGATAAACTTGGTCAAGTCGCTTGCGATCTTCTCTAGGCTCTCGGAGACCAGCTCCTCATGTTTTCGCTCCTCCTTCCCAGGAATTCCGGTCGACCACGTTGCAACAGTCTCCACTCCGTAATCCCAAACCCTAGCGAAAGTGACTTCGTCGTAATCGAGAGCTACCACGCCAACAGTCTGAGAAGGCGCTTCCCTTAGCAGTGCTTGAAGCTCGGCTTCCTGCCAACGGGTCTTTGCTATAGTGAGTACCGAGCCATTCTCGGCCACGACTGTATGATACGAGCCAAGAATGCCGAGCTCATCAGGGTCTCTGGTCACCTTCCCCGTAATTCTAAAAGTGCTAGTGAATGGTTCGAACGATACTTTCTCAACTCGCACTGACAAGGTAGTCGGTACCCTCCCTGAACGCTCCGTTCCATCTCTGGAACGAAGCATTCTGCTCGTTCTCGCAGTGACCTCATCGCCTACCGCAAGAATCGACTCCAAACTCCAGAAATCGCTGGGTGAAGTAACCTGAAGCGTTATTGAACCTGCTTTGGGGTCGCGCGCGAGAACGCGCATATTTATGCCGATGCTTCTTCGAAGGTGAGCGTGACAACTCCGCTCGGTCGCCGCACGATATTACCCATCCTATTTCCTACGACGTACCGAATGGACTTCTCGCTCGAAGTGTCCAATATACGCTGACTGATTACGCCGTCAAATACCACCGCGAAAGGCGTCTTGCCTTGCAGGTCATGGAGTTTATCAGCCATCTCCTTGACGGGAACCTTCGCGAGAACATTATAGTCAGAGTCTAGAACGACCGCCTCGAGCGTTCCATTTAGGCTCTTCATGAGCTCCAGGAGCTTATCGGGGACCGGGATGTGTTCTTTTTCCCTTGGCTGTGAGACCTGTGCCGTGACCTGTTCTCGCTGATGCTCACGGTATCCTTGAGTATGCTCGTGAGGCCGCGGTTCGGGGAAGTGCTGCGGTTGAGGCTGAGGTTGCGGAGCCGGTTGCGACTTTTCAGGCTGAACCTGGACCAAAGCTGGTACCTTGTTAGCCAGCGCTTTCATGATTTCCTTGCCAGTGAGCTCTTCGACTTCTTTTCCTTGCGGAGCCCTCGCCACAAAATCGACTTCGGCTAGCTCTAAGAGGCGCTTGAGGATGAGGTCTCCTCCCCGGTCGCCATCAAGAAAGACGGTCGCCTCCTTTGTTCTGCATAGATCAATCACTGACTTCGGCACACGCTCGGCTGCACCTCCCAAAGATATTGCATTCCGGTAATCATATCTCAGCAGGTTGAGCACATCTGCCCTGCCTTCCACCAAAATAATCGATTCTGAGCTATCAACGTCCGGGCCAGCGTCCAGTTTCTCCGGTCCGTAGGGCACAACGAACGACTCACGCACCTTCCCGAGAAGACCCTGAAGCATTTCTTTGACGTCAACCTTTTGCTGCTTCCGGTCCCACCCCTCCAAGATTTCCTTGGCTCTCGATATCACGCGATTTACTTTTTCCATCCGCGTGTCTTCGATGTTTTCAATGCTGATTCGTGCGGCGTAGGGGCCGATTCGGTCAACATTTTCAACTATCGAGGCAATAAGAGCCGTCTCCGCCCTGTCGAGGTTAGAAGGAATCATGATGCGACCCACGCTGCGGTTGTCGTGGGTTTCCAAGTCTACCATGATTCGTCCGATCCGGCCCTTCTCTAGTAACGAGCGAAAGTCGTATTCGTCGTTAAACAAGCCTTCAGTCTGTCCGAATATTGCTCCTATGACGTCGCTTTTGTCAATGATTCCATCAACTTCGCAAGGAGCGTGAATTATGTACTTTGTTGAACTGGCGGGCATTCCACCCATGAGTTTTCATGATGTCCTCGCTGAACGCATTTTATAAGGCCTGCTTAATCGCCCAGTACATTCATAATGAGGAATTTTAGCGATACAATGATGGTCTGGTCAAATATGTGTTTCCACATGTCAATGCATCCGTCTCGTGTGCGTCCTTTTCTACGGAATTTGGATAATTTGTACTGGAGTGTCGCAGAGTCCGGGACTTACCCCGTAGCATAGGACTGGCATGGGAAGCCGTTAGCATCTACCACGATACACTCCGATGTCCAAGCGATTAAGCAGTTTCAGTGTTTGATGTGAGGCTCGCAAGATTCTAACCGCGTTCCTCCACATTTGAGGTGTCCTTTGGGAATTTTTGTGGCATTTCCTTGCTGAGAAACCGCAGGCGTGTGCACCTAGCGCCTTCTCATGCACAAGGCGCATGGACTTCCTGAGTTGGCGGCCAATCAGAGTCCCAAGCTCCAATCCGCGGCTTTGCCGCAAACGCGATGCTATTCACTGGCCAGAGTTCCTCGCTCGGTCAGGAATTAATTAGTTGTGGTCGGGCCCGAAGTATTCAAACGGCCCGCCCGCATCCATCCTCCTCTTAAGGATTCGGGGATTTTCGCTTGCAAACAGCTACCATGAGCGGCCTGTTGCCCAGTCTCTGACACCACATTTCACTGACAGGCTAACGCCCACTAGACGTGGCCCTCGAACCGGGCCGGTTCCGACCGCCCGCATAAGAGTTTCTGGAAGTCTCTAATAGGTTAGCCGCCTGAGAGTGGGCAAGCAGAGCTCGAGTTCAAAGCATGCAACAGGGTAATCAAGACCAATCCTGCGCAGTATTTCTGGACTGACCTCTCCAATTCTGCCTTGGCGCTGGTCGGGGAGCAGTATTATACTCCCTCTACCGGCAAGGAACGGGTCACCCGCCCGATCGCCGAAACTGGGGGTGAGCCCTATATCGAGACAGAACTGGGCGAAGAAGTCCTCTATAATATCGCAGGTTGCCACGTTGTCACAAACCAGCGCACACGCATTGTAAGACTGGACGTACGAGCCGTCTCTTATACCTACCACGGGCCCCACCTCAAAAATGTGAATTGGTTTGGGTCTGTTCTGATTCTTTGTCAAGAATGAAAGGAGGCCCGGAAGTAGGCTGCTCCTCAGGGAATCCATATCGTGGGACATTGGATTGGATAGCCGGATCATGTCAAGAGGCTGGCTCCAGAAAGAAGCCGAGCTGGCACACAGTAACATATTATTGACTTCAATGAACCCAAGGCTTGAGAGGCTTCTTCTCGCACCTTCTGTTACGAGTGTTATTGTATGCAATGAGCCGTCAGTTGCGTGATATGGCTTCTCCGGCCTTATGTTTTGATAGCCATACATCATCGCTACATCCTCGATAAGGTCGACCTGATGCATGATGTCCAGCCTGTATAAGGGTACCTTTGCCATAATCCGGTTTCCTCTTTGTGATACAGAATCAAATCTGGCTCTGCCCAATAGCGATTTAATGCTGGATTTCTTTAGGGGCAGTCCTAGTATCCCCCGTAAGTAGTCACAGTCCAACTCCATTTCTCGCATTTCCGGCAGATTGGCAGGCTTCGCGGCTTCCACGTCGGCTGCGCCTGACGGAAGTATCTTGGCTATGGTACCGCCAAACTCCGCAATTGTGAAGGCCATCAACTGGGCCGCCGATCGAACCAGCGTGAGATCCGTTCCTGTAACATCTACCATGAGTGAAGATGAGTGTGCAGTAAGCTGGGTGAGTGAACCGTTTATGATGGGGGGCATCGAAAGCACTTCGCCCGCGTCTGTCGCAAGTAACGGGTAAGAGTTCCATCCCGCTACCAAATGAGAGAATTCCTGGCCCTTCGGGTGTTCGGCTAGGATCTGGTCGGCATTCATTTCCCTCTCAGCTCCGAGTGGAATGAAACTAATATTCGAGGAGCCTACTGCACGGTACGTCAATCTGTGGCTTGCCAGGCGGGACACATCGTGGACGCCAATCGCAAACCGCAGTCTATTTCCTGAGAGAATCTGGTGCATTCTCTCCTGAAAATCTATCAGCTCCCGCACAGAAATTTCGTCTAACCGAACTCCTTTTACGAGATAGGCGACCATAAAAGGTCGTTTTTCTCTGAGACTGCTCGTATCAACGTCAAGCGTAAAATCGGTTTCTGCAAAAGGATAGCGCGGGAAGCCAAGTTCAAGACCAAGGAAACCCTTGAAGGCGCGACCCAATCCGGCAGAGCACATCAGGTCCACCCTATCCGCGTTAAGCTCTACCGCCACGGTGCTTGTTCCCCTTGACTGGACCTCTCCTTTGAAATTGAAAAGTAGTTCCTCAAACTCTGCATCACCTATTTCGCGTCCCACGATTCTGGTCAAAGTTCGGCGATCAATCTCGATTGTTGGCAAACTTGGAGACCGCCTCCTCCTTGAGAAGTATCGTTTCGAGGTCCTGGGTTACCAGCTCTCGTATGTCGTTAAGTCCGTAATAGGCCATTGCAAATCGGGTAATGCCAATTCCCCACGCGAGGACAGGGTGTGTGATCCCGAGAGGCACAGTAACTTCCGGCCTAAACATGCCGCCTGGTGCGGCTTCCACCCAGCCCAAATTCTCGTGATAAATGTAAGCCTCCACGCTCGGCTCTGTGAATGGAAAGTAACCGGGCTTGAACCTGATTTTGGTGACTCCGAAGCTGCGTGCGAATTCCTCAAGAAAACCAAGAAGATTCCGGAAAGTAAGATGTTCGCCGCCAACGATTCCCTCACATTGCTGAAATTCCGGCAGATGGGTAGCGTCGAGAGGGTCCCTTCTGAAATTTCTATCAATCGTAAAGAACTTGTAGGCGTCGCCGGGATGCTCCCCCAGTTTCCTAGCAGAGACTGATGTAGTGTGGGATCTCAGGACAAGCCTCAACGCAATTTCCGGGCTCCAGTGGCTTCCCCATCCAATGGAGCCGGTTGTCCCTCCAGCCGCATGTACCTCACCTACATTTCGCATAAGATCCTTGGCAGGGGCGGGGGGTAAGTGTGGGTCACCAGAAATGGCATAGCTTTGGTGGGCTTCTCGTGCAATGTGATTTTGGGGAACGAAGAGGGCATCAAAGTTCCAGAACTCGTATTCGATATAGGGTCCGTACATTTCCTCAAACCCCATCGCTACAAGGGTTTCTTTGACCATCTGCAGAAATTCAAGATAGAAGTGGTTCTTGCCACGGTGGAACGATGCCTTCCTTCTGAGGGCGTACTGGTATGGTGGAACTTCCAGCGTGCGATAAGAACCGTCAACGAGTGTTTTGTGGGACAGTACTGTTGGCCTTCTGAGTGAACGAATATAACCTTCAGAAAGTTCTGCACCTGCCCTCACGCGCACTTCGCTCCTTTGCTTTAGAGCGGCAAGCTGCCTCTCCTTCAGGATCTCGAGCTCAGCCGGAGCCTCATTTACGGGCAGTCTCCGTTGCTCCTTCAGTCTCTGGAATACCTCCCCAAGCTTCTGAGGGGGATTCAATCTTTCAATTCGTCTTTCTACCCCCTCTTGACCGTCCACTTGCACCAGCCGTATCAGACCTCTCTTGATCCCCCAAGCTAGCGCTGCATTGAAACTCTGATCATCGAGGTGGGACTCTGATTTAGCGGCGCTCAGGGTCATGCTTTCTCCTATGGTCGCGTAGAGACTGTCTTCTGGCAAGGAACTAATTCTCATTGCGCGTTCAGTGGGTTCGGCAAAGACAGCGCTCGAAGTTGATTTTTTTAGAAGGTTTTTCATGCTCAGTGACTCAATGGCAGAGGCAACCGCTGAATCCGGCAATCCAGTTGTCTTTGCGACTTCTTCCAAATTTCTCTCGACGCCGTCTTTTAGCGCCAAGAGCACCCTTTCCTCGTTTTCGGTTATGTTGGCTACCAAGGTAAATCCTTCTCAATCTCACAGAGCACTCTTCCAGTGGCATCTACTTCTTCATTAAGGATTCTTGTTGAGGATATTGGTCGACCGTCACTTGCACGAACGGTATGCACCACAGCAATTGAAAGGGTCGGGTAACCCTTCTTATATCTCAACATCCGGATCTGGCACGCATACGGCAGATTCTCTTCGCTCGTAACCAGAGTCCTGTATTCGGGGTCGTTTACGACAGGCCCATAGTGATCCGTAAGAGGAGCAATAATCGGTCTGAAACCATAATGCGATTCAAAATAGCGCAGGATTTGCCTGCTCCTTACCTGAAAAGGAGGGATGAGGTGGCTCTTTGGAGAGAGCCCTGACGTCGTCACACCCACTGTCACTAACGATGAAGCTTTGCTGCTCCTGTCGAAGAGAGCCTCATGTCCTTTATGAATTACCGCGAAAGTCCCCCCCGTAGCCGCTTTCTTCAATTTTGGTTTTCACACTTTACGGGCCCGGAGGGATTTGAACCCTCGACTTACGGCTCCGAAGGCCGCCGCCCTATCCATGCTAGGCCACGGGCCCTCCCGAAAGAAGCCGAAGCATTCATTTAAGCGCGTAGTGACAGGCGTGAGCGAGACTGGACGCTGATTGTTGCTCATCACCACCCCTCAAGGCACTAAAACTGCACCCTAGTGATAAGCTTCAGACAAAAGGGCCAAATTACTTTGTTTACGTCACTCTCAGTAAAGTAGCCGGATCTCGCGAGTGGAGCGTACTGATTATATGGACCAAAGTAGCTCTGAGCAAGGGATGAAGAACATTGTTATCCTCAACTTCAAGTGCTACAAAGAAGCAACTGGCCAATCTGCACTAGATCTGGCAAGACTTGCTGCGGAAGTCGCAATGGAATGGGACGTTCGACTAATAGTTGCGCCCAGAATGGTAGATTTACCACTCTTCAAGGCGGAATTTGCAAACCTAGAATATTTCGCCCAACATTGCGATCCCCAAGATGATGGCCCATACACGGGACGTATTACACTCTCCGACTTGCAAAGGACAGGGGCTCGGGGAGTCCTCGTAAATCATTCAGAATACCCTCAAACGCCGGCTGAAATCACTACGATTCTGAAAAATGCCCATTCATATGGGCTCGAGACCTGTCTATGCGTCCCAGATGAGCGGGCACTCGAGACGCTCGAATGGCGAGCAGCTGAAATGGTCGCGGTCGAGCCCCCCGAACTGATTGGCGGCAACAATTCTGTGTCAAAAACAAAACCAGACCTCCTTATGAGGGCCTACTCCAAAATCAATCAAATCAACCCAAAGTGTCAAAAACTCTGCGGCGCAGGTATCAGAACTTCAGAAGACGTTATGGCGGCGCGTCAGCTCGGGGCTGACGGCGTCCTTATCTCTTCAGGATTCGTTTTCGCTAAAGATCATCGCGCCGTCTTGAGAGGGCTCTTCGCTCGGCTTTGATTCCTCGAATGACGACTGGTAGAAATATTCCCCAGAACTCTTCTGTTCCCGGTCTAGATTGCTGCCGGCTTTGTTCGCTCTGGGTCGTCCCGTTTCCTTATCTCTTCTGAATGTTATCCCGACCTGTTTGAGGAACGTGTTCAATCCGTCGTGTAGACTTGCGGGGGCGTGCGCGGTGGCACTCTTGCCCGCTACACCATCTATCAGAACAAGCCCGTCAGAGATGTAATCTATCAACGAGAGATCGTGGTCAATTACGAATGATACCGCGTTACGGCTCTCTACTGTCCTCCTGACCGCTTTAGACACGGCAATACGTTCTTCCACGTCCAAGTAAGCGCTCGGTTCATCAAGGAGATAAATATCCGCTCTGCTGGCGAGCGCAAAAACTATCGCCACGCGCTGCAGCTCACCCCCGCTCAACTCGGAGACGAGTTTTTGCGAAAGCCTAGGAATACGGAGAGACTCATACACGTCTGTGCTGAATGTGCGGTCGTCCAGAGCGGCCTTGGCGTAAGTCCGGAACAATTCCTCTACTGAACCGTCGAACTTCGGACTAATTGTCTGAGGCTTATAGCTGATTCCAACTGGACGACCGGAGAAGTATTTTTCCTGAAAATGATTGTAAATCTTCTTCACAAAAGTAGTCTTACCTATGCCGTTTTCACCGATAACTCCAATCGCCTCGCCTCGCCCTATTTCCCCAGGTAGGATGGAGAGCCTGAAGCCACTTGAGTATCTCGCTTCTAAAACGGGCCAGCTCAGCTTCTCAGAACGTTCATGCATCTCGGGCATGGAGCGCTTGTAGAATCTTACAGGCGAGTCTCGGAAACGAATATTCTGGCTTGCCAAGTGACCCAACAGGTAGGCATTGATGCCGCTACGTGCACTATAGACATTGGAAACATGCCCATACGCCCCGGCCTCTCCGTAAATAATCGTGAGATAATCTGCCAGGTAGTCGAGCACTACCAAGTCGTGCTCTACCACTACCACATATTTGCCCAGTGCCGCCAAGCGTGCGAGCGCCCGGCCCAGCTGGAGCCTTTCCTTGACATCCAGAAAACTGGCTGGCTCATCGAAGAAATACGCGCCAGCATCCTCGGACGCTGTATGAACTATGGCCGCCTTCTGAAGCTCCCCCCCGCTTAGGTCTTTCATCCTCCTTGAGAGTATGCCCGAGAGGCCGAAACTCATAACCAATTCGGAATCCGAACCAGCCAAGTAAGTCGAGAGTTTCTCTTCGGACTTCAGATTTTCTATATATTGAGGCTTGAATGCCACGCGGATGCGTTTGGCGTAAACCTCTGTGAAGTATCTCTGCAATTCTTTGCCACGAAAATATGTAATTACAGCCCTCTCGTCCGCGCTCTCATGACCTAGGTTGGGCACAATTTCACCAGTCAGTATTTTGAGAGCGGTCGTCTTCCCTGCCCCGTTCTTTCCAAGTATACCGAGTATTCTGCCCGGCTTCGGCGACGGCAGCCAGAAGAGCTGAAAGCCGCTGGTCAGATACTTATGAACCAGCGTGTCGGACCAGCTGTCAGGCAGATTAAGCACTGCTATCGCAGAGTAAGGGCACTTATTCACGCAAATCCCGCAACCAATGCACAGATCCTCATCAATCTTGGCCTTTTTGCTGGCTGGTTCGATCACTATTGTCTCGGGTTTGGCACGCTCAACCGGACAAACACGAATACACAGGTCGCCACACTTTTCTGGCCTGCACTGGCTCTGCTCAACGGCAGCAATCCTGAACGACGGTCTCCTCCAAATAGCCCCTACTCTTCGGCGGGCTCTTCTTCTTCGGCTATATCAAATGCCTCAAGAAAGGCTTCTTTCATCTGAGCTTCTTTCTCGGGCTTTTCTTCACCCGATTCTACTACTACGTCCACACCTTTTTTCACAGTGACTATAGCTTCTTTCGGTCTCTTGCTGCGGAAGGGCTTTACATACCCGCATTTGGCGCAATATAGCACCATCTTTTTGTTTTCTTTTTTTGGTACCATTACTCCGCCGCATTTAGGGCAGTAGTCCAAAGACCGTCTACCAGCACTGTTGCTTTACGTAAGAATAAAAGGGCTACTCGTCTTCCTCTGACGGTTCGTCCCCCGTCTCTTCGAGGTCCTCGTCCATAAACTCCTCCTCGAGGTCCTCGGAGTCATCAACGTCCCCGTCATCACTATCGTCATCCTCTTTCTTTTCGTCCTTCTTTTCTGAGACCAAGGTTGATACCCTTGCGGAGCGCTTTGGCCCAAATCTCAAATATAAATGCTTCTGAAGTCGTCTGGATTTCGGGCCTGTGTAGGTCACGGTGGGAGGCCCCCCCAAAACACGGGCCGGGGTTAACCAGAGTTTTCTGTGGCTTTATCGCGGCGCTGGCAAGCTGTAATCCGTAGGGCACACAGATCTGAAGGCTAGTAAAAGCCGGTTTAGCGCTCCGAGACTTCTTCGCCGAACCGCCCACGCTTAGACTGCTGTGCCTAGTAAAACCGTTACCGCCGGCACATAAACCTATTTTGATGAGTTAAACCAATTCAACCTTAGTGAGCCCTTTTCTTAATGTCTTTAATCCCAGGCAGTAATTCATCAAATATTGCCCTTCTATTCACGTTGTTGCACAAGGAAGCTAACGGTGTTTACGAATTTGAAGATGCGATTATCCAATCAAGCGCGCGGCTCGAGCGCGTGAAGAGAACCTCTTCGCCCGGTGTTGTGGTAGCCCAATTGGGCGTTAGCGAACACCTCATCGATTCTCTTGGAAAAATGGCAGAGCGTGAGCCTTGGCGCTTTAACTCCCTTCTAAAAGTGTCATTAGTCCGCAGAGAACTATCTTACAATACCTACCTCGAAAGCATCGATCAGGTTTCCGAGGATATTAAAGAAGAGATTGGAGACCTCAAGTACAGAATTACGCTGCGTCGAATAGCAAATCCCGACCTCCGTAAGGCCATCGTCAACGAATTTGGAGCTAGATTGGGCGGTAGGGTGGACCTTGAGAACTACGAATTTGAGCTGAAAATTTACTATATCGACGGTAAATTGATGCTGGTTTACCCGGCAAAAAGCAGCGAAGTCGCGCTCCAAAACTACAGGCTGTCACGAGAACTTTGAAGTCAAGGCGGAGATGTTTGAAGAGATTTTTGATGCTTCCCTCTCGGAGATGCCGCTGGCACAACTAAGCTCAACCTCGCCCCAGTCTGGCCCAAGCGGGCCATCATACAAAGTTTCTTCCGCTGCGACCACACAGTATTTATGAGCCTGATTGTGTAAAGCGGTGCATCTCTGAAGAATTTTTGAAATCTGTGTCTCGCCGGTAAGAACGACAAGCACCTCATAGCTCAATTTTTTAGAGATATTCTCCCCCATGTAGAACCGGAGGCAGGCGTTGTAAACTGCCACGCTTAACTCGGCCGGAGACAACTTCGCTTTACTTCCGAAAAAGAATGCCTCGGGTTCGGGTGAATAAGTCTCAGAAGCAAGCTTTGGAGAAGCACCAGAAGACTCGCTTCGAGCTTCAAAGACTCGAATATGAAATGTCCTACCTGGAAACTCGATCTTCATTAGTTCTCTCCTCCAGACGTAAGGTGAATTTTCTGCGGGGGGTACGAGCATCACTGACGTGAATCCAGTAGCTAGTCTTGCTTCGCAACCCTTCCACTTCCTTCAAACAACTCCTTCTCCGAAGATAGCGCGCAATCGACGAAAAAGTCCTGGAAAGATCTTAGGGTCGAAATATCCATGCCTATCCTTTTTGAAATCTGCTCCGGTGAATCCGTCTTACTCTTTACCATGGGCCCCACTACTTCTACCACCTCCCAAGGAAAGACCACCCATTCGTTCACTTCCTGATAGTAGTAGTCCGGCCTGAACGCCGTCCATGGTTTGACATAGATCGCAGACGTTTTTGCGCTGACGCCCGAGCGAGATATAACCGACAGTGAGTGTTTAAAGCTGGAGCCACTATCAGATACATCGTCTACGAGCAGGACTTCTCCTATCCCCGAAAGCTCTGGCATGTCTAGCTGCTTTATTTTTCCTCTCTCCATCTTCTCGTATGAAACAAGCTGGACAGATATCAGGCGCTGTATGCCAAGCAGGTCACACAACAGCCTGGCCGGCACCCACCCCCCACGTGCAATACCCACAATCGCGTCAAAATGTTTTCCATCCGACCTTATCCTGCCCGCTATTCTAATCATTGCGGTCTGAATTTCCACCCAAGAGGGCGAGCGAAATGTTGGCACTATCTCTTAGCCGCCGTGCACCACAGGCACTAGGGTGATTTCATCCCCGTCTTTTAGAGATGTGTTCGCGCCCCCGCTCAGTCTTGAATCGATTCCATTAACCAGTACAATTATTTCCGACGATATCACGTCATCCTTGAGTACCCTGTGAAGAATGTCTCTGTTTGAGCCAAATATATTGTTAATAGCACCACGCAAAGACTCGCCATTAACGAGCTGAATTTCATAAAAGCCAGGGGCAGTAGCAAGCCACCCCAGTCCCTTAACTCTGACCTTCAAGTTAGGGGTCCACCGTATTCTTGCGGGTCAGCGAGGCGCATGTTCGTCACGAATCAGCGCAGGTCAGCATGACATCATGCCCGCATATGGCTACTGGTCCAAGACGGCTTCTTGTCGTTCTTCCTTCCGTTTGATACGCGTCACGTAACCCGCCACCTTGTTCAGACTCTTTTTGGAATCCGCGGTCATGAGCTGCGCAACGACCTTTTTATTCTCAGCAAAGTCCTTCGCAAACAGTTCTGGATAAGTTGAGGCAAGTTTGTATCCGGCCCTCTTTATTGTTCTCGTCTTGATGTTGCCCATCCTAGCCCACATTCTTTGGTCCCATATTTATAACCTAGTCGCGAGTATATGCCCCACTCAAAGGTGCGCCCGCTGGCTCGTAAGGTTAAAAAACCCAAAACCACCTCTTCATAAAAAGTGATTCAAGTATGACTGCTGTACCCTCGTTAGGCGGAGCGCCTGTTCTTGTACTGAAGGAAGGCTCCCAAAGGTCGCAAGGTAGAGAAGCCCTCCATGGAAACATCGCCGCCGCTGTTGCTGTGGCCGAAGTAATACGAACCACCTTGGGCCCCAAGGGGTTGGATAAGATGCTTGTCGATACTCTTGGGGAAGTGACAGTAACCAACGATGGTGCGACCATTCTCAAAAATATGGATGTGCAGCACCCTGCTGCGAAGCTGATGGTGCAGATATCCAAGACGCAAGATGACGAAGTCGGAGACGGCACAAAAACGACGGTTGTTCTTGCAGGGGAGCTGCTACGCAGGGCAGAAGACCTCGTGGACAGAAAGGTTCACCCGACTATGATCGTCTCGGGTTATCGCAAGGCGGAAGATGAGGCTCTAAAAGCCCTTGATAGCATTGCGAAACCCATCTCCCTTGATGACAAAGCAACTCTGAAGAAGATTGCGGTCACAGCAATGAACAGCAAATCAGTCTCTGACGCGAAGGATCATCTGGCGGATATATCGGTTGATGCGGTGCTTCAAGTCGCGGAAAAACGCGGGACCAAGGACTACGTTGATGTTGACCTGATACAGGTCGTAAAGAAGCAAGGTGGAGGCGCTCTCGATACCAAGCTAATTATGGGCGTAGTAGTGGACAAAGAAGTTGTCCACCCGGGTATGCCTAAAGTCGTCCAGAAGGCAAAGATTGCTCTTCTTGATTCCCCCTTGGAGATTGAAAAGACGGAAATTGATGCCGAAATCCGAATCACAAATCCGGAACAAATGAAGGCCTTCATAGACCAAGAGTCGACATTGCTCAAAGAGATGGTTGAGAAACTCAAGAGCGCCGGTGCGACAGTAGTTGTTTGCCAGAAGGGCATCGATGATGTCGCACAGCATTTCCTCGCAAAGAACAAAATCATGGCTGTCCGTCGGGCCAAGCAGAGTGACATGGAGAAGCTCTCTAGGGCGACTGGGGCGAGGATTGTCACGTCCCTTGAAGACCTCTCACCAGCCGATCTTGGCGAGGCCGAGACAGTCGAGGAGAGGAGTATAGCGAATGAGAAGATGCTCTTCGTTGAGGGTTGCAAAAATCCTAGGGCTGTGAGCGTGCTTGTTCGTGCAGGGCTCGAACGTGCGGTCGACGAAATTGAGCGCTCACTCCACGACTCCTTCAAAGCCGTTGCAACAGCCGTGATGGATGCAAGGATCTTGCCGGGAGCCGGAGCGACTCAGGTTGAACTTGCAAAGCGGGTCAGAACATACGCTGCGAAAGTAGGCGGAAAGGAACAGCTTGCAGTCGAAGCGTTCGCGGACGCTCTTGAGGTGATTCCAAAAGGATTGGCCGAGAATGCGGGACTGGACCCCATCAACGTAATCACTGAGCTCCGTGCTGCTCACACAAAGGCCGAGGGAACTAGTATGGGGCTAGATATTGTAAGCGGCAAGCCCATCGACTCTCTCAAAAAAGGAATAATTGAACCAGCAAACCTTACCACCCAAGCGATACGCTCAGCGGTGGAGGCTGCCAGCGCAATCCTTCGAATAGACGATATCGTGGCTTCGGCTCGCTCAACTGGAGCAGGTAAGGGTCCAGGCAAGGGCGCAGACAAGAAAGACGAAGGTTCAGACTAAAACCCCTTTTTCCATTGACATGGCTTGCGTTCGTCGGGCTCGGCCTCGCGTTCAGGGAGAGCCTGACAAACGCGGCCGTAGAGACTTTGAGGTCAGCTGACGCGGCTTACTTTGAGGGGTATACATCCCCTCTGCTTGGTCTAGAACTACAAGAACTGGAGTCGCTTATAGGGAAAAAACTCATGGTTTTGGAGCGGAACGAGCTTGAAGGAAAGGGCATAACGAAGTTTCTGGATTCGGCTGCTGGGAGGAACGTTGCACTTGCTACCGCTGGTGATCCGTTCATCGCAACCACCCATATTTCGCTTCGCAATGACGCAAAAGCCAGGGGTTTTGATGTTATATATATCCCAGGGGTATCCGCTTATACCACAGCCTTCTCGCTCTCGGGCCTCCAGATATACAAGGCCGGTCCACCCGCCACAATAGTTACGCCCTCCGGGCTCTATCACCCCACATCTCAGTTCAGTAAAGCCTTCAGGAATCTGGCACAGGGGCTACACACACTTTTCTTTCTGGATATAGATCTGCCCCACAGAAAGTTCATGACATTCAGCGAAGGAGCGGAGCTATTTGGCAAAGCAATTCATGCAAAAGGACTCCTAGCTTCAGAAGTACTCGGTATCGGTCTGTCGAGACTGGGTTCGAGAGAGCAGCTTGCGGTGTGCGAATCCGTCGAAAGGCTATCGGACCTAAGGAACAATATGGTTCCGCATTCGCTCATCATTCCGGGTTACCTAGACGATATTGAGAGAAGAGCCCTTATTTTTCTGGGAGCGGAACCAAGGCTGATAGAATCTCATGAAAAGTCGATTAGAGCGATTAGCAGCAAGCTACATCTCGAACCTTGAGGGACTCATTCACACTCAGGAAATGTCTAACAGCGAGGTCGCAAGGCGCCTTAGGGACTATACGGCCGATTCGAGACATTATTTCGCGAAAGGAGACTACACAACCTCGCTCGTCTGCGCTTGCTATGCTGAAGGGTTGGCCGACGGCCACGCTCTCTCTAAAGGTAACAAAACCCAATGGGTAAATACAGCCAAGAAAGTCTTGGTTGTCGGCACATGGGACCTGATACATCCCGGACATATTGCTCTGCTTTGGGAGGCAAAACGGCTCGGCAGAGTTTACGTTGTAGTGGCCACCGACGCGAACGTTGAAAAAGCAAAGGGAAGACCTCCTATAGTTCCCGCGGAACAAAGAGCGGAAGTTGTAAGGAACCTAAAGCCTGTGGACCAAGTGATGGTAGGTGACGAGCACGATTTCCTCAGGCCCGTGAGACAAGTGGACCCCGACATCATACTCTTGGGCCCGGATGACCCGTATCCTGAGGAGAAGCTGAAGACACAGCTCAAGGAGAGGGGACTACACGCAAAGGTGGCTAGAGCTACCAAGAGATATACGAACTATCCCCTCAATAGCTCGTCACAAATAATTGCGAGAGTAAAGGATGTTATTACTTTTTCATAAGCGGCCAGATCGTTACCTTCGAACCATCTTCCAAACCAAGTTTTTTCCTAAGGTAGAAATGCGAAATCAGCTCAGCCATATCATCGCCGTAGCGAGAAATCTGCGGAAATAACGCCACACATTCGGCCTCCTTTCCCGAGAATGAGATGCGCGCGGGATAGGTAAGAACTAGGCCAAATACTCTACCTTTAGTCCTAAATCCATTTACTACGTTAGCAGGGTATTTCTTGAATTCCGCGAACACGTTTCCATCACACTTTATGTTGAGAGTCCCGGGGTAGGGCTTGAACCGGTAGATTTGTTCAAACTGCTTCCTGTACCCCTGCAGCTCAAGAAAGAAGCGTCCTTCTCCAACTCCGCTCGCTACTGTGCCTTCCACGAATGATGAATCTGGCCTTTCTCCGAATCCCTCTACAAAGCGTGAAATCTGGGACCTGGCCGAGGCAGAAATCAAGAATTCATAACCGAATGCAGTCTTCCTCTTCTCGACCAATCTTGCATCACAGGCCCGTTGCAACTTGGAAGATGCGGCTTGCTGGGAAATCCCGAGAAGGCTTCCAAGCGAGGACCCCGAGAGGCGGACATAACCGTGTAACCCTCCAAACTCTGATAGCGCTACAAGGATATCTGCATAGTCAAACCACCTCTGCCCAGATTCGCCGAGAAAATCACGCTTTATGGCCACCATGATTTAATGCTCCTTTTGGAAGGACAGAGAAATGTGCGATTGGGCCAGAATAAGACGCGTATCATCCAGTAGTCTCCTGTCTACGTCCAGTTTATGCCGGAGTCCACGCACTTCCCGCTTGGGATATTCGAACTGCCAGACGAATTCGTAAAGCTTCTCCATTTTCTCGAAGCTACGCTCGGATTCCGCATAATCCGATTTCCTTACGGCGTCAAGGCACCTGCGCCGGAGCTCCCCAATCAGGTCAGCGAGACCCAAAAGGAATTCATCCGGTTCAACGCCTAATTCTCGATGTGATGGAATTCTTCCGTTCGCGACAAGCGAATAGAAACCACTTGCTTCCACGTATTCCATTTTCGCATCCTTCACCAGAGATACTCTCGAAAGACTCGGCTTGTCTTTGACCAGCGCGTCCAGCTCCTTCAGTTTGGCCCCCAACGACTGAACAAGGTGACGCGACTTTGAATTCTCCCCCCTGTGTAACAGAGATATTGATGTGCCGGCCTCTTCTATTATCCTGCCGCAGAGCTCCGCGGTTTTTTCTTTCGCGCGAGCTAGCTCTTCCAGTTCCGTTCTCAGTTCAGATTTACCGCCCGGGAGAAACTGCTTCGACATTAGTAGCTAGACCGACCTGAATACAACGGTCTCTTCTTTAACCCCGGTTGAGTCAATTCGCAGCATGTCGAGACCGTCCCCGGACACTGCATCACGGGAGGCCGCGGCGCCAAGGCTTTTCTTCGAAAGCTCAGCCATCTGCTCAAGCGAGAGGTCCTTGCGGTAATTCTCCTCCAGAAGTCCTATACTGACCGCAGCGCCGCTTCCAACACTCACAAAGTCTTCTTCAAGCAACGAACCCAGTGCGTCCATGCTGAACAGATGGCATCCAGTTTGGTCGCAGCCACCCACAATTGACTGCGTAATATAAGGGGTCATGCGAGCCTCGTACAGCATAACGCTAGTAAGCTTGGCAATGGCTCTTACTGTCAGACGCGATCCACTCTCGATTTCACGAAGCCGAACGGCTGAGTCCAGCCTCCTGACGAGCGCCTGCATGTCCCCGATAACACCAGCAAACCCAATTCCGACTGTGGGTGTAATGACGTAAACTTTCTTCGCCGCCTTCGAGAGAATTGTGTAACCATAGGCGAGCCTCTTATCCGCCGCAATGACCACCCCTGAAACAGATCTGATGCCAACTGCTGTGCCGCCCACACCCAATTCGTAACCCATAATCAAGGACTGGTCGGGCATCCCTCAAATTTAACCCTAGCGTAGGATTCTTTTGCTCGCAAGTAAACGCGACCTAAGTTGGTGCTGGGGAAGCCTAGGGTTTCAAATCGTGGCGGCGACCGGGTGCTCCAGGCGTGGCAGTCTGTGCTTATACAATAGTGCCTAGACCATTATGAGAACGATGCAGTCCGAGATAAGAAATACACTCAATAGGCTCCTGCATGATAAGGGCCTCCCCCCGCTTAGAAGAGTCTATTATGTAAGTCGAGAAGAGAACGGTGCAAAAGTCAAGGCTGCAGGCATAGAAACCGTGACGCTCGTCGCCCGTGATTATTTCAGGCTCAATCTGGGAGATGACGCAGTCTATATCCCTTATCACAGGATAGTAGAAATAACCGCTGGCTCTGAAATCCTGTGGAAGTCGAGAAAGTGGGACCTTGCAAGAGCAAGAAATAATTCGTAACCCGTTCCGCGAACTGGCGTCGCTGCCTTCGGGTGCAGACCTCGAAAACAACTTGTTTCGACGTGTCTTCCTGGTTAACGTGGGACGCATAGATAGAGCCGATAGGCGCAAAGTGCTTGCAAAGACAAAGGTCAACCTCTTCGCGAAGCTTTACAGGCAGAAGATGCAGAAGCTGAAACATATCTACAAAGAGGTGGAGGCAGCGCATTTGTTCCACATTGATCTCTGCGACGCTGTCTATCCAAGTGGTTACGACAAACTCCTCCGCGAGCTTGGAGAGGCGCTTGACTCTTACAAAGTGATTGACCGGCTGAAGTTCGACAGTCTAAGGCGAATACAGGACCCTAGCGAGAATGCGGACCAATTGAAGAAGCAATTTCTCGGCCGGTGCGGCTCAATAGTAAGGAGAGCCGGGTCAAAACTGGACAGAATCAGGTCGTACAGCATGCAGCTTGGAGAGCTCCCTGATCTAAACTCTTCATCATTCAAGGTCGTGGTTGCCGGAGCCCCTCATGTAGGCAAATCCTCTCTCGTTTCCAATCTGACCAACAGAAAACTAGAAATTGGAACGTATCCCTTCGCGACCAAACGAATCAATGCAGGAGACATAGTTTCCGGGGGAACGAGAATACTCGTGTTCGATACCCCAGGATTGCTCGATAGACCCCTCGAACGTAGAAGCTCGATAGAGAAGAAATGCGTAGCCGCTCTCAGATATCTATCAGATTTCATAATATTTCTCACGGACCCAACAGAGAGGGCAGGATATCCTATGACTTACCAGTGGGCCATACTCGACTCGGTGAGAACAATGATGCCTGCCACCAAGCTAATCACCATCTCAACTCACGCTGACGAAGTTCCCGGACCCTTAGCGCCGTCGAATTACATATCCAACAAGACAGGGTATGGTATCCCAGAGTTAAAGCAGAAGATAATCGACGAGGCGCGCGAATGGTATGCCGGTAGGCGGGGCCCTTTTTCTTACCGCTATGCTCACGGACCCTCGAAACCGCAGTCGGGACATCTGTAAGTCGTCCCTGTCTTGCGGCAGCGAGCGCATCTCCAGATCACAATCGCTCCGCACTTGGGACACAGAAACTTTGTGCCCTTCTCTATCAGGATAATAGGGGTCCTGCACGAATTGCAGATTGGTAGCTGAATCTCTTGCAATGGCTGTGGACTGGCCACATTTTCTCTTTGCCACCCGGTACAATAAAAGCCCTTTCAGGAAGAGCGCACAGCCGAATCAATCACCAGTCTTGACTTCAATTGGTGCGGGCTAGCCGATTAATGCCGCCGTCAGTCGGGACACAGCAAGTTCTTTCAGTACCGCAGAGTGCTCGTCAAAATCCGATGCCGCAAGCACCCTCGACACCCCCGGTGAGTCAAGGAGACTGTGCGCAAGCTTCCATTTGAGCGAAATTGGCATGCCAAACAACATCCTAGCCGCGATTTCTGAAGCCATCAAACTCTGCTTCAATTTCCTGAGCCACGCTTTGTAGCCAGAAAGGCTGGTGTCTCCATTGACAAGATCATGTAACATCGAGTTGACCGCGAACGCTGCTAGGTCGAGCCCTCCTCCAGTGAGTGGCTTGACCTGTCCCCCCTCGTCCCCGAGGGGCAAATAATTGGAGTCCGGCGAAGCCCTTGTCACGCCGCCAACAACCACCAAACCACCGTAATAACCCAGAATTTCGCTCTCCATTCCAAACCGTGATAGAATGGAAGCTATTGACCTGCGGTGCACCCTGCTCCTTGCGGCCAGCCCGACCTTGGCAAATTTGCCTCCACCATAAGGAGCAAGCCATCCGAAGAAACCGGGAGTGTCCTGAGACGCGAGAACGCTCACAAACTCCTCGCTGATTCTTTGATTCAGTTTCACTCTGGCCTGCATTCCGGGAAGTAACCGCAGGAATGGATTTGCACGCGCCCCCCGGGCACCTATAACAAGGTCGAAACTCTGAAGCGCCTCCTGCGATAAGAGCGCATACTTCTCGCCCTTTTTCCGGATTGAAACCTTTGACGACTTGTAAATTCTTACTCCGTTCGACTCCGCGATTTCAGAAAGAGAGCGTTCGTAGGCCGGTCTATCAATCATGAGCGCCTTTACCGAACCGGTGTCAATTCCTATGGGGGCCGTATTGTCACCGATATGCAAAGTTCCGCCCGAATATTTCGCTAGCACGAGTCTAGAAAGCTCGGGGTAGCGGATTGTTTCAAAGAAATCTGACCGAACTATCCCTGTGCAGTGTTCAGGGTAGCCAACCTCCGGGTCCTCTTCGAAGAGCTCGACTTGAAATCCCTCTTGAGACAGCCTGCAGGCAGCAAGCAGACCTGCTGAGCCTCCCCCTGCGATTCCAACGCGCATCTCTAAAGCGCTTAAATTGTAAAGGTGCTAATTTGGTCTTGTGCCCGTCGAGACTGATTACAAACAAGTAATCGCTGTAAGGAAGGACCTGCACCTGGGCTGTGGCAAGATAGCTGCGCAAGTCGCTCATGCTTCGCTCGGTGCCTATGAGGAGTGTTTACATTTCAAACCTGAATGGGCGACGGGATGGCGCCGCTGCGGCTGGAAGAAAATAGTGGTAAGAGCTTCGAACGAGAACGAAGTATTATCATTGTCCAGAAAGGCAAACTCGCTTGGCATACCTTCTTTTATTGTGCGGGACGCAGGCTTGACTCAGGTTGAACCCAATACCCTGACTTGTGTTGGATTAGGTCCTGGCCCTTCCTCTATTATGGATGAAATCAGTGGGAAGCTCAAGCTGCTATGACAGACTGCCGGTCGATCACTACCGGTCTGAACCATACACCAAGCTACGGAATGAGAAGAGGTAGCTTCGGTTCAAGCCCCGAAACTCTCTTTGTCTCAGAAATTCATCTGAACGGGGCAAGCGCGAGAGAGTTGCCGGCCTGGCAAGGAGCCGGAAGGCTCACTCTGGGCGTCTTGCGGAAGCTAGGTGTTTCCACACATGCGGCAGTGTCCATGCTCGCCAAAGCTTGCGGTTGCTCATCTGGTTCAATCGGATACGCCGGCCTGAAGGACGCCTGGGCCACAACTTGGCAGTTTGTGACTCTTTCTGGAAGGGTGGGCCGGGTTGAGGGATCGGCAGTAAGTTTCGTTCCACTCTCCGGCCGCAATACACCGCTTTCTTCAAAGGAAATTTGGGGGAATGAATTTGAAGCCAGGATCTTCAACGTGCGAAGCCCCGCTGAGCTGATTCAGGCATTTGAAACAGCCAGCCGGGGGCCACTCCCCGCTTTCTTCGGCCCCCAAAGGTTCGGTGGATTCAATGGAGACACGCACCTGATTGGCCACCATCTGTTGAGACAAGAGTGGAGTGCGGCAACAGAAGCAATTTTATCCGGAAGAAATGGGGGTTACGAGGCGGCACTTCAAGACAAGCTTGCAGCCGGCCAAGGGGAAGCGGAAGCCTTGCTGAGCTTGCCTTCCTCGTTGCTCAAACTCTTTGTGAATGCCTATCAGGCTTCGGTATTTAATAGGTTGCTCCAGTTCCTCATAAAATCAGAAAAGTGGCCCATTTATGAAGATCCATTATATTTGGGAGAGGTTGACAGATTTGGTCTGCCGTCGAGAACCACTCTCAGCCCTGTTTCCAACTTGACGCACAGCCTCCTTAAGACCAAAAAGCTGTTCCCCATGCTGCCGCTTCCAGGGACTAATCTTGCCCTCCTAAAGGGGGTGGCGGCGGCGCGTGTGTTAGAGCTGCTGTCTCAAGACGGGGTCAGTCTTGCCGACTTCAGGAAAGGCCCAACTGGAGAGATTGGTGGTGGATTCAGGCAAGCCTGCTTTTGGCTGGAGAAAGCGTCCCTTCATTCGCTCGGCAATCACTTTCTTGCCCGTTTCAATTTGAGCAGAGGCATGTACGCCACTGTGGCACTCCAGGAAATCCTTGGAGGAGACGCTGTAACAGTCGGAAGACCAGGCGCAGGTAGCTCAGACGCGCATGGGGGGTGAGTGCGCTGGCAGATTTTCCCGGGTCAGCCTTTGAAACCTTGCCTGCTAGCCATTCAGGCTACTGAGGCAGCTGAATCGCCGTAGAGAAGAGTTGAGCATTAAGCCAGTCGCGTGCTATTCAATCACGACTTCAGAATCCAGCAATCCCTTTGAGAGCTGGTTTAGCTTTGAAAGAAAAGATGGCTTGGGTGTGCCATCACCTTCCGAGAGTCTGAGCCGAATGTACCGTGAGCCGTCTGGCAGCCACAGGCTGGAGTGAGAGACTACCCGCTTTGGTAATACCAGTTCTTGCAATATCTTATTCTGGGGGGCCTTCAACTCTATCAGCTTCAAATCGCGGTGCAGGCCCGCGCTTGCGTTTCGATTTATCTTCTCTACCTCATCAATCGCGAGCGGGCGTTGCGACTCTACGATTGCCAATACAGTATCGCCCAGCTCTTCGGTTCTAAAGAGCTCTACCGACTCCAACGTATGCACTGCCCTGCCTGACTTGTAAAGTTGTCTAGACACTTCTATGTCAAGCTTGGTTATTTGAGAAGCGTCGAGTCTGGCCTGATCCTTGGAGCATAGTATTTCGCTTTCCAGACAGAATTGACAAATTGGAGCTTTCAATGTGGACCACGCTCTATGATACGCGTACGCAAAACATAAGTATAACTCTGGCTGCCTTATACATTGCGTAAAACGAGAAACTTCACGACACGCTACGAAGACGACTTTGAAAAATCAGCGCATAAATCGTTACCATAAGGTCTATATATCTAGACTTACATGTGTTGTCTTATGTCAAAGCGGCTCACCGAGAGGCAGTTTCAACTTCTCGAAAGGCTGTATGCCAATTCCAAGACAACAAAGGTTTACTCAGTGAGCAAGTCACAGGCCGAGATAGCCCAGGAGCTAAAAATTTCTAGGCAGGCTCTGAGCATACACTTGAGGAAGCTCAAAGCGGCTAAGTATGTCCGAACTGGAAGGGGATTTGTGGACATCACCCCCGAAGGGATCACTGCCTTGGGAAGGTCAACAGTAGAAGCCTTTGTTCATGTCAGGGTTAATCCTCAGAATCGCAATCAGGCGTACAGCGTCGCGGCTGAGGCAGGAGCGAACGAGGTCTACAGGGTCACGGGTGACAGCGACGTGGTCGCGATAGTTGAGTACAGCAACCTCGACAATTTTCTGAAGAGGTTGTCAGGAGTTCAGGGCGTCTCCGAAACGAGAGCGTTTGTGATAATTGAAAAGCTCAAGTGAATGCCCAAGAGCCCCGGAGCTCGCGGAAAGACTTAAACTAGCGCGTGCCCCATTCGGCTGGTCCCCCTGAAATGCCAATTTCAGATCCTATTAAGAGAGAAATTGCCTCAAGAAGCCTCATCAAGTTCAAGATATGCAGAAACTGCGGTGCAAAGATGTCGATAAACTCCGTCAAGTGCAGGCGCTGTCACAGCACCAACCTCAGGCTTAAGAAGCAGGAAATCAGAAGATAATAACTCAGAAGGGCTCGTCGTCTAGTCTGGTTAGGATGCCACCCTCACACGGTGGAGGTCCCCGGTTCAAATCCGGGCGAGCCCATTTGAAAATGTTCGACCGTGGACCGCTCACGCCCGCCCGCCAGAAACTTGAACCGGGTGGACGTGCGATGGAATCTGGCGCCCGGGCCGAGTCCGAGGACAAAGAAGCGCACTTCTTCAGGATTGACTGATGCTCTCTGCTCTTTACTCCTTTACGCTGAAGGACACAAGGAGGCGCCTGTGCGAACTTTATGCAGCGCCCTGCGATTTCGAATATCACGGGCATACCCGGGGCGAGCGGCGGCGAGCTGCACTCGTCCTGCCCCTTCTTCTCCACCAACGGCTCAGGCTCAACCCCTGCGCGAGCCAGCGCCGCGACTACTGTGATAAAGACCATGATCCTCGCGGGTTGCGGGGCCCTGACGACTTCTGTATTTTGGGTAAGTCGCCTCGATTCTGGTTAGACTGAGCGTTTGGCCCAGACCACCCGCAACTCGGTGCGGGCCAAAACAAGTGCCCCTCGAATCACCGCTGCTTTGATTTTGAGCGCGGGGCGGCTAACGATTGAGACGTTGCCGTGACGTCCCCACACACGACGTGGGGGAGGTTTTCTGCACTCTTTTCGCAACTGCGGCCTGGTCGAGAAAATGGCCCGCGGGCGTCATGGACCTGACTCAGCAGGGGTCGCAAAATCTTTGCTCTGCAGAACCAAAACGAGAACTTCAGCCGTGTTCACGACACCTGTGCCGTCAATATCCATCAACTTTCAAACTGTCGCCAGCCTCTGATGTCAACAGGTTTGCCTTTCCTTGCCGCATCCCTAACTATTCCTCGGCCGTTCACAAACCTTCCGACGACTATCCTACGTCTACCCACTTTGCGAAGGGCCCGAACCAGTTCTGAGTCCCTTCTTTGGTCATAGCTGAATACCAGAACATACTCTTCTCCACCGGAACTCACGAGAGACGCTACAGTCTCTTTATCCATGCCAGATTTCAGGAGCGCACCCGCAGCGGGTAGATGCTCCAGGCTGGCATCCAAACTCCGGTTGAGAAGATTGTCAATGGAAATTAGCAGTCCGTCGCTTGAGTCAGTGCACGCGTGGACAAAGTCCAGCGTGGAGAGCAGCTTGCCATAGGTAAGCTCCGGTTTCGGAAAGAGAAACCTTCTCACCGCTTCCCTTTCCAGCGGACCCCTGGGAAGCCGCTCTGCAAGAACCTTCAGACCGTAAGGCTCGAGCCCGAACGGGCGGGATACTGCTATCAAATCCCCCGGTTTCGATCCAGACCGAGTCATGCTCCTTTGTGAGCCTTTACCAATCAGAGAAATTGAAACGGAGAGATCTGAAGCTTCGCTAAGGTCTCCCCCAACGACCAGCACGTTGGCTCTTGCTAGTGAACGTCTTACGCCTGAGCAAACCAACCTAAAATCGGAAAAAGTCATTTTGCGCGGAGCTGAGATCGACAGGGTGGCATACTTGGGAGTGGCACCAATCGCTGCGAAGTCGCTGAGCACTGCCACTCCCGCCTTGTAGCCAATGTGTTCAGGAGTTATCCCAGGTATGCTCTTCGTGATGACCATTGTGTCAGTCTTGATTGCAACATTGCCACTCACACGCACTACAGCGGCGTCATGGGTATTGGATACGATCACTCCTCGTTCCATCCCAGGGAAATACTTTCCGAGCCAGAGGAGGAGACGTTTCTCACCAATATCGTGTAACGTCATGCTATTCATTGCGAACCGCTCCGAGCAATTTCATAATTACGAGGTGGCCTATCCTCAGCTGACGCAAGCGCTGCCTGAACTCTAGACCTAATCCAGATCAATTCTGCACAGTGGCATAGCTGGATCGGGCACTTCCAGATGAAACAGACCACAGCGTCGGTTCAGTTCGGTATAGTAGAAGCATGCTTTACAATTCTCGGGTCCTACGAAATGTGTCCTTTTCCTGACTTCCTTAATAGTTTCTACATCTTTCGCGGTCAGCGTGAAGGCTGCGGGAGCCGAACTGGCCATAGGGGACTTCGCAGCCGCCAACGACTCAGAACTCGACTCGCTCCGCGATATCTCATCCGCGCTCGCTGCAGGGACACCAGGCTCCACCAATGGTGAGGGTTGCGGGACGTTCCCCTCGCCGATTTGAGTGGGCGGTGATTTCACAATCGTCGTCTCACCTTTACTGCCGCTCACACCGGTCGCAGCGGGAACGCTCTCCTCTTGCATTGGCCTACCTGCGAACGGAAGCCCGAGAGCATCAAAAACGCTTCCCAAACTCGGCAGTTTTCCGCTAGAGAGCAGTTTGTTGTCGAGAGCCGCTATTGGCAGCTGGGTCGCAGAGAAGAGCCTGGCATAATTCCACGCTTCGACCAAATCCGCGTCAACTGAAGTACTGTCGCCTCCCGTAAAGCCAGAAATGCCGTTGAAGTAGTCTCCGAAAGATTTGTCAGCCCTCTTCCACGCGTCCTGAGCTGAAGCCGCTTCTAACTTGAGTACCCTCACCCAGACGCCCGCAGACGATGGTAGGCTTGAGCGTAATTCGGTTACATACTTCTCCACGTCTGGCCAGCCCGCATCATCCAGGCCAATTATAACCAGCTTTTTCCTCCGCCGCGGGCTCTCAATACTCACGGCGAAACCCTTGAACTTGGGCTAAAAAGCTTTTTCGGAAGATTAGTCAAAGTGGCTGGCATCCCCTCCTCGCTAAAGAACTAGAGATTCCTGTTTCAGAGAAACTTGGCTGATAACTCGTCTTGAAAGATAGCCCGCAAGAGCTGTCTCCACGGGCGTGAATTCGGGCATGCCTCGCCCTACTACTGCTCTCCCTTTAAGCGAGCCGAGTTCTGTTTACGTTTTCTGCTTTCGGACCGGGAAAGCGGAGGAGTAGTGCGGGGTCTCGAATCACCGGAATCGAGACGTATTACTCTGACAGGCGCCCAAACGCCGGAGCGTGCACTCTGCTTCCGAATTTTTTTTCGAAAATTTGTCAGGAATGCAGGGAATAAACTGACGAAATCAGGCGCTCACACAGTGACGCTTTACCTCAAACAACCGTGGTAGCTCGGATAACTCCGGCATCGGTCCTAGCCAGAGCTTTTCATCAATTTCAGATTCAGATAGGGTTCGTGAATCACTAAGTTCGAGCCGGCTCGCACAAACCGAGTGATCAATATTGGGCGTTCATATGCCTGTTCAGGGGCTGGTGAATTGTCGTCTGGCACAGGGCGCCCTGATCCGGTTGCTTCTATTGTGGCTTTTCTCGCTTAGCCAGAGCTAGCTCAGGGACGTAACGTTGCTACAATTACCTTCGCCTGAAGGTCGTGGGTTTTCTTGAGAGGCATTCGTGAACCTGATGTCAACTCCAGAGCACATCAACATATACAACCGCTGAACCGAGAAAAGCAGCGACTTATCTAGAAACTACGCTCTACAGAGCGAGATGTCAGAAATGCCCCCGGTGGGGATCGAACCCACGACAACCCGGTCTTCAGCCGGGTGCTCTCCCGCTGAGCTACAGGGGCTCAAGATATAGTAGGCTTTACCCTTAGACTGCTGCTCACTTTAGGCATTTGTCGAGACTGACGCCAGCTCGCTAAGGATCCAAGCCTTTCTCCTCCAATAACAAAAAGGCTTTTCGCTACTCCACCGCCTTTGTGGGCAATACGTCCCCGAGTGGCTGATAGGAGTTCATCCCGAGCCGCTCCTCCGGACAAGGTAAATATAAGGTGGTGATCTACATGCTTGCGAACATGGCAAATGCAACTACTCGGCTCCTGATGGTTTTAGTATTCTGTCTGGTCCTCGCCCAGCTGGTGGGTATTGGAATCGCCCCGATATCTGCCCAAGCACAAGCGACCCCGCCCTCCTATATTGTGGATTACCAAAGGGAATTCGTGAGCTACTCCTCCATTTCGACGATTTCGGGCACAACCACGCATCTGGATTTAACAAACGCCACCTACACCGGCACTTCGTCCGGAGCAAACTTCCTCGTAACAACTCGCGTTTACATTTCAACCGCATTCACTTCGCCCGCTAACGTGAATGTGTCGTTCACGTCAAGTTACCGTAGCTCGACACACTCGGTAAATGTAGCTATCTCCGCAGCCTCAGGAACTCTCGTGACGGCCTCGGTCTACTCCCAAGGGACGGAGGAATTATTCTGGTCAGGTGTCCTGGAATTGTCAGGTAAGACTGACGTAAGCGGGCTTGCTTATCTTAATTCAAGCACGGCCGCCTCGGCCTTAGTGGTACTTGGTTTCGCGACTGAGGCAGGGATTGAGACCGTCTGGGCGACCATCAACGGAAGCGCGGTTGTAATGGCACCACTTCCGACCGTGACATTTTCCTTAAGCTCTTCTCTCGAGCAGAGAGTGTCGCTCCAAAATTCGATTCCGAGCGCGGACACCTCCTTCAACGCGAGCCTTGGCGAACTAAATGCGACGGGAAGGATGGGTTTGTCCTATCAAGGCGCAGAGGCTGTACGCTCCGGAGGCTCCATTTACCCCGTCGCTTATTGGAGAGGTACCTCTCAGATTGTTTTTGGGGCCGGCCAGACTAGCACGGATTCGCACGCGAATGGCACGGCGATTGTATGGTACGGCCTGAATGGGATCGCGTTAGAATATGACTCTTTGCTGACGCTCTCAGGTGCAAGCCATGTCACTTCGGTAGGTCTCAGTTTTGCGCGGACGGTGGAAGGTTCGTCGATACTTATTATGTCCCTACCATCTACCGCAGGGCTCGTAATTCACGGAAATACGTTTTCGACCAAGGTAGCCGTAGATGGCCAGTCTGTAACTTTCGTAGCATCGGCCATGGCTTCCGCCGGAGTTGAGGCTAGCGCGACAGTAACCAATGTCCGAACGGTCTATCTGAACTCAAGTGGAATTTTGCTCGAGGTGACACTGCCACAGGGTTCTGGCTACGTCTATCTTGACTCGTCCACCCGGAGCGGAGACGCAGTCAACCTTGCACATGTCACGGCTGTGGGCGCTGCAAATATTACGTATTCCGGCAAAAAATATCAGGGGGTAGAAGCGAATATCACTGCGACTGGATATATTTTGTTCAACCTGAGCGTGTCCTTCTCGAACGTATTGGTCTTTAAGAGTGCGTCCTCTGGCATAGTGGAACTCAACTCCCAGAACTACTGGTATTCGGCGGGCAGGGTCTACGTGTTTGACGACCCGGCTACAACCTACTATGCTGTCGACTCCACCCCACTTACCTCCACTAGTGGGACTCAAGCTACGCAACACTCGAGCGTTTCCGGAACCACGCCTCCGTCCCTTAATTCCGCCACACTCATAGGCGCGCTAATTGCCCTGATAATTGCTATAATTGCAGTGGTTTATGCTGCTACACTAATAAAAAGGCGGGCGAACAGGACCAGCGTGTAGATTTGGCTCGCACTGTGTAGGATCCGAGCCAACCGTAAAACCGGAAGCCAGAGCGCTCAGGCCGATCTGATGAACTCGAAACCTATCGGAACTGCCTGAGGCATAAGATATGCTCCCACGTAATCGGTAAACTCTTTCGGGCTCGGCTCGCTCGAAGAGTCTTTGAGCATAATACGCACTATGGGGCGCTCCCCCATAAGCGGGTCATAAGTGATCGCAACTTCCGCGTCTCTCACCCAAGAGTGGCGCCTAAGAAGTGTCTCGAGCTGCTCAAGATTCACTCGGGCTCCTGCGATATACGCCCCCCCACTTGAACCGGGTTCGATTGTGAACGCGCCGGAGGAGTCGATCCGAACAAAGTCCTCAGACATCATCCACCCTTCCATATGAGGAGGGGAAGTACCCTTTTTTGACGCGGGAGGATTCACAGGAACCTGCGCTCCCCTAACAGCAAGTAACCCTGTAGATGACCGGGATGATAACGCTTCCTTTCCTTCTGCTTCTGAGCCAATCAGTTTTACTTCCGTGTCTGGAAGTGGCAATCCCACCGCTCCTTCGGCAGAGGGTGGAGAGTCGGGGGTTGTGCAGTGAGTAATCGCCCCAACTTCAGCAGCCGCATAGCAGTGACACACTTTTGCCCCCGTCAGAGTTGAAAGGGATGTTTCCAGACCGTCCTTTGATCGCGGCCCCATACTCAGCACGAGCTTGAGCGCGCTGCCTTCGCTGTGCACTGACATCAGGTGCAGCGCGAGTGCCCGGAGTGTATGCGGAGGAGCGGATAGCACATCGAACTTGTGCCTCTGTATTGAGGAAATCATCTGCGTCGGTTCAAAGAGCGGATAAATCGCAAAGGTCGCAGCGCTCTGGACAGGAAGGAACAACGAGGTCACAAGACCCGCCGCTGTGTTCATTGAAACCGAGCTCGCCAGCGAGTCTTCTTCACCTATGTGGAACCAGGACTGCAGCTGCTGGGCACTCGCAATCAGATTGACCTGAGTGAACGGGACGAGATCGATTTCGCCCGGCGCTGAAAGGCGTACCATGTTCACCATGACATCACCCATTGCCTGCGGCTGGGCGTCGGGGGGCCTTTGGCTCTGTTTCGTTACAAGCCTAAACCAGCTCTGACGCTTTGCTCTTCTTTTACTCTTCACCTGTTTGAGAGTCAGCGGAAACCACTGCGCGGCTGGCGGAAGGAAATCGAGCAGGCTTGCGGTCAAAACCACCTCAAACGCGCCCGAGTCTATAATCTCGGAGAGCGGTTCATACAGGTCCTTGCCAGATATGATGTCGGAGCTTACAACAAGTCCCTTCGGCCGGAAGTTCACGAGAGCCTTAGAGAGAGCTTCCCGAGGGTTGAGCGGGTCGGCAATCAGAACGGAACAGCCCACCCTCGAGGCGCCCATGAGCGTGAAGATGATTTGAGGAGAGCTTGGCAGCACAACCGCAATTCTCTGGCCGCGGGCGAAACCCAAGCTGAGTAGCGCCCTAGCCGTCTGGTTGACCAAGGCGTCCATAAAACCCCACGTCAGCTCAGTGTTTTCATATACAAGTCCAATCTTGCGGCCCATTCTTGTTGAAAGGTTATTCAACACCTCGTAGATGGGTTTGTCAGGGTAGGCAAGCGTCTGGCCGACACCTGGGGGGTAGTTTGCTACCCATGGCTTGTCCTCCAGCGAAGTCACTCTGCGGGACCACCTGCTCTCACACAGCTGGCATACTTAAGTAATACTACACAAGTTGATGCATATCTTCTTTGAAAAGTGCGTGAGAAGCTTATCAGTCTCCGGCTGCGCCTAGACTATCGTTCGCCATACGCGGGTTCTGTGTGAGCAGAGGCAATGGCCGAACTGGGCGGTCGTCGTCTAGTCTGGTTAGGACTGCAGCCCTCCAAGCTGCCGATCCCGGGTTCAAATCCCGGCGACCGCACCTACCTCCATGAGTTATAATCTCAGACGGAAATCCACCTTATCAAGACTTTCTCCTTAGGGAGACTTTAGATTAGCTCTCATTACAAAATTGTGAAACTGAGATCCTTAAAGTTCCCTTGTACCGAAGTAAAGCATGGGAAATAGGGGCAGAATCTATTTCAGAATGCATTCGTAATCCTGCCTGACGCCCCACTATAGATGAGGACCATTCTTGAAAGGACGTCTCTACCCAATAGAGCTATTAGTCCCGTTGAAGAAAGGTTACTTCCCAACGCTCTACTGAATTCGAGCACAAATCCTAGGTTAGGCAAGATGAATCTTGCAGGATAGAGGTTTTGTTGATTCGGCCCGGCTCCGGTTCCAACGTTAGCTAATCCTACAGGAGATACTCCTAATCTGCGAATGACAGAATCATCCACAGCGCTAACCGTAGCGCCAGTGTCGATCAGTGCATCCCCAGAAATTGGAGAAGGCACTGGCTGATTTGAGTCTCTTAGCTGCTGTTCAAGACGCGATGGTACGGCCATCTGTATCCCTTGGATTCGAGGTCCAGCAGGCTGAAGAGCCGCTTGAGGTGAAATTGGACTTTGACCTGCAGTTACTGCGGCATTGTAAGTGAATTCAAAGACCGGCATTCAAAAGGCCCATAGATAGCACAGGAATCCAAGCTGATTCATCTGTTTCCTCTATACGAATTATTAGAAACGGCACGTTTCCAAATTTGTCAAGACCCGAATTGTAGGCATCTTGATCCGTATCGAAGGTTCCGACAAGCTCCTGTTTCTTAATTAAAGCAAACTTACCTTTGTATTGTTTGAGCAGGTCAGCTTTGATTTTAAGATAGTACTGATATTCAGTCTGCAAGGCCGGCGACTGAGACATTCATTGAGCACAATATACTTGTCTTTCATGGATATAAAGCCTTGTCAACAGCTCTTCCTAGACTATGTGATTATCATTCAAGTTTCAATGATATACAAAGGAGCCTTGTGATTTTTGTTATGACTGTTATCTCGGAGGCATTTGACAGTCACAGTCAGCAAGCCCCTGGGGCTCCGACAACTATGTACGACAGCAATCCACCTAAGACCCGAGACAACCAATCCTGAGGATTTAACGGCCCTTCGAAAATGTAGTACAATGGTTTCGCTTGCGGTCTCGTACCATAGGCAGTCTTCAAGACTGGGAGTCTTGCCAAGACTAGCCTTGGAAGAACAAGACTATCATGAAATCGTGCTCAAATTTCGGGCTGACTTCCTAGTTCTGGAGTCTTGGTAGTCTTAAATTTCGTCAAGACTAGTCTTGGAAGTCTGGCATCCAACCTTGTCGCAAGTTTTATAGTCTTGGACTAATGTTTTGTAAGGCCCCAAGACTAGTCTTAGGTTGATTCGAGTATGCTCTAATATCTATGTCTAGGCTTCGTATATCTTGTATATTTTTGGGTTAGTTTGCTTGCAAAACTGTCAGGGATTCGAAAGCGATCCCAAAATACCCGGCGACCGCATACTTTTCTCCCTCTCTTCTGCGCACCTGTGACTGTTTTGCTGATTGTGTGTGCCTGTCTGACTGTTCACGCACCGGCCGGGGGTCCCGAGCGACAATCCGCCTCGAGCGCGACGGCAAATCGAGCCCACGCTCTCCGACCTACCTGCGGAGTGGCTCGCGGGTGGGAAATTCCAGAGTGGTCGTGTTCGGTGACCAGCGGCTGAAGTCGCCGCGCGGCCGACGGCGCTGGCCCAGTAGTCCACAGCCTGCCGGTCGTCCCCGTCGATATGGTCGAGCTACCTGAGCGGCGCATACTCGGCTGAACGTCTGTTAGAGCTTAACTGAACTTAGCTGGGCTTAGCGGACCCGGCAGAATCCACGAAGCTTCCCTTGCAAATCTCGATTTGATCTTACAATTTCAGTCGACAACTCTCACTAGTTCATCAAACGCGCTTGGCGTTTGTCGGAAGTACCGAGTGGAGATTCCATTTCTCTAGCAAGAGCCGCAAAAATGATGTCGTGCAGTGCGAGCCTGTGCCTAACCAATGGCGAATGGTCTTCTCCACGAGTTCCGCTTCAGCGTCAGCGATTCGAGTTCCACCCGATTCGACCAATCCTTAAGCGATCGGCAGGTATGGTAGCCCGTCATCCAAGTCCTCAAGAAGATATTGATGCTTCCAGACGGAATTTGCAGCTCCGGATAGAGCGGGGTCGACCGTGAGCAAGAGATCCTCCTCTAGGACATCCTTATTATTCACAAATCGACATTCGCCCAAAGACTTGACTCTAGCATCAAATCCACGCCGTCAAACGTATGGTCCAAAGTCTTCTCTTAAAGAGCATATCCCAGCACAGCTCGAGTATTCCAACGACCCAAACGAGCGGGACATCCGCCGCAGTGCTCCCCCAGTCTTTGGCCCGCAGCGAGGAGAGCCCTTGTCGTGGGCTGCACGTCCGGACAGGGGCGATTATACATTCATCCAAAAGGCATAAGTAGACTTATAGCATAGATAATATATCACATTTGATATTAATCTACAGAGGGGATAGCTGCGAATCCGTTATATAGCCAGCGCAGAATACTCACTGTGAGTCTCAAGTCCATGGAAACCACGAAGAAACAAAACGGATCGACGGCAGATGGCGACCTCAAGTCGCCAATTACTACGACACCCATTCCCACTAACTTCGTTGAAGTGGAGCGTTACGCGATCACCGAGCCCTTCGCGTATGTTGTAATTGCTAAAGACCCTGAATCCGGCGGATACGCATACATGGTTGATGAGCTCAAGCTCAACGAAGAAGAAATTCAGATCTATAATACTCTCCTGAAAACTCTCCAGATGGAGCTCAAAGTTCCGAGGAGCGACGTAGATTCCAAGGCCTACTTCGAAGCCAGCGCGAGGAACATCGTGGACAAATACAGGATAGCAATGGGCAGGATGGCAAACATTGCGTGGTCCAAGATTCTCTATTATATCGACCGCGACATGGTGGGCTTCGGTGCGCTGAACGCCTTCATGTCCGACCCCGCAATCGAAGACGTCAGCCTGGACGGCCTGAACAGGCCGCTCTACGTGTTCCACTCGAAGTATGAGAGCATGCCCACGAATCTGATATTCACAAAGGAGGAGGATCTTGACGACCTGATTGTCAGACTGGTGCACATTTCCGGAAAACACGTGAGCACGGCCTTTCCGCTTGTCGACGCAACACTGCCCGGGCGGCACAGGCTCATGGCAACATACAGAAAGGAGGTCACTCCCTTTGGAAGCACGCTCACGATTCGAAAGTTCAGGACAGACCCCGTCACGATTGTGGATATGCTCAAGTTTGGAACGCTGAACACCGAGCTTGCTGCCTACCTCTGGTACATGATGGAGAGCAGGCTGACCACGATTGTCGTGGGTGCGACCGCCGCGGGCAAGACCACGCTACTCAATGCGCTGGCAAGCATGCTGAGACCCGGAATCAAAATCGTCACGATAGAGGAAGTCCAGGAGATGAACATAGCAGTTGACAACTGGGTGCCAATGATAAGCAGGCCGTCCTACGGCCTGAGCTCGGAAAGAATTGGCGAAGTTTCTCTTTTCGACCTCGTGAAAGCCTCCCTAAGAATGCGTCCAGAGGTACTCATAGTAGGCGAGGTGCGAGGTGAAGAGGCGTATGTACTTTTCCAGGCCGTGTCAACCGGTCACGGAGGGCTGTGCACAATACACGCAGAAGACGTTCGATCTGCGATAAAGCGTCTGACCTCGAAACCGATGGATGTCGCACCCTCCTATATTCCGTTCCTGGATTTGGCACTTGTCTCCCGCAGGGTTCTACTCCCGGGAAGCGACAGGATGCGCTTTGGCAGGAGAATAATCGCGGCCGAAGAAGTAGTGGACGTGGACACCCAGGTGCGGGTGTTCGAATGGAATAACGCCAAGGATAATTTCGTCTCGAACCTACATGAAAGCGTGAAAATCAAGAAACTTGCCGAGTTTCGCGCTACAACTCCTGAAGCAATAATTGATGAAATCCACAGGAGGGAAGTTGTGCTAAAGTGGCTCGTGCAGCGCAACCTGAGGCACCAGGTCGAGCTGCAAAAGGTGTTCACTGACTACTACTACAAGCCGCAGGAGACAGGTGCGCTGGCCGCTCAGGAGCTGGGCGTGGGAGAGGGCCGCTCTAAGGCTCCTTCTCCGCAAACTGCGGTCAGCGCGAGATGACAACCGAGAACTCAGGCAGTCTCTTAACTGCAAAATGCGCTCTCAAGTCTGGGTTGTGTCGCCCCAGTTTCTTTTTTGATGAGCGGGTGGTCCGAGATTTATTGGACGGAAACAATCGTCTTAGCAAATTTTGTACGTCTAAGACCGGATTTCGACGACGACTCTCAAAGCGTCATTTCCGCGCTAAAAACCGCTCACCCGATTAGCTTGCCGGTAGTTCAAAGATAACTAGCTTTAATGATAGAACAATGGACTGCGGCAGTCATACGGTACCCAAGGCGCCTGCTAAAATGTGCCCTAGGAGGTCGTCACCGTCAACGTCGGGGGGTACTCCACAAGGCTGGCCAAACTATATGCGTCTATGCGTATGGGAGCCCGAGGTGGCCAAAACCAGAATATTCCTGTCCAACTAAGGGTTGCGGCGTAAGTTGGCGAAGGGGAGAGCCCACCTTCACATGTTGCGGGTATCACAGGGTCGACCTCCAGATACTGGGACCCTGACACAGTTGAAACACCAAACCCGCCACCGCAGTTTCTGAGCGAATTCGTAAACGCGTAAAGATTCTGTAGAGCAGCATTCATCATCAGAACTCCTACGTTGTAAGTGCCCCCTTCGGTACAGGGGTCAGTAGTTTGGGTGGGAAGTTGTGTTCCACCTGACGGGCCGGGACCATAACAGTAAGCGGCCCAGAGGTGAATATTGGTGGAGTTGCTCTGGTCAAAAGACATGTTCTTCCCTAAAGCCACAAAATAATTGGTATTGTCAATCGTATTATTTACCCATTGGACGAAAGCGTTGAATCCATTGCATGGGGACCCGCAATTGGGTACAAGCTTGTCAAACATTAGGTCGTTAACACTCCTCGAATAGGGAGCGGTTACAAAGTACGCTCTATTAATCACCTGAATCCACTGCGTATCCGCGGGAATCAGTATAACTGCCTGGAAGTAGAGGTTGTTTGCATTCCCCCAGCCGCTCGGGTTCTCGGGCTCGACCTGTAGAATATCTCGTACTACTCCCGGCACGAGAGTATAGGCGTACCCTCCTCCCTCACTGGGGGTCACACCATCAGCTCGGACAATGTTCACGGTTCCCAGCACAGTCGAAAGTTTGCTTTCCTCGGATATGGTCAAAACCACGCCTGCCGTTGAGCCTCCCTGAGGGATACTGATACTTAGCGCACCATTCGTATAGATATCATTGTTCGATGAGCTAAGGCTATGACTGAAATACGTACCCCCCTTCTCGCCCGGTACACGATCCGGAATCGCATACAGAGTCTGCCTCGAAGAGTCAGTGCCGTTCCAAGATATAGTTACGCTTTGAGTATCAGAAGGATTTACCATTGTGACGACCATCTGAAAGTTCGAAAAGAGAGTGAGATTGCCAGATAATCCGAGCGGGACAGTATAGTTTGATGCCCAGTCTTCGACTTGGAAGGGAACATAGGCAGATTTGTGGCCGCTCAGTGTTTCGTTTACGAGAATATCCTTGACCGGCACGGGGGGTATAGGAACCGAGACCGATGACGAACTGCAAGAGACAACACACTGCCCGAGTTCGGTCACTGTGCCGTTATTTAGAAACTCGAAAGTCACATTCTGGTTCACAGGGTTGGAGTCTGTCAGAGAGTAAGTTATTTCGTGTGCATTCGTAGCTATCACGGTTATTCCCCTGCTGTCCTGCACGCCCAGTACGTAGAGAGACGTAGAAGAGGAACTCGGTAACGGCACAGCGTATGTACCATTACCATAGTTAACTACCTGAGAGGAAGGAGAGGCCCTAACCCAGATCGAAGTCTGTCCGTCGAAAACGTAGAAGTAAAAGTTAGAACTTGTGAGCGCAGCGTCATTCACTCCCCCTTGTTCAGCCACTTGAACGTCTGAACACTTGTAAATGCCGCACGATGACGTTGATGTTATGTCGACGCTGAGCTCCTGACTCGCGTTATAGGTTATGCCACTCAGGCCCTGCACACTCAGGTTAAAGCTCACTACCCCAGAAGCGTAGGTATAACTCCTAGGAGAATACCAAGAGGCTCGAACCTCCGTGGGCGTTGCGTTGAAACTCAGGCCATAGAGAGAATAGAGCACAGAAAGACGGTCAAAACCTTCTTGGGTAAGCGATAGAGCCTGCTGCCTCGCGAAGGTGTAGTTTCCGGTCACGTTCAGTATCGAGGAATAGTAACTCGCACTCGCGGCATAAACGTGATTCATCCCCTGCTCGACGCTCTGCACGGCCTGCAGCGGGTTTCCTACGGCAATCTGCTGACTTGGCAGATTCGTATAGAGGAAAAGAACTGTTGCAATCATAAGTATCAGTATTATTCCAGCGGCGGCTATTATGAACTGCCCACTATTGCGTTTTGCAGGTGTGTGCGTTCAAACTTCACCCAGTTGCAGCACCACGAGCCTTGTGTAACCCGTGGCGAGATAGTTTGCATTGGGAGCTACCGCAGGCTGGAAATAGGCGAACAAAGCAAGCGCCGTAGTTCGTATATCAGGGATGCGCACAAGACCGATGTCGATGAAACTCCCGCAGACGCCCGACCCACTGCTGCACTGGTGAGTGTAGACCTCAGCGGGGTCATATCCAGTACCGCTTGCGGTGATTAAGCTCAGCGTTGGATTTAGCTTGCAATTCTCAAACTCGCCTGGAGGCATTGCGCGAGTCGACGTCTGGGTGGGATTGACATAGATACCGTATGCATTTTCTGCCGCTTTAACTTGAGAGGAAAGTTGGCCTGGTAACGTACCTCCGGGACTTAGTGAACATGTCCCATCCTGTACTCCGCCAAGGCCGGCAGCAAAAGCATTTAGCCCCGATGGACCTTGACCACAGATTCCGTAAACTCCGAAGTATGGGTACCCATAAGGGCAGGCAGAACCATTGAATTGCATTGCATCAAACGCAGAATTCGTGTTGCTCACTTCATAAAATGGCCATCCTACCACACTTACCCAAGTAACGTTGTACATGCTTACCTCCCCGCCGAGCCAATAATCATAGCAATAGAGTTCGGTACTAAATCCAGGGCAAACGTTGTTATTGTTATGGTTTATAAAAAATTCGGAAGGTATCGGGACAGCTTCGCCGAAAACATTGATAACAATCCCCCCCTGCAGTCCGTAAGAGTTTATTCCGCCCCTCACTGCGATTTTTCCTGCACTGAAAAGTTCATACATTTCTCTGGTATTGTTAATCGTAATAGTAGCATTGAAGTAAGCTCGCTCGGTAAGAAGAGACTTGAGCGAAGAAGCGAGAACTGCACCAGTGTAACCCGTGGTCCACCATCCCTCGGCATCAGAAGTGTTGAGAATAAAGAGATTTGCTTTGTAGGGACGGGCGCTTAACACGTAGCTCAGGTTAAGCGGGGCGACAACGTAAGATACGCTCACCGTGAACTTTGGACCGTTTCCGACGTAATCCGAGCTGGAAGCTACCGGCGTGTACGTAGTCAGTCCCGTTGAGCCTTGCGCGCCTGCGACCTGATAGACCGTAAGATTGTAAACGACGTCCCCTGGTAACACTGCGAGCAAGGATTGCTGCAGCTGGGCCATGGAACTCCCAGAGGGGTTGAATGCGGCAGCTTGCAGAACGCCGCTGCTTTCAGCGTGCGAAAGAGCCGAGTAGCCAAGGTTCTGGAGCTGCGTGGAATAAATCGACTGGGGGGCTGGTATATTCGTATACGCTGTAAGCCCAGCGACGCCACCGACAAGAATGCCAATCGCGATGAGCACTTCTACTGTCCGCATCAATGTTTTTAGCCTCCGTACTCTGGGCCAACATCCGGCCAGTAAACCAGCGATACCACGTAGCTTATTCCAGCTACAAGCACCACTCGACTGGTGGTCACGGCGTCGGGCGAACCAGTTGGATTGCCCCCGAACTGAGTCGCCAATCCAACCGCAAAGTTAATAGGAAATAACTGAACCGTCGGATAGCTGTTCGAACCATTACCAGATTTCTGCGATGTCACAACGATGAATCCGCCAAGAATCGTGCCCTTGCAAGTTGAATTATCCCCATTATCTCCCCCTCCCTTTCCGGGATTGATCTTTGTCACGTTGCATGTGAGCTGTGTTTGTGTATTTGCTCCATTACTCAGATCAGCAATACTAACGTTAATGTAATCAGTTCCGCATGGCGGTGTAGTACCGATTGCACAATGCTGAACGACAGTAACTTGGTTAGGCGCCCCTGCATTGTATAAGATATACGTCAGTGGCTGAGAAGCGGAGTTAAAGTAGTGATACCCCTCTCCGGTTAACCCTCCGCTCTCTACCTGAGCTACTACATAATACTCACCTACTCCAGAAGGATTGCTGACGCCAAAGGACAATGTAACAGTTCCCTGGGGTCCAGTGGTACCAGTAGCAGTTGAGATGCCTAGGTGCGGTACTTTGTTAGAGCCTTCAGATATTCCGTATACAAGAGACGCTATGACGTTCGCACCAACCACAGGGCTGCCAGAGCTCGAAACCACGCTGACACTATATTTCGAAGACGACACCTCTGATATCGAAACGTTCAGCGCGGCCCTGACAGTTAACCGGAACTCATACGCCCTCGTGATATTCAGCAGTGTCTTTGCGTAGGAATAATTCAGGAAATAGGAGCTCGGTGCACTTATGTAATCATAACCACCCAAATAGACCGACTCGTAGTTCACTCCTTTAAAATTCAGCGTGGCACTTGCGTTCGGAACGAGTAGACGCATAAGACTGTACTGGCTGAGCGAATATTCAGTCTGTGACGTGGGCGAGGCAAGACCCAAGGCAAGGGGGGCGGTTGAGATTTGCCCCCAGTTCGCAGGCGAGCCGGGAGTCAAGAGTATATAGTCCAGCAGATTCTCTGCCTGCTGCGCAGCATTTTGCTGGTTTGAGAACGCGAGGCCGTTCGTGACAGCCGACGTAAAGAAGAAAACACCAGCAATAAACACGAGCACAATCCCTAATGCTGCCGCAATGTAATCTATCATTTCGCTAACCATTTGAACTCAACTCTATAGACTCATCTCCACAAAAGACGGATTCGTGCAGGGATACGTGTTCCCCCCAATAACTACCGAACCTCCCCCCGAACCACATTTGTACGCAACGAGTGATGTCGTGGTTGAACCTTGCACGGCTCCGGTAGACAGCAATTGAATGTTTTCGCCGAGTATCACGCTAGTAGATGCCTTTCCCTGAGCGCCTATCAGGGAAATCGTGACCAGAAGCTCGTGTTCGCGAGCGGTAACCTGGGACAGTTCGAGAGATATCCTGTAAGGAAATCCCAACAACTGATTGGGCAGGCCCAAGTTCTTCAGGACGTAAGTGGTGCCTGGGGGGAAGAGCGACTGGTTCACAATGAGATATACCTGCTGAATTTCCTGAGCCACAGCGTCTACGTCACCCTGAACCAGAGTATCCTGAGCCCTTATCGAGTATATCAAAGAAAAACCCTGGGCCGCAGAAATGAAGAGTATGAGCCCAATCGCCAACGCTGCAGTGAGTATAACGTTCCCAATTACTACATCAGCCAACTAGCCTCACTTCCAGCTCCCGCGTTAATCTCATAGCCTATACACCAAGTACTTCGATGTCTCCTATAAATATCTGTATTTCTTGACCAGATTGTATATGAAATGTCTGGGTGCTTGAGCTAAAATGGTAAAAGCTCAGAGGATACTGCGAGGAAAATGCGGGAGTTGCACTCGCAGTAATCTGGAACGTCGTGGAAGTGCTTGAGTAGGTCTCTACCTGAAGGCCCTGTCCCTGAGCCGAAATATAACCCGTAGGCGAAGTGAATCTTGTCACTTCTGTAGAAGGCCCCATTGAACCAGAACAATCCATAGGGATGGGATTATTTCTATAGTACAATTCTGGAAGATATATCCGAGTTATATTAACAGGTGAGGATCCTGGAGTGGTGAGCATAAAATTCGTCACTTGGGGGATGCCCATTACAACCGTATCAAGAAAGAACGGCGAATTTGGCGTGGACTGGTATTCAGTGGCAAAAGCTCTGGCGAAGCTACCACTGGCACCAATCGAGGACAGCCCACTGAACTTTCCGGGATAATAGTTGATATAGTAATTCTTGCCCAGCGAGTAATAGCTTGCCGATATCGCACTGAGAAGGAATCCGGTGACTATGAGGCAGCTCTGGCTGCCCACTGTTATAGTATACTGCAGAGCAGCGGGAATGAAGGCAAGTTGCGCGTACTTCACTCCGTAACCTATGCTCAGGCTTCTACCAAAGGTCATGCCAACGCTCTGCACAGCTTGAGCGTAATTCTGTGCGAACGTTGAGCTTGAGGCTAGGTCGGAGTTTGCATAATATGAAGTAAGTTCGGTGTCCACGAACGCAAGCGCAGCAGAAACGAGAGCTATGAACACAGCGAGCAAGATCACAGTAGCTATGACCGGACTGATGGCACGCCTGTGAGTCCGGCTTCGGAAAAACATGTTCGAACTTGACACATTAGGAACCTAATCATATTTATAAAGTCAAATGAACCACTCCCTCAGGAGGATAGGTTACACACGAATGTGGACCCTGATGAGGCCGTCCATTGCAGAAACCCAGTGTGAACTGACTCATCTTCGGCCCCTAACCAACGCTGACATCCATTCCAAGCCTGTCGAGGATTCTACACGTGGATTGCTTTCAAGGGCTTCCTACGGTGTTCCGCTAGCAAATGTTAAGTAGCCGCCGAGACGTAATCACTTAACCTAAGTGACAGAGTTCAGTGGTCAGCCGTCTCTCAATATAGTTCGCATGGAGTAGACATAAAATTGGTATTAAGAAATAGAAAGAAGGCAGTAGCGAAACCTTCGCCAGCCGAGGCGGAAAAGTCTCAGGAACAGCCTCGTGAGAGCACATTTGGCGAAGCTGCAGCGGCCTACGCTTTCAGACGGTTTGGCTGGGCCTCACGCTTCCTTTCATCCAAAATGCCCGAACTTCCTACCCAAATCATGAAGAGCGGAATGAACTACTCGACAGAGGCTTACCTTTCTCTTGTGGTCATGGTGACGGTCTTTACACTTCCGGTCGTAGGCGTGGGGCTTGCGCTTGCCGTGCTCTTCCGTCTTCCACTGCTTGCTACAATCGCAATAGCACCAGTGCTCGCTTTTGGGCTTGGTCTGTCATACCCTTCGATGATAGCCAGCGGAAGGAGTGCTGCCCTTGATGATGAGCTTCCGTTCGTGGTCGGCTACATAACAGTGCTGGCCAGCGGAGGCGTGTCGCCCATCATGACACTAAAGCGGCTGTCTAACGTAACCCTGTACCCCAAATCTGCGCTCGAAGCCCGCCGAATACTCATGGATATCGAAATATTCGCAAACGACCCGATAACAGCGCTGGAAAAAGCTGCGAGGTATAACCCTAACCGGGTCTTCGCTGATTTCTTCGGGGGTTATACTAGCGTGCTCAAGACCGGAGGAGATACTGTCGACTACATGCAGTCGAAGGTGAAAGACGTTTTTGCGTATCGCGCAATAAAGGTGAAAAGTGCGGCCGATACAATTGGCACTTTTGCAGAGTCCTACATCTCCGTGGCCGTAATTCTGGGAATAGGGCTTTTCGTGCTCTTCGCAGTTCAGACCATTCTGGGCTCCGCAAGTGGCGCCGGTTCAGGGGGCGGAGGAGTGCAGCGCATCATACTTCTCACCACAGTCTTCAATCCAGCTGTCTCGGCCGTATTTATCTACATATCCCACAGCGTGCAGCCCAAGGAGCCCTTCAACTACTACCGCCCCTATTTTATATTTCTTGCAAGCGTTCCAATCATCCCAATCGCAGTAATTCTTCCATTACATGGCGTTTCCCTCGTTTACAAGCTCGCAGCCGGACTTACACTGGCGACATTACCCGGCGCGATAGTGAGCATCAGGGAAAACAGGGCGCGCGGAAGCCTGGAACGCATGATACCCAGCTTTATCCGGGATATCGCAGAAGTCCGCAAGACCGGACTGGCTCCAGAAAAATGTATAGAGCAGGTGGCAACAAGAAATTACGGCGGTCTTTCGCGCGTGGTGAGCGGCATGGCTTCCGAACTCAGCTGGGGTATACCCCTGCGACAGATCGTGCAAGGCATAATGAAGAAAACAAGGAGCTGGATGACCCAGGCCACCATGTTCCTCCTCTCCGAGGTTGTGGATGTAGGCGGAGGCACTCCCGAGATGCTCGGCACTCTGGCCGACTTCGTAGAGCGAACAGCTCAGATTGATAAGGAGAAGAAGAGCCAGCTACGGCCGTACGTATTCATTCCATATTTCGGTGCAATCATGATAGTTGTCACTACAGTGCTCATGGTCTACTTCCTGACTTCTCCAGTGATAACGGGCCAGGGATACAACCCGTTTTCGTCTGGAATCAACGCGGCATCAATCACGAGCCCGATGCTGGCTGGTGCAGTATTCACGAGCTGGGTCATGGGATTCGTCGCTGGGAAAATGGGCGAGGGCAGCATAGCTGCTGGCTTCAAACACGCCTCTCTCCTTGCAGCAGTGAGCGGAATCGTAGTCTTTATCGCAACCGTCTTCTTCAAAATTCCTGGCGTCTGACTGAACAGCTCTTGAACAAGGCGATGACGCTCATCATAAAGGAGACAAGCACAGCACGCTCATGAGCCGCCAAAAATCAAACCATCTTCAAGGAACCCTGCAACATTCGTCAAACCGAGCTCAAATGAGGGCTGCGGAATGGCTGAACGTCCGTATGACTGCGCAGGAATGTATATATAGCCTGTCTTCATGCGCCTCGTGAGTGGCTTGCCACACCCTAAGGATTATCTCTTGCTTTCAGGCGTGCTCCTGTGTACCTATCTAACCTATGCTTCCGGAATGGCGCTGTTGCTGAGGGGAGCCCCGCAGGCTGTTGTTGCGCTGGTCCTGATTGTAGAGTGGGCAGTAGCAGTGGCACTCATGAACAGACTCTTACCGGCAGAGCTGAGAAGGCTCGTAGCCTTTTGGTTTGTGCTCTCTCCCCTCACGCTCCTACCACTGATCGTGACAACTGACCTAGTTCTTTCTCTTCACCCTACAACAAGCTTACCAGACATCGTGCTGCTATTTGCACTTTCCACTGCCGCCTGGTCATTGACAGCAAAGCTCAGCCCGAGAGTTGGCCTCGGCATCGCCTCTGTCGCCTCGGTTTCCCTTTTTACTTTCGGCGCAGCCTCTCCCAGCCTGCCAATTCTCGCGGCGTCTTCAGCGTTCGCCCTGGGCGTGGGGCTCACCACCAACTCCTTGGTAGTGAACTGGGCCAATACCCGGTTAGCTCCTCAGTTTGGTCACAAGGCTTAAGTGGACGGGGGATAGACTAAACGCAAGAAAGGTATATATGGCTGAAAGAAAACCCGAGGAAAATATAGAGGAAGTCATTTATGGGTACATTACGGTTGCAGGCAAGGTTACATTCAGGCGGTTGCTCTCGTACCTGGCCCAACACAGCGCCGAAAGACTGAGAAGAGACCGTGTAGCGCTGGTTCTGGGATCAATGGCTACCAAAAATAAGGTCAGCATTCTCAAGGAAGGCTCGCAATGGAAAATTATGAACTCGGCCATCCTGAAGGCACCTGTAAGAGGCAGAGCAAGAAGAGCGAAAGCCCTTTCCGAGCCCGAGTTGAGTATCTAGTTCAGTAAATGTAGATTTATCCCTCTTTAGAGCCCGGGCGAGCCTTTTGTGATGGAAGTCGTATCGCCCCGTTCCATATCCCCCTAGCTCAAAGAATGTTATCAATTCCCCTGGTCACTCCTCCTCGACGAACTTCTTTCTCTAGGAGCTAGCGTTCCTCCGAAAAGCGGCAAAGCCAGTTCAATTACGAAAAGCAGAATCTATGAAAACACCTCATCTCGAATTAGCACTGAAGCCCAAAACCTGACGGGCTGATCCCACGTGCTCGTGGGTTGAAGTATCCAGTCCCCGTGAGATGTGATTATGTCACTTTGAGTAGTATGCGTGTCGGAATGCCGTCATTCATAACCGCGGTTAGCGTAGCCCCGGCTTCTTCTAGCGACCCAAGAGGCTCCAAAGCTTTACGCACTCTCTGCAGGACGTTCAGCTTGTCCTGAAGTGTTTTGACCGATTCCTCAAGCACTTCTGCCTCATCTTCAGGAGACACATAAACAAGAACCTTGAGCCCCATAAGGTCGAGCGTCTGCCCTTCACCAGTCCTCGCTGCTGCAGACTTTCCTCCAGTGAGCTTCGATATTACTTCCTGTGTCTTCCTTAGCTTTTCCAGCCTCGCCCGAGACTCATCGAGTCTCCGCAAATACTCTCCGAGCAGGGTTTTTATTCTCGATACCTCGTCATCGAGCTGCTTGGTCAGCTCTGCCACACTCTTGAAGGTATGAAGTTCGATCGACAAATCTTTCACCCCTGTGGCGTAAAGTGGATATTTAACTTTTATTATTAGAGACCTGCGGTATTCGCTAGTCCCTTCTGACCTTGGTGACGGGCGGGCGAACACGTGAAAAATACTGAGCCGGGCCGGGCACTCCCTTTACACGGTACGATTTCCTGTCAGGCGCAAGAGCCGCGTCGATTATCGCTGCGAGGCCGACGGAGCGGAGAGCCCGAGTGAGTCGAGTATCTCCCTGGCCAGTTTCTGGCTCCTCATAACCGCGCAGAGGGCGCCGTTTCTTCCAAGAGACTCGTCGCTAAGAATTCCGTAGACAACAGTTTCATCGTCGAGCACGAGCATAGGAGGAATCTGGTAATCGAGGTGCCTTACCCTGACGTTGCCGGCAGCCGGAAACTGGCGCAAAACCTGCGGCGTCCCCTTTTCGCTGTGAACAAATGCAATCGCGAGTGACGGATTGGATTTCAGCATCGAAAGCAGTACTTTTCCAAGGGCCTCGGATTCGAAATTCACCGCGACCACGGACTTCTGGGCTCGCCTGAGCAGCGCTGAGAGCATCTGACCGACTGTCACGCCTGTGCTGGGCCTTAGCACGCCAGTATCGACTATGAACTCTTTTTCCTTGGAGGACTGCCTGTTCGCTTCGGCTAAGGCGATTACAAAAAGCGCGGTATCCTTCAGGTCATCCTTCAGGGAGCCGTCTCTGTCCAGCGAGTTTCTGAGCTGAGCTGCACCGCGCTGTATCGCGCTTGCAGCAGTATAATAATCGAGCATGGCGAGAGTACGGATTGCTGATATTGTCTCCGAATTCTTCCCCCAGCTTCCGTTTGAGGCCTGGCGCGCGAGGATGGCATTGACTATCCGTTCGGATGCATCCTTGGGAAGGATACCCGCCTCCCACAGCACGCGCGAATCCAAGTAGAGGTCACTCAGCTGAATTCTGGGCAACTGATCGAGATGCTTTTCCTGCAGCTGCTTCAACGTGTACTGCACCGCCTGCTTTGTCGCACTGTCTTCAGGAGCGAAGTTTACAAGCAACAAACTGAGCGACGGGTGGTTTCCTATAATCGAGCCAGATGGCAGCTGCATGCGCTTCGCGTCCTCGACCGTGGAATTAGCTATCTCCTTCGCAAGGCCCGGATTCTTTATGGTGACCAGCCTGCAAAGCTGGAGTAGAGACTCAGGAGAGCTCTGAGGCAAGTCCACCATCACCCTGAGGCGCATGTTTAGGTCTGAGGACAGGATGTCAGTCAGCTTGTTCACTATGCTGTTCACGTCCTTTCCCAGGGTTTCGAGAGCCCAGACACAGAGGACCGCGTCGGATACGCTGAGCTGCGTACCAAGGTCCTTGAATAGGTTCGAGTCGAGCCAGCGGCCGGTATTCTCCAGCTGATCCAAAGAGAGAGCCCCCTGAACTTTCCTAGCCGCCAACCAGATTCAGCGTGTGAGCATTGCTCCAGACTAATAATGCTTACCCGACGCATCTTGAGGAGTTCGCACTCCGGGGCCCGGCCGCAGGTACGATTCCGGAATGTTACTGCCCGCCGCAGCGGGGACAGAAGCGAAAACCAGCCAAGTTTGAGCTGGGCTATCGGCGAACAGTTCCCTACTCTCGTTGCACAAAAAGATCAAAACCAAATGCAGAACATGGTCTGGTTCCTCGCTAACCTCTGACACGCATGGTAGAATTCCACGTCAGATACTCAAAGTAGATTTCGCATGGACAGGAATAGTAAACCCCTGCTGACGCAAACACAACAGGACTGTTGAGAGTTAGTCTCTTCGCACTCTGGCCGCCAAACATACTGGACGGGTCGGGTATAGCCGGAAAAGGGGCGGTGCAGCCCTCAAAGCTGACAGCGTTCTCTGAGAAATTGACAACCGATTTTCCATCGATTTGCGCGACCTGGATGGAGAGAGGGCGCATGTACGCGGCCTCAAGCGCAAGGCCCACTGGCACAAGCGGATTCACGGGGCACCCCGGCGCAACAGGGGTTTCCGCCGAGCGCAGCGCGCCGAATATCATGAGCAAACCGATGGCCAGCACCAACGATGATTCCAGGGCTACAGAGACCACTTCAGGTCGACCCCCGTAGGCGAGAAGAGCGTAACAGAGAATGCAGTTGAGCCGGAGTGAGTTATGCTGAGCCACTGGGCATGAATCGTGTAAGTCAATGCCGAATTTGACTTTAGGGTGAGATTGTCAAAATCCACGGCCCTGCCGTCCACTGTGTAGTTTATGTATAGCAGGTAGGTCACGGCGCTCGTCCCGCTTTCGGAGACAAGGGTTGCAGAAAAAACCACAGAGTAGGGCGGATATTCCGCAAGCGCAGAGACTGAACCTCCGGTCTGGAGTCTCGTGCCATATCCGGAATACTGAAAAACAGGCGAGCCCGGCGGGATACTTGATGACACGTAGCTCGCATTTAGCCCCTCGAGCTCCGCTAGGTAGCCCGAGTAATGGGTTTCAGCTGAAGAAACGTTTGCGCCGTGCGAGCCCGCGGCGAGCGCGGCTAGCAGCGCATCTGTATACAATTCAGATTGAAAATAGCTCGCACCTGCTACTGTGCCGTCCAGTTGCACCGCATACAAGCTATAGAGCAAAGCCGCAAAAAGGAGCGATGCCAGAATTATCGCCTGCCCGCCCCTCTGCCTAGGTGGCGTAAAGGTAGTAGACCTCCACGTGTGGGGAGTACGTAACAGCAGCGGCGGGTGAAGACGCACTAGGCGAGCCGCTCTGCATCTCAAACACCAAGTTCAGAGAGCCGCGCACGAGCTCAAAAACTTCGAGCTTCCACGGCTGACCAGCAAGAAGTTGGGAGAGCTGGATGGCAAGCTGGCCGGGCTGGGACAGTCCTTGCGGTATCGTCCCATTGTACACAAGGTAGTCCAGGAGCTCCTGCGCGTTCGCTACAGTTGTCTGCTGTATTGCGTAGTGCTGGAGGGTTCCCGCTGCACCCGCCACGATTGCGACTGCCACCAAAGCTTCGAGTGTTCTAACCTGCGCCCGGCTGCCAACTTGAGATTTCAAGTGGCGCAGACCTCAATTACTAAAAGCGACCCATCGCTCAGCCACTCGTAGCTGGTTTCGCACTGAGATGGTTTCGAGAAATCCAGTCCCAGAACTGCAGACCATGCAAGAGAGTTAGCCCCATAGTCGGAGAGCTGCAGGTAAAGCCCGGGTGGTTGGCCCGAGCCCAGAGGAAGCTTCCCGGTGGCATAGATCAAGTAGTCTGAACCATTCAGCACGGCAACGCTCGGTTCGACTTTGCTGAACTCCTTCCATGCGGTCGCGTTGCTGCCGAGCTTGCTCACAAGCCCCAGAGACACCACCTCGGCAAGTGATTCAGGCTCTGCCGTTGGGTGGTCATAGTAAGACACGACCTGATTGAGCGCAGCCATGATCACCAGCAGAAAGGCGGAAGTTGCGACTACTGCGTCGAAAGCGTCTTCCAAGAACTAGAGCACCATTCCAACCGAAATTATGAGCGTGGCGAGGAGTGCACCAAGCGCACCGTCCCTTAGGCCGTAGAGCAGGGAGCCCCTCAGTGCCTTACCAGCGAGCACTCCGAGAAGGTAAGAATTGAGAACCACGGCGGCAAATACTACCGGGGCAATAGCCGGATTGAATGAGACGAACACAAGGCTCGGGGGGAGATATCCTCCGCTTGCGTGAGACGAAAGAGAGGAGAAGGTATGAAGCACAATCGCGGAAGATGAGGCAAGAATCGCTGCGCTCGCAAACGCGGTCATCCTGAAGAAAGATGCCTTGGAAAGGTAAGAAGAGTGAATGCTCGCAACGGTGTTTACCGCATCCGACACGGCCTCCAGACTCTCGGTGTCGGCGCCTAGTCTTTCGCTTTCTTTGGCCAGGTCGAGATAGGCCTGGGCGAGATATGGCTTCGGTGCATGGCCCGAAAGCGTGCTGAAAAGGATGGCGGGATACTTGAGCGAGGCTTTCAATCTGGGAATGGCGGCGCTTGGGGGCACTCCCTTCTTGGCTTCCTCAGCAAAGTCCCGCGAAAGAGCAGGGAGATTTTTCAGCAGAGTGGCGTGTGCTCTTTCTTGACTGATGCTTGAAAGCCCTGCCACGAGGCTGCCGAACACCAGCGCTCCGCCCAGCCTCATATAGAACGGCACTGAAAGAGGGAGGGGAACGAAGATGGCCGCAAGGCCGGAGCCAATTGACGCGACCAAAAACCAGTAGCCTGGAAGACGCACACAGGGCCTCAGGGTTTCCGGATAGGCTCGGGTCACCATAATATCCACCAACACCGCGGAGGGAAGCGAGAGCAGCGAACCAAAGTAGACAAAGAACGACTGCGAGGTTATCGCGGCAAACACGAGTATCGATAGAGGCGCGACCGCGAAAGCTACGAGCACAGTGGACGAAGCCACGCCAAGCTTCTCGGAGGATAGTTCCGCTTCCTGTTTCAGAGCAGAAAGCTCAGCTCTGGAACTGTCCCTCATCGTATAATACGGGTCGCCTAGACCTCTCTCTGCAGCTGAAACCGAGCGCAGGAGCGCAGAAAACCGCTGGGAAGGGTGCACCGTAGACAGCTCATACGCAGCCTGACCGAGCGTCGAGCGCATAATTTTCGAAATTTTGACGAGCGCTGCATACTCACGCTGCGTCCAGCTCATAGAAGGCATTGCCCCCGTAGTCATCAGAGTTCTGGATGGAGGCGAGTGATTCGCTGCGATAGCCAGAAGAGTGGATACAAAGGGCAGTTCGCGCTCACACATCCTCGCCCTCGTAGAGGCCGCGCTCCTCAGCCAGACCACGGGATATGCCGCTCCCACGAGCGCAGCTCCTGGCAGGCAACCGAAAACCAGCAAACTGTGGGTTCGCAAATATAGAAGAAAGGCTGCTACCGCAAAGGCCACAAAAGCTGCTGCAGTGACCAGCCGCCGGCGAAAACGCAGCGAACCTGGAGAAATGCTCAGTCCGGAAGCCTGTATCAGTTTCTTGAGGTCCATGGGTTACGCCGCTATTTCAGGGGTGTCGATCTCCGCACAGCGTGCGCACACTCCTCCGAGAGGCAGTGCCGAGAAGCACCGGGGACAGGTAGTCCGAGCGAAATCAATCAGCCTTTCAGGGCGGTCGCGCAGCGCTGGCTCGGCCTGGTATGCCCAGCTTATCCGGCTCACTGCCTCATGACTGAGGAGCGCAGGGTCGCGCGCGCACTCTGACCTGAGCACGTCGAGCAGGCGTTTCCGAATCTGAATTTCCTGAGCGAGTTCGTCCGGAGATAGGTTTCCCTGTGATACAAGCGCCTGCGCCGTAGGATAACCTGCATAGTCTTCTGGTAGTAGCGGCGCAGAAGCCGCGCTGGGGTAGACTCTGCTAAAACTCGAGCTGAGGTCTGTTTCGAGAGAGTGGTCCAGAATGGTGGAGACAAACCTGGTCACAGCCCCGTTGAAGGAGTTCATCCTGAGTTCCACAATACCGTGCAGAGCCGTGAGGCTCCTTGGTTCAACGCTCACGGGGGGAGAGATTAGTCTCTGAATTGCAAGCTCGGGTGTCTCGCTGTGTATCGAGGTAATTCCTCCGTGGCCGGTCAGAATGCTCTGGGCCCAGCTGTGGCCCTCTTCTCCCCTGACTTCGCCGACTATGATATAATCAGCTGACATCCTGAGCGCATGACGGACTAGCTGGTCAAGCGAAATTTCGGCGAACCGGTTCTGCGTATAGGAATATCTCGCAACGAGTGGAGTCCAGTGTTTGTGGCTCAGTCTGAGCTCCCCCGCGTCCTCAACAGTCACGATTCTTGATGAACTCGGGATGAACGACGTGAGCGCATTGATCATGCTCGTCTTCCCGACTCCGCTCACGCCTGTTACAATGAGCGCCTTCCTGTTCTCTATAAGAAGCCAGAGCCATGCAAGCGCTTCGGGTGTCGTGGAGCCGAGTGCAAGCAGTCGAGCCACACTCCAGGGCTCCTTCGGAAATTTCCTTATGGCTACAGACGTGCCCCTGTGGCTTACCTCGTTGCCATAGTTCAGCGTGAGCCGGTTTCCGTCCGGGAGCCTCGCGCTCAAAAGTGGATTGTAAGTACTGATCGGCTTTCCAGCATATGAGGCGAGCTTCTGGACGAGCGAATCCAGAACTGGCGCGTCGAGGATTATATTCGTTTCGAGTGTTCCGCTTGAATGTCGAACTGATATTGGAGTGTCAGGAGAAGCCACAACAATATCTTCGACATTCGGATCGTCCACCAGCGGTTGAAGCACCGAATACCCAGATAGCTCCCGGCGCATGAAATACAGTATCGCTTCGTCGTCGATTCCGCGCGAACGAAGCATCCGTTCGAGACCGTCTTCAGACGAGAACGCCTCGGGAGGTAGCCACTCCAGTCCTTCCTGAAGGACGTTCGAGTATGCGCTCAGTTCTTCTGCCGGGACTTCTGGGTCCTGAACGTAGTACATTCCACCCTGGACATAGACTTTGGCGAGACCCACTTCTTTGGGTGCCACTGCAGGTGCGAAACCAGAAGGGAGGGTGGCTATGAGAAATCCTCGTGATACCGGGCCTTCTTTTTTGGCCTCGAACTTCATAGTCTGAGGCCTCCCTGTCTTTCGAAAACTCGCGCCTCCAAATTTCTTCAGGAGGCCGTGACGCTCGCCACGCAGTCGCGGGACCGGGCCTGCACTGCGGCCGTTATCGCCACGGCCTCTAGCCAGAATCGAGCGCCTGAAACTCTTTCTGGATTCCGGCTTGGCGAGCACCACCCTGTGCTGTCCTTCTGGAAAGTCTTCGCCTCGCTCGCCGTCTGACCCGCGGGCGAGCGAGCGAAGTTTGGTTCGAAGGGAGTCTAGCATCCCAGAGTCTTCGCTCAACTTTCTACCAGAGCTGAGGTACTGAGAGTGGTTGCCCCCGCATCGACCACGATGTTCACTGTTGAACCCTGTTGAAGAGAGAACGAATTGCCAAGCGGCACTATCAGAGTAGAAGCCGAGCCGGGCTGAATGAGCTGGGCGCTTGACAGGGTTACCTTGACGTTGTTCACGTAAATCTGCGTTATGTTTGCGGGAGATGCGCCGGAGTTCCTGATTGAGAGATAGAGCGTTGGATTGGAGCTTGAAACGCCCTGCACGGACGGAGTCCCGGCTACGGTAAGGATCGGCGAGTTCACCGTGCGCCCGAACACGCCGAACGCCCAGCCTGCGTAGACCGCAACGATGGATAGTGCCACTACGACAAGAATGATGGCTTCCAGACTCTGCGAAACCGCCTTCCTGGACCTTGGCCTAGACCCGAATCTGGTTTTCATACTGATTCCCCCGCAAATTCCTTTGGCCATAAATTCCCAAATGCCGCAGTCAACCAAGCGTACTCAATGTTACCAAGCAGGTTCGTACGCAACCCACCAGAGTAAGTTTCCACGCCTCACCCTCGCCTCCCCCTACTACTCTGAACTCAGTTGGCTGCGAAAGAAATGAGCCTGCAAAACCCGTCACGAAGAATGTGCCATTCGCAGAGATGGAAACCGGGAAGCTAAGGAAAACACCCGCGCTTGGATTACCCATCGAAGCTGCGCTTGGATAGTAGACGAATTCGTCTCCGTTACGCGCAATTATATTAAAGGCGCCAATCAAACTTCCACCGTAGTAGATTGTTAGATTGCCCGAGTACTCTGACTTCGTTGGAAGGCGCAATTCTGCGACGGGTCCCTGCTCGGGCCCGAGCGAGCCCCCTGCATAGCTGAAACCTGTCGAATATTCCGCGCTGGGCAGTTCAACCAAAAAATCCGGCGCTGAGCTGGTTTCACTCAAAGAGCTGGCGCCAAATGTTATGTTGGCCATGGTGCCGCTTGCTGGGGAGATTGTCAGCCCAAAGGTCTGGTTACCACCTACGTAGATGGAGGCGCTCCCTCCTACCTTCAGGCCCATGTACGTGGCTGAATGGAACAGCGATATCGAATCCATCGGGCGTTGCGACATGACACCGGTTTTTGCAGCGTTTCCCTGGTAGACTTCGGCCAAATAGTTCATGTAACCCACGTACTGGGTAGCGACAAGAGACCAGTGAAAACTCAGCTCAAAGGAGGGTACGCCTGGTGGGATGTAGAGCATAACCGAGTAGTACTGGTAGATTGTCGGCACCACAGAGCGAGACACCGCGGTCGAATTCCATGTTGGGAAGCCGGAGTAGCAGGGCGCGGAATACAGATTGCCACCAGGAAGAATTTCCTGATTTCGGCAGGCCCAGTCCCAGCTGAACCAATTCGAAACATTCACTAGCTGCGAGGCCAGGCCCCCTCCGTCCGATATCAGGCTGAGCATTGCCGCATACATTCGCTGGGATGCCTGTGCAGCGATCTGATGCCTTGCGAAGGAGGAATACCATGAATTAGAGGACTCGAGCATAAACACCGAGGGTACGAGCGCGGAAGCCATGAGGAGCATCGTGGCCAGAACCAAAACTTGCGATATAGTCTTATCCAAACCCGATCACGCTGGAGAAAGCTCGGATGCCAGAGCATAGAAACGCACGCAGACTTCCCCTGGTAAACCGAAATCAAGCACCGCGGTCGAGTTCAGCGTAATATACAGGCGCCCCTGTGCGTGGGAGTAGCAGCCTCCGCCTAGGAGTGTTGTGTTTCTTTGGTCCTCCAAGTAATTCGACTGGAAAAGGATATGCAATCCAGTTCTGATCACGAGCGCATAGAAGGATATGTTTGTGTCAGCCCCCGCTTGATAGACGACTTCGTTATAGCAGAAACCCGTGTATTCCGCGCTCGCCGTCACAAGAGATACGCAGTATGAGCTCGGCTGTACGTATTCTGTGCCGGCAGGTATTACGAAAGAAGCGCCGCTTACCTGCAGCCGGAGAAGAGACCCTCCACTCTGGGACTCGCTCCCCAGCGCAATCGTGTAAACTACGGGTTCAATGGAAAGCGGTCTGCCGTAGTACGAATGCAAACCACTGGATGCAGAAAGAAATGTAGAAAGGTCTGCATATCCCGGGAAAGTAGCGTGCGCCCATATACTCGAGGCCACAAGGGCAATCATCAGAAGCCCAACAAAACTAACAACCCAACGCTCGTAAGTTTCCAAAATTTACCCGAAAGAAGAGCCAAATAAAAATAAAAAAGTAAGAGAGTATAAAGAAAGAGGAGCTTGGGCGCTCAGTTTACCCGGAGCTCGACCACTTTATGGTCCTCGCTCTTTCCAGTGAGAGCGCCTGCGGCACACGCTGCAGCCACAGCCTTCTGGCCGCGCCTGAGGGTTCCCCGGTAAAGTCCTTTCTCCAAGGTTGTCCCGGAACGCTTCTCCCATTCTTCGATGGGAACGCCGTACTTCGCCTGCACCGCGTCTCTGTACCACTCGGGTATCACGTTGAACGCGCAGAAGGGTATGATTCTGTTATCCGGAGTAAGATAGTGGATGTCACACCGGCGTAATCTTTCTTCGTCGTGGTTGTACTTGTCCTGGAAGTGCATCATACCGATGAACATCGTGCGCATGTGTAGCTCTCCCAGCGCGCTGTAGTCGTGCCTTACAAGAGCATTGAAAAGTAGCTTTGCAAAATTGATTCCCTCCGGTTGATTTTCCTTGTCTATAAAGGAAGGAAGCTTCGATAGGATCTTTGCAGCGACAATATACTTGTTCGCTCCGGCTTCCAGCTCCTCAGTCTTCTCACCAAGGTACTCCAGCATGCCCTCGACGTCCACAAACTTGGTAATCGGAATGAGCTTTCCTCTGTCCTCAAATACGTAAGTCCCCGCACCGCAGGCAAAGTGTATCGAAAGCTCATACTGCGGTTTTTTAGTCATGGCCTCGACAAAGTGGGTTATCGGAACACAGCTGGGAACAGGGAAGAACGAGTCAGAGGGTATTTCGCCGTTCGTCTGCTCCTCAATTCTCTTGATCGCGTCGGGGATCGTAATCCTGTACTTCTCGCGCTCAGTCTTGGACATCCTGCCGGTCAAAGAGACTGGCTGGAAGTTCACTGAACGAATGATGTCCATGTTCTTTTGAGCGAAACGGATGATTCCGCCGAGCTCGTGGTCATTCACAGATTTTATCACGGTGGGCACAAGCACAATCCCAAGCCCTGCCTTGCGGCAAGCTTCAATTGCGTACGGCGCCTCCCAGTGGTTCTTGGGATTGGTCTTTGGAGTCACTCCATCGAAGCTCATATAGAGGTTGTTCACACCGGCGTCCCTGTACTTCTTCGCGAGCTCTGGGTGGAGTGCAAGGTTGACGCTGTTGGTGTTTAGCTGTATATGGTCAACTCCCGACTCCTTGATTATCCGAATGATCTCAGGAAGGTCCTCCCTGATGGTGGGTTCACCACCGGTAATCTGCACGGCGTTGCCAGGGACTGGTCTTTCTGCCCGGAGGTTCAGGGCCATCTCCTTGATGTCCTGCAAGGAGGGCTCGTAGACGTAAGCGCCCTCAACGCCCTTCTTGGCGTAGAAGAAGCAGTACCAACAGGTCAAATCACAGCGGTTGGTGACGACAATATTTGCGAGACCAGTATGACTGAGGTGGCTTTCGCACAGCCCGCAGTTATTCGGACAATCGCAGCTCACTTTCCGGACATTGGGGTTCTCGGTACCCTTTCCATTGTGCAGGTACTTGCTGAACTTCACATACATGTCATAAGAGCCGAAATACAGCTCTTCTGTGCGGCCGTGCTCCGGACAAATCTTGTCCATCATCACTTTGCCGTCCTGTTCGTATACCGTAGCCGGGAGCACAAGATTGCACTCGGGACAAACGCTCCGGGTCTCGGTTATTACGTGCCGCGTAAGTGATACCTCGGGTATGATATCCAATGCCATTTTGATGTCTTGGGTATCCCTTGACATAGTGTCATATAAAGAACATCCCACATTTTACCGTAGGAATAGTGGGAAATGGCCGACCTTAGGCGCCAGGTGCTCTACACGAGCGAAGTTGATGGCCCATCTATAGCCCACATCAGAGCCGAGTCGAGTTCCTCGTAGCTCAGAAAGCCCTCCGGAGCGACTTTTCTGCCCGGGATGACCTACCTGTCACCGGCTCTAGTGCGTTAGCTGCGTCCGAGGTAGCCGCTACTATTGACACCTGCTTTGGATGCACTAACCCGAGGCAAACTTACTAACCGCGGTAAACCGTAGCCCCGAGGTGCGGCAGCGCTCAGTCTGCGATGACGGTTGAGGCTTGGGTGGACAGGCTCGTGCCGGTTGCCTGGTCGGTAGCGGTCACAGAGAAGACCACAGTGTTTCCAGTGCCCACGGTTGAGGGATAGCCAGTAAGGGTTGTGGTGAGCGTGACGCTCTGACCTGGCCTCAGGATGTTTCCTGAGCTAACCGCGGTAGAGGGCGACCAGCCGCCACTGACGGAAGATGCAGAATTGAGCGCGAGAGTCACGGTGTTCAGGCTGATGCTGTCATCGCCGTTGTTCGTAACTGTGAGTGTCACGTACATCGGGCCGGCGGAGTTGCCGCCCGGCTGGATCACGCTCACGTCGCTTATCCTGAGCCCGGCGTTGTGGCTGTTCGAGGCGAACAGGCCGAAGACGAAGTGGCCCAGAAGGAGAGCGGCGATGATGGTAAGGATGATCAGTAGTAGCATTCCAACAACATTCGACAAACCAGCTTTTCTTCTTCTGCCGAAGGTCATAGATGTTCTCATGCAGGAAATCAACTGTGCACCAAGTGCCAGCAGTTCTTCTTAAACACTTCGCCATAAGGCCGTCAGGCACTCCTCGGCGGGGTCGCCGTCCGCGCTGGAGAATTCTTGGTTGAACTTAAGTCGATGATGCGACATAGAGATGAGGTCGGAGTAGAGCATGAGAAAATTAATCATCCTTGGTTCAGGCGCGGCTGGCTATACCGCGGCAATTTACGCTTCCCGGGCCCAGCTCGAACCTCTTCTTCTTGCAGGCGCAGAGAGGGGCGGTCAGCTCGCGCTCACCTCAGATGTCGAGAATTACCCGGGCTTCCCTGAAGGAATACTCGGACCAGACTTGATGGAGAAGTTTAGGGACCAAGCGATCAAGTTTGGAACCGAGATTGTAGACGACGCCGCAACCAGAGTCCAGCTTCGCAGTCACCCCTTCGTAGTGGAGTGGGCCTCAGGAAGGGAGGAAGCGTCAAGCGTAATCGTAGCCACGGGAGCTAGCGCAAAGTGGCTGGGTCTCCCAAACGAGCAGAGACTGCGCGGCAAGGGCGTTTCGGGGTGTGCGGTCTGTGACGGATTTTTCTTTAAGGGGAAGGACGTCGTCGTGGTTGGCGGCGGAGACTCAGCAATGGAGGATTCGCTCTATCTGACCAAATTCGCAAATCACGTGACACTCGTGCACAGAAGAAACGAGTTCAGGGCAAGCAAAATCATGCAGGAAAGGGTGCGCAAGAGCCCCAAGATAAGCATAATATACGATTCTGAGGTGGTTGACGTGCACGGCGCCAGCAAAGTGGAAGGCGTGAGCGTAAAGAGCCGCAAAACTGGCGAGGTGCGGGTTATCGCCGCCCAAGGACTCTTTGTGGCCATAGGTCACGAGCCAAACACCGAGCTTTTCCGGGGCCAGCTGGAGCTGGACGAAAAGGGCTATATCCGAACCTTTGGACCGACTACTGCAACCAATATCCCGGGGGTTTTCGCCGCAGGTGACGTCAGAGATTTCAGGTACCGCCAGGCCGTTACTGCCGCGGGGGACGGCTGCAGAGCCGCCCTAGACGCCGAAAAGTTTCTACAGGAATTGAGCGAGCAGGAAGCAGAAAAGGTGGCTGCGAACTAAACTCCGGCTGCTCCCTAGAGAAGAATGTATCTGATGTAAATCTCCAGCGCTATTATCGCAATTGAGGCTACAACCGAAATCTGAAAGACCCTATAGGTGTTCCTGAGCGTTCCGTCGCCTGCCTTTGCATACAGCAGACCGAATATCACTCCAACCTCCGCAACCATAAATTCAAGCGCGGGAACTATTTCCTTGATTATCCCGCTTATATTTTGAAAGGCGTTAAAGAAGGAGATAAAGCCGTTCAGACCACCGATGTACCCGAGAGTATTTCCAAACGAGGCAGGGCTCGGAATTGCGGCAACGGATGACAGGTCGTAGAGCACCCAGAAGAGTATCCCAATTATCGGCGCAAGCAGCGCGGGGGCAATGAATGATATCGACTTGAACACAAGGAGCCCGTTTCTTCTGGTTTTTTCGGCGTCATAAAAAGCGTCGCTCATTTCGGTTATCTTTGTGAGCACGCGATAGTTCAGCACCCCCTCGTGGTCCATTTCCTGCATCGTAGTAAACACGGACTTGGTCATCCAGGAATGGGTCTCCGGAATTGCGTCTCTGTAGTTCTGCACGACGCGCTGCCTCCCCAGGAACTCGGAGATTATTCTGTTGATTTCTTTGCCGAAGGCTCTGCTTCCTCTCAGCTTCATCAGGGCGTTGGAAAGGTTGTCCCCTGTCGAGCGTATGTGCTCGGCCACGGTTCGCGAGAAGAGAGGCAGGTGATTGTCCGCGTCTTCCTTCTGGCGGATCGCACGATGAGCTGGGTAGCCGTAGCCAAGACTTCCCAGAATCACCGGAAATTCAAAAAGCAGCCATAAGGGGTGATAGCCCGTGAATATGTAGAAAAGAGCATCGATAACCGCACCGACGGCTATCCCAAGAATGCCATAGCCGGTCCTTCCCCGCACTCGCAGCTGGGAAAGATTGGCCTGGACTGCCACGTACATGTAAAGCGCGAAGCCCACTACCGGGACCATAAAGAACGCTATCAGGTCGACACCGTACACCGGGTCAGCTTCGACGAGCGCAAAAAAGATGGCTAGAATTGGGAGCATCAGCATAAAGAGTATTGAGAGCTCCCCCATATCAGAGGCAGCGCGGCCAAATCTGGCCCACTGCTCCTTTAGGTCGGTAATTACTTCAAACGCCATGCGTTCGAGGTATGCGCTGAGTTCTCCGCCCAGTCTTGAGATGCCCAGTATGCCAGTGAGCAGCCTGTCAAATATCTTCGAGGGGTGGTCCGCGGCTTCGGCTGCAATTGCGTCTTCGGGGTCAACCCTGAAGGCCGTAAAGTCCCTGTAGATTTTCCTGAATTCCCTCGCAATTGCAGTTGAAATGTCAGTTTCCGTGCTGAGAGTCTCAATCATCCTTTGGACGCTGTAGCCGATCTGGGAGAGACCCCACATCACAATCACAACCACAGGCAGCTCCCTAGTGACCTCCTGGTTCAGAGTGTTTCTGATGTCAAACGCCCTGATATAGGGAACGAAATATGTGCCAAGGCTGAGCACGGCAACAATGAAAGCATAAACCGTATTACCAAAGCCGACATAGAGCACGGCGCCAAGGACCAGAGCCAGCGGAATGCCGATATACGTGAGCTGGAGGGTCTCCTTTACCCATACGTCAGGTAGTTCGACTATCTTCGACCTCGCCGCAAGCCTCTCCATTGCCGAGGAAAGGGTTTCACCCGAACGCCTTAGCCTGTAGTGAAAAACCAGTATCGGAAACGCAAACGATGCCAAAGCCACAACTGCAGCGACAACATAGTCGTTCAAAGCTGGATAGGGAGAGTAGGTGCTCACCCTTGGTATAACTGGCAAATACACAGCGAAAACAGCGACCACGCAGAGTATAGCCAACACTAGGTAGGAAGTGCTTTGCATTTGCCCCGCCTACCTAGCCGTAAAACTGCCGAAGTTCCTCGACGAACTCGTTGCCCTTTAGCGAAGCACTGCGGCCGATGAAATCTTTGCGCCTGCCCAAGTCCTTTAACAAATCATCCTTGCTCAGTCCGTTTATGGACGCAAGCTTTGCCATCCTTACGCTGTCGTAGACATTCTGAACGTAGCTATCCTTCGCGAGGTTGTAGGTCGCCAGGGAGTTGTAGGTCGCTTTGCCGTCCTTGAGCACCACCTCTCCCATCTCCTGAACCCTGCGAATCAGCTTCCCGCGAACTTCGAATGCGTTAAGGAAGAGCACAAAAGTAACCAGCGAGAAGAAGGAATCGTCCACATCCGCGTAGTTGAATCTTGCCTTTAGCGAGTCAAAGTCCTCTGCGTGCATCGAAGTTATGCCGCCATTGCCGGCTGCAACAGCCTGAATGAATTCTTTGATTTCAGACTTTGTCCTGACCTCGCCCACTGAGACTATGTCAGGGCGCACCCTGAGTGTGTGAGGCAGGAGTTTGTCAAGAGAAATCTCCACCTTCTCGGATGCCTCTAAGAACGTGCTTGAGCGCCGGGTGATCAGACGCAGCCAGTTGGGATGCAGTATGTGTATCTCAGGGATCTCTTCGACGGTGACCATCTTCCAGCTCGTCGGCAGCACCGTGAGCGCCGAATTCATGAGCGTGGTCTTTCCGGTACCCGGCCTTCCCACGACCAGCACTACACCGCGGTTCTGAAGAGTGTACCAGAGCGCAGCGCCCATTTCCGGAGTCATCATGCGCTTGTCGACAATCAGTTCAGGGAGAGTCCAGAACTCTGTCGCCGGCTTTCTTACGGAGAACGTCGAACCCGGTGGTGATATTTCCTTCGAGAAAGTGATAGAAACTCGGTAGCCTTCGGGGCTCATCGCGTCCAGCATGGGGATTGCTATGGAAACAGATTTGCCGCACTTTAGCGCGATTCGCTGGACGAGATAATCCGCGTCTTCGAGGGAGATGTCAAGATTTGTGTCGAGCCACGTGCTGTATTCGCGGTGGAACACCTTGACGCTCTGATCCATTGCGGAATAGCTCAGGTCCTCTATGTCCGGGTCATCCAGAAATGCGGTTAGCGAATCGTATCGCACTATATCCCGCACAAGATAGTAGCCTATCTTGGGGTAGGTGGACTTGTCAACCGACTTTTTGAGAAGGTCGAGCATCCGCGTTGCCACTTCTGCATCGTCAGCGCCGACCGCCAGGGACTCGGGCTTGAGCGTGTAGAAGAGAGACTTCCTGAGCGCCATCTCCTTCTCCATTTCCTGTTTGCTCAGGTCCGGCTCGATTATTTCGTAGCGAATCTGCCCGTCGCGCTTTGTAATCTGCGCGCTGGGGTAGAGCAGTCCCATTTCGCCGTACTTCCAAGGAAGCTCCCGTAAAGAGATGGCTTCCTGCGATTGCTCCGCTTTTAAAACCTTGATTGGTCTAAAACTCATTTTGATTAAACTCTCCTTGTTACATCATGGTGAGGGTGTCTGGGTACATGTCAGACTACAGCTAAAGCTCTTAAGATGATAGTATTCGCTGACGCCTTCCGGTGTCACGGCATAGAACGTATAGCCGGGGGGGGATAGAGACCCGGTAGTTGCTAGATTGCCACAATTGCTGCTAGTTAAAGTTACACTGTAGCTCCCTCCTGGCGGCACTAGGTGGCTCACGGCTACAAAGCAAACCGGAGCCGGAGGAGCCACTTTGTTATTTAAAACTACGAGGTCCTGCCAGACGAGAGAGGTGGGTCCATTATTATTAACGGTTACCACATAATCGTTCGTCGTACACACTATAGTACAATCTACCTGGACGGTTACATTATAGCTCTCGGAGTTGCGCTGGTAGATCGTACTCTCATACGACGCTAGCTCCGTTCCGAATGCCTGAGACCTTGCGATTAGCGCGCTGATCAAAGAGATCGAAGCCAGAGCGATAATGATGAATAAGAGAGTGCCGATCACCGTTCCGAGTCCCGATCGCTGCCTGCGTCCAAATTTCTTCCGAGAGTTATACCTGATGCTCATCCCAATACCTCCTGATAGAGCCCACCGTTAGCCGTCGCAAGTGTGACGTAATTGGGCCCGCCAGATACGCTGTAGCCCGAATTAACCGTTACGTTCACTTCGTAAACCCCGTGAGGAGCCAATATGTTACTGGCGTCAACCGTACACGTTGCAACATAGTTCGTTGAGCTCGTGCTGCTACACTGGGATACAATAGCCGGAAACGGGATTGCTCCTCCATTTACCAGTGCATATGCGATAGTAATCGGATTCGACCCATAGTCCTCGACCCCAAGCATGAAAGTAGTGCGGGTCTTGGCGCTATTTGTGCTGGTGTTCGTCCACAATACAGAAAGAAGCTCGATGGTGGGCTCCTTAACTGTCGAAGCTTCCGGACGAATATAGTTGATGTTGAACGCAACAAATGTGCCAATCAGCACCAGTGTCACAACAAGCGAAAGCAGCGCTCCCTGAACCTCGGATAGCCCACGACTTCCCCGGCGCGCCATGCAACGCATCAGCTGACCACCTGAGCGGAGGACTGGAAGGTAAAGGTCGAAGAGCCGATGGTCCCGGTGAGCTGCACAATAAACGTCTGAGCGCCCGAAAATTCGCCCTGATCATGAACAATCGCGTAGAGCGTAGCTGTCGTACCCTGTCGTACAAGAAACGGCTGCGCGCTCGATATTGTCACGGGAGAAGAGCTCGTACCCGTGCTTACCTGGGAAAACGTGGTATAGAACGCGGACGGAGAAATGGTGCTAGAAAGTACAGTGCTATTAAATACAGAAACCGACTCAAGGTTAAACGCGCCATACCCTTGGTCAGAGATCTGTAGCTCTATTACGGAAAGGTTGCCATTATTCAGGAGAAGAATTGACGAAGCTACAGTAACCTGCGGCGTGCCCTCGTTAACATTCACGTAAAAAAGACCTATGTGATAAATCAATGCCCAGGCCACAAAACCTATGGCAAAAAGTAGTAGAGTTCCCACCACTGGTGAGAGAGCTCTACCCCTTCGGGTTCGGGCGGACCTAGTCATCGCTGTAGGCGCCGCTCAGTCTGCGATGACGGTTGAGGCTTGGGTGGACAGGCTCGTGCCGGTTGCCTGGTCGGTAGCGGTCACAGAGAAGACCACAGTGTTTCCAGTGCCCACGGTTGAGGGATAGCCAGTAAGGGTT
>JAKAWJ010000027.1 GCA_021817005.1 archaeon | reverse complement strand
AGCGGTTAAAGCTTCTCTCGTCAGGCCAACCTAGGGTCATTGTTCGCGCCTCAAATAAGTATGTCACAGCGCAAATGATCAAATCTGTTGACGCAAAAGATAAAGTCGTGTCGTCCGCTCATAGCCGTGAGCTTAAGAAACTGGGCTATCCAACTGGGCTATCTTCCGCCCCAGCTGCATATCTGACTGGAATCCTCCTCGCGAGGCGTGCAATAAAACTCGGAATCGACTCGGCAGTGCTCGATACCGGAATATATGCGAGAAAGCCTAGGAGCAACGTCTATGCCTTTTTGAAAGGGTGTGTGGAGGGTGGGTTAAATGTGCCTCACTCGGAGGAAGTATTTGCGGACGATTCGAGGGTGAGTGGCAAACACATCGCCGCTTACGCTCAGATGCTGAAGGACTCCGCACCCGAAAAGTACTCGAAAATTTTTTCCCTATACATCAAGGCGGGCGCTCCGCCCGAGTCGCTAGTCGAACTGGTTGAAACTGTTAAGTCCAAACTAGATTCAATTGTTGGAGGTGTCTGAGCTGGGATTTCGCAGTGAATCGTTAGCGGAGACTGCAGCCGAGTGGGTGCCGAGAACGAAGCTGGGTAGGCTCGTGCAGGAAGGGAAAGTCGGGTCACTCAAAGACGTGCTTGAGTACAACATGCCCATCAGGGAGCCTCAGATAGTTGACGCCCTTCTTCCAAATATTGAGTCAAAGGTTGTGTTTAGCGGAGTCGTGCAACGCCAGACTGACGCCGGCGAGTCTAACAGTTTCAAGATCGTGACTGTCGTGGGCAACCGCGCAGGGTTCGTAGGTATAGGAGCAGGAAAGGCAAGGCAGTTGAACGATGCTCGGGCGAAGTCACTGACTGATGCGAAAATGAACATTACCTACATAAAGCGAGGATGCGGCAGCTGGGAATGTCGATGCGGCACTTTCCACAGCGTGCCATACAAAATGCTGGGCAAGACTGGGAGCGTCGCAGTAGAGATATTGCCCGCCCCAAGAGGTACCAGCTTGGTGGCCGCGGAAGTTGTCAGAGTGGTTTTGGGCCTGGCTGGGGTGAGTGACGCTTGGGCCCAGAGTTATGGTGAGACGAGAAACCCAATAAATGTCGCCTATGCTACGCTTGGAGCAATGAGGCAAGGACTTAAGTTCAAGGCGCCAGCTGACTGGTCTCGTTAGAGGGTTTCATATGGCCAAGCTCCTCGGAGTGGTACGGTTAAGAGGTACTGTGAAAATCCCTGGTCCAGCTAGAGAAACGCTCAAGCGGCTTAATCTTTCAAGTCGAAACTCGTTCGCGTTATATTATGATACGCCCTCGATAAGAGGAATGATGAAGAAAGTCGAGCGTTTTGTTGCATGGGGTGAGCTTGATCAAGAGTTTCTGAGCTTACTGCTAAGTAAAAGAGGACGAACGGGAGCGGGCCACAAGCTGAATGCCGAAGAGTTCAAGGCCTTGGGGTTCGAATCCTGCGACGCATTAGCTAAGACGATTATCGACGGAGGTCTCCCTGGGCTCAAGGAGCGTGGGCTGTCAAGCGTCTTTCATCTCACCCCTCCGAGCAAGGGTTTTGAAGGAAACCTTCGCAGACCATTTCGGAATGGAGGGGTCTGGGGGGATCAGGGGAAGGAAATCCACTCTCTTATTCAGAAGATGATTTAGGTGGGAGCGAGTAGGGCGTCAAAGCTATGAGCGTCAGAAGAGAAAAAAGGAGCAGAAAGTTCAGGGGGACTCGGAGCGTTGGCTGGGGACGCATAGGCCAGCACCGCAAAGCGGGTTCGAAGGGAGGAACTGGTATGTCTGGCTACCACAAGCACAAGTGGAGCTGGACGGTAAAGTATGGCCAGGACATTTTTGGAAAGAATGGTTTCAGTCGGCCGTGGGCGAGGAGGAAGGAGGACTCTCTGAATCTCGACCAGTTAGTAGAGATAGCCATTGCGAAAGGAACATGGTCGCTCGATCTTTCAGAACTCGGATATTCCAAGTTGCTCGGACGGGGACGAGTGAGTCAGCCAATTCACGTCAAGGTGGATTCCGCGAGTGCTACCGCGCGCGAAAAAATTAAAAGCGCGGGGGGAGAGATCGAACTGATCTCTAGGTCGTAGGTCAGGTAGAGCATTCCGTGGGCAGTAGCAGATTCCTGAGCGTGCTTGCGTCAGCTGCCAAGTTCCTGCCTGCGGCTTCGAAGCCGGGTCAGAAGCCTTCTTTGCGAGAGAAAGTGGCGTGGACCGGTCTTGCGCTCGTTGTCTACTTGGTGATGGCCGGGATACCTCTCTATGGAATTCCGGCCAATATACTCCAGACAATTAGCATTCAGTCGTTAATTTTTGCCTCCAAGCAGGGCAGCCTGATGACTCTCGGTATAGGCCCGATCGTCACGGCGGGTATGATAATGCAGATTCTCGTTGGCTCAAAGATTCTTAATGTGGATCTTTCAAATACGGAAGATAGGGTCGATTTCACCGCGGCCCAAAAGACTTTCTCCGTGCTATTCACCGTCATTCAGGCGGCAGCATACACCCTCGGAGGTATATTTGGCAGTCTTACCCCAGGGACAACACTCCTTATCCTCCTTCAGCTCGTGTTCGCAACACTTCTTGTCATCCTGCTTGACGAAATGCTTCAGAAAGGATGGGGTATTGGCAGCGGCATAAGCTTGTTCATAATGGCGGGGGTGGCGTCCACGATTATCTACGACGCCTTTTCCCCGCAACCATTCAGCACGAGTTCCACTAGCACTGCGGGGCCAACATACGCCTATGGCTCGATTGTTGCCACCTTCCAAGCCGCGGCGCACGGGAATCCATTTTACACAATAATCAGAGCACCTGCAAACCTCGACCCCCATAACATCTCTCCCCCAGACCTAGTTGGGCTCGGGACCACTGTGGCCTTCATATTGATACTGATATATCTTCAGGGCATGAAAGTCGAGATACCGGTTGTCTATCAGAGGGCCCAAGGTTATCGTAGCAAAATCCCGCTGCAGTTCCTCTACGTATCTAACGTTCCTGTGCTTCTGGCCGGCATTTTGTTCTCGGATTATTCATTCTTCGGCCAAGTGATCTGGTCGAAATTCAATCATCTAAGTAATTCTATCTTTCTGAACTGGTTGGGCACGTATACTACGACTACGAATGCGGGTCTCCAGCCTATTGGTGGTCTCGCCTACTATCTTCAGAACCCCGCGGGCCTATGGACTTCGGAGCATGAACCAATACGCGCTCTCGTGTTTGTGGGACTGCTCACCTTACTTTCGGTTGTATTCTCATTCATGTGGGTTGAAATCGCCGGACTCAGTCCGCGAGATCAGGCAGAGCAGTTGGCGAACAGTGGTTTGCAGATTGCTGGTTACAGAAGCTCAGTTGGCGTGGTTGAAAGCGTCCTCAGGAAACCAGTTTACGCACTAACATTCATGAGCTCTCTGGCTGCGGGTTTGATCGCTGGGGTAGCGGATATTCTCGGAGCTTACGGCTCAGGAATCGGTATACTCCTCGCAATATCGATCGTCTACCAGATATACCAGATTCTTGTACAGGAACAGATTGAAGAACTGTATCCCGGCCTCGCAAGGATTCTGGAGTAGGTGTGATTGTACCCGTTTCTATCCGTACGATCTGTGCGGAAGGGGAAGCTCGTGGTCGTGGCGGGCGTTAATGGGGTAGGGAAGAGCACTGTTCTCGCCAAGCTCAGAGAGGGCGGACGCTTAGGAACCGTCCCATCGATTTACAACTTCGGTGATGTGATGCTACGTCTTGCTCTCGAAAAAGGGTGGGTGGAGCACAGGGACCAGTTACGCAAGCTTCCTCTTGAGCGTCAACTTGCGCTTCAAAGTTCTGCGGCTGAAAGTCTGGCTTCCAAGGCCCGCGATGAAAATGTGCTCGTGGATACTCACGTGCTTGTACCCACCCGAAGTGGCCTCTGGCCAGGATTGCCTCAGTGGGTGGTCGAAGGGTTGGTGCCAGACGTGATTGTACTTATTGAGGCCCCTCCGGAAGTTACGCTCAAGCACAGACAGGCTGACCTCCACAGAGAGCGTAGAGACCAAGAGACTCCTGAAGAGGTAAAGAGGTTCATGGAAATGAATCGTGCTGCAGCCTTTGCGTCCGCGGTGCTCGTGGGAGCTGCGGTTCAGATAGTCCAGAACGTTGAGGGGAATCCATCCGCTGCCGCCGATGCCATAGTTAAACTTTTCAGCACATAATCCTACGGCGGACCATGGTTGTAATAACGGTCAGCGGTCCACCGGGGAGCGGTAAGTCTACCGTAGCAAGGAAGCTTGCGGAAGTGTTGAAGCTCCGGTACGTCTCAGCAGGTTCCATGTTCAGGGAACTCGCTGAAAGGCGAGGGGTGGACCTTGTCGAGCTCTCAAAGCAAGCAGAGAGAGATTTTTCGATTGACAGGGAGATAGATTCTATGACGATAACTGAGGCAAAAGCGGGCTCGGTTGTGCTCGATGGTCACTTGACAGGCTGGGTGGCTGACCAAGCTGACTTTAAGATTTATCTCAACGCTCCATTAGAAATACGTAGTGAAAGAATATCGGTTCGTGAATCTATCCCCCTCGACGCTGCTCTTCTTGAGTGCAGATTCAGGGAACTGAGCGAAAAGGAACGATACAAGAGATCCTATGGCTACGATCTTGAGCAGCTCAAGGGGTTCGACCTTGTTCTGAATACTGCAAGCTGGGAGCTAAACGACCTTCTGGAAATTTCTGCCAAGGCTACATTAACTGCGCTAAAGGTAAAGGTGGCGGTCAGTGAGAAACGTAAAGACGCTTAGCCCTGAACGATTGAGCCGCGCGGTTTGGAAGACCAAGTGCGAAATATCCGGTATCCAGGTCCAGGATCTCTATTCAACGCCGTCTGCTCTGCTTGAGCGCAGTATGGTTAATGTGGACAAGCCAAGAGGGCCTAGTAGCCATGAAGTAGCGGCTTGGGTAGGACGGTTGCTGAGGGTAAAAAGAGTTGGCCACGGGGGGACTCTAGAGCTTCTACGTAAACATGAAGCGGAGAAACCCCCTCGTGAGCGGAGTGTTAACTGTTACCCTTATGAGCGCAAATCGACTTCTGTTCTGGCTGGTCTCTTCGAAGAAGCGTTATGTTGGGGTCGCCAAACTTCACGACGATATCTCAGATGAAAGAGTCTCCAGAGTTTGCACTGAATTTCAAGGGTGTATTTATCAGACTCCTCCATTGAAGGCGGCCGTGAAACGCCAAATAAGGACTCGTACAATTTATTCGTTGAAATTGCTTGAAAAAAGAGACCGGCTCCTACTGTTCGAAACTGAGGTCGACGCTGGTACCTACATAAGGAAGCTATGTTTCGACATGGGCGAAGCTCTCGGTGTAGGGATGAGCATGGTTGAACTAAGAAGGATTGCTAGTGGGCCGTTCAGAGAGGAAGATTTAGTAAGGTTGGAAGAGCTGGCGTATGCCGCTCAGCTGCTGAAGCAGGGGGACACTTCCGAGATATATCGAGTACTGACGCCAGTTGAGCTCGGCTTTCCGGACCTTCCTTTCTTCATCATTCGTTGTAATGCCGCGGACAGTCTCTATCGCGGTGCGTCGCTATCGGCCCCAGGAGTAATAGCCTATTCAAGTGAGATTCAGTTGGGAGCCCCTGCTGCCGTATTTTCGGAAGAAGGTGACCTTGTTGAACTTGCCGAGCCATCTGTGTCAGCGGAGGGGCTTGCGAGTGTCCAGCACGGTATAGTTGCCACACCTCTCAGAGTGCTGGACCCCGTAGTCCGGAAAAGCGCGTCCGAATGAGCCAAACTTCGAAGGCGTGCTGAACTCTACTGCATATATAACCCCCTTTCAGTAGTTCGCAGTGGTGCCGGGGTCTCCTAGCCTGGTAGGGAGCGGGCCTGGAGAGCCCGTGGTCCTTTGGGCCTCGCGGGTTCAAATCCCGCCCCCGGCGCCATTTATACTCTTTAAATTCGTAGCCACGAGAGTCGGCCGGGGGTTTTGCGGAATCCGCCATCATGCGGCCCATGTCTATCCCACTCGCAGTTCTTAAATAACTTCAGGAGTTGAAGTTGACGCTAAACTCAATCTCTGGGTGCCGTGATAGTTGTCTAATTCAAGTTACAGGGTTGTTCTCCGGGTTGCAGGCGTAGACCTCACGGGGAACCTCAAAGTCGGTTACGCACTCTCTAGGATTCGGGGTGTCGGGATTGCGTATTCGAACGCGATTCTTCATTCGCTTGGTATAGACCCGAATATACCGCTGGGTTTGCTACCTGAGGAAACAATAATGGAACTGGAATCGGCTTTGCGGGCCCCAGAAAAGCACTCAATACCGGGTTGGCTCTATAATAGGCAGAAGGATCCTTTCACGGGCACCACATCTCACGCCGTAGGTCCAGAACTACTCATCAACGTGAGAAAGGATGTTGAGGGTATGATAAAGTCGAGGAGCTGGAAGGGCGTCAGGCATGCAGCAGGACTCAAGGTGAGAGGTCAGAAGACCAAGACGACGGGGAGGTTGGGTCAAGCAGTTGGGGTTAAGCGGAAGGCCATAGTTGCGGGTGGACCAGCTGCTGGGGCGGCAGCACCGGGAGGGACGGCAGCTGCGGGGTCTACGGCTACCGCTCAAGCATCACCCCCAAAGTCGGAGGAAAAGTGATTGGGCGACCCTAGGCGCATGAAGAGGACTTGGACTGGTCCGAAGAATCCTTGGCGAACCGAAGACCTCAGAGAGGCGCTGCGCCTAATCGGGGAATACGGGTTGCGAAACAAAAAGGAACTTTACAAAGCGGCGAGCATTGCAAGGGAGTATCGAAAGCAGGCTCGCGGCATGTTAGCCTTGACCGACGCAGAACGGGTTACGGTTGAAAAGGCGCTGGTGCTACGACTCTTTAAACGGGGCCTGATCAAGTATGAAAACGCTACGTCTGATACAATTTTATCACTGACTTCGAAGGATGTTCTTGAAAGGAGACTTCAGACTGTTGTATATCGAAAAGGACTTGCGCAGACTATTCATCAGGCTAGGCAGATGGTTGCGCACGGCCACATTGTGCTGGGTGACAGGGTTGTGAATATCCCAGGCTATCTGGTTTCAACACCTGACGAGGAGAAGATTGCGATTGCGTCGTCCAGTCCGATGTATGCTGCATTTTTAGACAGGACTTCATCACAGAACAAGGCCGCGCCCGTTACGGTCAATTCCGGTGAAAGCTCATAGCGTCACAGCTTGACCTTAAGTGGGGTCTCGCCCACATATACAGCTCGTATAACAACACTATTGTGCACGTCACTGACCTTTCCGGTGCTGAGACCTTGGCCATGAGCTCGGGTGGGAAAGTGGTAAAAGCAGACAGAGAAAGAGCCTCGCCTTACGCTGCAATGCTCTCTGCTTCACAGGCAGCGCAGGCCACATTAAGCAAGGGTGTCAATGCTCTTGTGGTATATGTTAGGGCTCCCGGGGGTCACGGACCGAAGACACCGGGTCCCGGAGCCCAGTCCGCGATTAGGACTCTCTCGAGAGCCGGATTCATGATTGGTAAGATTACCGACGTTACTCCCCTGCCTACTGACTCTACCCGAAGGCCAGGGGGCAGGCGTGGACGGAGGGTGTAGAGATATTGGGTTCTAAGTTAGAACGATTCAAGATTGTCCAAGAGAGCGGTAATATTCTCACGGTCGAATTGAGTGGTTTTCCCAAAGAGCTAGTAAATGCGCTGAGACGGATATCAATGGCGGAGGTCCCAGTCATGGCGATAGACGAGGTCCTGTTTACTGAAAACACTTCTTCGCTTTACAACGAGTATATAGCTCATAGGCTCGGACTGCTGCCGCTAAAAACCCAAGGAGAGCCTGAAACCTTGGCTCAGGCATCACTTGATATCCAGAGCGGAAGCTCCCTTCCTGAAAGAGTGGATTTTCAGCTCCGTGCTGAGGGTCCTTCTGGAAGCGAAAAATCGACAACCGTGACGGCAGGAAATCTGAAGCCAATGGGGGACGCTGCAGAAATCGAGCCTGTATATTCCGATGTTCCTCTTTTCAGGCTCGGTAGGGGACAGGTAGTCGAGTTTCAGGCTTTTGCACGGTATGGTATTGGCAAACAGCATGCAAAATTCAGCCCTGTGAGTCCGGCCACTTATACCTTTAAACCCGTGATTATATTCGATAAATCTAAGGACTTTAACTGCGAAGAGCATGTCTTAGTCTGTCCGAAGAACTGCCTTGAGTACAAGAATCAGGAGCTGGTTTTCACCGACCCATGGGAATGCATTCTCTGCAAGGCCTGTGAGAAGGATTGCAAGTCGGGGGCCACCAAAATTTCTTGGGACGAATCTACGGTGCGCTTGACCATCGAATCAACAGGAAGTCTCCCCGCGCGGGTGATTTTCAAGACTGCTTTGCTTATACTTATGAAAAAGCTGGAGCTTGCACAGAAGTTGCTGAGCCGTAAACTCACGGTCGAAGAGGTACACTCCCAGTGACCAGGTCGGGTCCAACTAACGTCAGCACTAGGTTGACTATAGCCAAATTGCGGAAACTGAGCGCGTCTTCCCCGACTGGCAGTGGCACTTGGAAGGCAGCGAGCAGGCTCCTCTCAGTCCCGTCGCGCACTAGGGCCACAGTGAATCTTTCGAAGATTTCCCGCTATTCTGGAGCCGCAAAGTTCGTTTTGGTTCCGGGAAAAGTTCTTGGGTCTGGTTCGCTTTCGAGGCCAGTCATTATTGCGTGCCAGTCAGTTAGCGCGACCGCAAAACGGAAGATTACCTCTGCCGGCGGCGAAGCGATTTCTATAGGGGAGCTCGTTCGTAGAGTTCAGGACACTTCTGGGATAGTGATAGTAAAATGAGTTCTGCAAAATCCGCAAATGTGCGTCAAATTAGTGCCGAAGGCGCGGCGCTCGGACGGCTGGCATCTTATGTTGCCAAGCTGCTAATTAACGGTGAAACTGTTCATGTTTATAACACTGAGCAGCTCGTATTGAATGGAAGCTGGGAGGCAAACGAGCGCGAATGGGAACATAGTTTCGAACTTCGCTCCGTTATCAACCCCTTCAGGTACTCTCCGAAGCGTTATGTCCGGCCAGATACATACTTTAGAAGCGTTGTGAGAGGCATGCTCCCCATTAGAAAGCCAAAGGGTAGAGACGCCTTCTCGCGACTGCGGGCATACGTCGGCGCCCCTTCAGATGCAAATCTCAAACTTGAGAAGCCTGATTTCGCGCTCGCTAGGTCAAAGAAGAGGTCTCAAACGCTGGGAAAAGTGTCCAGACGCTTTGGTTGGAAAGGAAGCACCGTATTTAAGGAGGTTTAGAAAATGGCAGATATTGTAGTATCAGGTAAAAGGAAAACTGCGGTTGCGAGAGCGACAATAAGGCAGGGAGCTGGGCGTGTATATTTCAATGGATACCCGCTTGAGGCTTTTCCAATCGAACAGGCAAAACAGAGAATGTTCGAGCCTTTGAACATAATTCCGGAGTCTTTGAGGAGAAAGGTCGACATATTCGTCAGTGCCTCAGGCGGTGGATTTATGGGCCAGGCGGATGCGTCTCGCATAGCTATTGGCAGGGCGCTAGTCAAATATAGCGGATCAAGTGACGTAAAGAGAACACTCACTGAATATGACCGCACAATCCTAAGTGGAGACCCCAGACGCACCGAACCCAAAAAATTTGGCGGTCCGGGTCCTCGTAGAAGGTATCAGAAATCCTACAGGTGAATTGATATGCTGTTTCCAGTCAGGTGTTTCACCTGCGGTAAGGTGATCGGTGAAAAGTGGCAGACATATACTGACAGGGTGGCGGCGGGAGAAAATCCGTCGAAGGTGTTGGACTCGCTTGGTGTAACACGATACTGCTGCAGAAGGATGTTCATTTCACACGTTGAGATCGTTGATGACGTAATTCAGTTCTCTGTGTCGAAGCAAGAGCAGAAGGGAGCACAGGCATGAGCGAACAGGGTGCAGTCACTGAGTTCCTCGTTTCTGAAGACCTCTATAAGACGAGTAATGTCAATATTGGAACAAACAGAAGGGCACGGCTGATGTCGCGGTTTATTCAAAGTATTCAAAGCGATGGTGTTTATCTGCTCGACATAAAACAGATTGACGAAAGGATTAGGTTTGCCAGCCGGTTTCTTGCTCAGTTTCAGACGGACAAGATTGTCGCTGTTGGTCTGCGTAGAAACGCCTACGCTCCGGTCCTGAAGTTTGCGGCGCATACAAAGGTAGTTCCGCTGACGGGGGGGTTTACAGCTGGTACATTCACAAACCCATCTCTCCAGAGCTATATCGAGCCCGATGCGGTCCTGATTTCCGACCCGCTCAATGAGACTCAACCCGTATTGGAAGCAGCCGAGATGGGAATACCGATTGTGGCGGCATGCGATACAGACTCGCCTGTCGAATACGTGGATTACGTAATTCCTGCAAACAACCGTGGCCGGAAGAGCCTCGCTCTTATCTATTGGTTACTCGCAAGGGAGATGCTCCGGGTAAGAGGAGAGTTGTCGGACGTCTCTAGCTGGGGTGTACCAGCCGAAGATTTCGAGAAGATTTCTTGAGTTTCGGGGCGCTCCCCTATAGTCATGATCAGGAAGGCCGCGGTGGCGGGGGGATTTTATTCGCGCAGTCGCGACCTACTACTTTCAGAGCTAAAGAGATCTTTTGAGCTTGGATTCGGGGTATTACCGGAGCCTGGCGGGGACACTCGACCAGCCGGGGCCATAGTTCCGCACGCGGGCTATACATACTCGGGAAGTGTCGCCTCTTACTCGTACGGCAGGCTGAGGCAGATAAAGAAACCTGAAGTAGCGATTATCGTCGGCCCAAACCATACTGGGTATGGTTCCAATGTTAGTGTTTGGCCAAGCGGTGAGTGGGAGACACCCCTGGGTTCTCTCAAGGTCGATGAACAGCTTGCGGGTAAGTTGCTTTCTGATTTTTCTGAGTCTGATCTATTATCGCACAGGTTTGAACATTCGATAGAAGTACAGCTCCCATTCATCCAGTATGTCTGGGGACCGACGGTAAGGATAGTCCCTGTCTGCGTGCTAGATCAGGACCTGCCCACCATGAAGAAACTCGGTGCTGCCATCGCCGGTATTTGTACCGGGCACAACGTAGTACTTCTCGCCAGTTCGGACTTCTCGCACTATGAATCGCATGATGTTGTGAGTTCGATAGACGCGGTCGTACTAGAAGCAATCCTGAGAATGGATGTGAACGAGATGTACGAGGCAGCAGATAAACAGGGGGTAAGCGCGTGCGGGCTTGGTCCGATAGCTTCTGTAATCACTGCTATGAGCACTGTTGGACAGTCGAAGGCTGAACTTCTGCGCTACGCTACTAGTGGAGATGCAACCGGAGACTTTACTAGCGTAGTAGGATACGCCTCTGTGGTCTTCGAGCTGAACCGCACTGACTGAAAGGATTGCGGTCACAGTAGCCACTCCGTTGATCGGGGACCCAGTGCTCTTTCCAGACCAGCCGCATATTATCGCCGCTACAACTGAAATCTATTTTATCCCGACAAGTCCTGGCGGAGAGGCGGGTTCGCCAAGTCTGAAGAGACTGATTTCAGGATTGGGGAAGAAGAACTTCTCGGTCGAACTGGTTTCGCCAGCACAAGGGCTTGACTCTCTTCAACTCGAAGCGGCCCAGTGCGCGGCCGCGCTAAAGCATTTACTGGGACCCGATAAGGCGTCGTCAGTTCTGACTAGCGTCGCAAGACCAGCGCTCAGTAAGAATTTCAACATTTTATTTCCGCTGATTTACTCGAGTTATACTGGATGGTGCACTGCCGGAAAAGGAGCGGAAGATCCGGTGGTGATTGCCCAGCGGAGGCTGACCAGGCTCAAGATGACACGCCTCAGACTCCCGCTCGCTGTGGAAGAATATGCAGGCTCTCGTTTGGGGTCGGTTTTGGCTCATGCGGCCGGCCTTGCTTCAGTAGAATGTGCGAAGCAGCTGAGGAAGGGGGCACGGATTAAGGTAGCTCAATTAATGAATTCTTTCACTGGGATAGTGTTTGCCAAGCTGGGGGAACGAGAAGAACCCCAGAACATTATAAGGTCGCTCGCGCAGATTTATGCGCGAGGAGCGCTGGGTTGTTCCTGCATCCCCGGTTTTGGAGTCGTGGCTGAGCTTTGATTGAGTCTGGGCCGCCGGTCGTCAGGCGGGAGGAAATGTGATAATCAGTAAGGAGGTCAAAAGACATGGGATCCTCTCCCAGTATATCCTCAGTTTCCAGATTTGTTTCTGAGGCGTCTTTCAGTCGTGAGAGTCTTCTGCTTGTTTACGGAGGTGGTAGCTACGGGCGCACACTACCCTCTCGATATAATATGCAGAAAGGGGAGACTGACTTCGCACCCAAGCGGGCGTCTGAGGCAAAATGCTCAACATGATAAGGCTGAACAGCCCTGCAATTGAGGCATATCTCCCCTGCGGGCTAGCCCCCAATGTCATTTTCACCCCACGCTTGTTTTGTGAAAGGCAAATTCATCAACTAGGAGCGATCAAGACTATCGGGTTTGTGCTCTAGGCCGGTTTTGTTCGAGTGACATTCGGCGGTGTGGTTGTAGGTGGCGGCATCGGATTAAGTATATTGTCGGGTGACTAACTGGCCGCAAGGCCGGCTGGCATTGAATCTAAATGCTTCGCTACTCGTATTTGCCGCGACTGTCAACGGTGTTTACGCCAACCCTTCTCAGAAGAATGAAGATTTACTTGATAACGTAGATTAGATTAGATCAGTTTACTCGGATGGGTTACGAAGTATCTCGGGCGCCACTCGCAGTGTAGGAGGAATCCCTAAGCTCATGCAGAGCGGCTCAAAAAGGGGGGCTATAAATAACTGAAACTGGCAAAACCTCCAGAGGAACCTTTGTGTGGTGGGCGAGATGGGGCCGCGCAGTAATCCATCGCATTAAGGGGGGAGGAGTGAGACGTCCGATAAAACAAGCTCAAATAGCTGATATGAGTCAGGAACTGGCCTGATTAACTTGGCACAAGGCCAGTCTCAGCTGGATTATACCATGGCGAAAGCTCTCGAAGGGCTCCCTCTCGAAGCCACAGTAGTCAACCAGTATATTGACGGCTTTCTGAAAGGTGAGCCGAGTGGACTTTACGAAGCCGCTGCCTACCTTCCTAAGCTAGGAGGAAAGAGACTCAGGCCATTCGTGACGATTACTTGCGGAAGACTCTTTGGAAACGCACACGCGGCGCTCTACTACTCTGCGATGAGTGTAGAGTTGTTGCACAATTTCACCCTTGTGCATGATGATATAATGGACAAAGATACCCTCCGCCGGGGTCACCCGACTGTGCACGCCAAATATGGAGAGACTATTGCAATTCTGGCAGGAGATCTGCTTTTCTCAAGGGCGTTTGAGGCGGCTGCTCTAGCTGAAAGGCATTCATCGGAGCAGGGTATAACTGAAGAGCTTGCTGTCGCCTCGGTCAGAGTGGACGAGGGACAGTATCTCGACATAGACTTTGAACACAGGGAGAGCGTCAAGCTGGGCGAATACCTACAGATGATTTACCTAAAGACTGCCGCGCTATACGAGTGTGCTGCCAGAATCGGTGGCAAAGTAGGTGGAATGGATGGTCCTGTTCGAAAGAGAGCCAGCACTGGGGAATTGGCCGCTCTTTCAGAGTTCGGGCGGTTTCTTGGTCTCGCCTTCCAGATACGGGATGACTACCTGGGGATGTTTGGTGATCCCCCCAAGACTGGGAAGGCCGCGGGCAATGACCTTCTCAGAGGAAAAAAGACGGCGATTGTCATCGCGGCATTCGAAGAGGGCAGTCCCTCCCAGCTAGAGCAGATTAAGCGTGTTCTTGGCAAGCACCAAGCTGAGGAAAGCGAGGTGCGTTCAGCATTAGACGTGCTGAAGCAAACGGGCGCTGATACAAGGTGCGCGGCTCTCGCAAGCGAGTACTATGAAAAGGCCGTGGGAGCGCTCGACCTTTTTGGAGACTCCACCCAACGACAGCGTCTTATGGCACTTGCGAAATTTGCGATTACGAGGGAAACTTAGGGGAAGTCGATTGCCAGAAGGTTCCCAAATATACAGTGAAGAGGCGCTTGCAGAGGCACTGAGTAACGCGCTCAACCATGGAGGGAAAGCCTCCGAAGGAGCAGTCCTGGGCAAGCTAATCGCCCGTCATCCAGAACTGAGATCGAGTATTGCGCTGCTCGCCTCGGAAGCAGCTAAGGCAGTCCAAAGGGTAAACAAGATGACCACAGAGGAACAAGCCAAAGTGCTTTCGAGCATTTCGGTCAAACCACTCGAACCGAAGCACAAAGATACAGGCACGCGGGCACTCCCCGAAATCCCAGGAAGACCAAGTGAAGTAGTCACCAGGTTCGCCCCGAATCCGGATGGCCCATTACATCTGGGTAACCTCCGTGCAGCTGTTCTGAGCCACGAATATGCGAGGAAATATGCAGGCAGGTTCATTCTAAGGTTCGAGGATACCGACCCCAGAACCAAGACGCCTATGAGGGAGGCATATGAATGGATAAAGGAAGACCTCGACTGGCTCGGTATCAAATGGGATGAATCTCACTTCCAGTCGGACAGGTTTGACATTTACTATGGGTACGCGCGACGACTGATTGAGCTCAATGGAGCCTATGTTTGCTCATGCTCGAAGGAAAAATTCCTGATTTACAAGGAAACGAAGAGGGCCTGCCCCCATCGCCTAAGAAAGGATTCTGGCGAGATATTCGAGAAGATGGTTTCCGGGGATATCGGAGAAGGCGATGCAGTAGTCAGACTGATCACGTCCATGAGCGACCCAAATCCTGCATTAAGGGATCCTCCCCTGCTACGCGTAATTGATAGCCGGGCCCACCCCCACCCTCGTCTGGGTAGCAAGTATTCTGTCTTTCCACTCTATAACTTCTCAGCCGCAGTGGATGATTCGCTTATGGGTATCACGCTCATTTTTAGAGGAAAGGAGCACCAGGTAAACAGTATTATCCAGACAAGCATACAGAAGAAACTAAATTTGACGATTCCAGTTTCTGTTCAATACGGAAGGCTCAAACTCGAAGGTCTCATACTGAGCAAAAGCAAGATCAGAAAGGCACTCACCAGTGGGGAGTTTTCAGATGGTTTATCTGGAAATCATATGGGCTGGGACGATCCAAGGCTCGGCACCGTGATGGCACTGCGCAGGCGTGGCTTCGACCCGCGTACCTTTATCGAGCTGATGATTGAGGTGGGCCCAAAGCCAACTGAAGCGACTATAAGCTGGGACAACTTGGCCGGAATTAACAGACGTTTCATCGAGCCGCTAGCGAAGCGCTTCTTCGCGGTGTTTGAACCCTCAGTGCTGAGAGTCACAAATGTTAGCGGTCCCGAAATCACTGCGCGAGTGCCTATACATCCTAGCAGACCTGATCTCGGCTCCAGGCTCATCGAGATTTCGGCAGATTCTGGGCAGATTGATGTGCACGTTGCCAACTCTGATCTCGGTCTTATCAAGGAAAAAGAGCTCTTCAGGTTGATGGATTTGATGAACGCGCGTTATACTGGAGCAGACGGCTATGCTCAAACAGCGAGGTATGAGAAGGGTTCCCCCTCGGAGGTAAAGGCTGCGGGGGGACCCATTATACAGTGGGTCTCGGCAACAAACTCAGTAAAAGCAGTTCTTTACAAAGCAGAGGGTACTGTCCTAAGAGCTCTAGAGGGGATGGCCGAGGGAGCTCTTGCAGAAGAAGCTGTGGGCGCCGAGGTGCAGCTAGTGCGCCTCGGTTATGCTCGGATAGACTCGAACTCAGAAAACAAGGTCACGCTGGTATATACTCATGACTAGCGGCGCGGGCCTCTGTTTGTATCACGAGCCGAATGTTGAAAAAGGAAAAAAGCCGACTTAATTATGAGCTTAGGAAGAGGAAAATGGAAGTTACAGGTTGTTGAGCAGGTCTGCCGCCCGGAGGATGCCCGAACATGTGTGCAGCGCACTTAGTTCCACATATCGCCCGAACGCTCTGACTGAAGATAAAGCTTTAAAACGCCCATAGCAGAACCACTCGCTCCAATGATGGCTCGTGAGATATGATGTCCACACCGTTCTATGCAACAGTTCAAGTCCCTTCTGAGCTAGAGGAAAAGGCGCTGGCATTGCTGCGCTCGGCTCATGAGAGCGGCAAGATTAGAAAGGGTACGAATGAGACCACAAAAGCAGTGGAGAGAGGAACTGCGAAACTTGTGTTTGTGGCATTAGATGTTCAACCGCCGGAAGTTGTTGCCCACTTGCCCCTTCTATGCGACGACAAAAAGATTCCATGCGTTTTTGTGTCTACGAAGAAGAAAGTGGGCGAGGCAGCCGGACTAGATGTGGGCGCGGCTGCAGCGTGCGTAACCGAAGTTGCGAACAAAGATGCCTTAACTGAGATAGCTAACACGCTCTTATCTCTCCGCTCAAAGAAGTAGTGAAGAGCCTTGAGCGCCCCTGCCGGTACAGAAGCCTATCCGGCCGAAGTGGTCACGATTGTCGGAAGAACCGGGGTAGCAGGAGAGGTTACGCAGGTGCGCGTGCGGGTACTCAGCGGCAACATGAAAGGACGAACAATCACTCGCAACGTGATGGGTCCGATAAAGATTGGAGACATTCTCATGCTAAGAGAAACTGAGAGAGAAGCGAGAAAGATCTCTACGAAGAGGTAAAGGCAGTTATGGTCAGAACCTACGATTGCACATTCTGCGGCCGACAAATTCAGCCGGGCACCGGCCTCCTTTACGTTCGCACTGATGGGACGTTGCAGAGATTCTGTACAAAGAAATGCAGGAAGAATACGCTACTGCTCAAGCGCAAACCACAGGGCCTCAAGTGGACAACAAAGTACATCAAAACGCACGCGAAGTAGGCTCGGACTGAAAATGATTGAACGCACTCTCCTCATGATAAAGCCAGATGGCGTAAGACGGGGAATCACGGGAGAAGTGATTTCAAGAGTAGAACAAAAGGGTTTGAAAATTGTAAATATCAAGAAAATCCGGTTTGACGAGGCGCTCGCTCGGAAGTTCTATGCGGTGCACCGCGACAGACCCTTTTTCAATGACCTCGTAGCCTTCGTGATTTCAGGAGATGTCGTCCCCATGATTGTAGAAGGGGACTCGGCAGTAGCTGTGGTGAGAAGACTCATCGGACCCACCAATGCCAGTGAAGCTCCGCCAGGAACCATCCGAGGCGACTTTGCTAATTCCGTACAGGAGAACGCTGTTCATGCATCGGATTCGGCAGGAAACGCTGATTATGAAATTTCGTTGATTTTTGGCTAGCCAGAAGTTCCGCAGGTAATTTCTGTCTTATCAAAATGAGCATTCTGCTACGGAGCATCTCGATTTTCCGCAGTTTTCGGATTGAGAAGGGGCGTGTGGCTTGGGCAAAATTCTTTTAGTTAGAAGGCATGGCGAGAGAGCAAAGCACCTTTGAAATCTCGGCTTCTTTCAGAACCTAAGGAGCTCGTACTGCTATAGTATTCCCGTTGCAACTAGGCAAAGGTGCGAATAATTCTAGGCTAACACCTATAATTTAGCAAAAGGGGTATGCATACTTCGTTCAGGAGGGAACTCATTGCTAAGACAGCCCATAGTTTGCGTGCTTGGACACGTTGACGCGGGCAAGACCACTTTACTTGACAGGATTAGGGGCACAGCGGTTCAGCTCCGAGAGGCTGCGGGCATGATCTCATAGCGAGATGCCAAACGCAGCACATCGGAGCCAGTTATATTCCGCTTGAGGTTCTTGCCGCCCTTAGCGGCGACCTGATCAAGAAGTTTGGAGTCAAGCTCGATGTCCCCGGGCTGCTCTTTGTAGACACTCCCGGCCACGAGGCGTTTGTAAACCTGCGCAAACGCGGTGGTTCTCTTGCTGACATAGCGATTCTTGTAGTAGATGCCGAAAGGGGGCTAGAGAATCAGGCAATCGAGAGCATACAGATCTTACGTTCGAAAAAGACCCCCTTTCTTGTGGCGCTGAACAAAGTCGACAGAATACCCGGTTGGAAGAAATTTGCGGCTCAAGATATAATATCGGATATCGCAGCGCAGAATGGCAAGGTGAGGAATTCCTTTGATTCTTATTTTTTCAAGCTTGTTGGTGAACTTTCTGGACTGGGTTTTGCTGCGGATAGGTTTGATAGGGTGCAGGACTTCAAGAGCGTGCTCGCAATTGTACCTGTAAGCGCTGCTACAGGTGAAGGAATTCCGGAACTTTTGCTTATGACATCGGGCTTGTGTCAGTCGTACCTAAAATCGCAGTTAATGGTAAACCCGGAAGATACGAAGGGCATTGTGCTTGAGGTCAAAGAAGAGCAGGGCTTGGGCTCAACCGTGGATGCCATAATTTATGATGGCGTTCTACGTAAATCCGATACAATTGTGCTAGGAGGCTTTTCGGGGGCGATCGTATCCAAGGTCAAGGCAATACTTGTTCCATCGGTTCACACCCCGGACAGGGTTACGAATGAGAGGTTCCACGAAGTCGACGAGGCACCAGCCGCGATGGGTGTAAAGATCGTGGGTCAGGGATTCGAAGGGGTGATTCCGGGCTCCCCCATTTTCACCGTCGGGAAGAGCGATGTGGGAACCCTGTCAAGGCTGGTTATGAGTGAGCTTGAGTCAATCAGGATATCCTCAGATGCCGAGGGCGTAGTCGTGAAGGCGGATGCTCTTGGCTCTCTGGAAGCCGTTGTCGATTCGTTGAAACGGAGAGAGATACGGGTGCGCTACGCTGACGTGGGCAATATAACTCGACGCGACGTTTTGGAAGCTTCCGTAACGAAGAAGGAGAATTCATTAGACGGAGTCATCCTTGCCTTCAATGTGAGGTTCTTGCCTGGTGTTGAGGAGGAAGCCAAGACACTTGGCATCCCTGTATTCGAAAGCAAAGTAATCTATGAGACGATTGAGTCCTACACAAGATGGCGCGAAGCCGAAGCCACTCGACTGACTACCGCTCAACTTTCAGAACTTATCAGGCCAGGGAAATTCAAGATACTGCCAGGTTATGTATTTCGCAGGAGCAACCCGGCTGTTGTGGGTGTGGAAATTCTGGCGGGTTCCGTGAAGCCTGGTCAGCCAATTATGGACGCCTCAGGTCGGCCCATAGGCAGCATAATGCAGATCCAAAATGCTGGCAAAGTTGTGAACTCCGCGAGCAAGGGAGAAAGTGTGGCTGTATCCATCAAGGGGGATGTGCTTGTGGGTAGGCAGATAAACGAAGGCGATACGTTGTTTGTCCAAGTCCCCGAGGAGCATTCTAGATTGCTGCGCACGAAGTTCAACACCTCGTTATCTGAAGAGGAACTCTCCCTGCTTGAGGAACTAAAAGTGATTTACACCGCTTCTGCTGCAGAATAAGCGCGAGTGCGTCATCCTTCAAGTTCGCTGCCCAAATAAGCTTTAAAGTTACTGACTGGCAAGAAGTTTGTATGGTTGAGTTCACCGCCGTCGTAAGCTACCGGGACGGCAAGTCCGAATCCGTGAAGGTCGGTGCTCAGGAATCTTCCCGATTGCTTGGCCTAAGAATAGGCGATACGCTTGACGGCGCTGTAATAGGTAAGAAGGATTACTCTATGACAATCGTTGGCGGGAGCGACTCGGCCGGCTTCCCGATGCGCCGCCATATTCAAGGTGGTGGACTGGTTCGAATTTTATTCAGAGATAGAAAGGGGATAAATCACAAGGTTCTGAGAAGAGGTTCCGTGATTACCGAATCGATCGCTCAGGTAAACTTGGTCGCGAAGAAGAAGGAATAGAGCATTGGCCAGTACGAGCGCCACCCAGAAGCCCACTCTCAATATCGGTGTAGTTGGCCATGTTGACCATGGCAAGTCTACTCTGGTAAAGGCCCTGACGGGAGTTTGGACTGCGAGACATAGTGAAGAGATAAAGAGGGGGATGACGATCAAACTTGGATTCGCAAACGCAGCATTCTATCACTGTCCCAAGTGCGGCACCTATTCGTCGTCCGACATATGCCCGAAATGTGGTTCCAATACAGAGTTCGTTCGTTCAGTCTCGTTCGTTGATTCTCCGGGGCACGAGGTCCTCATGGCTAGGATGCTCAGCGGAGCTGCGGTGATGGACGGTGCAATGCTGGTTATTGCCGCAAATGAGCCCTGCCCTCAGCCACAGACAAGGGAACACTTTGCTGCCTTGGACATCATAGGGGTGCGAAATCTTGTGATTGTTCAGAACAAAGTGGATGTAGTTAGTATGGAGCGTGCGAAGCAGAGCTTCGGGGAAATCAAAGAGATGGTCAAAGGAACTTGGGCTGAAAAGTCCCCGATAATTCCTGTTTCAGCCCTGAGAGGTGCCAATCTCTCTGAGCTTATTGAAACTCTACTCAGCAATATACCTCCCCCGAATCGCGATCAAAACTCCCCTCTTAAGATGTATGTTATACGCTCGTTCGACATCAACCGGCCCGGAACTGCGGCAGTAAATTTCAAAGGCGGAGTAGTAGGAGGTACCATAGTCAGCGGCTCGCTCAAGGTTGGTGACGAAATAGATATTCTTCCCGGTTATAAAGAAGAAAGAAACTCAAACTATATTCCCCTCTCTGCTACTGTCGAGGGACTAAAGACTGAGGAGCTTGAACTAACAGTTGCGACGCCGGGCGGACTTATAGGCGTTCAGACTGACCTCGACCCGAGTATAACCAAGGCGGATTCTTTGGTTGGGAGCCTAGCAGGAACTCCAGGCACACTGCCGAAGCCTACGTCGGATATAGTTGTCGAGGCCCACGTATTCCAGCGTGTAATTGGAACTAAGGAAATGGCTACCCTAGAGCCTATCAGGGTGGGTGAGCAGATTGTGGTTGCCATAGGACCTACTATAACTAGCGGCGTCGTGAGAACGTTCAGAAAGAATTACATGGAGCTTAGATTAAATCGTCCGGTGGTCACGGACGAGAAAGGAAGGATAGCATTTGCAAGAAAAGTTCAGGATAAATGGCGTCTTACTGGATACGGCACTCTGAAATGATAAGGGAACTAGTGGTTCTGGACAGCAGTGCAATAATTCATTCGCAGCGGAGAAAGATTGACATTGCCTCATGGATGGATAGAGTGCTGGAGGTTCCGTTTCAGCTCTGCACCACCAAAGCGGTCATACGAGAGCTCGAAACTCTTTCACGAGCTGGAAGCGACGACCTACGTTTGAGAGCTCAGCTCGCGCTGCGTTTCCTTTCAGGTTTCCCAGTGATAGAAACCAAGCAACAGGCTGCCGATGACTCTATTGTAGAGATTGCGATCGGGAGTGAGTGGACCACCGTATTTACTGACGATGCTCTGCTCAAGCGCAGGCTGCTCGGTATAGGGGTGCGAGTCGCTACCATAACGAGGAATAACCGGATAGTGGTGGCGAGACCCAGAGCGCATATCGCTCTCTCAGGTAAAGTGCCTTAGAACGGAAAAGGAGCTTTTCATGGACCCAGCATCTCAAGACGAGCTTTAGGGCAGCGGTTGTGGTTCGAAGCTGGCAGGGTCAACGCTCTGCAAGCGTTGCTCGTAAAGTGCAAAAATGGATATAATGGTTTGGAGATTTAATATACGAAGATCCTGCAGTTCGTCACAACATCCTTATATTGCGTTTTTAAAGGGATCTATTGTATGTTTTATTCTACGAGGATAGAAGAGTCGGTCCGCGTAGACCCTCTGAAGCTTAAATCTCCACTGAAGGAGGCCATTTTGGAAACTCTTAGGGAGAAATACGCCGGGCTGTATGATAAAGAGTTAGGTTACGTAGTCACGATTGTAAATACCGTGGAGATTGATGAAGAAGGCTACCTCATTCCTGGAGACGGTGGTGTTAAGGTGAGAGTAGTGGCCGACGTGTTGTCATTTATTCCTTATCCAGGGGACCTGGTCGAGGGCATCGTGGATGAAATAACAGAATCAGGTGCGAGGGTCAGAGTTGGGCCCATGAGTGGCATACTCCATATCTCGCAGGTTTTTGAAGGAGACTATGCAGTTTATGACCCCAAGCGAGGTGCGCTCATAGGTCGAAATACCCAGCGCAACCTCCAGATCAACGACCTTGTAAGAGTACGAATTACGAGTATTAGCACGAAGTCCGAAGCAAAAGAGACCCGCCTGATGCTGACCTGCAGGCAGCCTGGCTTGGGCAAACCTGAATGGCAAAAGCAAACCCAGTCACAGATTCAGGCCAAGGCTCAAAAGTAGCACGTGGGTTAGTGGATTAAGTTGCCTTCCCGTAAGAAAGCCACGGGGCTCAAAGCCTGCAGGGATTGCAAGTTCCTTAATAAGCAGAGCGCCACTGAGTGTGAGAATTGTGGGTCAAAGAGATTTGCTGAGGTATGGGACGGTCTCATTATACTCTACAACGTTGAGTCCTCACAGGTGGCTCAGTCTCTGAGCATTAAGAAGCCGGGCAGATATGCCCTCAAGCTCTACTAGCATGGCTTGGATTGTACCGCATTATCTTCGGGGTGCGCTTTCAAAGCCACTTGGTCCGGTACTGGACACCGAATCTTATCTCAGCGTTGCTGGAAAATGCAGTCAAAGAGGGAATTACTTTATCACGGTTGGTGACGTGGTCTCGAGATCTGCGTTCGAGCGGGGGCTGCGCCCTAAGCTCGCAATCATAGACGGAAAAACAAAGCGAACTGTAAAGTTTGTAATTGAGAACCTTATTCGCGAGGCAGCCATCCCGGTCTTTGAGACAAGTAACCCTGCAGGCTCAATAACATTTCAGGCTTTTTGTGATGTTCGCAGGAGTCTTGAATCGCTCGACAATGGCGTTCTTTTCGTCGACGGCGAGGAAGATTTGCTTGCTCTGCCAGCGGTGGTTTTGTCGCCGTATGGTACATGGGTGTTTTATGGTCAGCCGAACGAGGGCGTAGTTGCGGTTAAAGTTGATAAACCTAAAAAGGAGCTTGCTGCTCAACTCTTCAGCAAGTTAGAGGTAAGAGCGCTTGAGCACCCCAGACGCACTAGTGACCGACGTAAGAAACTTACTGGTAGCTAGAAGAGAGGTTATGTTCAGGATGAAGATTTCTTCTCATGACGCTACACCTTCTCGTGTTCAGATGCGCGAGCATGTAGCGAACGCTCTTGGAGTCAAGAAAGATCAGGTCATCGTAAAGAACATCCTGCAGAAATATGGCTCTTCTGAGCTTACTATTGTAGCGAATGTTTATGATACTCCTGAAAAAGTGCCGATATTTGAACGAAGCTACATGATTGTCCGGCAGTCTCCGCGGGAAAAAGGGGAAAAGAAGGATTCGGCATCCCCACCCTCTTCCTCTCCGCCTGCATCAACCGAGCCCAAAACTGCCTCGAAGGGCGCTGAAAAGCAATGAGTCTCCTTGCTCCGTGGAAGGTAACCTGACCTTGTCTGAAACGCACAAGCTCTATAGCTATGACTACGAAAAGCTCACGATAAAAGCACTGAATAAGAAATGTCCGCGCTGTGGCTCGAATATGGCGCATCACAAAGTGGGCGGGGAAAGATGGGCCTGCGGGCAATGCGGTCTTACAGAGTATCCAAGAGCCACAAAGTGATCGAATGGAAAGGGTAGTACTAGGTATCGAAAGTACTGCCCACACTTACGGTGTTGGGATCTGTACACTTGATGGACACATCCTTTTCAACGAAAAGTCGTCACTGACCACCGAACAAGGGGGAATCCACCCAAGAGAAGCAGCGAGGCACCATGCCAGCTACGCTCCGGATATATTGCATAAAGCGAGAAAATTCATAGCGGACAGTGGTTATGAGTTTGCGGGCGTTTCGGTGGCTCTCGGTCCAGGACTCGGTCCGTGCCTTAGGGTCGGTGCCGTTTCAGCTAGGGCACTTTCGCTCAGTGAGAGTATTCCGCTGATTCCAGTAAACCATTCTATCGGCCACCTTGAGATCGCAAGAAAATTCTCGAAGACGCCTGACCCTGTCTTTCTCTTCGTTTCTGGAGGAAATACCGCGGTAGTTATGCATTCGGGTGACCGCTACCGCGTCCTAGGAGAGACTCACGACATGGCCATAGGGAATATGCTAGACGTCCTAGCAAGAGAGATGGGTTTCGGATTCCCGGGCTCCCCTCGTCTGCTAGGGCTCGCAGAGCGAGGAGGTAGGATGCTCGACTTGCCCTACTCAGTCAATGGTCAGGATGTGAGCTTCACAGGGATGCTCACTGCTGCAAAACGTCTCCTCAGGCAGGGAGCCGATCCAGTTGATGTGGCTTATAGTGTCACAGAGACCGCTTTCTCGATGCTGACAGAGGTGGTGGAGCGGGCGGTTGCGCTCAGTGGTAGGAAAGAGGTATCACTCACTGGTGGAGTGGCAAGGGCATCGAACCTTGCGGATAAGCTTGAGAATATGTGTAACGAAAGGGGTATTGAGTTCACAGTGGTCCCAGCTGAGTACGCTGGCGATAATGGAGCAATGATTTCCTTGGTCGGCTCGCTACTCTTCAGCTGCGGGAGAAGCGTGAAAGTGGAGAGCAGCCTTGTCAAGCCGAGATGGCGGATTGAGGATGTTGAGGTGCCATGGATAAAATCCTCGGTCTAAGGGCGATTTGCCGTCTCTTTCTGGGTGCGGAAGCTGCTGTTTACCTAGTTGATTTTTTTGGTGGAAAGGCGGTGATGAAGCTTCGTCTTGCGAAGACTTACAGAGTGCCTGAGCTCGACCATAGAATCAGGTCGCTCCGAACAGTCAATGAGGCGAGGGCGATGTGGCGAGCGACACAATCGGGGGTTAAGGTCCCGGCACTGCTGGCTGTCAGCCGAAAGGGCGCTGCGATACTGATGGCCTACGTCGATGGAGTAAAACTTTCAAATGTTACCGGTGATGTGGCGGAGCAAACATCGCAGTTGGTTGGAGAGTCCATCGCGAAGCTCCACCTTGGCGGAGCCGTTCACGGTGACGCTGTGCCTACGAACATGATTCTATCTGGCCGCGAACTTTTCCTGATTGATTTCGGTCTCTCGGAATCGGGTTATTCGATCGAACAGCGTGCGGTTGACGTCAACCTGTTTCTGAGGTTTGCGAAGCTAACCTGGGAGACTTCATACAGCAAAATTGAAGCCGGCTTTCGGGATGCTTACCTTGGCGAAATGGGCAATACGGATGGCTCGCGAGTTATGCAGCGAGTAAGCGAAATAAGGCTAAGAGGGAGGTATGTTCCGGAGAGAAAATTGCATGACAATAACGCTGAAGTTACTTACGTCGAATCGTGACAAAGTCACCGAAGCTAATATCGCGCTGAGAGGCTCGGGCGTACAGGTCGCTGCTTCTGTGTGTGCAGGAAAGCTCGAGCTGCAATCCGACACTCTTGAGGATGTTGCAAGCTATGCCGCAGTGCAGGGTTATGCATGGTTGCATGAGGCCGTGCTGGCAGAAGACTCAGGATTTTTTGTGGGCTCTCTCAAGGGATTCCCCGGGGTATACTCCAGGTACGTGTTTGACACGTTGGGCGTTAACGGGCTGTTGAAGCTGGTCGGGGACTCGGTAGACAGAAAGGCCGAATTTAGGTCATGTGTAGCCTATTACGATGGAAGAGTGCTAAGGACCTTCTCCGGCTCTGTGCAGGGAATTGTTTTAACCCGGCCATCCGGCTCCCGTGGGTTTGGCTTCGACCCCATCTTCGCTCCTTCAGCTTCGCGAAAGATCAGTTTTGCAGACATGACAACCGCTGAGAAGACGAGGATTTCGCATAGAGGCGAGGCATTCAGAAAGTTGGGTGAGTGGGCAAGGGCCAATCTGACCGCTGGCCCGAATGCGGCTCAGTAAATAACGGCAGAATGGGCTGCAACCTCCATTGTTCTTTTCGGGACAGATAGAATGGATGCGTCTGCATTAGAGGAAATTTGCTGCACTTAAATAGCCGAGGAAGCAAACTCGACAGGCTCGTGAAGGTAATATGAGGAAAGGTGCACAGAAAGGAAAGTCGCACTCTAAGCGACCAGTAAACCCCTCCGTCCCGCAGTGGGTGAAACTTACACCTGACGAAGTTGAAAACATAATAACTGACCTAGCGAAAAAGGGGCTTTCAAAACCGATGATTGGGCAGACTCTGCGCGACGAGTATGGGGTGCCGCTATCCAGGTCTCTCTTAGGAAAGACAGTCTCCCAAGTGATGACCGAAAGGGGAATAGAGAGGCGGGTTCCGGATGATTTACAGGCGCTTATCAACCACTCCAATCAAACGGCGAAACACCTAGAACAGCATCCTGCCGACCATGCCTCATTGCGCGGTCTTGAAATAACAGAGTCCAAGATTCACAGATTGAGTAAATATTATAGAAGAGTTGGAGTGCTTCCTAAAGACTGGAAGTACGCCCCTAAGGCCGCGACCTTCTCATA
>JAKAWJ010000026.1 GCA_021817005.1 archaeon | reverse complement strand
TCTCATTCGTCTTCTGACCGAGCGGAGTGGGTAAGAGCGAGCCGCCATAGTTCGCGATGAAACCGTTCTGGACAAGATAGGAAAGGGAGCGAAGCGCGGGATTTCGAATTGCTAGCTCGGAGCTCATCTTGCCTGAGAATGTGTTCATGTAGAAATCCAGTAGCGTACGCTCGTCTTTTGCATATCCCGAGGCCAGCGCGGAAAGCGTGTGTGGAAGCATCGCTTGCTCGCTAACCAAGTTTGGTTCAAGTCGCTCTGGTTCTGCTCTGGCATACGCGTCTAACATTTCTTCAATTTCTTGCCTCCTGCGTACGACCACCACGGCTTCTCCTTTTTCGTCCAAGCCGGGCCTCCCGGCCCGACCAGCCATTTGATGATACTCAAGGACCGGTATAGGCTGTCTGCCATAACCGAACTCGTAGCGCATAAGGTCGGGGATGATTACCCTCCGCGCAGGCAGGTTCAGGCCGGCTGCGAGTGTAGTAGTCGAAACGAGAACGCCGAGGGTTCTATCCTTGAAGGCCTTCTCGAGCGCAGCTCTCGCCGTGAAGGGTAGCCCCGCGTGGTGGAATCCCACTCCTCTAACCAGAATCTCAGAAAGTTCCTCGGTTAGCGGCGTAGCGTCGTCTGCTCTGCGTATGCTCCTAGAAATCTCCATGAGCGCCTTCGCATGGCTGTGCGGCGTCAATGCCAGAGAGCTGAGCTTCCTCGCCAGTGATACCGCCTGCCTCCTCGTGCTCGCAAACACAAGCACCTGGCCGCCTTCGTTCAGCGTGTCCGCGCACAGAAGTGCAAGGGGGTCCCCAGACATCGTATTTCCTGAAATCTCCTTGACCTCGCCGTTCTCGTAGTAGATTGCTCCGTCATAGAACACACCCTGAAGCAGCGGCACTGGTCTCCAGTCGCTTTTAACCAGCTTCGCCCCGAGCCACTCGGCAAGGTCATCGGCGTTACTGATTGTTGCACTGAGCGCGAGAAACTGAATTTCGGGATTTATCAGTTTGAATCGAGTCAGTACCACTTCAAGGTTTGGTCCACGGCCAGGGTCGCCCACCAAATGAATTTCGTCAGCTATTACCACCTGAATATCTCGGAGCCAGCCAATCTGGCCGCGTCTCCTCAGGAGCGCATCGCATTTTTCGTAGGTCATGATTATTATATCGTAGTCCGAAAGCCACCTATCGTAGCGGTCAAAGTCGCCAGTCGAGGAAGCAATCTTAAGCCCGACAGTTTCCCAGCGCTTCAACTCTTCGAGCTTCTGCGACGCAAGCGCCCTTAGCGGCACAAGGTAGACTGCCTTGCCACCCTGTTTGAGCAGCCTGTTTGCCATGAGAATCTCAGCGATAAGTGTCTTTCCGGAGGAAGTAGGCGCACTCACAACAAGCGAACGGCCGTCCAGCAGCCCTTCGAGCAGTGCGGAACTCTGAGCCGGCCAGAGTTCCCTCAGACCGCGAGATTGCAGCTCATCACGAACTCGCGGGTCGAGGTCAATCTGGCTCAGATTCAGCCTTTCAGCCATAGGCGAGCACCGAAGCCGCTTTGTTCAGTGAACCAACCCCCATCTACCCATTCCTGAAACAGCCTGCGATAATCTGCAAACCAGCACCTTTCCTCAAGCGCAAGGGAATCCAAGAAATCCACATGTTGCTTTGTTTCCGCGAGCCGCCTGATTTTTTTGGCTCGCATGCGGAGGTAATCCTGGAGTTTCGACTGGACTGCAGAAAGGCTGGGGTCTTCGGCGTCACTGAGCTCCTCTATAGTCGCCCCCAATTCTGCATAGAAACTCTCATCCAGTTTCTGGAGGGCATTCGATTGCTCCTCGCGATAGATTGCCGTGGACAGCTTTGCTTTGAGAGCCACCTGCGTCGCTGAATACACTGCATAGCCTTTTGCTACTAGCCTCCTCGCCAGCCACCTAGGGACAAGCGCCTCAAAGTCTTGGTCCACCGGTTCAGGAAGCGAATGCATGAATTCCGAAAGACCGTAGCAAGTCTTGGTGAATTTTACTGGAATTAGCTTATCTTCTTGCACGGAAGACAAGAACCTGTGGGCAACGCGATAATCCATCTTCGGACCAGTTTGTGCTCACCGCTTCGATTAAGTCTTTCTTTCGTACCCTCTGCGAATTTCTATCTAGGGCGCTGTGCAGGAGTACCTTCCTCGCATAATACTTATTTGGCCAGCTGAAGCCAGAGGCCAAGATAGCGTGCTATATAATGAGTAGCGAAGAGGAACTGATCTGGACCGAGAAGTACCGCCCAGCGAAACTGGACGACATTGTGGGAAACGACGCAATCATACTCAGGTTAAAGCAGTTCGCTCGCACGAAGAACATGCCTCATTGCCTTTTTGCTGGTCCGCCCGGAGTAGGCAAGACGACCGCAGCACTGGCTTTGGCCAAAGAGATTCTGGGTGAACACTTCAGAGCCAACTACCTAGAAATGAATGCGAGCATGGATAACAGCATTAGAAATGTGCGAGAGACAGTCAAGGACTACGCACGGTCCATGGGTTTCGGCGGGCTGCCATTCAAAATTCTCGTGCTCGACGAAGCTGACAATATGTCAACCGAGGCCCAGCAGGCCCTCCGGAGGACGATGGAGATATACTCATCCATCTGCAGGTTCATCCTCATATGCAACTATTCCAATAGAATAATCGAGCCAGTCCAGAGTAGATGTGTGGTTTTCAGATTTTCGCGGATTTCGAAACAGGATGTCGTAGGGAGGCTGGGATTCATTGCGAAAAGCGAATCAATAGCAGCAGATGAAGAGGGGCTTAACGCAATTTACGAAGAAAGTGAGGGTGACCTGAGGAGCTGTGTAAACACGCTGCAGAGTCTTGCAGTTGTTGGCAAGAAGATAGATAAGAAGAGGGTAGAGGAATTCGTTGGTAGTTCCACGACACTCAGCCTTCAGGAAATGCTGAAGAACTCACTCCAAGGCGAGCTGGAAAACTCAAGGAAGAAGCTTCAAGAGCTTCTTTATGTAAGTGCGCTTGCGCCGGAAGAAATCGTAAGACAACTCTATCGTGAGATTGTCAGAGCGGACATGTCCGACGGCTTGAAAGCCGCTCTGCTCGATGAGCTCGGAGAGGTAGAATTCAGGCTGGTAGAAGGTGCGGATGCTGAGATCCAGCTCACCGCTTTTCTGGCGAAGGCCGGGCTCATAACCAAGAGCTGAATCAGTGTGGAGCGCATCTGGACCGACAAGTACGCACCTCAGAAATTAATGGAAGTCGAAGGGAACCGTAAGTCTAAGGAAGATTTTGTGGGCTGGGCAACCGCATTCGGGAAAGGGAGCCCACCCTGGTGCTTGATTTCAGGCCCCAGAGGCACGGGAAAGACATCACTAGTCCACGCCTTTGCCCGAGAGAATGGTTACGACCTGTTTGAAGTGAACAGGGAAAACCTCGGGGATTCGGTTACGCTGGACGGCGTAAGGGAGGCAATGTTCAACACGACCACGCTAGTCCAGAGCGGTCCAACAAAACGGATGATTCTTGTGGACGAGATCGACGTGCTCGCGAGCGCAAAAATCGGCTCAAGATCTTCCGAAAATGGACACGAGCATATCGCAGATGACGAAAACGTGAGCACAAGCGTGCTGCTGAAAACTCTTACAGACACGCGCGTACCTGTGGTATTTACTCTGAGTGATGAGGATGAACTCTACCGAAATAAGAAGCTCATTCTCCTAAAGGAAAAGAAGCTCTGTGCTCATATCAAGCTCACAAGAGTGCGTTCGGACACAATAAGGCTCGTTTTAAAGAAAATAGCCAAGGCTGAGCGCCTCGACATCTCTGACGAAGTTCTTACCAAACTGGCAGAGGGCGCGGAAGGTGACGTGCGAGCGGCCGTGAACGACCTGCAGGCTATCGGAGTGGGGGAGGAAGTGGTGACAAGTGCGGACTTGGGTGCGCTTGGCCGGAGACAAACTGCTGCGGGGGGTTACAAGACCGTTCTGGATGTGATTCTATCTCCATCCATACAGACGGCGCTGGATAAACTTACTTCGTCCACCGAAGATTCCGAAACCATTTTTGCATGGATGGTAGAAAATCTCCCGGGCTCGAGAAGTCCCCCCACCGCAATTTATGCAAGCTGCAACCAGCTGGCTGAGTCCAGCCTGTTCGGTTTCAGAGCGAAACGCTACAGAATGTACGGTCTGCAAAAATATATGAATGAGCTCATGTGCTACTCTCCGCAATTGCTTGGGGAGCGCAGGTACATGCGGCTAAACTTTCCCTCGAGACTGAGATACCTTTCCAGATCCAGAGCGGAACGAGCACGGACGAACCTGCTTGCCGGTGTCTTCTCAAAATACCTCCATTCATCTCCGCGGGCCGTGCTAAATAGCGATCTTCAACTGATAACCGGGCTCGCACAGGGAAATGACGCTTTCAAGGAATGGCTCAGAAGAAAATTTGGAGAAGAGGTTTCCGAACTTCTGCTAGCTACGTGAGGCAATACGCAGGCAATAGCGCCACTTGGCGAGCTCTCTCTCTGATGCAGAAATTCTGGAGCTCATATAATCGTTTGCCTTCCTTACACCGTCTGCTACTGGAATCCAGTTGTAACCATTTTCCGCAGGCAAAAGCACGAGGCCCTCTGGCGCTGCTGCGCGAATAAGGTGCAGATTGACACCTCCTAGATTGAGGGGGTTGGCCACGCCCCTGTCCACGAGCTGAAGCAGTCCGACGATTCTGCGCACCTGTTCGTAGCCGAACGAACTCGCGCTGAATAACGCGACGGGCTTCCCCTCAAAAGTTTTCAACCATATGGAGCAGGTTTTAGTTGGACTCGCTCCCCCTCTCCTTGAAAGGTATCCTAGGATGCCAGAAGTTGGAAGAGCATGAACGGCTATGCGGACAAGGGCGGGCCGGGTGAACTTCTTTTCGAAAAAGTAGGCGTACCTCTTTGGAGTTTTCATGAATTGGCCCTTGAGCACATGCGTCACCGCAATGTCTCTTGGCAGGATTCGGTTTAGTCCAACGTAATTTGGCGACTCTTCAGACGGACCGATGAATGTCACCACCTGCCCAACTGCGCTCACACCGGCATCAGTCCTGCTCGTCGGCCGTACTCGAAAACTCTCTTGCTTAAGCACCACCAGAGAGTGCTCCAGCTCGCCTTGTACGGTTCTCTTTCCAGGCTGTTTTGCCCAACCGGCGTAGCGAGCGCCGTCAAAAAAGATCTTTGTTACGTGATGCATTTCTCTAGTTGACAAACGCTCGTTCCACCCACTCTGGTAATTTTCGACTCGGACTGAGCGTCAATAGGACGGGTCGCTCAGAATCGAATCGAACCAAGGGACCAATTACCCTAGCCTTGGCCATGCGCTCAAAATAACTTTGCACACGCGACAAGCAGCATATTCAGCCTTCTTGGATGGCTAGACTTTGACAAGCCTTCTCCGCTTCAGCGCCTTTTCCAACTCAGCTAATACGGCTTCGCCCCTCAGACCCGGGGCGGAGATGTTTGTCGTCTTACCTCTCTGACCCTTCCCGCTCATCTGGGTCCTGAGTAGACCCATGGTCCCCAAGCTTCTTACGTAGCCCCATACCTGAGTGTGCTTTCTCGCTCCTAACCCAAATTTGGCACATACCCGTCCGTACTCCTTTTCCAGCTTTCCAATGCTTACCGATGCCGGAGCCTGTGCCTTGAACAATGAATGTGCGGCATAGAGAATAATCAGCTCGTGGTCGCCCAGATTAGGTAAAGCCTCCAGCGATGTGGTAGCCAGCGTATAATGCATCACACGCTGTGCATGACCAGTTGAAATCTCCCTTGCGCGCTCCTGTTCTGCGAGTTTCGCGCTTCTCCAGAGAAGCTCCAGTCCAAGCCGTGCACTTCCCTCGCCCGCGGCATTCTCGGCTATGAGGTCAAGAGTCTGCTTTGGCAGCACACCAGGAAGAAAAGCTTGTTCGGCGCGCTCTAAGAGTATGTCCCTTAACTCGTTTGTGTTATACGGTGGAAATTTGATCGACCCGGTTGGAGCAGTTTTGAGAGGATTTGTGCGTGCTGAGCCGACCCTGATATCCCCCTCACGTAAAATGCACACCAGGCCGAAAGGTGTTGACCTGTAGTTCAGCGGAACGTCCATCAGGTACTTCACAACTGCAGCTCTCGCCGCCTCTCCAAGGAAGTCGAGTTCGTCCAGTACTATTATGAAGCTCACGGAGGCTTCGGAAAGCTTTTCGCCAATCAGTTTGGCGATGTGATCCGTGGGCAGCCCGGTAGTTATTCCAAACGGGTGAACAAAGTTTGCGATACCAGTCAAAATTCCGTTGAGAGTCCTTGCTTTCTGGCAATTTATAGCTGCAAATCCGCAGTTCACCCTGTTCTTTTTTGCGTGCTGGCTCGCAATCAGGCTGGCCAGCCTGGCGGTGCTGCTCTTCCCAGTCCCACTGGGTCCCGAAAGAACGAGCGGCCTGCTCCTTTTTGGGTCAAGCGCATATCTCTGCAGGAAGTGCACCGTCTGCCTAAGCTGATCTTCCCTGTGGGGCAATGAAAGAGGGGAATGGCTTGGCAGAAGAGGCGATTCGTCAAGAAATATCGTGGACTTCAGGGTGCGAACGCGCGCTCGCAGTGCTGGCGTCACAATCGCCCCTTTTACCCCCGACGTAAAAGCACCACTCTGAAGAAGGATATGTTTTCACGGCAACCATGTTTTTGTTGCCGGCGCATACTCAGCCTAACCTTTCAGTGTGCATATAACACACGCCGCCGTATTTTTCAACTACCAGGCGGCCCTCGCCCGCTTTCTGGGTGGCCTGACGTTCCCGGCTGATAGTGTCGTCGATTGGCTTTCCAGAAATGTTACGGAGGTTGAGAGGAAGTTCCTTAAAATCGGCTGGCTGAATTTCTGCGCACGCGTAGACTGCCGCTACACTTGCAGAGGCCCACCTCCTGAGAGAGGCCTTAAGTCTTCGCATTGCGCTGTAAGAGCCTTGCAGATGGAAAGCCCTAGCATCCCTGTTAGTGTCGGGATCAATCGGCTTTACTTGAAAGCCACAGATTATCGCCATGTCCTCAAAGTCTATCGAGGCACTTCTTAATTTCCCGGGCCTTGCATGGATATCCATGACGTAAGAGTCGACTGAAGGGCTCTGCTCACTCAAGATCTTCTTCACCATCGTATCAGACAGGCCGGAGCAGTCATCGCCCTTCGGATGGTTCATCGCGCGTGCTTTAATGAGCCTGACGCCCGCAACCGTGGCGAATGGCTCACCCGACACCTAGAGTTTCGCCGCCCTTCTTTAATTTCTGCGGGCGGGAAACCTTACACCCTCTAGCATTGCGAAGACGGCATGAAGGACACGCTGTTTCAGATGGTCGATGGGAAAGTTACTGGTCATTTCAACAAGGGCTCGTGATCACCCAAGTCCCGCTTACAAGATGAAAAAAGGAGACTCTACCCTCAGATTTATAAGTGGTTTAGGGAGGAGGAGACGTTAGTGATCTGGCAGTATCTGCCTGTCGTGATGGTGGCAGTGGCCGCTCCCCTCGCGTACAAGGCAAAGTTCCTCGACCTGTCTGGGGTTGTGTTTGCGGCCGTCTTGGGTCTCATAGTTGGACTGTCGCTCGGTCCGCTCATGCTGGCCGTGCTCCTCCTTTTCCTCGTCATGAATAGCATCTTTACGAGACTAGATTACGTAAACAAAGCGCTGAAAGGGGCTGCGGAGCCAAAGGGAGGGGTAAGGACTTGGCGAAGTGTGATGGCGAACGGCCTGGTTGCGGCCGTATTTGCCACGCTCGAGAAGATACACCCAGGAACTGTCTTCGAGATAGGATTCCTTGGGTCGATAGCAGTGGCTTCAGCGGATACCATGTCCACAGAGATTGGACTTCTCAGCCTTAGGAAGCCGAGAATGATTACCAACTTTCGAGTAACAGAGCCCGGCACCTCAGGTGCAATAACTGGCCTAGGAGTCCTAGGGGGGGTGTTGGGCGCACTCATAATATCTGCCGTTGGTTTGCTCTTCCTGCATTATAGCATCAACATTGCTGATCCAAGGCACAGCTACGCCTTGGTTGTCACCACGACGTCGAGTATTGGCGGTGCGGGAATGTTCGCACTCATAGTTGCCGTGGGCGGAGTGTTTGGCTCCTTCGTGGACAGCTTTCTGGGTGGAACCTTGCAGGGACGCTTCGTTTGCGCAACCTGCGGCACCCGGACGGAAAGGGCGGTACACTGTGGAGCGCGCGCTACAAGATTATCTGGCCTTCGTTTTCTCGACAACGATACGGTAAACGTGCTCGCAGTAGCGGCCGGAGCTGCGTTCGCCTCCAGCCTTTATCTTCTGCTCAAACCGTTCTGAATAGAATTCGCGGCTCAGCTCGGCTCTTCCTCGGCACCAATAACCGCGTGAGACTAGGCGCATCATGGCCGCTCGAAACTCCACACAAGCGAGAGTTATAGGCTGTTAGCTTGGCAGCAATTTCACGGGGCGGCGGGTCAAGCAAAGTCGAAGCTTGATGCCTCGTCGACTTACAAGCCCTGCGAGGCCAGAGGCCTCACGGAACAGGTAACGACCGCAGGCTTAACTTCCGGGTTCGGAATGAGTCCGGGTGTTTCCCCGCAGTCTATGGCCGACGAGACGAACGGTAAGTTCCAGCCCGCGGGTATAAGTTTTTCGAGACAGATTGCAGAGGGCCTGCCAAAGCCATTTCTAAGGCATACTAGCTGAACGAATGCAGCAGTCATTAAACAAGGGTGCAAACCAGCCTCCCTTTCTTTCCACATGCTTGAATGAGAGAGAAATGAATAAACCGAAAGTGCCTCGGACTGGCCTATGGCACGCCTGCAGTATTTCCGATTCCCGCAACTATCACAGTGTCTCCTACCTTCGTCCTTTCTAAAAGAATGCGCTTCAGGCTTTCAAGCACGCTCGGAATCGAATCTGCGATATCCTTCTTCATCACAGTTATTGCTTCTTCTTCGCTTTGTTTCACTATGATTGCCTGAAGAGGAACGTTGTACTTTGTACCGGATTCCTCTATTGCAAACTTTTCAGGTCCTGGGTCACCGATTGCCGCGCCCACCCCCTCTGCCACGAGACCGGTCTTTTCGCCCTCAAGCTTGAGAGCAGCGTCCACAGTTATTATCTGGGAGACCTTTCCCGCGTTCATTTCGACCAGTTTCGCAATCGCCTTTCCGGGCTTTCCAACCGTGGCTCCGGGACCTTTCGCCTTTACAACTAGGAGCCTTCTCCCCTCCATATCGGTCTCGCCATATTCTGTTTCTTCTTCAATATCCTGAAACGGAGCGCCTTTCATGAGGTTCAGCGCGACCATCGGCCCGATAGAGTCTCCCACCGGCACTCCAAGCAGAAACTGTTTCGTGGCTCGCTTATAGACGCGAGCAATCTCCAAGATCTGAGGTACAATCATGCTGAGCTGCAGGTAGAGGTAAAAGTTATTGGTCTTTTTTGCCATTAGGTAAAAATGCCGGACAATCTTGTTGATATAGTGAGTGGCCCATGCCGCCTCGAGGCTGACTTCGAAATCTGAAAGCTGGGCGCCGCTGTAACTCGGAGCAATTTTCTTCGCGTCCTGTTTACTCCTGATATTCCTGATGTCCAGAATATGGTCGAGCCTGCTAAGAACACCGCTCGGGTCCCTGTCAACCGGTTCTATCAGGAAGGTTTCGAGAGATTGCTGAAGCTGCATGTCCACCGTCTGTGCGGACGCTCCTCCCTGCAGAGCAGCGGTCTTTACCACGTCTACCGAATCTTTCTCAATTGCGCTCAATGTGCGTACAGCTCGCTCGACAGAAGAGCGGTAGATTAACGACTGAAGCTGGGGCTGAAGGAAGATGAGCACAAAGAAAAGACCGTAACTGATAACGAGATAAATCGCCGAAAAAGCACTACTCGAGGACGAAGCGGCGGCAACGCTCAGGGCTGCGCTAGCTCTATCACCAAAGGCATCGACAGCGTTCACGTGATAGCTACCAGAAGACAGGTAGTTCGGAACGCCGATTGCGGCCACAAACCCGCCCGTCGAATTCACGGTAACGCTCCACGTGGGCTGACTGAGCTCAGTATTGTCAATGTAAAGGTTGAGAGTGACGTTAGCCCCTGGATGGAATCCTGTCCCCGTAACGTAAAGCACGCCTTGGCCGGCTGTCACCTTGCTCTGACTTAGAGTGATAGACGGCGACTGCGCAGACGTGAATGCGGGGACGAAAGCGAGTGAGCACGCCAACACGGTGACGAGAAGCAGAGTTAACACAACGAGCCTGCTGTTCAAGCGCTGCACCACATGCACTGATGACTTCTGAGAAGAAAACTGTGCTTGCTGGATTTAAGTGCACTGCAAAATCCGGCCCGGAAGAGATTTAATCTCCTTCACGGCCGCTTACTACTAGGGGCCCGTCGGTGGCCATGAAGATGGTATGCTCGAACTGCGACACCAATCCTCCGCTCGATTCGAGCAGAACTTTGTATTCATACAACCCGCCAAACCGCACCAGCCTGCGAATTGACGAAAGCACCTCCTCACGCGAACCCGTATTCCTTAGCCACCTGTCGGTAAATGGCATTCCCTTTCTTTCTTCGATTGCGAACTCAAGAACTCGCTGGTCGAACTTTATTGGGCTTCGCACCCTACGAATCCCCCTGTAGATTCTCCCTTCTCTATCGTCCTTGATGTGACCCTTGCCAAATGTGGCGAAGGGTTCGATTGCGAAAGCCGTCCCGGCAGTCAGCCTGTGACTGCTCCTGTTCGCGTAGTTCGCTATGTTCACCCCTGCGTGAAGGCTGTAGCGCTCAATCGTATGGCCCGAAAGATCAACAACCGGGCTCACCCCCTGTGCACGGATTGCTTTTTCAATAGCAGCGCCAACCTCTCCAACAGTCACCCCGACTTTCAGGACGGATATAGCGGCATTAAGCGCGTTCTTTGCAGCGAGCACTAATGCCTCAGCCTGGGTATTGAAACTGACTGTAATCGCCGAGTCGGCGATATAACCCTTGCTGTGCGCTCCGGCATCTATCTTTACTATAGCCTGCTTCGGAATGAGCACTTCTCCATCCGAAATCGATGCCGTATAGTGCGCGGCAACGCTGTCTATCGACACATTAGTGGGAAAGCCGGGCTCGCAACCATTCGCCCTGATGGCGCCTTCTACCCGCTCACAAAGTTCGACGACCGGCATGCCCTCGTGCACGATTTCCTTCGCAAAAATCAGCGCGCGCGAGACCGCTCTCCCTGCCGAAGAAAACGCCCTAAGGCTCTCATCATAATCTGCTGAACTCACGCCTGACATCACATCCTCTGCGGTACCGGAACACCGAGCATATTGAAAGCAGAGCGTAGCGTTACGTGCACCATTCTGACAAGCACGAGCCGGGCATCTTTCAGTTCGGCGGTAGGGGCACCGAGCACAGGCGCTTTTCCGTAATACGAGTTGAACACGTCGCAAAGGCGCATAATGTATTCGGATAGCACCTCTGGTCTGAAAGTGTCGGCAGCAAAGGCTACGTTCTCAGGCAGTCTCGCGCAAAGGACGGCAAGCCTGTGCTCATCAGGCAGTTTGAGAGAGCCAAAATCTGGTTCGACCGAATCTGCAACCTTGCCGCTCTTCTGCAAAATGCTGTTCGCCCTCGAGAATGTATAAAGCGCATAGGGCCCGCTGTTAGCTTCGAAATCCAAGACCCTGTCCCAGGTAAACAGAATCTTCTTGCTGGCACCAACTCCCACAAGCGCAAAGCGAACAGCCGCAACCGAGATCTTTTCAGCAAGTTCTGAGGCTACTTCAGCCGACATCTCCGGATTCCGCTTCGCTACCTCCGGTTTCGCTCTACTTTTCGCCTCATCAAGTATGGAATCAAATGCCACATAGTGGCCGCGGCGACCTGACATAGACCCAGTGGGGAGCTCAACCTGTTCGTAGGGGACGTGAATCTGTTCGAGCACTTTCTTGTAACCCAGTGCGTAGAGCACAACCTTGAGCTGCAGCTGTGCTAATGTCTGTGGTGTACCAATCACGTTCAGGACGCGGTCCGCCCGATCAAGCTTCTTGAGCGAATAAGCCAGGTCTCTTGTAACGTACAGCGTGGTCCCGTCCCGCCGGGTCAATACAAGTCGTGGCAGTACGTGGCTTTTCTGGACACCCAAAATCTCTTTCAGTCCAAAGTCGTTTGCCGCGGCATCTACGTCGAAGATCATCGCCCTCCCATCATGTGCCACATACTTTGAAACCTCCAGCGAGTCGAGAAGCGCACCCACGGAGTCGTCCCAAAGCAGGTCGCTCTCGTAATCAAACGAATCTATGTGGATTCCCGCCCGCACAAGTGTTTCTTTGAAACCTGATAGGCAATAGTCGACCATCTTCCTGATTGCCCGCTTGGCAAGTGGCCTTCCTTCCTCGTATTCTGAAATAAGTCTCGAAATCGACTCCTGCGGAGTCTCGATTCCAGCCATGGCTTTGCTCAACCCATCAGTCAGGTCTGGAGAGAGCCTGGCCTGTTCAGAGAGCACGCTCATCCACTCGTCGATATTAGAACGCAGTTTGGCGGCATCTTCTCCTTCTGGAGTGGAATGAAGCTTTTCTTTCGCAGAAAGAACTTCCACAATCGCACTTGAAACAGTGTAAACCTTCCCGATCCAGTGGTCGGGCTTTTCGCTAGGAACTGGTTCGCCCAGCAGCTGATAGCCGAAAGCCGCAATTGCGGTCTGACGACCAGTATCATCTACATAGAAGTGTGCACGGACGGCGTGACCTCTCGCGCGCTGCAGGCGCACCAGCGTGTCACCGAACACGGAGTTACGGGCTGCACCAATGTGCAGAGGATGTATTGGGTTCGCGCTCGTGTGCTCTACAATAACTGATTTTCCCGTTGGTGCGTGACATCCGTAAGATTCTCCAAGGCTACGAATTGTGCTCCATGCGAGAGCAGCAACGTTCTTTGTGTCTAACCGGAAGTTGACATATCCACCCACACTCACGGATTCGCTCACAAAAGGATTTGGATGCGATTCAATCCACTCAGAAACAGAGCGAGATAGTTCGGAGGGATTAACACCCTTCAGTTTTGCATCCTGCTGCAGGGGAAGCGCCAGATCACCCAGTTCAACAGAAGGAGGAATTTCGAATTGAGTGCGGATCGCCAAACCGCTTTTGTCGATTGTCTCGGCTATTGATGACTTTAATTTCTGCATGGGATCGTAGGTTCTAACCTGCAATTTCCGCAGTTGTTGGGCTCACCGGCCATATAAGGTGTAGTCGGTTCAGTTTTTATATACTAGTCCTCAGGCGAGCGGCCCACATAGAAGAGCATAATACGGGCCGGTTTAGCACTATGCTTTCATTCATTTTGCAAGCCGGACTCTAGGAATGTTAACACCTGTATCATTCGCTATATCGCAACTCGCCCTAACAATCAGGGACGAGTCGATCTAATCTAGCCTGTAATCGTTCCTGTCTACGAGATTCGTGAACTGACCACCGGTCAGGTAACCATTGAGATTCTTTGCGGCAACCAACGCCACTTTTTCGAACATCCCGGTTACGACGCCTGAGTTATGCGGCGAGCCCAGCACGTTAGGTAGGGACAAAAAATCCCTGACTGGTCTGAACGGCGCACCGCCTCTCGGCTCATCCCACCAGACATCAAGGCCGGCCCTGAAATTCGGATTCTTTTTTAGGTGCTCGTATAAGTCGTCTTCCACTATGATGCGCGCCCGGCCAACATTAACTAAAATCGCATTGGGCTTCATGAGCGCAAGCTTGCTGGCGTCCAACAACCCCCTGCTCTGAGCGTTTAGTGGAGCTGCGACGAGAAGAACGTCGGCTTGTTTCAAAAATTCGTCCAGACTCTCAAACCTGTAAATCCTGTCTGGGGTGCTATCGCCAGTACCGCTGCGGTTGAGGCCTATTACCCTCATCCCGATTGCCCTTCCAATCCTGGCTGCGGCAGCGCCGACTCTCCCGTAGCCCAGTATTCCCAGCGTCTTACCGGAGAGCTCGTCGTTGGCAACCTTCTGGTCGAAGATTCCTAGTTTCATGGATGCACAGTTCAGACAGATGCGCTTCGCCAGTGCAAAAACAAGCGCAAAAGCATGCTCAGCCATGGGGCCCGAGTAAGCCCCGGCGTTGCTCAGAATGCTCACGTCCTCTGGAATCGCCTTAAACGGCAAACCGTCAACACCCGCAGACACCGTTTGTATAACCTTCAATTTGGGGAGGCGGGTGGCCCATTCGGTCAAGAAATTTGAAACTCCTTTCCCTGGGCTAGACGAGGATGTGGGCGCTGACGCGCTGGAATACGCAACAAGAAGGGCGCTGGTATCAGCAGGGGGATGGTGTACATCCTCAGCGTATGTTAGTTCGATGTCATCTTGAAAGACGCTCCGAATGGATGCTCTGAAATTCTCCGAGGCGCGGAAGTCGATATAGACATTGACGCCATCACGTTCTGGGCTCTGGTTCAAGTCTATTCCCTCAAAGGAACGCACTTTCTTCGTCTACGGATATGAGCCAAGGCTCGAGCGATTCAAGACTGATTTTCCTCTTGTCTTCCCCGCCATAATCTGCCTCCGCGTCCAAAAGATAGACAGAGTCCCCATCCCTGCGGCAACGAATACGAATCGTGCCAGTGTCATAATGCTCCCTTACTCCAGGTAGCTGGGAATTAAACGTGATAGACAGGATTTCCCCATCCTCGTGCATTTCGTAACTCCCCCTTGACTGCTGCACAAAATCCAAGAGCTTCGAGTAGCGGATTCTCCTTTTGCTCACGGTCTTTCTCTAGCTGAACCGGGCCATAACGGAGGCAATCTGCTCTGCCGTAAGGTTCCGTGCATTGTCGACTGGATATGTGGACGTTACGTCTTCGCTCATCAGCTCTTCAAAAGAGGGCCTGTCTTCCGTTCTGTAGAACAAACCAAGGGGAATCCTGTCACTCTCAAGTGCCAGGCGATAGGCGGAGATAAGGTCACTCGAGTCGTGAGCCGTGCCTTCCAGCTTGTACATCTTCGCTCTTACTTTATCGTATATGTCGTGCCATGTTACGCACGGGCTCAGGGTATCTATCAGAGCAAAGCCTCTGTGTTTTATTGCCTCCTGGATCAGAGAGGACAGCTGCTTCGGGTCGCCGCTGAAACCTCTCGCAACAAATGTTGCCCCTGCTCCTAGCAATGTGGTGAGTGGATTCAAGGGATATATGATACTGCCGTCCGGGGAGGTCTTTGTGCGCTGGCCCTTCTCCGAAGTGGGCGAGAGCTGGCCCGTGGTAAGTCCATAGATCTCGTTATTCATAACAATCACTTTGATATCATGATTGCGTCTCGCAGCATGCACCAAATGATTGAAACCTATACCATATTCGTCCCCGTCACCCGCCGTAACTATCACGACCATGTCAGGGTTCGCCATCTTTATTCCTGTGGCTACTGGCACGGGCCGGCCGTGCAGACCGTGGTGACCGAACGTGCGTATATAACCCGGAAGATTTGAAGAGCAGCCGATACCGGAACTTATCTGAACGCGCTCAGGTGGAATTTGCAGAGTCGCAAGAGCATTCTTCAGCGCAGCCAAAACTCCAAAGTCGCCACAACCCGGGCACCAGTCGGGCTTCACATCGCTTTCATAAAGCTTGAGACTAAGCAAGTTGCTCCATCTCCTCATGTTTAAGCGCGTTCTTGACAGCGTCCACGACTTCTGCGGGATAAATCGGCTCGCCGTTATATTTCAACAAGTTTTCCTTGATTTCTATTCCGGTCTCCCTCCGGAGATACTTTGCAAATTGAGCGGTAATATTCTGTTCGACGTTTAGCAATCTACTAGCACCTGCCAGCATCGAGTGGGCATCGGCGGAAAGCGGGAATATATCGAAAAACTCCAGGCTGTTCACGCTGAAACCAGAGGACTTCAGTACCGGGATGGCTTCGCGAATGGGAAGAGCTGAGCTTCCCCAGGACACCAAAGTAAGGTCGGCTCTGTCTGGTCCGTAGAGCTCTGGAGGGCGCATTTCACTGGCCACGCCCTTGAGTTTGCTCATCCTTTTGACGTGCTGCTTTTCCCTCATGTGAATGGCCGTCTTCAGCCCGGCTTCTACGTCGCTAAGGTCGTGGCCCCATTCATCGTGCTCGTCAGTCTTTGCAACATACATCGCTCCAGAAGTGCCTGGGAGAGCACGTGGAGAAACTCCGTCCTCCGTAAGCGAGTAACGCTTGAACCACACGCCATTCGTCATGTCCTTGGTTACCTCACGTACTAGTTTACCCCTGTCTATGGGGGTGTTGAAATCCAGCTCGTCAATAGTAGCGTATCCACCGTCACCGATCGCAAAGTCCAAGAGTATAATCACGGGTATCTGGTAGCGTTCGGCCAGGTTGAAAGCACGCCCTGCAAGATAGTAGGCATCCTCTGGGCTACGTGGCGCAATTATCGCACGAGGGAAGTCGTCGTGGGAAATACCCAGTACCATGTTCAGGTCCCCCTGAGATGTTTTGGTCGGGAGCCCCGTACTTGGGCCAGCGCGCATCACGTCGACAACCACGAGCGGGGTCTCTGTCATGGCGGCCTGGCCGATTGCTTCCTGCATCAAAGAAAATCCTCCTCCGCTGGTCGCACACATCGCCCTCGCACCGGCAAAGGAGGCGCCTATCGTAGCGTTCACCACGCCTATCTCGTCTTCTCCCAAGAAGACCCTGATTCCCAGCTCTCTCGCATTCGCGGTCATCCAGTGAACGATTGGGCTTGCCGGACTCATGGGATAAGCCGCGTAGAATCTACACCCTGCATTCACCGCACCAAGCGCAACGGCGTAGTCCGCGTGCATAATACTCCTCTTCACGGCGTAATTGAATTTGATCCTCTTCATTGTTTCGGGAGCGTGTTGCTCCGCAAACGTATAGCCCTCACGGGCCGCGGCTACATTGCTCTCTCGTACATCAGGTTTCTTTGCGAACTGCTCTCCGATAGTATTCGCGATGACATCAAACTTCAATCCCAGTAGTCCGCCCAGAAGCCCAAGCGCCACGGTGTTCTTCATGATTGGGCGCTTGTCGTACTTGAGCGCGATCTTCACGAGAGGCGCATCTATGCTCTTTACCCCATTGGGAAAGTCGTGTGCCTTCACCTGGCTTGAATCGTATATCACGACGCCTCCGGAGTTCACTTCGCCGTAGTGCTCGTCATATGCGAGCTGGGTCAAAGCTATCAGATAATCAATTCCATATCCCAAGGAATAGACCGGTATTTCTCCCGCGTGGATATGGAACCAAACATGCCCTCCTCTGATTAGCGACTGATTCCCGTTATATGTCGTGACATAGGCACCCGAGCGCGAAAGCGTCTTCATCATTATCTCGCCCGCGCTCTGTATGCCGTCACCGGCGGCCGCCCCCAGCCTCAGTGTGAGGTCAGCCCGTGTGTGATTAGTGCTCAAATAAGTTAATCCACTCCCGCCTAACTGTTTCAGAGTGAGGCAATTATTTTAGCACTACTAAGTAGCTAATGGAGTAGGACATTCTGGGCTTGCATAGGCTCGTTGGGCCGCTGTATACCGCACGGTAGAGACTGCGTAAGGCTCCCCACTAATTTCAGCGCTTGAGTTGAAGCCTAGTCCAAAATCGCAAGAGCACGCACAGGTGAGCCATCGCCCTTTACCAGGCGCAGCGGAACGCACAACAGCCTGAAACGTTTTCCGATTAGCCCTCTCAAGCTGTCGGTTAAGTTTTCTATAATCACCTTCCCAGAACCTAACAGGATTTTGTGCACTTCGGCGTCGCCGATTGAGGGGGAGTCGATGCCGATTGCCCGATAGGGATGCCTGGCTAGACGTTTGGCAACATCAGCGCTTATTCGAGGAGTCCTGTCCGGGCTCCAATCCTTTTCCCAGTACCTGTTTCCGGAAGTGTATAACAGAAGCACGTCGGCCGCTCCACACTCACTTTCGTTGAGCTGGGCTACCAGTTGAGAGTCGGATACCCGGGCCCCGATCACCAACGCTGTTCCAGATGCACAAAGAGGATCCAGCTCATCTACGCTGGAACCAGACTCCACCACATGTGCCGGGGCATCTATATGCGTTCCGGAATGCGTGCCGAGCACAATCCTCTTAAGCGCAAATACATCCTCCTTTACGCGCTTGAACTGCTCTACGCTCGGCTGCGGGTCGCCGGGGAAGTAACTCATCCCGTTCTGTATCGCCATGCTAAGGTCAAGAATTTCTGCCACTGCGATGACCCACCAAATAGACTGGGAGACTGCCAGTGATAAACTCATTCATTTTGACCGAATCTGTAACGGGATGCGGGATACAGTAGCTCTGCGTCAACGGGACACCCTCCGTAGATACTGCAACCTGCGGTGAGCCATATAGGGCCCTAATATATCAGATTTCCATGATGAAGACTGTAGTCCTAGTAAAGATGGTTCCCGACGTATCGGAATTCAAGTTTGATATTGAGAAGAAGACCCTTATTCGTGAAGGCGTCAGGAACTTCATGAATCCCTACGACCGTCGGGCGGTCGAAGCTGGTCTGAGAATTCGCGAGTCGTTGGGCGGGTCAGTGACAGTTCTGAGCATGGGTCCACCTGCAGCGGAAGAAGTTCTCCGGGACGCTCTTTCCATGGGAGTAGACGAAGCCGTGCTCCTTACAGATAGAGCCTTCGCAGGCTCAGACACGCTCGCAACCGCGAGAGCCCTTTCTCTCGCACTTCGAAGAACAACGTTTGACCTCGTAATCGGAGGCAAGTATAGTGTTGACTCAGAAACTTCGCAACTGTTGCCCGAGGTCGCAGAGCTGCTTGATGCAGCCCTCGTTACAAACGCAAGAAAGATCGAACCACTTGACGGGAGAAGCCTCCGCGTAGAGCGAGAGGTAGAGGATGGTTTTGAGACGTTCCGCGTCTCGCTTCCGTCAGTTCTCAGCGTGAACGAGAAAATAAACAAGGCGCGAACACCTACTCTGGCCGACAGAGAGAGAGCCAAATCGCGCCCACTTTACAAATGGGGATTTCCGACGCTTTCGGCAGACCCTTCTGCTTTCGGTCAAAAGGGATCACCGACTGAAGTGCTCAGGGTGTTCGATGCTTCCTATAGCCGCACGCCTCAGGTCTTTGAATTCGAAAAGGGAAAGAGGGATTACTTGCTTGCTGCTATCCAGCTGGTCAGAAAGCTGCTCTCGGAAAAGCAGAGTTCGTCTGGGCACCGACTCGAAGTGATGGGAAGTGGCAGACGCGCCTGGAGTGTGCACTTACCAGGGGAAGTAGAAGAGAGGACTTCGCTCGAAGTGATTTCAGAGCTCTCCGAACTTGGCTTCTCAACCACTGCCGTGGTCTCTACAGAGATTTCGAATGAAATGATTTTGAAGGCCTCTGAATCAGGCGCGTCATCACTACTTGTAATCCGGACCAAAGGCAATTCCGATTGGTCGTCAAAACGAATTGCACTGGGCGTTTCGGCCGCAATCGAAAGGAAGCCTCCCTATATAGTGTGTTTTCCTTCTACGGTTAGAGGGAGAGAAGTTGCAGGTAGGGTAGCGGCAAGACTCGGCCTCGGGCTTACGGGTGACGCTGTAGACCTCAGGCTGAGAGAAGACGGTGAACTCGTCCAGCAGAAACCCGCTTTTGGCGGAAGCATAATTGCAGAAATACTTTCGAAGACATCACCACAATTGGCCACAGTCCGCCCCGACGTATTTGAGGCCGCGAAGAAATCACCGGGCGCACTGGAGCGGGAGGTTATCGAGTTCGATACAGCGGACATCGAAGGACTTGAGAGCGAACCGGAAGCGCGTGAAAGATTGCCAAACCTGAGCGACTTGGACCGGGCGAGCGCTATTCTCGTGGGCGGCTACGGCGTGGGTTCTGCGGAAGAGCTCACGAGGCTACGAAAAATGGCGGAAGAAATCGGTATGGCTTTCGGCGCCACCAGAAAAGTCGTGGACCTAGGTTGGGCCCCGCCGCAGCTGCAAGTTGGCCTTACCGGAAAGTCTGTGGCCCCGGAGCTTTACATAACAGTGGGAGTTTCAGGGGCCATCAATCACATTATTGGCGCTCGAAGGGCTAAGGTCGTTCTTGCGGTGAACAACCAGCGCAGCGCCCCAATTTTCAAGCATTGCGATGTAGGGATAGTAGGTAACTACCAAGAGGTAATGCCCGAAATCAGTGAAGAGTTAAAACTAATTGCACAAAATCTTCCAAAGCGTCGGTGAATTCATGAGGCCTGTTCCTGCTCCTGTTCCCGAATCAGTTCGTCAACTTCAGTAAGGATTTCTTCCATTTCCCCGGTCCAATCTGCCGATTCTTCATATATGTATAAAGTGCCGTCGTGGCGAAACTGAAGGACTATCTCAGACACGTGACCGCAGTAGCCCCACATGGATTCCAAAGAATTATGAAGCCTCACCGCTCTTTCTTCGTCTTCGAGTTCATCAATATCGCGTGAATACGACCTGAGCTGCTCCTCGCTGTAGGTCTTCGCGTCATACACAAGGACTTTGACCCCCAAATCCTTTGCTACATCAATAAATTTCTTGAAATCCTTATTCTCGGAATTCCAGTGCAGGCAGACCATGCCCTGGTCTTCGTCCTCGTAATCGCCATTGAAGAGTATCAGCCCGCATTCCAAGGCATAGCTCTTGGCGCTCTCAAGTCTCTGCTCAAGCAGATCGACTAGAGTCATCTGTGGGCGCCTCTCAATTCAGACAAATAAGAGCTCCGGGCGTATCGTAAAGGGTAAAGAAGAGCCAATGTCTCGACAGTTATCCGGGCGACGACCAGATATCAGAAGAGCGCCACCGTTCCAGTGGTTTCCAGACTTCCTCTCCTCGTCAAAGGGTTGGAGGTTTCTGTCTCAGGGACACACAGATTTAGAAGTCCCTTCTCGGCAATCATCCTCAAGCATCCTTTGCTGCTCAGAAGTAAGCTCCAAGTCTCCCATCTCAAGAATTTCGACCGAACCACTAAGCTTGTTCGATGGTAGGTTCTTCTGAACTGAAGCGGCGCCAATGTTATATGCACAACTACTCTAGTTTGTCAGATCAGAATTGAGAGTGTCCGAGGCGAACTCAGAGGACCTGGCTGGCTATTTTCAGCTCCTTTCGGAAGAGGGCTCGGACGTAACTAATCTACGCAAGCTCGGATTGCCGGTCACCCTCAAGGATTATGAAGAAAAGAAGACTAACCTTCCGACATGGCTGCACATCCTGGTGGCCCTAGAGGGAAAAGAGGTAATAGGCGCATCCACATTGACGGGAGCCCAGAACCTCAAATTGGAAGACGCGGCGATAATTGCTGATTTGAGGGTCACTTCAGGGCATAGACGGTCGGGCGTGGGATCAGAACTCATGAGAGCCACGTTGGACCATGCCAAGACGCATGGGATAGTCCGAGCCGTTGCAATAGTAAGCGAAATGAACATCGCTGGAGTCAGGCTGTTCCAGAAATTCGGTTTCAAGGCATATGGTGTACTCAAAGATTTCTATGATGAAGGGGAGAATGCAATCAATTTTGAAAAATACCTGGCGTGAGAAGCATTGTGTTGTACTTCGGGGTTAAAGCTGAACTCTGAAACCTCATCACGTGTTCCGAATTTGAAAGGCTATCCAAACCGGCCCTGTAGCGGGTTGATGCAAACTGCCAAATAGAAACTATCGAAAGGGTAGGGCGCGAGAATACAGGGTAAAAGCCAAGCTGCTCAAATCCGGTGCACTCTGGGTCGTGAGAAGTTACGCGTCAAAAGGATTGTTTGACCTCACCGCAGTGTTCCCTGACAGGGTTAGCCTGATTCAGGTGAAAAAGTCATACATATCTACCGAAGAAAGACATGAATTAGAGGAGTTCGCGAAACGCCTCAAAAGTAAGTTCATCAGCGTCGAGCTCTGGAGCTCAGCGAACGGCAGGTTCGAGATTGAGAAATTGTCGGCGGATACTAAAACGAGTGTGGGGGAGGGTAATCTTGGCAAGAAGAAAAGACGAGATGCACATCACTCGCCTAAGAGGGGGCATTTCTAGCAGTATTGTTGAGCCCGGACCACCCGAGCACGTTAAGTGCTTGTACTATACTTTCCTAGTTCGTGTGGGAGAGCATTGAACAGTTCGGAATACCCTCTCGAGAGACAATTTGACCTTGCTTCAACACTGATTTCAGCGCAGGCCTTTCAGTGGCGCGAATTCAATGGTATTTGGGTCGGGGCCGTCGCTGACACGGTCGTGGCAATCCGTCAGACTCCAAGCTCAATCATAGTCGAAGACTACTGCGCTGATAACTGGAGCCCCCAGGAGTATTTTCGCATGAGGGACAATCTGGAAGACATCAACCGAGATCTCAGAAACGACCCATTAATTGACACTCTACTGGCCGCAAAAGCCGACATCGCACTGACCTCTCAGGACCCCTGGCAATGCACACTCATGTTCCTGTGCTCGACCAATAACAACGCAAAGCGGATTTCGAATATGGTGCTCAGCCTAAACAGAATGTTCGGAGTTGCGGTAGAAACGCCATACGGTAAGATTCACAAATTTCCTTCTCCTCGTTCGCTTTCTTCGGCAACAGTGCATCAACTGGAAGCCTGTGGCTTGGGTTACAGAGCAAAATTTGTGAGAGATTTTGCGTCAATAATACACCAAGGTGCCCTAGACTTTAAGGACCTGAAGAAGGCTAATTACAAAGATGCGGTTGCCCAGCTTGTGGAATTGCCCGGGATTGGACCCAAGGTCGCAGACTGTATTTCGCTTCTTTCGCTCGACAAGCTAGAAGCCTTCCCGATGGATATCTGGATTCGGCGCGTCGTCTCAAGAAGGTATTACCGCCTGTTAGAGAAGTCGGATGTGAGGCGCTTGCTCGACGAAAGTAAAACAGTCAGCCCTCAACTCTACCGGCACGTCACGCTGGCAATGCGTAGCCACTTTGGCAGATTTGCCGGGTATGCGCAAAATGCTCTCTATTGCAATGCCAAAAGACTTGTGAGCGAAAGAACTATTGCAACCTAACAAGCCCTTTAGCACGCGCTATTCAAGTGGAACTGACCCAGCAGATAGCGAGAAAGGTCTATTGCCCACGACACAACATATGGTCCCACTCTCCAAGACCGTCTGCGTCATCCCGCTTTCCTCCGTCTGGTTTGGCGCCCACCTCAGAGAGAAAACGCTTCGGGTGGCCAGCATTCTCCGCACCTGTGGCATCTTCAGAATCCCTACGCTCCTCTTGCTCGATGATGTAGGAGAACGTGTGACTCGAGACGAAGTCAAAGAAATTGCAGATTACCTGCTGCTACCACCCTATCTGAAAAAACACACCAAGCTCAGTGATACACTGAGGTACGTTGGCATTGCACCACCCATCAAGACGCCTTTGCACCAAGTAAAATTTGGTAGTGAACCAGCCCTAGGAGAAGTGCGAGCAGGCATTGTTGTCTCAGCAGATTCCAATCGAACGCTTGTGGACATAGGTCTACACGACTACTGTGAACTCACAGGCGCGGGCCAAATCAGAGCTGGTACTCGAGTCGTCGTTCAAGTCATTAGTCCAAAATCGCACTCAAACGATCGTCCCAGAGCCAAAATAATTACGACGCCAAGAGGGGTGTATCTACAAACAGAGTTAAGGATAGTTCCGACCAATGACCTGTCATGGGTTGACCCCAATTGGTACAAAGTGGAACTAACACGGCATGGCTCCGGGAACTGGTCACAACTGCCAAGAAACGAAAATAGGTGGATCGCGATTTTTGTAGGAAATCAGAGAGACGACCCTTCCGCGATATGCTCGGTAAGCTTCGACAAGCGCGTTTGCCTGATGCATTATCAAGGCGTGGAAACAATTCGATCTGAGGAAGCAATCTTTATTGCGCTGTCCCAGCTTTCCGGGTTGAACTAGTTGGACGTGCCGCCCTGCCACACTTCATCCACTCTTGAGGAAGAGAGGCTCGCAAGCGATCAACCGATAATCTTTGGGCCATATCAAGGTCCGCGTCGAAGGCAATACGCAATTAAGATGAGCCACTCCCAGAAAATTTATGCACTCCCATACAGGAATAATACATTGCCAGATTCACGTTTCTCCGTAAGCACGTTTCTCATTCATTGCGACAATGCGAGACCTGAAGAATCCGGCCCGCACCATGAATATTCCCTAAAAATTTGCCGGAGGATCTAATAGAATTGGATCGGTTGAGGATGTTTGCATACTTGTTTATTGTTATCTTGTACCTGGCTGCAGTCGGACTCGTAGCGGAGGCAAATGTGGTCGCAGGAATCATTTTTGCGTTCATTGTTCCTGCGGCCTACATAGGCCTACGCCTCTCAAGAAGTAGAGGGTTGAAACTCAGGATTCCAATTTTCGCTGCAGGAGAGGGAGTGTCTACAGCGTTCAGGACAAATGCTCCTGAAAGAGAAATAGGTGCAATTTTGCAGGTAGCTGAAGAGATAGGTGTAAAGGCCACAGCAACCTACAAAAAAGGAGAATACGGGGGAACCGCCTACGATGTCGTTCTGGCCAAGAATACAGTAAGAGGAAAGGGCGACGCAAAGAAGGAACTATCCTTCGCATCCCAGAGTGTGGTTTCCATACTTGTTTCAAAAGGCTACTCTGTGATTCCGCTAGCGAGAAGGGACGTTATTTCTGGCAAGTCTGTAGGAGAAAGGTCAATTGTTGCTCGAGAAGGATACCCCATGTGCGTCATTTACCCACCCGATAATTTCGATGCTGCAATCGCAGAGTCGTTAAGGTCACGGGGAATCAAAGCATTCATTTCGGACAACCAAATAAATGAATTGGCCTACCTTGGAATATGTGAAAAGGCGGGGCAAACGCCCGCCGTGTTCAGCTTCTCCCAGAATTTTGGAGTAAAGCTGTTTGCCGACAAATCTTCCTATGGCTTCTTGGCTGACGTGGCAAAAGTCTGCTACCAGATGGGTCCGGAAGCCACGACGTTCCTCTCTTCTGTCCTTGCAAAGGCAAAAGAGAGCGACACACGCCTCGACCCATTCGCACTTCGCAATATTCTTCAGGCGGAGCTCAGTTCAGAAAAGTATTCCGGTGCCCTTAGGGATAGAGTTCTTGTCTTCGCTGAGAGCCTCGTAACAGATGGGACCTGGAGGGGACTTGTTGCCGAACCACGTGTCGACCTGTCGGCCATCCTCTCCCGCAATATATTGGTGGACGTAAGCTCCGTATCCACTCAATCCGCTCGTATGTTTGTGGCATACGTGGTCGCCGACTGGTTTGAGAGACTCGGCTGCGTTGCAGTGGTTGACGGCGAGATGTTTGCGGATGACGTGCTGCATCGCATGCTAATCGACGTTCGGGTGAACCAGAAGTTGTGCATTCTTTTGGCCGCACGTCGTTTCGCAAAATCATTTTTGAGAGAAGCCGAAACGATAGCAATGATAAAACCCGACCAAGCCTTCTATAGATCACTTTACGATTATTTTCCCAAAGAACAGGTCTCAGAAATCCGCACCAAGAGTCCAGAAGGTATCAGGGCGCTCAAACCCAACAGTCTTGAAGAATTTGCCCCGTCAGTCCAGCGAGAAAGCGCAAGTGCCGAGGACTATCGCAAAAGGCTTTCTGAAACTTCACCCACTTTAGAAGTTCCTGAACTATCGAAATCCTACCTTGCGGTAGTGTTCGACCAGCAGAGTCTAAAGGCAGTCGTGGCCACCATGAAATACATACAGGGTTACGGGACAGTTGAACTGGAGAGCGCAATACAAGCTCTTGATCTCGGACAAAGATCACAGGAGGTATTCTCCAAATTGGTGCGACTGGGCTACGTACGCAAGTTTGTCAAGGCTGGGATTTCGTTCTGTGAACTAACAGAAAAAGGGGAAGAGGAACTGCAGTCCGCTCAGGTCTTACTTAAACACGGCTCTGCCTAATATCTCGCTGGACGAGTTATCGCTGAAAGAATGCCAAGCAGTCCAATCGACAGGATCATCCCAATCGAACCTGCAAGGAACCACGAGGATGTCAGCAGCGCAAAGATATTGGGGTAGAACGCTGAAAAGTAACCTGCGGCCAAGAAGACTGCTAGTCCTGCAGCGTAGCCAAGAGCTGCGAAGAAGACCAGAACCATTCCTCTCTGCATGATATGTACCGAAGGTATACTCAGCCCAGACGATTTAGCGCCTGTGCAGAAATTACTTTCAGCAGAAAACGAAGGGATTTGCGCGCAACCATCTCATGAGCTGGAGTTCTGTGCTAGCCTTTCCAACGCGACGCGTGCCGAAAGTATTCCTCGACTTGACAGGTCAGGTGTCTACTTTCCGCGAGATTTTGTATCTTCCGCTTCTAAGCAAATTTCTGCAGGAGTTTCTTGTATGACTCTAGGTTCCTTTCCGGACTAATGTCCTGCAGGGCCATCGGTTCGGACCCCGGGAGCAGGACATTCCGCTCAAACGACGCGCCTTCCCCCCTGTAGAGCAAACCAGTAGGGATCCTTCCAGACACAATGGTTTCGAGGATATGCTGGAACGACTTTGATCTATTAGTATTGTCGAAATCTGGGTCTGCGTTGAGATCCACGACTGCTTTCCTCCACTCTGCGTACGTGTCGTTGTACGTGACACATGGACTAAGAACGTCCAAGAAAGCGAATCCTTTGCCTTGAGACTCGTGCTCTATTGCCTCCTTAATCAATCGCACAAGCTGGGTCTGGTTGCCCGAAAAACCTCTCGCGACGAAAGTCGAAGAGCGAAGCGACAGTGCCATGAGCACTGGCTCAAATGGTATCTCCTTTGTGCCTTCAAAACCTATCTGCGCCGTGGGCGAAGGTTGACCCTTGGTCAAGCCATAGGTGCCGTTATTCATTACCAGGTAAACTATACTCGGATTTCGTCTTAAGGCATGCAGGAAGTGGTTTCCGCCTATTGCGTAACCGTCTCCGTCCCCTCCAGCCGCAATAACGGTCAAACGTGGATTGGCAAGCTTGACTGCTGTCGCCGTTGTAAGCAACCTCCCGTGGAGAGAGTGGTAGCCGTAGACTTGGATATCATTGTGGATATGTCCAGAGCAACCGATTCCTCCCACGATGATTGTGTCCTTGGGCGGAATCCTTAGTTCCGCAAGAGCCTTCTTAAGTGCTGCCAGAACTCCAAAGTCACCGCAACCCGGACACCATATTGGTGTTGCTACGGGGAATGTCTCAGGCATTTCGCGAATTGCCTCCAGTCTTTGGCCCCAATTCTTCAAGCACCCTTTGGGCAATTTCGTGAGGCCTGAAACTGTGCCCATCAAACCGGTTTATTCCAAATATCTTATTCGCGAATCCCACTTCTCTTCTTATGAGCCCTGCCAACTGCCCTGAAAGGTTGCACTCGACAACGAATGCCGTGTCTACGCTGTCTAGAAACTGAGCCAGTTCGTCTTCGTGTAGAGGATGCAATGAACGCACTAGCAGAAACTTTGTGGGTAGATTTTTCGCGGCAAGGATGTCCATGGCCTCTAGGATGGGGCCCACGTTCGACCCAAACGAAACGAATCCTATTTTCGCGTCCTGACTGCCGTAGAACCTGGCTCGAGGCATCTCGGTCTTCGCAAGTTCCACCTTCAGCATCCGCTTGCGCATCATCTTTTCTCGGTTTTCTGTATTAACGGACACCATCCCCCACTCGTTGTGTTCATTTCCCGTAATCTGCGAGAAGCCGCCTGACATCCCCGGTACAGTTCGCCTCGAAATGCCGTCGGAAGAAAACTCATACCGCTTATACACAGGTAGTGAATCGAGTTCAGTCTGGGAAAGTAGCTTCCCCCGCTCCACGCGTACCTTGCTCAGATCAAATGGGGGTACTGACTGCGAGTTCTGAGCCAGCGCCTGATCAATCAGAATGAAAACAGGCAACTGATACTTCTCTGCAAGGTTTAGGGCATCGATCGTGAGATAAAAACAGTCGGTCACATCGGCTGGCGCTATCACTAGACGTGGAAAGTCGCCATGGCCAGCAAATACTACGTGATTGAGGTCAGATTGTTCATGCTTGGTTGGCATTCCGGTGCTGGGTCCTGAACGCTGAACGTCGACTATCACTACCGGGATTTCGGCTTCGGCGGCTTGACCCAGTCCCTCGGTCATAAGGTCCTGACCGGGCCCAGACGTGGCCGTCATGGATCGCACGCCTGCAACAGCAGCGCCGATTGCCATATTTATAGCCGAAATCTCGTCTTCTGCTTGAATTGCCGCCCCCCCAAACTTCGGGAGATTGACACTTAGGTAATCAAGAACTTCGCTCGCCGGAGTTATCGGGTAGCCCGCATAGAATCTTCCTCCACCCACGATGAAGCCGATGCCGATGGCTTCATCGCCCACAACCTGAAGGCTGCCATTCTCAGCGCCCTCCGGGATTGAATAATGAGCCGCAACACCAATCTCGTCCGCGAGCCGGAATCCAATTTGCAGGGCGGCCATGTTACCCTCAAGGACTTCGCCACCCTTACGCTGGTAACGCTCCCTTACTACTCGTTCCACAAGCTCCTGCTTCAGGCCGAGCGCGCGAGAGAGTATCGCGAAACTGATTGTGTTTTTAAGAAGCGTCTTCTTTAGTTGAGTGCCCGCCAAGTCTGAAAGCTTGGATTGATAGACCTGAACGCCGGGAGGCAGCCGCTTTTTAAGCGGGCCCCTTGAAGAATCAAAGATTACAACACCATCCGCTTCTAACAGCGGAGAGCCGACCTCAACGGCTTCCTCGTCGAATGCGACGAGCGCGTCCAGCGCGTCTCCGGAGCACAGCACCCTATTCACAGAGCCTCTCAGAACCCCGTCCGCATGCCCTCCCCGAATTCTTGAGAGAACGTTACGCGCGTCGTAGGTATGCAAGCCAATCAGCTTAAGGCACCTGGCCAGAAGACTGATTACTGTTAGTGTACCGTCCCCTCCCTGTCCCCCAACCATTACCCTAATCTCGTTAACCCTCTTCGGCTGAACCGGTCTTGTTTCTCTCTCTAACGTGGTTGTCAAATTTGTTTCCTCGTGGGGGTTTACTTAACCAAGCATAGGTCATCTATTTAAATTCTGCATGACAGTTGTGTTGCTCTGGTCGAGCTGCCGCCAAACTAAGTGAGCCCGAAATCCTGCAGAAGTCGCATGTTGAGATAAACTCGACGGCCTCGAACCGAGCCAATTTGAAACTGGCACTTAGTAGATGCCGCTCGAACATTAGTTGTAAGGCCTTCAGATGTGCTCACACATTCTATCAAAATCTGGACTGGTTCCATTCGAGTCCTTTCAAAACTAAGAGCCAGCTGGCGCTAGCCGACGCTCTCCAACATATGTCAATACGGGGGGTTGTCGGAACACTTATTACAACGATTTGACACAAATTCAATTGGTGGCACGTAATAGCATCCGAGTCCGCTGAAAAGAAGCCGGAACCACAACAGTTCCCGAAACTGGGCTTCGAAGAACGGATGCGACTCGTGACTTTGCCAAAGGATTCTCTGGGATTCGGCGAACTCAAGTATAATGTGACCGACAAGGGCACGTGCTGCAGATGTGGCGCGTGCGTTGCAGTCTGTCCCGTAAATGTGCTTGACATAGACCACGTAGACTCGGGTGTTCCCGTCAACACCGGCAAGTGCATAACTTGTTCGTTGTGCACTTGGGTGTGCACAGGTATTAACAAATGGGAAGGGCCAATAGAGAAACCTATCGGCGAATACATTGACATCTTCGTAGCTACGGATCCAAGCAAAGGCGAGCGTGTGCAGGACGGCGGAGTGACTACCGCTAGATCGGA
>JAKAWJ010000055.1 GCA_021817005.1 archaeon | reverse complement strand
CCGACATTGCTCGCCATGGCAATAGCCACTATCGACAACATCTCAAAGGGGAGGGCGTTCCTAGGACTAGGGACTGGCGGAATAGGCTTTATTGAGAGAGGCCATGGTCTCAAAATAGAGGATCCCCCAAGTGACTTTTAGTGGTTCACGCCGGCGGCGTTCGGGTGGGTGACAAGCCTTTTCTTAATGCATGATGCACCTAGGGCGTCAGCATCAGCAGGAGGGGCGGCTTTCGCTTAAGCCTCCGCGCGCCATTGCTGTTAACCCGAACCCGGGTAGTTTGGATGGTACGGAAGCGTTTTAATACTCGGCAAAGATGATTGACTGGGCTAATTGTAGAGTGTGATGCAGTGGCTGCTTGAACTGACACGGAAGACGAGTGCTCGAACTCCCGTTGATTCTGTGTTGATACCAACCGGTGATTCTTCTCTCTTGCCTCCATGCTGATGCCATTGTGAGCCGGCCAGACGCAGGATTTCAGAGTCCCCTGCCAATCCAACCCAGCACTTGGAAGGCCAGATGGTCAAATCTACCTTAACAAGTCGCTTGTGGCAGAGGCTACAGCCCGGTTATTTTGGAACGGGAAGTGGACTGCATTTCCTTGGTTGCGACGGAGCAGTAGCCCTGACTCTCGCTCAGTCATCGCGCTCGAGGTAATGTTAAATAATCCGAAGTCGCGCAATATTTGATGTTCGCCCTAACATGGAAGACGTCCGAAAGAAAGTTCAAGGTTCGTGTTGATAGGAGCATAAGGATACGAATGTCAGACGGAATCCATCTTGACGCCGACATTTTCCGACCTAATTCAGAAGGTAAGTTTCCCGCACTTGTCTCGGCACATCCCTACTCAAAGGAGGGGCAGACTGAGCCAGTAAAAGTAAACAGTACTTCGGGGGTCGTGCCGCATCCCGGAGAAGAAAGAACGCGCGGTTCGCTGGAAGCGGGCGACCCCTATTTTTTCGCAAGGCATGGTTACGCTCACGTGGTTGTGAATCTCCGGGGAACTGGCCTCTCCGAAGGGTTCTTCGAACTACTCGGGAAGAAGGAGGTAACCGACGTTTGCGAAGTGATTGACTGGACGGCGAACCAAAGCTGGTGCAATGGAAACATTGGAATGTTTGGTGTATCCTATTTCGCCATGATTCAATACATGGTTGCCGCTAGGAATCCGCCACACCTAAAGTGCATTTTTGCTCCGTGGGGCACCACGGACCTTTACAGAGACATGTTCTATCACGGGGGCACGCTCGCCTGGCGCTGGCTCCTAGGCTGGGCTGACACTTCCTTTGTATACGGAAATGTCCGCCCTATGAGCTGGACTGAGAAAGAGTGGGGTAAAGAAAAGAGAGATTCGGCAGCGCAGAGCCTTTCAAAGCAGCCTGACATAGAGGCTATACCTGAACTTGTAAACGTGCTAAAAAGTCCCGATGAGAAGTTCAATCCTTACAAGATTGACGTGCTACTCAACCAGTTCGACAGCGCCTACTGGGAAGAGAGAAGGGCTTCGCTGAAGGACATAAAAGTGCCAGCTTACTTGGGCGCGGATTGGGGTATATACAGAAGCCATCTTCCAGCTGCGTTCAGGAACTGGGAAAATATCTCCAGCCAGAAGAGGATGATTATAGGGCCTCCCGCGTATCTTGATCGTCCACTCTACCAACTTCAATATGAATCTCTGAGATGGTTTGACCGCTGGCTAAAGGGCGTGGAGAATGGCGTTGAAAATGAGCCTCCGATCCGGCTCTTTGTGATGGGCACAGGAGGATGGAAGGAAGCGGAGAATTGGCCCCTTCCCCAGACGCGATGGACGCCGTTTTATCTGCATGAATACGGCCTTCTCAGTGAGAGAGAGCACTGGCCGAATGAAGGCTCAGACTCCTTCTTCGACTCCCCCTGGAGCCGGGGGTATCTGGAATACCTTTCGCCGCAGCTTGTAGAGGACACTGAAGTTATTGGGCCGATTGTTGCAAACATTTACGCATCAACAACCGGCGATGAGATTCTCTGGAATCTGAGGCTGTTCGAACAGTCCGTCGATGAGAAGAGAAAGATTTTGACTGGCGGCTGGCTGAAAGGAAGCCACAGGGCGCTTGACAAGGTTCGTTCAAAGCCTTGGCAGCCATTCCATCCGCACGACAAGGCGGAGCCTCTCGAACCAAATACTCCATACGAGTTCAATATAGCCATAGTGCCAACTGGAAACCTCTTTCGTGCCGGAACAAGAATCGGTTTGAGGATTTCCTGCTCGGATTATGACTCTGCCTCTTCGCTTGCATCAATAGGCAGCGGGCATTTGCTTCACCAGTACCCCACGAGAATAACTGTGTATCATAACGAGGATCAACCTTCCCATCTGTTACTTCCAATTACCGCAGGGAATATACTCGGCACATACATATCCGGCGGAAAGCCGTACGTCTGACCCAGACTCTGCGAGCTATCTAAATACGGCCCGCGGCAACTGAAGCTGTTACCTACACCAGTTCTCTAAGACTTAGCAAATATCTCTATACTCTTGTGCAATCCTGTGTCGGTTTGTTCCATCAATTTGAGGTCAATCCTGACACAGCATTTACCCAATGAAAACTGGACGCTTCTGACTTTGCTTCACCTTTCGCGTTAATTCTTCTTCGAGTGGATGGGTCCACGAGCATATACGGAGCTAATACCTGACATCTAACACTCTCGAGTGTGGGGGGACTTTGGCAACAGAGGGTTTTAACTCTCGCTCACGGTCTTTTCACTTCCCTCTTAGGGGCCGGCTTCTTACTCGTGAATTAAAAACGCTCTACAGGAAATGCAAATCCTGACCCGGCCCAGCAACCTCCTAGCGGTGTTTCTCGTTGAGCTACGTTGGTAAACATTTAAAACCCTTCTTAGCTCCGATAATTCATGACAAAAATAATCGACTTCGAGTCGCACCTGCAGTCGCCTGAATATGTCAAGAGGCTTACCGAATTTGATGGATATCCGAAATATTCGCTGAGAAATGATGGTCGATACATCTGGCATCTCTCAGAAAAAATCCAAGAACCCCGTCCCATGGGGAAGCTTACCCAGCCAGTCGAGGACAGGGTTAAGATGCTCGACGGTGCTGGCGTCGACATGCAGGTGCTTTCTTCAAACAATCCTGCGTGTGAATCTTTTCCTGCCAAACTCGGGATAGAACTTGCGAAGATACACAACGACCATGTCGCAAGCTTTTTCCATAAATACCCTGATCGGTTTATGGGACTCTGTTCTCTACCTGTTCAGGATGTACACGAATCTCTAATTGAACTGGACAGATGCGTGGGCTTGGGCTTCAAAGGGCTTATGCTCTTTTCCAATGTTCAGGGCGAGTACGTGGAGCGAGAGCGGTTTTGGCCCATTTATGAGAGGTGCGAAAAACTAAGGCTTCCAGTCTTCCTGCACCCAACTGTGCCCGCCAGAATCGAACCCTTCTCTGACTACTATCTTTGGGGACCAGTCTTCGGGTATGGCGCGGACGCAGCAATTGCGGCCCTCCGGATACTTATGTCGGGATTGCTTGAGAAGTACCGGAGACTGAGAATCGTTCTTGGACACCTCGGGGAAACTATCCCCTTTCTGATACAGAGAATAGACTGGGCCTATCACAAGTTTCCCGAGGAATTCACAGCTATCAAGCGGAAGCCTAGCGACTACTTTATAGAAAGCTTCTACGTAGATACTTCCGGAGTGTTCAACGAGCCATCATTAATGTGCACGTATGAATCTCTCGGACACGACAGAATAGTATTTGGCAGCGATTACCCATTTGAGGATATCCAGAAAGGGATAGACTACGTAAAGAAGTCGCGAATTCCGGTTAATGATCAAAACAGAATATTCGCAGATAATTTGATGGCACTCTTGAATAATTGAAGAATTTCGCACGGCCGCCTAGCCAGTCCCAAGAAACCGAATAGCCTCCGGAAAATATGGAGCCAGAGGAATTTCTGAGTCCGGCTTCCACTTCCTGAGTCCGGAAACGCAAATCCTTATCTATTCTCGCTCGAGGAGCTGGTTGTGGTTCAATGCTCATTGAGTTTAGAAAATGGATTGAAAGAGTGAGCAACGCCGGCCTCCTTAAGCAGGTAAACGGGGCTGACTGGGACCTAGAAATTGGTGTGCTCACCGAAATGAACGCAAGAGGGAAAAAATACACTCTCTTATTCGATGAGATAAGGGGCTACCCGAAGGGCCACCGAATTCTCGTGGGCTCGCTCATAGACTCTAAGAGAGTGGCACTGGCCTTAGACCTTCCCGTTCAAACTTCAAACCTTGAGCTCGTTAGATTGTTCAGGGATAGACTTAGCTCAGACGAGCTGAGCAGGAACGCAAGTGATTTCCCTCCCGAAACTGTCAGTGATGCCCCTCTGTTTGAAAACAGGATGACCGGAGCCCAAGTGAACCTCTTTTCTTTCCCGTCGCCAAAATGGCACGAGTATGATGGGGGGAGGTATATCGGCACTGCCGACTGCGTGATTACAAAGGACCCAGACTCTGACTGGATAAATGTTGGGGCCTATAGAGTGATGGTGCAGGGGGAAAGAGAACTTGGGGTTCACATCAGCGGGGGTCATCATGGAAGAGTACATATCAACAAATATCTCAAAAGAAAAGAGAAGTGTCCTATTGCTATATCATTCGGCCACACTCCGCTTCTCTTTGCGGTGGCCGGAATCGAAGTGCCCGACGGTGTGTCCGAGTTCAATTATGCAGGGGCCCTGGTCAAGGAAAGGGTTAAAGTGGTTAAGGGTCCCGTCACGGGTCTTCCCATACCAGCCGATAGCGAAATAGCTATCGAAGGATTCATAGGCGAAGAAACAAAGGACGAAGGACCATTTGGTGAATTCGCCGGCTACTACGCTGGAGGAGTTGCGAAAAAACCGCTCATAAAGGTCGAAGCAGTCTATTACAGAAACAACCCCATCATTCTCGGGACCGCGCCAGGAAGGCCTCCTTACGACTACTCATACTTCCGATGCCCTCTGCGCGCGGCTCTAATCTGGGATGTGCTAGAAAAAGCGGGCATTCCGGACGTGAATGGTGTCTGGTGTCACGAAGCGGGCTACACCAGAGCGTTCACTGTTGTATCGATAAAGCAGGGCTACGTGGGACACGCGCGCCAGGCAGGATATATCGCTTCCATGTGCAGGCCAGGAGGATTCGCAGGGCGCTATGTTGTAGTTGTTGACGAAGATATCGACCCGTCAAATCTCTATGACGTTGTCTGGGCGATGTGCAGCAGGACGGACCCAGCGACTGCGATTGATATAATTAGAGACACCTGGAGCACCCCGCTGGACCCAATGACCGAAAAGTCCGAGGACAAACTTTACGAAGAATACTCGGGTTCACGCGCACTAATCATCGCCTGCAAACCATTCGGTGCATTGATTAGGAATAAGTTTCCGCGAGTCGTGGAATCAAGCCGTGAAATCCAGGCAAGAGTTCGCGAGAAATGGCAGAACATCATCGATTAGTAATGGCCCAATCGTCCCAAGCAATGCCCCACTAGCATTTGCTGGCAGGAATCTTCTACCCATCTCGCAGTTCACTTTGGTTCCGTGAATTAGAGCATAGCTGCAACAGGGGCTGAAACTGGAGCGGGGGGGTTGGAACCAACTATCCTTGGGCTCCCAGCCAGTTACCTCCCCGAACGGCTCATGACTGGTTTTGAAGACTGCGGATTAGGGCCCACCGCAGG
>JAKAWJ010000054.1 GCA_021817005.1 archaeon | reverse complement strand
TTTTGCAATTCCCTCGGCGCACTCTGAACGACTGACGAACCGACCGACAAGAAAATAGTCCCTCGAAGGCAAAATTTCTCGTTCGCAAACCTACTACTCTGAAATGGCTGAAAGAATGAGGCTTGCCGCTCGTTCAGAATTCGGCGCGTACTCGCGTGGCTCATAGCGCCGCGAAATGGCGCGCTTCACGCTCTGGACCAAGGACCGGCTGTCAAGTGAAAAAGGCTCTAGCACCTGGTAGCCCTGCAACCTCGAAAAGCGTTGCGCGTTACGCCGTTGCTCCCAGTGATTGGCGAGCGGAACAATCACGGCAGGGGCAGCTATCGAGCTGAGTTCGTGGAGCGTAGACGCCCCCGCCTGCGTGACCACGCACTCAGATGCCTTGTAGAGCGCAAGCGACTTTGTGCTGAACCCAAGCTCCAGAGCGCCACCCTGAGCTTCTCTGCTTTGTGCAGCCCGCGGGCCGTTTAGAATTAGCGTGCGCAGACCAAGCTCTCGCAGGATCTGGCCGGATGCCTGCCTCGCAATCTCGAGCAGCCGCACGCCCGTCGCGGTGCCCCCGACAGTCACGGTCAGATACTTTTCCCCGGGGTCTAGCCCGAGCTCCTTCTTTATCTCATCCTTCGAACCGTCTGGCGCCATTTCTATAACGGGCCCAACAAACTCGAAGCGGGATTCCGCAAAATCGAGTTCGGCTCCAGAGAGGCCCTCCTTTTCGTCAAGGAAAAGATTGAGCCGCTGAGCTTCAATTGCCTTCTTCAGCGCTCGGTTTGCATACCAGATAGTAAGAAGAGAGAGCGGACGCTTGCTTGACGTAGAGAGAAAGATGTAGTCCGTTTCGTAGATCTTTCGCACAGGTAGCCGTGGGTTGTCCTCCCAGAGCGCAGAAAGAAGCGTTTCAAAGAACTCGTCCTGCACGAGTGCGTCGCAATCTTCGACCACACCCTTTATTTCGTGATAGTTCTTGCGGGCTATTGTAGCGCTCTTCCGGACTACCCGGGCCATGTCCGAGATAGCTGAATCAGAGGATTCTTCCTCCAGGGCTTCGCTCAGGCTGGCCATTTTGCGGCTCTCAGGAGCCAAGGTCTCTCCCATTGCCTCCAGGTACTCGCCCACGGGAGGCGCCGCCAGCCAGACTAGCTCGAGATCTGCCCGCTTCTTCTTTAGTTCCCTGGAAATCAGCAGGGCGCGCTTCGCGTGGCCCAGTCCAACCGATGACACGGCGTAGACGAGCTTCGTAGAACTCACCCAGAATGTGCCGGGCCACGGCGAAGAGCCAGTGAGCGCAAGAAAACTGCGCTACCGAGCTCGCAATTCAGCCGGAAGTGGAATTTCACGTTTCGCAACCTTGGCCCTCCTTGTCGCCAAACCATCTCTCCTCCAGATTACCCGGAAACCAGAGAGTATTTCCTCCCACTCCACACGTCCCACGTAGCGCGGGTCCTCCTTCCTTCCAATCCTAGCTACACTCAGGTAGACCCGGCCTTCCGGCTTCAGTATTCTTTTGATTTCGGAGAGAGCCCCCGCGTGGTCCACCATGCAGCAGAGCAGGCCGTTTGCTATCACGGAGTCGACGGATGCTTCAGGAATATGGTGGAGATCGGCGGCCGAGCCCACGTGGGCAGCTATGACCTCCCCCAGATTCGCCTTTGCGGCCTTCTTTTCGAGCCTTGCTATCGCCCTCTCGTCGAAATCGACCGCATAGACCCTGCCCTTTGGGCCGACTTTTTTCCCCAGTGGTATAGAGTAGAATCCCGAACCTGAACCTAGGTCCGCCACAACTTGACCCTCTTTCGCGAACTCTTTCACAAGCTTTCCGGGTGGGCTGAGCAGTCGCCGGACGGCATTATCAAGCAGCCATGGCCTGAAGCGCCTGTCGCTGGCAGCAATGCAACTGGAGCAACTGACTGTGTTTCTCGCTGTTAATCGTTCTTTCTTCGCTTCCGCACCTTCGGGTTTGTCAGAACTCAAGAACTCAACGAGGCTATATTGAGCGCCCCTTCATAAGTTTCAGCCGGCTGACGCTTTCGATCTCTCAGCCACCAACCGGCCTGATTTTGAAGGTTCTGAATACCTCAAGTTGCCGAGAATGGCGAGCCTGAGTTTCGGGCGCAAAAAATTGCTAACCTACAGCTGCGTTCAGTTACAAATTGTGCGTTACGCAAATGCCGAAATATGGTTTTTGAGAGCAACTCGAAGAAATTGGCAAGCCGGCGTTGTCCTCCGAGGTTAACTGGTCGACCGTTCGAAAATTTGCCAAACTTTGGGGTAGATAAATGAGACAATACTAGATTGTTGAAAAACTAGTGAGAGGCCCAAGCTTGTAAACGGAATCCTAATCAGGAGTCCGAGAGCCTTCTACCATTGATGGAAATCCGCTCGGGGTGTATGGGCTGGGCCTATCCAGACTGGGTCGGCCCGTTCTACCCCGAGGGTACGAAACCTAGCGATTTTCTGAGGTTGTATTCTGGCGCGTTTGACACGGTCGAAGTGGATAGCTCGTTCTATCGGACTCCAGCTGCCCAGCTAGTGCGCTCATGGGTCGCGGGCACGCCCCCAAGCTTTCGATTCTCTCTCAAACTCGTCAAATCCATAACTCATGACGCGAAGTTCAGGAGCGTCGAGAAAGAGCTCGCGGCATTCCTGAAGAACACTGAACCGTTGAGCCAGAAGACCCTGGCCACTCTGATTCAGTGCCCTCCGAGCCTGATGTTCGAGCGCGACTGGGACGCGTTCTCGGGCTTTCTTGAGAAGCTGAAGGACGAGGGCCGAAGGTGGGCGGTCGAGTTCAGGCACGGGTCTTGGTTTCGGGACGAAACCTACGAACTTCTGCGCTCAACGAGAACCTGTTTCGCATGGGCGTATTCGCAATACCTTGAGACCCCGCCAGAGGCTACGACCGATTTCCTGTATTTGCGGTTTGTTGGAGATCGCGCGCTCACGAAATTCGATAGACTCCAGAAGGACCGCAGGGAAGTTACCGCGCGCTGGGCCCGCAGGCTGAGTAACGAGTGGCGTATCCAGCCGACTGGGGCGTTCGTGTTCTTTAACAACCACTATGCAGGCTTCGCGCCGGCCTCCGCGAACCAGTTCAGGGAAATCGCTGGGCTCCCGCCTTTCAGATTCCCTTCCGAAAGAAGGGGTAGCACACTTAAGGAGCGACGCACTCTCTCCGACTATCTAAGGTAGAACGATACCCTCTTGGCACAGTCATTCCAGCGCGCCATGGTTCCGAACCGGTCCCCGAGCACCGGAAGCATTGCAGACCTTTTCAGTGACTCTCGCTCGAGTCCGCTACAAGAGGAAAGCTTGGTCAGAAGACCTGCTAGATTGCTGCGAGAATACTGTCTTCGAGCTGCCACTGGGCTTTGAAGTGGTTGTTCAAGTCCACTATCAGCGTGTAGTTCCAGTAGAACTCGAATAGGCCGAAAGTAATTATGGATAGCACCAGATAAAGAAAGTAACTCCTTGAAGGTAGAACCTTCCATGATGGATTTACTACGGTCTTACCCAGCTTCGAGAGGGCAGACTGCACTTGTTGCATGAACCCTTGCTGCCTGCTATCGTGCTTGTAGGGGTCCTTCGTAAGGAAGTAGAGAATGTACAGGCCCATTATACCAAACGTGACGATATCCAAGACAATCCAGAGCACAGCCGACCTTTCCTTCTCCTCGGCGCTCGCTTCGCCGTTAATCGAGTTCATAGTTGCTAGCTCAGCGTTAATATCATTCGTTTTTCCCGTTGCAGCAGCCTCCTGCCTCAGGTATTCTACCAGTCTGTCTCTCAGGAGCTTGTCCCTCTTGAAGTGATTGTTACGCCTTGAAATTAGCAGGTACCAGAAGGCCAGGAACAATAACAAATCCACCACAGCAAGGCCAAAAGTAAGGAACAGCGCGCCAAAAAAACCGAGAATGAAGATGCTCACGATATCAACGATGCCGAATACAGCGCCCAGCAATGGCAGGAAAACCCATGCCACAGACATCACCCTGTCCGACTCTTCCCGCATCCTTACAGCCTGGCTCACGCCAACTTTCGCCGGACTCGTCAACTCAGGCGCGCCGGGAGCGCTCGCCCCAGGCTGGGTGGTTAGCGGCTGAACCGGCTTGCCACAAACCTGGCAAAAAGAGGCGTTTGGTTCGAGTTTAGAGCCGCAGTATGCGCAGAACGCCATGACGCTATCAGAGGGTGTGGTCACCCTCCTAATATGTTTGTTGGCTGAAGTGGCATTGTCGGGCTCACGCGCGTCGCGCTCGCTCAAGACCCCTAGAGTATCCGGAAGAGCCCGTCGGGCCCGACCGTAGCCAGCGTTACTTCAGAACTGGACTGTTATATTCATTACTGTTATATTCATCTGGTTTTAGGTTGCTCTGCCAGAACTTATTGGATTGCGAACCAGTTCACGAGCGCCGATAGAAACTTCTAGTACCTGAAGCCGGCTCTACTTGTTTACAAACTTGTCAATGATACGCTTTATGTTTACCCGCGTCAACGCGGAATCCTCTGGCGGCACGCTTGCGACGAGCACAGCACCAGCTCCAAGCGGGTAGACAAGCATCGCCACGTTTTCGTAGAGCATGGTAAGCCCTGCGGGCATGCCGAATGAAGGCGGACTGTTCGATAGAACTGCGCTCATTAGCGACACCCTGAAACCCGAATCAATTCGCTCCTGCAAAGTTTCGAGTTCGGAAATCCCGGGTCTCTGGCCCCCGGCAATGGTGCTCCCATAGACATCACGCACTGCGCAATACCTGACTCCCGGTAGCCTGAGCGCCTCTGCGCACAGCTCATCGTAAGCAGCTGAAGGCACACGCGCCGGCTGCGCAATCAGCCACTCTTCGAACTTTCTCGTAGTCTGCTCCGCTAGCCTTGGAACTCCCGTCATCAATCCCTCGTAATCCCCAAACGCTTCGGCTATCCGCAGCCCCTTGTCACCTATTACATACTCTCTGAGCCTGGTGTCGTGTGCGCTTCCTCTCATCTTCAGCACCCCCACAACACCCCTCATCGAGGACCTGATTTCCACGTGCCGGAGCATTACTATCGTGTCAACCACAAAGCTCAGGCCGATATCCGTTACAGAAAAAGTGTCGCCGGTTATTCTGGGAATCTCCCATATGAGCAACGAGCTCAGGCTTCTCACTTTGAGATACCTTACGAGCCGGTAGGCTTCGCTTCTGAGGCGGTTTCCGTCTACGTGCATGCTCAGGTGGCTCAACGAATCGATAGCTATTCTCGATGCTCTGAGTTCACGCACTGGTTGCTCCAGGACATCCATTCCCCCTGATTCGAGTAGCAGAGAGGGAGAGGTGCAAACCACTCTCAGTTTTCCTTCATTCTCCAGCTTTTTCAGGTCCATCCCTAGGTTGAGCGCATCACGATAGAGCTGGTCCGGAAGCTCTTCGAAAGTGACATATATCCCGTTTTCGCCGTAGAGCTGAGCTCCGTTTACGAGATACTGCAGTGCAAGGGTTGTCTTTCCCGTGCCAGCACTTCCTGCGCAAAGCACCGAATCCGTCCTGAGAAAGCCCCCCTTCAACATCTCGTCAAAGCCTGGAATGCCCGTGGGCACCCGGGAAAGCGGTGCGCTCACCTGCCACCCCTCTTTGTGAGATTCATGGCCACGACCTTCTGGACTTCAAGGTCCCTTTTGATATTGAGACGGTAGGCGTTCAGCCTGCCAATTTTGGTCCTGTCAAGTATCCCTATCTCCGTCAAATCTGCAAGGTCCCGTTCAATCTCGTTCGCGCGACGCCCTATGCGCGAGGCCACCCCCTCGCTTGAATCTATGAGGCCAGGATTTCTCCTGAAGAGCACCAATAGGTCGCCCTTGACCTCGGAAGATAACAGCAGATCGG
>JAKAWJ010000025.1 GCA_021817005.1 archaeon | reverse complement strand
TGGTGCGCTATAGAGTCTTGAATACAGAAAACCCCCTCTAGGAGGAACAACCAGTTCCGGAATCGGCGAATGCCTACATTTACAATATGGCGCTAGTGAGTGAGATATTCACCGTACTTGTAGCAATTCCCAGTATTGTAAAGGAGCACGCGCTCATTCCTATCAAGCCAATGATCGCTCGAGAGTTTGTCCAGCGCAGCCAGAGTCGCTGCGCCTTCAGGGCATACGAACACGCCGGTTCGATGGAAGCGTCGCATAGACGAGAGTATCTCGGAATCCTGCACGGCGATGGCACAACCCCGACTTTCGCGAATCACCTTCAGGATTTGTTCGCTAGCAAATGGAGCTGGCACTCTTAGGCCACTTGCTATTGTCTTCGGATTGGGAAACGGGCTTGCTTCCTCGGCGCCCGACTCGAATGCCCGGACTACGGGTTGGCAGCCTTCTGCTTGAACGGCAACCATTCTGGGTCTGTTCGATCCAATCCAGCCCATTTCTTCAAGCTCATTGAAAGCCTTCCACATCCCCACGAGTCCGGTACCTCCGCCTGTGGGATAAATGATAATGTCCGGAAGCGTCCACCCGAGCTGCTCACTGATTTCTAGTCCCATTGTCTTTTTTCCTTCAACGCGATAGGGCTCCTTCATCGTCGAAAGATTGAACCACCCCTTCTCCTTGCTTTCGTTTGACGCGAGAACTCCCGCCTTGTCAATCAGTCCCTCAACCCTGATGACATCTGCCCCTGAGCTTTCCATTTCTGCGAGATTCATGACAGGGGCGTCTTTCGGAACGAAGACATGCACCTTTACTCCAGCTCTTGCAGCATACATTGCCGCCGCTCCCCCCGCATTTCCCGCTGAGGCGAGACCATAATCCCGCAACCCCAGTTCGACTCCTCTTGATATAGCGCATGACATCCCTCTTGCTTTGAATGTACCTGTGGGCATAAGCCCATCATCCTTGACGAGCAGCTCACTGACCAAGGGGGCCAAGCGACCGTCAACTGATTTCAGAACTGGAGTCATCCCTTCCCCCAGTGTAACGACGTGTCGCGGGTCCTTGACTGGAAGCAACTCATGATATCTCCACATCGAATGTACACGGTTTGAGAGCGAGTCCTTTGAGAGTCTTTCAGCAAGTGAACCGATATCATATTCCGCGAAAAGCGTAGCTCCACAAAAAGTGCACACGGTCTGGGGGGTATGATAGTCAGCCTCGCGCCTGCACCTGCTGCACCTGAGACCCGAAACGAACGAATACCGGCGACTTCCCATTTTCTGGATTTACCGTTGCACCAAATGGGCGGTCCTAGATGATTTCAGGTTACCTATCCTTTGGGGCCAAGACCACGGAGCCGCGCCGCTGCATACTCCCTAGTGTGCGGATCCTTCGATCTTTTGGCTATTGTCCTAAGGTAAGGCACACCATCTTCGCCGAGTTTTGATAGGGCATCAATTATCCGCTCCCTAGAAGCAGTGGATTCCTTGTCGCTCAGCGCCCTCTTGACAAGCTCCTTTGGGTCGAGACTCCCAAGAAGGCTTTGGGCAAGATCGGCGAAACTATCCAGAAAATAGGCCATTTGTACCAGCTACTACCCCCGTTCACTTATATATTTGCCTAGCCTCGCTCAGAAAGGCTCAGGTATCGTAAGGCCCAGCCCGACACAGGAGCCGAACCACGGTGATATGCTCTCACGATTAGAACTGATAGGCTTCCTGCTTCCCGGACAAGGCTTGATCTGGTAAAGATAGCGGTCTTGTCCCCACTGGCGCGATTATCCATCACTCGCAGTTGCTTCAGGGCCCCAGTATTTCTATCACATTCAGGTAATGTGCGTTACTAGCCCACCCGCTGAAGGCGTGGCTTTTCCCGGCGGGAAAGCGTAATTTGGGCCTAGAATTGTATCTGAGCTATGGATATACACAAGAGAACCCTAGGTGTTTTGCACCCCTCTCATCCGCTAACTCCATTCTCGAAGAAGGGTCTGACGTCGGTCTCGGTGCTCCTTCTTTCGGTGCTGATAGCCACACTCGTCATCCATTACCTGGAAGGCTGGTCCATCGTGGACTCGTTCTACTATATCTCGATGATCACAACGACCCAAGGGCCGACCTCGACTCCATCCACCTTTGCAGGGAAGGTCTTCGCCTCTGTCTATGCGTATTATTCAGTGGGACTCCTCGTAACCACAGTAGTATTCAGCTTTGGACCCTTGCTGGGTTACACATTTCGCAGAGGTACAAAATTCTTCGAATTCGAAGAGTCAAGATTTGCTGCTGAGCTGCATAGACCTAGGAATCCAGCGGTCGGGACTAAAACAGAGCCGCGCGAATAAAACTCCGCTATCCTAACTCCAGTGGACTTCTGGACGCGCCCACCGAAGGGCACCTACTCTTTATTTGTGGGTACTCCCGCAGACCATCCATGCCTGACGAATCCGTGCGAGTACGCTCTGGATTAATTCGTGTTATTACCGGTCCGATGTTTAGTGGCAAAACTACGGAGCTCATCCGAGAGCTCGAAAGGTTCAGGTTTGCGAAAAAGTCAGTTGCCGCATTCAAGCCCAGTATTGACACTCGATACACTCAGGATGCAATATCCTCCCATTCCGGTCTTGGATTGAAATCCATTGCGATTGAGCCCAACGGGGAAGGTTTGCGCAGCGTTAGAAACTTTCTCGCTAATAATCCTTCTCACGCTGTCGGCTTCGATGAAATCAACTTCCTGCCTACGGAGTTCGTAGAGCTTGCAGAAGACCTTGCATCAAGCGGTATTACAATCCTTGCTACTGGCCTTAATCTAGATTTCAGGGGCGAGCCATTCGTAACTACGAAAGAGCTGATGGTGCGAGCTGACAGCGTGATAATGCTGACCGCAATTTGTGTAAGGTGCGGAAGGAGAGCCACTAGGACGCAGCGAATACTCAATGGTGTTCCGGCCCCTTATGACTCGCCTGTTCTGCTCATTGGGGGAAAAGAGGCATACGAAGCGCGTTGCAGGGCCTGCCACGAAGTCCCAGGAGCCAAATGAATCATGTCTGTTGCCAAATTAGGTGTGAGCCGGGAGCCAAATTGTTTGAGTCCATAGTCTGAGTTTATTCGGTCGACCGCTGGCCCATCAGACATAATGGGAAAATATCGGTCGAAAGAATGGACTTTGACACAAGCGCCAGTCTACAGAAGGAACCATTAACCGCCAGCGAACCGGTGTATGCGTGAGGCTATTCCGTTCCTTCCTGCTTCGTCTTCCCTTCCACAAGGTCCTTAATACTATATACTCCATATGGAGGGACGGTAGCCCCACCGGTTACCCCTGCAACTGGAATGTTTGCTGGGATGAGCATTATGGTGTTTTTGCCCTGAAGGCCAAGTTCATAAATAATGTTCATCCACCTGAGCTGGAATCCCTTATCATTGTTCTTGTAGAGGTCAGCGGCTTCAATCATCTTCTGGGCCGCCTCGAACTCAGCGAGCGCAAGTGTTACTCTAGCTCTCCGCTCGCGCTCAGCCTGTGCCTGCCTTGACATCGCATCCTGTAATCCGGGAGGAATCGCGACATCGCGTATCTCCGTAGCCGTCACCTTGATGCCCCAAGCCTCAGTCTTGCTGTCGATAATTGCCCTTACATCTGCACCGATCCTTTCTCGTTCAGCTAGCAGATTGTCGAAAGTGGTTGAACCTATCACTTCTCGAAGTGTAGTCTGTGCCGCGAACTGCGTAGCGAGCACGTAGTTTTCAGCTCCCAATACCACCTTTTGCAGGTCGACTGGCTGGAAATACATTACCGCGTCAACCACAACCGGTACGTTGTCTTTTGTCAATGTCTGCTCCGTCTTGAATGACATCACCTGAAGCCGACTAGATATGATGAAAGGAATTTTCGAAATAAAGGGAATAATGTAGACTACACCTGGCCCCTTCAACCCTGTATAGCGACCCAGCCTGAGTACTGGGGCTCTTTCCCACTCCTTTAGAATGCGAATGCCGCTCAAAAGTATAATTACTACTATCAAGGCGATGAAGGCCTCGACTGCAACTAAAGCTATATTAACCATTTGATTCGGTCTCAGCAAAACCTCGTCCTTGGGCTATTAAATGTTCCGAATCTGAAACCCCGAATCCCATGGTTAACCCCCAATTCAGAGGGACGATCGAGCCTGAGCCAGGCTCTCAGAATCGGCGAAAGGGAACAGTAGCCGGGCGAGCTCTAGGATCATTACGCGTCCAGTTAGACGCCCGTCGAGGAGTTTAGCCCTTGCAAATCCTTTTAAATCCATCAGATCCTAAGACCGTCCGCGGTCCCAAGGGGACGATTTTATCCTCTACTTCGGAGGTACTTCCACACGCAATTCAAGCTCTTCTACAGACTTTACAATAACGCTGGTTCCCACTGGAACCTCGCCCTGCTCGACCCTCGCCCGCCACACAACACCTTCAACCCGAACCTCCCCCCTGGGCGAGAGTTTGGTAACTACGGTTGCAGTCTTCCCTACAAGTGACTCGGGGCCCGTGAGTTTCTTGTGGGACCTGAGTGGACCCAGTATCCATCGGATATAGAGCCCTCCAAGTACGCCTACCGCAACCACTATTCCTGCGATGACATAGGTGAAGTCTGTAATCGGTGATGGGGAGTACTCCAGTCCACCAGTGAGTAGCAGTACCCCGACAACCCCTACTCCGAAACCTGCCATCATCGCAAAGCCATGGCCCAGCTTGATTTCAAGGAGAATCAGCACGGCGGCTAGCAACAACAGAAAGTATCCCAGCAGCGAGGCTCCAATCACTTCCAGCCCCACGAGTCCCGCCAAAATTGCAATCGCCCCCGCAACAGAGAGCACAATCGTTGGATGGTAAATGTCCAGGACTATGGCCAGCTCTCCAATGAGGATCAGAATCCCGTCGACAGTGGTGTTACTGAGTACGCTTAGGGTCTGATCGTAGAGAGATTCACTTACCGACACGATAGGCAGACCACTCAGCCCCCAAGTCGACAGCGCTTGCGAGAGGGTAGGTGATATGCCGTTGATTATTCCAACACTGTAGGCTTGGTTTGCATAGAAGCTTTGGTCGCCATACACCATGTAGAAGGCCGCAGTGACGTTCCTCCCCCATTTTGCGGCGAGTCCTTCCATAAGGCTAATCATTGCATCTTCAGTGTGATTCTGCTGAAGAGCGCTCCCTCCTTCGACGATTGGAGTTGACGGCCCGATCTCAGAGCCGGGGCCCATTAGAATAGAGTTCGAGGCCATGGCGATGTAACTTCCTGCTGAGGCCGCAAGCGAGTTTGGAGGAACATACGTATACACCGGAATTCCACTCTGATTCGCCCGCTGGGTCAGGTTAACGATATTTAGCATATCGCTCAGCAGACCTCCAGGAGTGTTCATATCTATCACAATTGCCTTCGCATGCGAGTCAACTGCTATATTTACCGCTCTTAGCATGAGTGAAGAGGAGCCGGGGTCTACCGGCACACTGAAATTCACCAATATTACGCCTCCGCTTACAGTCGTTGCAGCTCCAGTAGCAGCAATTATGGCCAAAGCCAAAGACCCCGTAGTCAGCGCAACCAGCAGTACGTTGCTTACACTAGGTTTTCTCTCTCGGCTGCATCGACTGTTCAGGCGTGAAATCACTTAATTCGTACCAGCCGGTTTCACTGAAGAGCGAGCTTGCGGGTTGAATGGTTTAGTCCTAGAAAACACAATCACCAAAATTTCAAGTATAGCTGCTAAGGCTAGGGCATACCTGAGACTTATGTAGTAAGCAGTTGAGAGGCTTGAGAGGAGAAACCCCCAGCCAAGGAAGTAGTAAAGGTCCTCACGCTTCGCCCAGATTACCCCCGTAATTACCCCCCAGACTCCGAACAACAAAATAAACGTATCAAGTGCGCCGAGAGGACTCTGAAGTTTTAGGAGCCACGCTAGCACGGCGAGGAGGAAAATGACGACCACGCCGAGACCGAAACTCGTTCTCAAGCTTGGTTCCCAGACATGTAAGAGAATTGCTTCTATTTAAGGTCAGCAACTAGATTCCGCATCCTTCCTGCCTAGCTTCCTTGGATGGAAGAATTCGCTGGCACCTAATCTGGATTAGGTTAATGACTAGGCAACTCGTGTCACAAACAAAGTCCGCAATATGCGACGACAGTAGGACTGGGAGTCTAGATGAGATTGACGGATATACAAGAATATTCTAGTGGGAGGCCGAGCCGGGAAGAAGTAGAGAAGATTCTGAACTTCGAAGAATACAGACCGAGCAGTGTACTCGGGCCTCGTGAGCTGGGAGACAGACTCCTTGTTCGGGCTTTCAATCCCATAGCAGAGACGGCATGGATTGAAGAGAGGAATGGCAACATCGTGCAGGACCTGGAGCAGTTGGACCGCTCAGGTTTCTTTTTCGGGGCGGTGGAAAAGGCGCGTATCGCGGAAGGCTATCTTCTTTGCCTCAGGGATTCCTCCGGCTATGTGCACCGCTCGGAGAACCCTTACGCTTTTCCCCCGGAAATATCAGACTATGACCTTTACCTCCTCGGGAAGGGCGAGCTTGAAAAGAGCTACCTGACACTGGGGGCGCACGAGAAAGTCCGGGCCGGTGTGAGCGGCGTTCGATTCGCCGTATGGGCGCCCGCGGCGCGCGCAGTAGGGGTAGTTGGGGACTTTAATCACTGGACTGTAGGAGCCAGTCCCATGGAAGTAAGAGGAAACTCAGGAGTATGGGAACTCTTTATTCCTAGGGTAACAGAGGGCGAGGTCTACAAGTTCGCAATCAAGTCGCCGGACGGCGTGGTACGATTGAAGACGGACCCCTATGCTTTCGGCTCGGAGCTCCGTCCACGCACGGCCTCCAAGGTTGTGAACCTCTCTCGCCACAAATGGAATGACGCCGAATGGATTCGGGCCAGGAAGTCGTTCAATCCGTTCGAGTCTCCCATCTCTATATATGAAGTTCATCTCGGCTCTTGGAAGAAGTCAAAAGAAAGGCCCGAAGGATATCTCAGCTTTTCTGAAATTGCAGATGAACTCATACCTTACGTAACGCGCCTTGGCTTCACCCACATTGAACTGCTACCCATCATGGAGCATCCGCTGGATGAATCGTGGGGTTACCAAGTCACCAATTACTATTCAGTCACATCAAGGTATGGAGGAGCAAATGAGTTTATGGCTTTCGTGGACAGGTGCCACGCCGCAGGAATTGGGGTTATCCTAGACTGGCCGTCAGGCCATTTCCCCAAAGACGAACACGGTCTCGCATTCTACAATGGCACCCCTCTCTATGAGCCGGGGGATCCGGCGCAGAGGGAGCACCCCGACTGGGGGACACATACCTTCGACTTCGGTAGATACGAGGTGCGTAATTTCCTAGTATCAAACGCACTCTTTTGGCTTGATATATTCCACGTTGACGGTATCAGGGTTGACGCAGTCTCTTCAATGCTCTACCTTGATTACTCCAGAAGGCCGGGCACTTGGAAACCAAACCGCTTTGGCGGGCGCGAAAACCTTGAAGCAATTGCATTCCTGCGACAACTTAACAGCGCGGTTCACACCAGCTATCCTGGAGCAATAACCGTGGCTGAAGAATCGACATCGTGGACCGGAGTAACCTCACCAATCCATGCCGGAGGGCTGGGCTTCGATTTCAAATGGATGATGGGCTGGATGCATGACACTCTGAGCTACTTTTCACGAGACCCGATTTATAGAAAGTATCACCAGAACGAGATAACCTTCAGCATCTGGTACGCTTTTGCAGAGAAGTTCATACTACCTATTTCTCACGACGAGGTCACTCACGGAAAGGGTTCAATGTTTAACAAAATGCCTGGTGACGAGTGGCAAAAATTCGCGAATCTACGGCTGTGCTATACCTACATGTGGGCTCACCCAGGAAAGAAACTTCTCTTTATGGGCAACGAACTTGGCACTTTCAAAGAATGGAACGAAACGGAGGAACTGGATTGGCCCCGGCTGTGGGGAGCCCAAGCAGCTGGTCTGAGTCGTCTGGTGGCCGACCTAAATCAATTGATGAGGCAACGTGACTCCCTCCATTTTGGGGATCATTTGAGCAACTGCTTTGAATGGATTGATTTTTCTGACTCAGACCAAAGCGTTATGAGCTTTGTGCGTTTTTCCCCGAATCGAACCAATCCTGTAATTTTTGTTTTTAATATGACACCAGTTCCACGGTCAAACTACAAGCTGGGAGTTCCTGCTCCTGGCTTCTACCGCGAGCTGCTCAATAGTGACGCTAAGGAGTATGGTGGTAGCGGCGTAGGGAATCTCGGAGGCGTGACAAGCCGGCCCGAACCAATGCATGGTAGACCCTATTCGGTAGTGCTCACTTTACCCCCACTAGGCGCACTCGCGCTGGAACCGGTCGAGAATAATTGAGTGTAGATAAGAAGCCCATACGTAAGGGCGACATAGTAATCAGGGACGTTCTTCCGGAAATAGATGGAGGAGATTACCCCGTCAAGAGAGTTCAGGGTGACATTCTCAAGCTTAGTGCCGACATATTCACGACTGGGGTCGCAAAACTATACGCATTCGCCCTGTACAGGTCACCCAACGACTCCGACTGGCGCACCACGCCAATGAAGCCAGCTGGTGATAACAGCTGGCAAGGAGAGATACAATTGAGTGAAATAGGAGAATATCAATATTCCATCGAAGCGGGGCGAGACCACTATTCTAGCTGGGTAGAAAGTCTGCGCCGCTGGGCCGAGGCGGGGGAGGACCTTTCGAGCGAAGTTCAGGATGGAGTTCGTATGCTTGAAAGGGCCGCCAAAGACGCAAGCGGAGAAGACTTACTCTTACTCAAACAGACCTTGGATTCAGCGGCCAGAGCAAAAGGCGAGAGGCTGTTACAACTTCTGTCTCGGCAGGAGCTACGGGATGCGGTCATCCGTTCGACAAAGGGAAGAGAATGCGAGCGTTACAAGGCGCTTTCACTCGTCGTTGAAAGACGAAAAGCCATCTTCGCCACTTGGTACGAGATGTTTCCTAGGTCACAGGGAACAGCTCCGGGTAAATACGGAACCTTTCGAGACTGCATCAGACGGATACCAGACATTGCTAGTATGGGGTTCGACGTAATCTACTTACCACCGATTCATCCCAGAGGTCGAACGAATCGTCGCGGGAGAGACAATTCGGCTAATGCAAAGGAAACTGACCCAGGCAGCCCTTGGGCCATAGGCTCCAAGGATGGCGGGCACACTGCGATTGATCCCGAACTCGGAACGTTTGACGATTTCGAGAAGTTCCTAACCGCGACCAAGAGCGCCGGTATTGAACTGGCTCTCGATCTCGCATTTCAATGCTCGCCGGACCATCCTTGGGTAAAAGAACATCCAGAGTGGTTTTACCATAGAGCGGACGGTTCTATTCGTTACGCCGAAAATCCCCCCAAACGCTATCCGGACGTATACCCTCTCGATTTTGACTGCACAAATTGGTGGGAACTCTGGCAGGCGCTCTACGAAATAGTTGACTTCTGGGTAAAAAAAGGAATAAAAATCTTCAGAGTGGATAATCCTCATACGAAACCATTCAGTTTCTGGAAATGGTTAATCGCCAAAGTCAGAGCGAATTCTCCCGAGGTAGTATTTCTTGCTGAGGCGTTTACTACACCCGCAGTGATGTACCAACTGGCCAAGCTGGGCTTCAGTCAATCTTACACCTATTTCACGTGGAGGAACTATAAGACCGAAATCGAGTCGTATTTTCAAGAATTGAATGAGGGGTCACTGCTTGAGTTTTTCCGCCCTATGCTCTTTCCGAGCACGCCCGACATTCTTCCCTACGTGTTGCAAAACGGGGGGAGGCCGGCTTTCGCAATGCGTGCGATTCTGGCAGCCACGCTATCTCCACTCTACGGCATCTATAACGGATACGAACTCTGCGAGAATCGCGGGATTCCCGGAAAAGAGGAATACGCCCAGTCAGAAAAATACGAAGTCAGAATTAGAGACTGGAACGCTCCCGGCAATATCAAGCCAATCATAGCAAAGCTGAACGAGCTTCGTCGGACTTACCCTGTGCTGCAGAGGTTAGGAAATACACTTTTCTGCACCGTAGACAATCCCAATCTTGTTGCTTATCTCCGGCTTGGCCTGCGTAACGAGAAGCCTTTACTGATTGTGGTAAACGTCAACCCTTTTGAGGAACACGCTGGATTGGTCGACTTACCTTTAACAGGACTGGAATTTGATGTAACCGGCAACTATCCTGTGCGTGACCTCCTTACTGGCACAACCTACGGGTGGCACGGGACGCGAAATTACGTCAAGCTGAACCCGTATATACAGCCCGCTCACGTGTTCGAATTCGCTGTAGGAGATTAGTAATATGCTGCCAGGCGACGAGTTGTGGTATCGAGATGCGGTATTCTATGAGCTTCCGGTCAAGTCCTTCTACGATTCAAATGGAGATGGAATTGGCGATCTTGCTGGTGTGACCGCAAAACTGGACTATCTCTCGTGGCTGGGAGTAGATTGTATCTGGCTACTTCCTTTTTATGCCTCACCTCTAAAGGACGACGGTTACGACATTTCAGATTTCTATAGCATTCACCCCGACTATGGCACAATGCGGGATTTCGAGGAGCTGATAGAAAAAGCCCATTCCAAGGGGATCAGGGTGATTCCCGATCTGGTAATGAACCACGTTTCTGACGAGCATCCGTGGTTCAAGGAAGCACGCTCCAGCCGCAGCTCTCCGAAAAGAAACTGGTTTACTTGGAGTGATACGGATAAAAAATATTCTGAAGCAAGAATAATTTTCGTAGATACCGAGAAATCCAACTGGACGTGGGACCCAGTCTCTGAGAGCTATTACTGGCACAGATTTTACAGCAGTCAGCCTGACCTTAACTATGATGAGCCAGCAGTGCGAGAAGAAATGAAGAACGTTCTAAGATTCTGGCTCAGGAAAGGAGTGGATGGTTTCAGGTGCGACGCCGTCCCTTACATCTTCGAAAGGGAAGGTACAAACTGTGAAAACTTGCCCGAGACTCATTCACTATTCAAAGAGCTCCGAGCGATGCTCGACAAAGAGTTCCCCGGGACTATCCTGCTAGCCGAAGCAAATCAGTGGCCCACTGACGCAAGAAAGTACTTTGGCGACGGTGACGAGTTTCACATGGTCTTCAATTTCCCGCTTATGCCAAGGATGTACATTTCCCTAGCAAGGGGAGACAGGCACCCAATAGTAGATATGATTAAGCAGTTACTGCCCATTCCTCCAAACTGCGACTGGTGTACGTTTCTGCGAAACCATGACGAGCTCACACTTGAAATGGTGACAATAGAGGAGCGGGACATAATGTATGCAGAATACGCAAAGCATCCCAAAATGAGGCTCAATCTGGGCATCCGCAGGAGGCTTGCGCCATTAATGGATGACAGCAGAAGCGCAATCAAGCTTCTGTATGCACTGCTGTTTTCACTGCCTGGCAGCCCCATACTGTACTATGGCGATGAAATCGCGATGGGGGATAATATCTATCTGGGCGACAGAAATGGGGTGAGAACTCCAATGCAGTGGTCGCCAGACCGTAATGCTGGCTTTTCCAGGGCTGATCCTGAGATGCTGTTTGCTCCTGTAATAATGAATCCTGTGTATCACTACGAGTCGAGAAATGTTGAGTCCAGCACCCGAATCCCAACGTCGCTCTTGAACTGGGTGCGAGAAATTATTGCAGTCAGAAAACGCTATTCAAGAATATTAGGAAGAGGCGAGATTCGGTTCATCGAGCAACCTAATCAGAGGGTGCTCTCGTTTCTACGCTCCCATGAGGGTCAGATCATGCTCTGCGTTTTCAATCTTTCCACAAAACCTACAGCTGCAGAGCTAGACCTACGGGAATTCGACGGCTGGACTCCGATAGAGGCGGAAACACAGACCCCTTTTCCAAAAATAGGTACGTTGCCGTATTTCTTTACTCTCGGAGAGCGCGCGTATTTCTGGTTCAAGCTCGAACCTCCCGCTGTGACCAGCTGAAGGATGGCGGAGTGCCACTGTTCAAGCCTCCTATTAGTCCAAATGTATTAACTTCGCTGCGTCAATACTTGCTCAAGTGGCTGCCTGAACAGAGATGGTATTCTTCCAAAGCCTTAGAAATTGCTGACGTAACAATCAGCGACTACTCTGAGTTCACTTCTTCGCCCCATACAATTCTCGCACTGGTACGTGTGGCATTTGTCAGCAAGAAAAGTCAGGTTTACTTTGTCTCACTAAAGATCGGACCCGGAAGTGCAGGATCCTCCCGCGACAAACTGCGACGAGAACCAGCCGATTTTTCTCGTGAGCCGCTATACTGGGCTGAACTGCTGCAGGCCATGTTATCATCAAAGGTTTTGAAGTCACTAAATGGAAACATCGAATTCAGGACCTTTGATAACCTCGGGATTATTGAGCAAAATCACAAACATGTAGTGTCCGTTTTGGCCCAGGAACAGAGCAACTCTGCAGCCATAGTGGACAATCTCTACTTTCTGAAACATTACAGACGCCCTGAAAGCGGCAGGAATCCGGATATTGAGGTTCCGCTATTCCTGCGTTCGCACACTCCTTTTAAAGATACGCCGAAGCCGCTCGGTGAAATGAGCTATACTGCCCGCGACGGTCGGTTCTACCTCCTCGCGACCGCATTCGAATTTGTCGCAAACTCGGGGAGTTGCTGGGAGTTCATGCTGGAAAAACTGAGAAAGAACTTTGCAAAGCCTAGCTCATGTCCCGCGGGAGAAGGCGTCGGTGGACAAGCGGATAAGGAACCACTGGCCCTTGCCAAGTTGCTCGGGTCACTCACAAAGAGAATGCACACCGCGTTGGGTATGGTAACGGACTACAAGGACTTTTCTCCGGAACTCGTTACCCAGTCTGACCTTTCAGCCTGGGCGGAACGATGCTCGAAAACCAGGGAGGCGGCACTTGCTTTTCTCAGAGGTACAAGCTCAAAAAGTTCGAAACTATCGGGTGCAGAATTGAATCTGCTCTCTGAACGGCTCAAAGCCAGTGCTGGGCCTGAAACTAATTTTCGTGATCTGGCAATCGACCAATTCTCCAAAATTAGAATTCATGGAGATTATCATCTTGGCCAAGTACTCCTGACGCCCGGTGGACTAACCGTTATCGATTTTGAGGGGGAACCAGCGAGAAGCCTGCAAGAGAGAAGAGCCAAACAATGCGCTTTGGTCGATGTCGCGGGGATGGTCCGCTCTTTGGATTATGCGTGCTCGCTCGCATTCAGCGGCAAATCAGAAATTGAGCGCACCCATAGGGCAACCGTCCGGGCAACTCTCAGGAAAGCCTTCATTGAGAGTTACCTTAGCAGCGGCCCTGAAGACGGAATTGACATCTCCTTTCTGCCCAAAAATCGAGAGAAATTCGATACGATTCTGAGCCTCTTTGAATTCGAAAAGGCGCTCTACGAACTTTCATATGAGCTGAACAATAGACCCGACTGGACCTGGATTCCAGCTGAATACCTGCTTGAAGTGACATCGGCTCATTAGAGCCATTTTCGCGCGTTGGGCCTGATCACGCTGTGAGCTAAACTAGCCTCCGCGGCGTGAACCCGAGGGGAAGGATTTACTTATAGGCTCCCGAGTAAACGGCGGAACTAATTGGTGAACTTACCCGCTCTGCGAGATATTGAAGAAGCAGCGGAGTCGATAAAAGGGGTCGCATCCGTCACACCACTAAGACGCTCTCCAGCGCTTTCACGGTTGTTTGGGTTGGAGGTCTTTCTTAAGCTGGAGTGCTACCAGCCAATCCGGGTCTTTAAAATCAGGGGAGCGTATAACAAGATACGGAAATGTGGTACGGATGGGGTCGTGGCTGCCTCCTCCGGAAATCATGGAATAGCAGTGTCATATTCGGCGATGCTACTCGGGAAGAAGTGCAAGGTTGTCGTGCCTGAGACCGTGGTAGAAGAGAAGGCGGCCTCAATCCGGGAATTCGGAGGAGAAGTAATAAGATTCGGCAGGCGCCACTCGGAGCGTTATGAGATGGCCCAGAAACTTGCTCGAGAAAGTGACTATGATTTTGTGCACCCCTTTAACGACGCCGACGTAATCGCAGGCCAAGGCACATGCGGTCTCGAAATAACTGAACAGGCACCCGACGTAGATTCGGTAGTCGTGCCAGTAGGAGGCGGCGGACTCATCTCCGGAATCTCTATCGCAATAAAGTCGAGACGTGCGGATATCCAAGTATTTGGTGCCGAGCCAGAAGGTGCTCCAAAGATGCAGCGCGCTCTCGCAGCAGGGAGCGTTCAGATTGTTGATAACCCGTATTCGATTGCGGACGGACTGATGACCAGCTCAGTCGGAGAACTGACTTTGGCGGCTACCGCAAGGAACGTTAAAAGCGTCATGAGCGTAACCGATGATGAGATTATTACGGCAACAACACTACTCGTTAGGGAGGCGAGGGTCTTTTCTGAGCCTTCAGGAGCGGCCCCGATCGCGCTTCTACTAGCGATGAAAAAGAGGGGAGAGCTGGAAGTCCTAGGAAAGAAGACTGTCGCAGTGATTTCAGGTGGTAATGTGTCGCTTTCACTCCTTAAGCAGCTGCTGGATGGCCCACTAGTGGGAGTTAGTTGAGCTTCCCCTTCGAATAATGGATCAGTAGCCTGACATAGAACTTTTCACTGTCAGCCAAACCCCTGACTTTATCGTTTCCTTCAATTACATAATATTCGTCCGGGGCATGTGCCCGAGCGCCGTGCCCAAGACCAGCACCTATGAAAGGAATCGAGAGTGGTGGTTTTGTGAACATGTACCTGGGGGCGCTGCCCAGACTGTATGGCCAGACCTGGGGCTGCAGTCCTACTTCGCGGTAAGCGTCAATCGTTTTCTGGACAATCCCAGCCTTTGGATCAGTTCTCGACCAGTCATCGACTGCGTTTTCCCCTTCGAATTCAAGAACCTCAATGTCTGAATATCCGTGCTCATCGAGGTGCTTTCTTACTTTCTCGACCGTTTCAGTCATGGTTTGGTTCGGTATGAGCCTCGATTCCAGCTTGGCCGCGGCTTTTTCAGGTAGGATTGTCTTTACGAGCGGTCCGGTATATCCACCATAGATTCCCTGAATGTTCAGCGTAGTGGTGTAGAATGCTTTCATCAGTAATTCCTTGCCATGCAGATCATTGTAGAAGTGCTGTATGCCGTTTGCCTTCTTGACTGACTCTTCGTCGTACACTTTTGCGAGCTCTTCTATGAGCTTCAGGTCTTCTTCCTCCGGTTTGGCGACATTATCATAAAAGCCCTTAATCACTACTTTTGAGGGGTCACGAGGGTCTGTCATCGATGCGAGCGCCTGCACGAGGCGCCAGACGGGACTCTCAACTATTGCATTCATGCTGCTATGGATGGCTCTCTCTGTCGGTCCTCGCCCCCACTTCTTCCCGGAACAAACGAGTTCGAACTCGCTTACCCCTTTACAGCCGAGTGCAAGAGTCACGTCTCCGTTTAGGTTTTGAGAGCCCCCCGGGGAAAATACCGCTGTAGCGTCCCTGAGCCTCCGTGTATTCTCCCTCACAAAATCTATAAGATGCGAGCTTCCAAGCTCTTCCTCTCCCTCGGCAACAAATTTCAGATTAACCGGAATCTGAAAACCAGCCCCCCTGATCGAAAAGAGGGCGTTCATAAAGGCTGCAAGCGGCCCCTTGCTATTGGTGGCACCCCGCCCAACAATCACGCTCTTGAACGGAGCCATCGGTAACACTTCAGGCTTAAATGGGTCGCTTATGAGCGTCCAGTGCTCGCCTGACACCTGTTTTACATCGTACATAAAGTAAACAGCAAGTGTGTTCTCGGCACCCGCATCATAGTGGCCGTAAACCACCGGCTGCCCCTTTGTTTCATAAACCTCGGTCTCAGAGCATCCCAGCTCCTTGAATTTACCCTCGAGATACTTGGCGCACTGCCTTACACCTTCCGGGTCTTCTGCGGCCACGCTAGGAATCCTGATAATCTCTTTGATTTTTTCGATGTGCTCAGCCTTGTGAGCGTCAATATAGTTTGAGATTTTCTCAAGCTCAGTCACAGAATGTGCTTGTGTTCCCATCAAAGTTCAATCCGTACCGCCTTGCAGGAAATTAAATACTTCTGTCCCCAACCCTGCCCCGCAGTGGTTGTATCAAGTGGTCACCTAAGTAGTGTTCGAGCCCACCGAGCAAACTGAATCAACACCTAGATATTGCTCCTGGGCTCCAAGCCGTTCAATGGCGGGTGCTGTGTTCCTCCTCTCGATTGATTCGACTCAAACTTCGAATGGGTAACTGCTGCTCAAAACACTTTACGGGGAGGATATGTGTTCGCTTAGAGCCGACTCACGCTTGGTAATGCACGGGCGGAGTGAACTGCTCTTCTAAGCGATCTTGAAGAATGAACTAGACTGGCAACCAGAACTGTCTCCAGCAATATTCAGAGGACGCCCTAATCGCTCGCTCGCGCCGCAAGAAGTTGCGAGATGCTTCGCATTAAAAATTCGCGTATGAACACGCAGCGAAGTGCGCAAAACCTTTCTTGCTTCCTCTGCGCCATGGGTTCCTGAAACCAAGGCGGATAGGCGTGCTTTTTTGTAGAGTCTGGAATCTCAGTCCTCCCTGCAACCATGTCACCAGTAGGATACCTGAGACTTGACGAGAATATTGCGAAACCTAGCTGGGCCATAGGTTAAGTGGCAATTGACCCAGCAGCCAGTGCACATGAAAGTCGAATCTGGTTGGTTTGCTTCTAGACCGGTCCAAAAGGCAGAATAGAAATCGCCCGCGACTCCACTCAGAATCTCTTATATTCGAGCCTGACTTCGTGATTTCGAATTGACCGCACCACCTCGACTATCGCGATATCTCCAGCTTAACCTGAATGTAAATGGCAAAAATTTTGAACTGAATGTGGAGCCAAGAATGAGCCTGCTCGACGTCCTTCGAATAAATCTGGGCTATACAGGCGCTAAGAAGGGCTGTGACATGGGCAGTTGCGGCGCATGCACAGTCCTCGTAGATGGAAAAACTCGCCTTTCCTGCCTTACGCTGGCCGCCAGCGTTACAAACTCCAAAATTGAGACGGTGGAAGGGATTGAAAATGACCCCAAAGGAAAAATACTTCAGGAATCTTTTATAAAACACGATGCGCTTCAGTGCGGCTTCTGCACACCAGGTCAGGTAATTTCGGCATTGTTTCTCCTGAATACAAGGAAGTCACCTACAAAGAACGAAATAAAGAGGTTCATGGCCGGTAACGTCTGTCGCTGTGGAGCCTACCCGAAGATAATTCAGGCAATAGAAGACGCCTCAAAGGTGATCTGAGTGGTAAAAATTGTAAAGACGAAGGTAGAGTTCGAGGGCAGGTTCAGAGACGAGTACGTAATGGTCGAAGGTGAAGAAATTCAAGCCTGGCCCGGAAGCTACAAAGGGAAGCTTGTGGGCAGCCCTTCCCCACGACTTGAAGCCGGGGCAAAAGTCAATGGTAGCGCAAAATATACCCATGACGTCTATCTACCAGGGATGCTTTACGGCAAGTTTGTCAGGTCCCCCTACTCCCATGCAAAGGTTAAGCACGTTGACCTGTCAAAGGCATTGGCTCAGCCAGGGGTAGTTGCGGGTTATGCTGCGAATAACGTTCCCAAACTGACAGGCGAGAAACAAATAGAACTTTTTAGTGACGAAGCGCTCTACCAAGGTGCCGAAATTGCCCTACTAATTGCAACTGATGAGATCACCCTCCAAGACGCAATCGAGCTCGTTGAGGTGGAATACGAGCCACTCCGTCCCTTGGTTGACCCTGAGGAGTCTCTTCGTCTCAGAGGGAGCCACGCGATTGGCGGAAAAGACAATTTGAGCGGGGGAACGCCGAGAGTCTACGAACGGGGTAGCGTGGAAAGAGGTTTCAGTGACGCCGATGTCGTGATAGAGCAAGAATTCAGAACACAGGCCGCGATGCACAACTGTATGGAGACCCATGGGAGCGTGGCGACGTGGGAAGGCGATGCTCTTACGGTATACACTTCTACCCAATCTATAAACAACGTGCGAGCCGAACTTGCGGAGAAACTCGGAATCCCACTTAGAAAAGTAAGGGCGATCAGCACATACATGGGGGGAGGTTTTGGGAGCAAATTCGGAGGGGGAAAGTACACCCTGGCTGCCGCCCTCGCCTCCAGAGCCCTCGGAAAGCCTGTGCGAATCGTTTTGGACAGAATCGAAGAAAATCTGGTTACCGGGAACCGCAGTCAGACCATTCAGAAGTACAGAATAGGTGCAAAGAAAGACGGCACCTTGACTGCAATCCAGCTGACCTCTGTAGTAAACGTTGGTCTCGAAGGTTGGACTGCTGACATAGGGGGACCCACCAAAATGACCTACAGATGCCCCAACGTCAAGGTGGAACTATACGGAACCCGAACAAATCTTGTATCGTCTACGGCTTTTAGAGCCCCCGGATACGTCGAAGGAAACTTTGGGCTAGAGTGCGCTCTCGACGAGCTCGCTTCAAAGCTCGGACTTGACCCGATTTCTCTCAGGCTCAAGAACTATGCTGACGAGGATCAAGGCGATAAAATTGCATACTCCTCAAAAGCCCTGAAGGAAGCATACGAACGTGGCGCCGACATCATTGGCTGGAAGCCGGGAGAAGAACCCACCCGCAGAGGTACAAAGGTGCGCGCCAAAGGGATGGCCAGCCTCATCTGGTGGGGAGGGGGGGGACCGCCGGCTTATGCACAGGTGAAGATAAACACGGATGGAAGCGCAACGGTGGTCACGGCCTCCCAGGATATTGGAACAGGTACTCGGACGGCAGTTGGCCAGATCGCCGCAGAAGAGCTATCTTTGCCACTGGAGCTAGTCTCTGTTCAAATAGGTGACACGGTAACTGAGTTATATTCGCCCGGGAGCGGTGGAAGTCAGACACTTGCATCGATTGGGCCGGCCGTCCGCAGTGCAGCGCATGACGCAAAGTCGCAACTTCTAGACATTGCTTCGCAAACCCTAGACGTTGCCAGAGAAGCTATTGCATTGGACTCTGGCTGGATTGTGCGAAAGAGTGGCGAAAAGTTAAGCTCGGTTGCAGATCTGCTCGACAAATTCGGTGGGGCTACCGTGACTGGTAAGGGAGCGCGAGGACCCAATGACCCGAAACATCAGGTAAACACATTTGGTGCGCAATTCGCGGAGGTCGAAGTTGACACTGAAACTGGAGAAGTTGAGGTACTAAAGTTTGTGTCCGTGCACGACTCGGGTAGAATAATCAACCCTCTGCTTCTCAGCAGCCAAATCGAAGGGGGAGTGATTCAGGGGATGGGCTACGCGCTTTGGGAGGGAAGACTGGTTGATGCCACGTCTGGGGTATCGCTGAACGCAAATCTCAACGATTACCTTGTGCCGCGTTCTACCGACATAGACGAAATCCAAAGCGAGTATATAGAAGCAGAAGACACTAGCAACAATATCGGTGCGAAGGGAATTGGAGAGCCGCCGATTATCGGCGTCGCTCCAGCCATTGCAAACGCAATCAAAGCGGCCACAGGTATCAGGTTGAGGGAACTACCGTTGACTCCAGAGCGAATCTACAGGGCGCTGAAGAAAATGGAAGATTGGACTAGTTCGGCCCGCTACTTTTAGAATTCAGTTCTCGCAGCTGCCCGAGCCCAGTTGATGTTTCTAGGTATTTAGTCGCTTCCCTGCGAGTCCGTCGAATCTTCTCCTTCAGAAACGTCCGGGTTTACTGGCGGCAAGGGAGTGTCCCTAGTAAGCTTTCGGGGTTTCAGCGCTATATACGCTGCCAGTCCGAGGAGCAAGAGAGCTAAGCCCAGTAAGCCCGTATGAAGATAATTCAGAGAAAACCTTGCGATGATTGTTTCCGGAGATTTCACTGACAGATCCACTTGCCCGCTGCGACTCGTCACGTTACCTGACCAGCCGACAAATTCATAGAAGAAAGGAAGCGACGAAGCGACCAATTTTATTTGTGAGCCCAATGGCACATAAAGCGAATTAGTCCCTCCGTTTAGAGTGCCAGAAATATTACCGTAAGAGTATGACACAGACCCCCCAAACTGCGTCTCGATTACGAGAGCTGGCTCAAAATCTGCGGTCTCCGCAAACGAACCTTCTACAAGAATCATCTTTGTTGTATCATTTCCGGTATATGAGCCCGTGCCAGAACCTATCCAGCCAGTGAACAGCCAGCCACGAGATGCTGATTCTGTGAGCGCAATGGAAGACAGAGAGTCATACCAGCCACTCGTCGGACCGACTTCCCCCGCACTCATGGAATTGCTTATTACGCTTACATAAAACTGGTGCTGGTAGGCAAAAGTTACATTGGTCGGACTCTCCACCGTGCCACCATCCTGTGTTGTTATGATCCACCTCTCGCCTGTGACTGTTGACGACAGCACGTTAGTTACAGAGTAATTGGAGCCTGCGTCTATCCACACATCCTGAGCTGCTTGGGAGAGCTGTAGTTGATGCTGCACACCGAACTGGGTATAAATCATGTCCGGAGCTGGAATCGAGCCTCCCCCGGAAACAGAGTAGTCAACTGTAGCAAGATATTGGTGATAATAATCGACCCGGACCAGTAACACACTGGATACGTTCATTGAGCTGCCGAGAATACCCTCGGTCATATTGGTGGCCCATCTCTCTGTCGAAGTGGAGCCCTCTAACGGGTTCACAAAGAAGTAAGGTCTGCCCGCGTCCACCCAGGTAGCACTTGGAACGGGTGTGAGGTTCGACCTTCCGAAATAGCTGAAATTTACACTGGGACTGCGATAACTTGAGCCTCCTCCACTTACAGAGTATGAAAATTCCACATAATATTGATGATAGTAAACAGGACTTATCGTGTTTGCTTTGCTAGCAATGCCGCTGACATTCGCCGAGGTAACCCACCTCTGGTATTGGCTGGACCCAATCAACGAACTCGGCACGTTCCAGAAAGAGCCTGAATCAGCCCAGATTATTGTTGGCGAAGTTGAAAGAGTCTGAGACACTACTGACCCAAACTGTTTGAAATAGATAGAGGGGGCCTGAAAATCCTTGCCTCCACCGGACACGGAATAGTTTGCAGTGAGCTCGTACTGGTGAAAGAACGTAAGCCTGACCGACAGGCCCGGAGAGGCCTTCCCTGTTGTCAAGTTTGATTCCCACCGCTCGCCTGCCCCCGAACCAGCCAATGGATTTTCAACGGTCCAAGACGACTCCGAATCTAGCCAGAGCAATGACCTATTTGAGAGAGCTACATGGAGGCTCTCCCCTAATGAAACTAGGCCCAAATCGGGAGGGGTCGGATTTCCGCCCCCTGCCACAGTGTAACTGAAGGTCGCGAGATACTGGTTGTAATAGCTTGCAGTAAAGGACCTACTATTTGTGGAGACTAAGGTTTCTAATTGAGGCAAACTTTGAGAATAGTACTCCCTCTCCTGAGAAGTCCCCCAAGCATAGCCATAAACCCTTACCTCTGCTATCGCGTGGTCAAAAGCAGAATAATAGGAGGAGATTCCTCCACCAACATAAAGCTGGCCCCGCGCCACCGCTACAAAACTGGGCGCAAACGTTTCCTGCAGAACGCCGTTCGAATACGCGAGTTCTTCTGTGCCATTGTAGGCCACCGCAATCTGGTTCCATCCATCGACGAGATTTGTCGCAGTCCAGACAAAGGGGCGGGTACCCAGCACGCTGACAAACTGATCCGGGGAAGAACCCGTTGCGAGACAGTTAGACTGAGAGAGAACTGTAGCGCTTCCCCAGCACACTATCAACCTGTTGTATTCTTGCGGACCCAGCCCACTCGGAAGATACACCCACACCGACTTCGTAAAGGGGCTGTTACCCACGGGTAGCGAAGAACCCGAGGCCTCTACGAACCCGCCTTCGAATTCAAGACAAGAAGAAAACTGGCATGAGCCACCAGAATACCAAGAGGCACCGCCGCTGAGTTTCCCAGTATTTTCATTTCCGCTAAGGTCGAAAGCGTAAGCGCCAGCGCCTTCCGTCAGTGGCCAGTAGCCACTCAGCCCGTAAGTCAGAGAAGTCGCACTATACTGCTCAGACGACGAGCCTCCGCTCGTAGAACTACCTGCGCCTACAGGCGTTCCGGCATCAGCCCAGAAGGAGGTCGGGCCAGACGCGCTTCCATATGTTGTTTGGTTGAAAGCGACGAATGCGTAATGAGCTATGTTAGAGCTGGACAGAGAGCCTCCAACCGCGCTCGGTGTGTATGTAAAATAGAACTGGTTGTAGTACACGATATTGTTAATCCTGTTGGTTCCTGCAATAAAGCTGGATTGATTTGTTTCCCATCGTTCTCTTGTTCCTGATCCACTGAGGGGCGACTGAACTTTCACAGCTGTTCCGCGAATTGCCCATATGGGCGTCCCTGCAATGTTGGTGCCGAGCATCAGGCTCAACGAACGAGGTTCGTAGCCAGTAGCATTCATATCCGGAGCGGTATCATAGACTAGCTGCGGAGCAGTGTATCCACTTCCTCCCCCCTTTACAGAGTAGTAAGGACTGTACTTCAGCAAGTCGTAATAGTAACGGCTGTAGGACATGCTTCCTCCTGACGCAATTACGCTTACTTTCTGACACGTAGTCGTATTGAATATACACCAGACTTGTTCCGAACTGGAGTCGCTGGTTTCCGCGGATATGCTTACAGTCGACCCAGTTTCTACAGTGAGGCTCAGGGGCACCACCGTGCCATTATACTTCGCAACGGCTTCACTCCCGGTCGAATCGGTATAGCTTATCATAAAGTAATTAGTAACATTCACTGGCACGGAACCGGGAGCAGACGTCAGTTCTAACGCAAAGGTAGTCGTGCCAGATGGTGATGCAATCCCTGAGCCACCAGAAAGAGCCAGAAACCAGCTCGGCAGGGACGCGAAACTGGAGGCTGCGGCAAACTGCACCGCACTAGCGGAAACAAACACTGCAAAAAATAGTACAAGAACGAAGCGCATCCTCATTAGGAAACCGATTTCCCAAGGAAGATAAATGCCTTTCCAATCCGCGCCGAGACGAGGGCGGCATAAGAGGACGGGGAGTTATGGATGTCTCGTCGACCAAGCTCCCCAAGGATCAGGGCGACACAGAGAGGCTCTGCACTTGTACGCGAGCATGTAGATCGCGCAAATCGGCACATTTATTGCATTGGGCCCACAATCGGAGTCAGTGCCATGGATTACAACAAAGTGGCAGTGCTTGGCGCGGGTGCCATGGGTCATGGTATAGCGGAAGTTGTGGCGCTCGCGGGGCTAAGCGTGAAATTGATGGATACAGCGCCAAGTGCTCTCTCGAGGGCCAAGATGCTCATAGGGGAAAGTCTTAGCAAGCTTGCGAAATCAGGAAGAATATCTCCAGAGGCTCCCCAGACTGTCGCTTCGCGTATTTCATACGTAAGTAGTATAGCAGATGCCGTTCAAGATGCCGACATCGTTATTGAAGCCGTACCGGAACTGGTTGAAGTGAAGAGAAAGGTACTCGCGGAGGCGTCTCAGCATGCACCCGAAGGTGCCATAATTGCATCCAATACATCAAACATTCGGATAACTGAGTTGTCAAGAGGATCGGGGAAAGAAGCTTCAATCGTGGGCCTGCACTTTTTCAATCCGCCGGTTATAATGAAGCTAGTGGAAGTAATAAGGGGAGAACAAACGTCTCAGAGAACGTTTGACTTTGCGTTCGAGTTTGTAAAGAAAATCAACAAAACTCCGGTAAAGGTAGAAAGGGACTCAGCAGGGTTTGTGGTTAACAGAATCACCGCCCCCGAAACCCTGCTGTTCTGCTTGGTATACGATATGGACCCGTCACAAATGCAGGCTATTGATGCCTACTTCAAAACCCAGGGCCTCCCCATGGGTCCATACGAACTCATGGACTACGTGGGGCTCGACACGGTTGTCCATTCGCTGGACTACTTCTCAAAGGAGCTGTCCCCCGACTATTTGAAGCCCACGAAAATACGCGACCTTGTCAAGAACGGTAACCTGGGTGCAAAAACAGGAAGCGGCTTCTATGTGTGGAAGGAAGGAAAGGCGCAGAGCGCCAAGGTCAATCCGTCCGAAAGCGTGTCCCTTCTGGATTCAATTGCGCTTGAGGTAAACGAAGCCGTTCGGCTAGTGGAGGAAGGTGCTGCCTCCCCTCCGGACATAGAGCTTGCAGTCAAACTGGGTATGAACAGGCCGTTCGGACCGGTCTCTGCCTCCCAGGGGTTTTCGAGTGCTGAGCTCAGACAACGCCTTGAGAGCCTTTCAGTTAAGTTTGGTGCGAAATTGTTCAGCCCAGCGAGAAGCATCGTCGAGGGTAGGCTGCATGAGATTATGACCGGAAAGCCGAGCCCGCAGAACATGTCCACTTCCACCCCGTCCCCTGTTGCTAGGCCGGTTGAAGCTGAGTCAATAGTCCCTCAGTCCACGGAAAATATCCTAGTCGACCGTCCGGCACCAAAAGTGGCAAGGCTCACCCTCGGTGACGGAAGGCATAACCTCCTGGATTCCAAGCTCCTGGATGAACTGGAGCGTGCCATGCGTGAACTCTCGCAAAACCAGGATGTCAATGTAATAATTATTAGGGGAAAGGGATCCAACTTCTCCGCCGGGGCAAAGCTGGATCAATTCATCACTAGTGGTTTGCAGTTATCCGACCTATCCAGACGCGGCCAAGCAGTTTTTCGAGCTGTGTCTGACGCTCCCAAAATAACGCTCGCGCAGATAAGCGGATATGCACTCGGTGGCGGCTTTGAACTCGCTCTTGCCTGCGATATACGAGTAGCGTCAGAAGACTCGCAGATGGGTTTCCCCGAACTCGAGCGCGGCCTGCTTCCAGGATGGGGCGGCAGCCAGCGCCTGCCGAAACTAATGGGGACTTCTAGAGCAATGTACTATATTCTAAGCGCCGAGCGTTTGAATGCCAAACTGGCCCTGGAAACCGGATTGATTTCAAAAATCTACCCTTCGGATTCCATTGAGGAAGAAACCATAAAATTGGCGAGCAGCATCGCAGGAAAGATTGCGCCTGTTGCCGCCGCTCTTACAAAGAAACTGATTAGTAGATGGAGCAACGAGCCGCTAGAACTTGGCCTTGAAGCCGAAGCTATTGCCCTAGGGGTCCTGTACGGGACGCATGATCTGAAGGAAGGAATAGCTGCTTTTTCTCAGAAGCGAAAACCAGATTTCGTGGGCAAGTGACTGCAACATTCAATTTATCGCAGGCACTATGCGGTAAGCTGATTTTTTTGCTCTCACTTGTGAGAGCGTCACATTTGCGCTGCACATAATGCAGCCGTCTGCACTCTTTTTGTTGCAAACTTGCAAGCCTTCAGGAACATCTTTCGATTAGCATCGCATAACCTTGCCCTCCTCCAACACAGAGTGTGGCCATCCCTCTATCCTTCCCAGTTTCGCGAAGCAACCTCGAGAGGGTTCCAACTATTCGAGCTCCTGACGCCCCCAGAGGGTGACCTATCGCTATAGCCCCGCCCTTCAGGTTTACTCTGTCGTTTTGTATCCCCAGCTGCCTTTCCGCGTTGAGCGCAACAACCGCGAACGCCTCATTAATTTCCCAGATGTCGATGTCGTCCACACCCAGGCCGGAGCGCGATAGCGCCTTTTGAGAGGCAGGAACTATCGCGTCTCCCATTATAGATGGGTCGACCGCGGCCCATCCGAAGGATAAAATTCTAGCTTGCGGAGTGATACCATACTCCTTTACCTTGGCCCCCGACATTAGCATCACAGCAGAGGCGCCCGCATTAAGCGGTGACGAATTGCCTGCAGTTATTACGCCGTCAGGCTTGAACGCCGGCTTGAGCTCTGCGAGTGCTTCGCGAGTGGTGTCTCTTCGTATGGACTGGTCCCTATCAACTACGAAAGTCTCAGACCCCTGCTCAACTGCAATCGGCAATATCTCCGCTTTGAAATAGCCCTCTTCGAATGCTCGCGACGCCTTCATGTGACTCTCATAGGAGAACAAGTCCATGTCTTCTCGGCTAATGTTCCTTAGCTCAGCCAGCTTCTCTGCGGTCAGCCCCATCGAATAGGATGTTCTCATTGAATACCTCAAGTATTCGGGGCGTAGCAGGAGTTTCATGTTCGGCTTGATATGCTCATTTTCAGAGATGGGCACATGCGTCATATGCTCCATACCTCCAGCAATCACGATATCGGCGTTACCCGTAGCGATTTCCATTGCCCCAATCGATATTGCGTTCATACTGGAGGAGCACTGCCTGTCGAGAGTCATTGAAGGCACGACGAAAGGCAGTTTTGCGAGAAACACAGGATGGCGCCCCCCAAATGTCCAGTTCTCATCAACGGGAAGTGCACAACCAGTGATGACGTCGCCGATATCTTCTGGAATTACTTCGGTATCCGTAACCATTTTTGATATCAAGCTTCCCAAGGCCTCGTCCATCCTGATGGAGTTGAACAGGTCCTTTGTGGGGTCGTTCGGCCTCGATCTTGAGAAGGCGGTGCGCAGAAATGAGACAATGTACACGTCAGATTCCGGGGTTGGGTTCACATCTCGCAAAGTGTGTCGCTTGGTTCTCTGGAATTCCAGTTATTAGGATACTGGTTTCTCAATCTCCGTTTCTTCTCTCTCCCCCTCCCTCTTCCTCTCCCTCTAGTGAACGTCTCAAAGCGGTGTAGCTGCGCAATCTCGGGTTTGTACGAAGTTCAGATAGCCTTTTGTAAGGTAAGCTGGGATAGTTTCTGATGAAATCGGCGTTTCTGCAGGCATGCAGGGGGGAAAAATCTGAATATGTGCCAGTATGGTTTATGCGCCAGGCGGGGCGCTATCTACCTGGATACAGGGAACTCAGAAAGAATTACTCGATGCTGTCATTGATTCGCAACCCGGGCCTAGCCGCGGAGATCGCGATAGAACCTGTGCTCAGTCTTGGGGTGGACGCTGCAATCCTATTTTCGGATATTTTGCTTCCATTTCCGGCCATGGGAGTTAGGGTAGAGTTTTCCGAGCTGGGTGGACCGGTCTTTCCCGAACCCCTAAGAAAACCGGAGGACCTGCAAAAATTGCAGCCTGTGAATCCTACTAAAGAGATGGCGTTCCTGGGAGAGCAAATAAGCTTGCTAAGTGGGAAACTAAGAGGGGTGCCGATCATAGGCTTTGCGGGTGCGCCGTTCACATTAGCCGCCTACGCAATCGAAGGAGAATACTCCCGTGGATTCGAAATTACCAAATCGTTTATCTACAGAAACGAAAAAAGCTGGCACCAAATGATGAAAATACTCACGGAGATTACCACGAATCTGCTCAAAGGACAGATCAGGTCAGGCGTGAATGCGGTGCAGTTATTCGATAGCTGGATTGGGGCACTGTCTCCTGTGGATTTTAGAAACTACGTCCTCAATTATCTCGAAGAAATTTTTTCCGAGACAAGCCAGGTCCCCCGCATATATTTCGGAACGAATACTGGCGGGCTTCTCCGTGATATTTCCAAGCTAGATATTGAAGTCGTTGGACTGGACTGGAGAGTTGAACTTGAATCTGCCTTTCAGGCTCTGGGGGGAAACAGAGCCATCCAGGGAAATCTTGATCCCGCGTGCCTGCTCGGCCCGATCGAGCACATTGAGAGCGAAGCTTCGAATATAATTCTGGCTGGCAAGTCGGCACCGGGTCATATCTTTAACCTTGGCCACGGCATTCACAAAAGCACTGACCCTTCCGTCGCCAAGCATCTCGTGGATTTTGTCCATAAATTCAGGAGCTGAGGGTTGTGGGTGACACGGCAATACTTCTGATGGGCTATGGAAGCCCCACGAAACTTGAAGAACTAGAAGAATACCTCTCCGGGATTGTGCCCTCTGGTAAGCCATCCACAGATATGATTTCGGATTTCAGGGAGCGCTATATGCGGATTGGAGGCATTTCGCCCATGAACTCCATTCTTTCGGCTCAGACGCTTGCATTTAGTAAAGAGCTCAGGACACGAGGATACGATTTGGAGGTTTATCTCGGGACGAAGCATTGGAAACCGTCGGTAACGGAGGCTCTGCGGAAAATCGAAGCTGGGGGCTACAGAAGGATTGTCGCATTTGCACTCAGCCCATACGACTCTTACTGGATAATGAGTTCGTATGAAAGAGCTATCAAGGCCGCAATGGCAGAAGTAGGAAAGAATTTTGAACTCAGCTGGGTACGAGGCTGGAATACCACTCCAAAATTTATAGAGTTCTGGTCTCGCAGTGTCACTGAGGCGATGAACGGAAAAAGCCAGCCATTGCTCTTTTCTGCTCACAGTCTCCCATCCAAAATGCTGCAATACCGTGACTCGTATCCAGAGGAGGTGAGGAAAACCTCGAGGATGATAGCAGAGCGTGTGAATCCGCCGTACTGGGAATTTGCGTATCAGAGCGCGGGGGACGAGAGCGACATGTGGCTCAAGCCTGACGTAAAGGAGAGAATGCAAGACTATAAGGCAAAAGGTTTCACATGTATCGTGCTTGCAAGCATCGGTTTCATTTTCGAGCACCTCGAAGTGCTCTACGATCTGGATGTGATCGCCAAAGAGAGAGCCAACTCACTTGGAATTGAGCTCAGACGGGCCAGACAACCAAATGACGACCCTCTCTTTATAGGCGCTATGGCTGACGCGCTCGAAGAAGGCATAGATTGGCAGCACTACAAAAATTGAGCGAAAAAAGACGGGTATTCTGCGAAGTCACGGGACGCACGCTTGAACTGCCAAAAAGACTGCAGAGGATCGTGAGCCTCAGCCCGGCGATTACTGAGACTCTTTATGAATTGGGCCTAGGCGACAAAGTAGTCGGGGTGTCGGCTTTTGATGTTCATCCGGAAGAGGCTAGGAAGAAACCTATCCTAGGCAGTTACAGCCACACAAATATCGATAAGCTGATCACTCTTGAGCCGGAGCTTGTTTTCCTGACCACAGGTTACCAGCGCGACCTAGCCCTGAGGTTGGCTGATACCTTCCCTGTTTATGCCGCAGAACTTCCTCTCAGCGTGAGCTCTATCGTTGACATGGTTCGCCGCATCGGATTGGTCACGGGAGAACTGCGGGCCGGAGATATGCTTTCCAAGCGCCTGTTTCAGACTGTGTGCGAAATTCCCAAGGTCACTCACGGTCGAGCGTATATCGAAATCGACCTTGGAGGGCCGGTAAGCTTTGGGGCCTACAGCTATTTGACTGATGCACTGAATCTTCTGGGAGGAAGTAATATCTTTGCAGATGAGCCATGCGAGTGGCTTACACCGGATTTTCAGTTTGTTCGAGCGGCTGCTCCCGAGATAATTCTCTATGAACCAAAGATGTTCAGAAGGGAAAAGTTGATTGAAGTGAGTAAGAAGTTTGTAACCCGTGGGTGGGCGGACTTGGAGAGCGTCAGAGGAAACAGGATATTCGTCTCGCCCGGCCCGGCGGATATGATGGCACACCACGGCCCCAGTTTCATTACAAAGACAATGCCCTGGATGGCAGAGTGTCTAAGGAGTTTGGTATAGAATAACACTCACTTACGCTGTTCTGCAATAAGTTCGGCATAGTGACACGCAACCAGTGAGTTGCCCACTATTCTCTGCTCTGGCTCTTCTTCAGAGCAGTTTCTGCGCGCATATGCACACCTCGGATGGAATCTGCAACCAGCTGGTACTCTGCTTGCGCTTGGAATTTCTCCCGTAAGTATGATCTTGTCTGCAATCCGACCGCCAACCTTGGGTACAGCGGAAAGTAGCGCCTGTGTATAGGGGTGGACCGGGAAAGAAAGCACGTCTTCGGTCCTTCCACTCTCGACGACCTTCCCGAGATACATCACCGAAATCCTGCTTGCAATCTGGGCTGCTACGGCCAAGTCGTGTGTAATAAGTAGAAATGTGGTTTTCAGGTTCTGGTTGATGGTCCTCAACACTTCAAGAATCTCTGACCTCAGCGAGACGTCCAACATGGACACGGGTTCATCTGCAACAATAAAGTCCGGCCTTAGAGCCATGGCCCGGGCAATCGCTACTCTCTGGCGCTGCCCGCCAGAGAGCTCGTGCGGAAACCTATCCATAAACTTTTCAGGAGGACGCAGACCCGCGAGTGCAAGCACATTCGAGATGTCCTCCCGAGAATGGCTTCGCGAATTCACTTGGAGGGGCTCCGAAACTATACTGTAAACGGAGAGCTTTGGATTTAGAGAGCTGTACGGGTCCTGGTAGATCATCTGCACTCTCGGTCTAACATGCCTGAGCATTCTTCCGCTGGCCTTGGCCAGCTGCTCCCCATCAAACCAGACCTCTCCTGCCGTCGGTCTCTCGAGCATCGAAAGAAGTCTCCCCGTTGTTGTTTTGCCTGAGCCGGACTCGCCTACGAGCGCTGCAATTTCGCCGCGCTGCACCGAAAGGTCGATACCATCGACCGCCCTGATATACTGGGGCCTTTTGCCCATAAAAAAATCTGCAGGTGAGCGGCGTATCTCAAAATATTTCTTCAATGATTTTGCTTCTACGAATGACTCGGCCAATATATTCACCCGCCCACCAAGACGCAGGCAGCGTAATGCCCATCCTCTACGTAAAGAGGTCCCTTCTCAAAGGTGGAACATACATCCTTTGCAAAACTGCACCTCGGTTTGAATCTGCAGCCGGCCGGAGGATTAAGAGGGTCTGGAGGGTCGCCCGGAATTGAGGAACTAGCCCTGCCGATATTTCTGACTGAAGGAATCGATCCGAGGAGTCCCTGGGTGTAAGGATGGCGCGGGTTTCCTACTATCTGATCCCTCGAGCCTATTTCCGCAATCTTGCCTGCATACATGAGAATCAGCCTGTCGCAAGTCTCCGACAGCAATGCAAGGTCGTGGCTTATCATGAGAATTGTGATCTTGAATTCGTCCCTTATTCTGCCGAGCAACCTCATTATTTGAGCCTGAGTCATTACGTCTAGGGCTGTAGTGGGTTCGTCTGCAATGAGCAGAGCAGGATGAGTAGACAGGGCCATCGCGATCGCGACGCGCTGCTTCAGCCCTCCGCTCAGCTCGTGGGGGTAATGCCTCCCCTTTTCTTTGTCGACCCCGACCAGCTCGAGAAGGTTTCTGGCTTCGACAACTGCCTGCTTCTCATTTGCTTGTTGATGAAGAATCATGGGCTCTGCTACCTGTTCTTCCACCCTCATTAGCGGATTCAGGGAATTCATCGAACCCTGAAAAACCATTGCAATCCGCTTTCCCCTTATTTCTTCCAACTTGCTCTGAGTAAGAGTTAGCAGCTCGGTTCCATCAAAATTAATACTTCCCTGCACCAAGGCGTTTCGGGGTAAAATTCTCATTATCGAGTAGCCTAGGGTCGACTTGCCGCTTCCAGACTCTCCTGCCAAACCCACTATTTCTCCCTGAAAGAGCGAAAGGTCAATTTCATCTACAGCGTGCACCAAGCCCGCCTGGGTCTTGAAGCCGACTTTGAGCTCCTTTATCTCAAGAAGAGCCAAAAAGTGAGCCTCCACGAAGTCTGGGATTGAGAATTTCGTCTAGCGCGTAGCCAGTGAGAGCAAACGCGAGCACGGAGAGCACAATCATAATTCCCGGAGGAAGTGCATACCAGTAATCGCCAGCTGTGATCGCCCCGGACGAATATGCGAAGTGCAGAGTCTGGCCCCAGCTAATGTCGCTCACATCTCCCACCCCGAGGAACACGAGCGCTGACTGTGTGAAAATCGCGTTTGCGATTGTTAGCGCGGTGTTTGCATATACGAGCGGCATCACGTTAGGTAGAATGTGTTCCCGAAGTACGTGAAGAGTAGAACCCCCCGCCCCCTTGCTCGCTTCTACGAATGGCATCTGCTTGTAAACCAGTGTTGCTGACCTCACTACCCTAGCTGTTGCCGGCCAGCTCAGCAACCCAATTATCAAAACAACGTTCAGCAGAGTGTTACCCAGAACTGCTGCTACTACGATTGCAAGTACAACCGCGGGTATTACAAGAAAGAAGTCCGTGGTGCGCATTAGTACTTCGTCGACAATGCCTCCGATATAACCCGCAAAAATCCCGAAAAGTGTGCCAACTACCATTGCTACTGCGGTCGCGAGAAACCCCACTAGGAGCGAAATTCTTGAGCCCCAGATTATGAGGGAGAGAACATCCTGACCAA
>JAKAWJ010000024.1 GCA_021817005.1 archaeon | reverse complement strand
TGTGGTAGAACATGAGCGACTGGTCAAGCGGACACCTGTAGTCTTCCGTACTGTGGATGAACATAGCGGGCGTGGTCACCCTGGTTGCAAGGTAGATAGGACTGAGCAGCCGGTAATTCTCGTCTGAAAGCGGGTCTTTCCCGATGAGATCTTTGCAGAACCAGAAGCCTATGTCAGAAAAAGCATAATGAGTGAACCAGTTACTAATGCCGTTTTCGCTTATCGCAGCCGCGAAGCGGTTTGTATGAGATATCATCCAGTTTGTAAGATATCCGCCGCCACTGATGCCAGTTACTCCAATTCTGTTCTGGTCGATTGAAGGTTCCAATCTGATGAGCTCACCTAATACATTAAGGATGTCCTGCGAGTCCTCTAGCCCATATTTACCCGAAATCGTCAGCGCGAATTCCTCGTCGTAACCGTTGCTTCCGCGCGGGTTCGTATAGAGCACAAAGTAACCCTTGCTCGCCAAGGTCTGAGCGAGAGGGTCAAAGTGGTGGCCGTAGGCCCCCTTTGGCCCCCCGTGTATAAAGACGATCGCAGGAGCTTTTTGGGCATCTTTCAGGTCAGGTTTCAAGTACCAGCCCTCGACTTTGAGCCCCCCGATACTGCTGCATTCAACCCGTTTGAGTGGTCGGCAAGAGTGTCTAGTTGCGACAAGTTCGTTATAAGAAGTTAACTTGGTGATATTTTCTTTCTCGCTGTAAACAAACACTTCTGGCGGAGTGAACGAATTCTCCTTTACGAACACCACCTTGCCGTCTTTGCTCACATCGAATCCGGTGACCCATGCATCCTCATCAACTAGGGCCCGTTCGATTCCGTCCCGGCCGATCGCAGTGAGCTGAATTCTTCCACCTCGCGTTGAAGTATAGTATATTACGCCTTTCGAGTCTATTTTTGGAAAGCTTAGTCCTACATCGTCGCGCCCGAATTTCTCCGTGAGCGCCGTGACTTCTTTTCCGTCCCAGAGATACAGGTAGTTGTGTTCCGCATGGTTCTCCTTTTCTGGTTTGCCCAGAAGCACAAGATTTTTCCCGTCAGTGGCTACAGCCTTGAAGGCCGTGTTGCTGAATAATGTCTTCTCTTCGCCGCTGTCTATCTGGCAGATATCGGAGTAAGTGAACGGCTTATTCCTGCTGGGTTTATTGTATACGATCGCGTCCCCGTGCCAGAGCGACAGAGGAAAATACGGCAACCCTTGAAAATCCACTTCATGCTCTTCCAATTTGGCCCCGCTTTGCGAGTCGTAAACCCCGACGATAGTCTTCTCCCGGTCACTGTAGCCTTTCCCGTCGAACCAGAATGGAAGGTCGGCCTCGAATAGCACATGCGGGTCATTCGCTTTTTTTGGCATGATAAGGCAGAGCTTTCTGCCGTCAGGCGACCAGTTAACCTCTGTGATCGCTTTCGCGTCGAGCAGTTTTCGTGAATCTCCAGTACGAGTGTCTAGGAGCCACAGCTCGCTCTTTCCTTCCTTCTCATTTGTTTTCAAATAGGCCGCACTTTTACCGTCTGGTGAGAATCGGGTCAGGAAACTCTCGGAAATGAAACGTTCCTCTCCGGTCTTGAGATTACGAATAACAGTGGTGTTTTCGTTTTTGTCAGAATCTAGGTTTGCTCTGGACGTCAGGTAGGAAACCATATTTCCATCGGGTGATATCCGGGGGTCGGCAACTGAAACAAACTCTGCAAACGTAGCTTCATTCCACTTGTTGTCGAGCATGGCCCGGCCTAATTGCTATTACGTATAAGCATTAGCGTCTGATGAGGGTCGCCGACAGGAGTCGCGAAACGGCTGGTTCCCCCCCCCCCGATTCGTCCTGAATTAGTCACGTTCTCAACAGGTGAAACTCTATTGCGGATTTGTAGAATATTCTACGTATGACGCCTGAAGTATCTAGTTGCAGGCGCAAAAGCCCAGTAGGAATGGGCGGAGCTCTGCAGGAGTTTGGTAATCCTTGTTAGCGGAAGCAGCTCGGGCCGAGAGTCTCAATAGGCCCTTTGTTGCTCTGGGCCGAGTCGTCTGTTTCAAGACGGGCTCGTGGCATTTCGGAACTGTGCAAAACGGAAAAACGTCCATTTCGAAGCGTTGGGAGAAACAATCGCTCGGGAACTGAACCGTTGGCCCGGATGCTGTCATGAACCTGTTGCTGAACACTTGCTTATGCCGCGTTTGCTGCATGGGAAACCCTCAAGTGTAGGGAGTTCGCTTTTTTGAACTAGTAAAGTGGCAGCGAGCTGCTTAGCATGTGTTCTGGCTCATAACGGCGCTAGTTGGATTATACTCGCTGTCGGCATCCTCGCCCCCTTCTATATACTTTTCAAGCTGCTCGGCTTCTCCGGGTTTACTCAACTGGTCAGATATGCGAAGGGGCAATCTTTCCTTTACCGACTGCATCCGCTCTCTAAGCTGGTTGCGCTCTTCGCGCTCAGTCTGGCACTTCCGCAGTTGGACTGGTGGGTGAGTGCTCTATTCGACCTACTAGTGCTAATCGCTTACTTGACGCTCACTGGCGGCCGGCGGAAATTCAAGTACGCTCTTTACCTAGCGGCCGCTATTGCGTCTAGCTATATCTTGGCCCTTTCTCCTAGGTTTGACCACGCAGTGAGCAGCTCGGGTGGAATTCTGAGTGATATAATATGGGTCTGGCCGCAGTATTTTCGCGTGCTGGGATATGCTCGAGTCTATACGGTTGGGGCGTTTCTCTTCGCTGTACATTCAAGCCTGGTGGCGATGACACTGCCTCTAGCCGTGCTTCTCTTGCTACAGACGAACACTCCTTCGGAAGTATTTCGTGCGTTTTCAAAACTGGGGGTGCCCAGCGCTCTCACGTTCTCATTGATAGTTGCAGTGAAAACAGTTCCAGCCGTGGTCAGTGCTGCTGAGTCAGTAGTGAAAATTCAACTCATGCGTGGCCTGGGGTCCAGATTTCCCTTCTTTATCAGGCCGGCTTTCTATCTGGAGGCCGCTATCATGTCTGTCATACCTGTAACGGTGTTCCTCGCACGAAATGCCAAGAATATTGCAGTCTCTGCCGACACGCGCGCATTTAGGGCATTTCCGAAAAGGACGTACCTTGTTCGGTCGAACTTTGGATATACCGATACCCTGCTCTTGGTAGCGTGCGCGGCACTGCTAGCAGTCGCATATATTTGAGCGGCTAATTTGTTACAGCCAGAGTAGATTGTTTCAGCTGTTAGAAGAATGGCTACTGCCGGCGGACCAGTTGTCTTTAACTACCGCAACTGCGACAAGCCCAGCCGAGTCTCGAAGCACAAATCGCGCGAGCTCCCGCTGTTCGTCAGACGTCACTATTACTCGCGGCGATTCCAGAGCGATTCGTATAATGGCGGCCTGCAGCGGCTGAGCGGATTGACCTGGAACTGTGTTACAGGTGGTAGGGTCAATTGCCTCTAGGAAATCCATGGACTTGACACCTGTGCTGGAGCCCATTGATACTAGTTCCATGTGTTGAGTGGGCGGGTTCAGAAAGAAAGCTACTGCAATCATCACTTGCCCAACGGGCGGAGGACTCGCGGGATCGCAAATCACGCTACCTTCGACATTTACAGGAAGGTCGCCCAGCAACTCGAGCGCAAATGATTCTGGCGGAGTCGTTCTTTCACGCTCGGTTCCGCCTACCCAGATTCTGCCTACTGAAAGTTGCTTTCCCGCTGGCAGGAGAAGCACCTTTTCGCCCCTAGTGACAGACCCAGAGAGCACCCGACCGCTTATGACTCGCGGCCTTTCGATATAGCCCTGCACTGTTGCAAGGCAGGCTCCGCCACCTGCCGCGATGTCGCTGGACTCGAGCGACATCAGTGTCTGCATCAGTGGCTGCCCACCATACCATGGCATAAATGCTGAACTCCGAATGAGGTTTTGGGCATTGTAAGCCGATATTGGGACAAATCGGACGTGGCTTGGGTCGAAACCCACCTTCTCCAGGAAACCGCTCAGACCGTCCACTACAGATTCGAAGGCATGACGAGAGTAATCCGCAACATCCATTTTGTTTACGGCTACCGTTAAGCGGTCAATGCCAAGGAGTTTTGCGACGAACAGATGACGCTTCGTTTGGTCCGTAATTCCTTCGGAGGGGGCGGCGGAGACGAGAAGCAGCGCGGTATCAGCATAGCTAGCTCCGCTCAGCATGTTAGACATCAGTTCCTCGTGCCCAGGCACGTCGATGAATTCAAAGGCCATATTTCCAAAAGGCACCTGTGCGCGAGTGGTGTCCACAGTCATTGCATCCTCCCGTTCTTCCGAGAAACTGTCCAGAATAAATGCAGGCTCGAATTTTCTACCGAGCTGCTCGCTTGCTCGCCTTGCTTCCCTGATGCGCGCTTGCGAAGCCGCACCGGTCTCAATCAGTAAAGAACCTAGCAGAGTAGACTTTCCATGATCCTTTTGCCCAAGGAGAGCCGTTCGTTTTAACCTCAACTAACTCTCACATGTATCCGAGGCTTCTGAGTTTTTGCATCACGTACTCCTTCTCTTTGTCCTGTTCCCTCCCTTCCCGCTCTTCGCTGGTGCTGACCCTTAACTCGGCTATTATTTCTCCGACATTTGAGGCGTCAGATTGCACGGGAACGGTGCAGTGCGTGCATCCGAGACTTCTGTAGCGGAAACCGCTCTCCGAAAAGTAAAGTGGGTTGACCGGAATTTTCTCTCTTTCTATATATCTCCAAATATCGATTTCGTTCCAGTCAAGGATTGGATGTATTCGGTAATGCCCTTCCTCATCTAGACGTGAGGCGTAATTGTCCCAGAGTTCAAGCGGCTGATTTTTGTAGTCCCACTTGAATTCCTTACTTCTGGGGCTGAAATATCTCTCCTTTGCGCGGATGCCGTGTTCATCCCTTCTGATTGATACGATCAACGCTTCGAAACCGTATTCCTTCATTACTCCTTGTAATGCCTTGGTCTTGTTTTCCCCACAGCAGCTGAAACCGGAGAGTTCGTTCTTGATTTCACTCTTAGCGACAATAAGCTCAAGACCCCACTCGTCCCTCAGTGACGACCTGAACTCGTAGGTTTCGGGGAAGTCAATGCCATTGTCTATATGGATGACCGGAAATGGGACCTTTCCCATGAAGGCCTTGCGAGAAAGCTGAAGCACAGTTGTAGAGTCCTTTCCCATGCTCCACAGCGCGGCGACCTTAGAAAATTTCAGCTTTCCTTCCCTGATTATGTAGGTACTCTTGTTTTCGAGTTCATTGAGGTCTTGCTCTATCATATTTAAGCCGCCAAGTCCAAGCTACGAAGGCCCGCTAGGTGCGAAAGGGCGCCTTCCACTCTGTTTCCTGAGCGCTTGAATACGGGTGCCGTAGCAATAAGTTTCTTTTCTGCGTCGAACAACTCCACATACGATGAGGTAAGGTCCTGAGAGGAGTTCAGTTTTCCTGTAACATAATAAATTTTATAGTATCTTGCGCCACAAGCTCTGTATGCCCTCTCGAACTCAGTCCAATTATCTTCAGTTGGGAGGTTCCGGAGCATTTCAGAGGAGCGCTTCACAGCCTCTTCGCACGCGGAACGCTGCGTATCCATGGGTCTGAGTTATGGCCCGTGTGCTTATTTAATTTACTTCTCAAGACCTTTGTAATGGTAAATGGTAACTTGTGTATGGATATTTCAGGATGCATTCCAAACAGGGAGCAGTGCTACGAGATGATGCTCCAGATTGATTATCCGTCTAGAGGATTCATTTCTGCGAATCCAAGTTCTGATACTCATCTTTGGTCCCAATACACGCCCAGAGACGAGTCTGCAACCGCCAGCTCAGCGTCTCCCCACAACGAATGGGCCCTATGAGGCGATGCTCTTTGACGAAGATGTGGTTCAGGTCTTGTAACCTTGATCCGTGGTGGTGCGTGTCAGTCCTGATGCGGCGTGCACTATTGCTTAGCCGCTCTTTCGAAAACCACGCCCAGTGACCTAGGTTTTGTATCAAACACAACATCCCGCCCTGTTCCTTGATTCCAAGGGAAAGAGCATAGTTCGAACAGGGGGAAAAGCCCCTTGTGCCTTGGATGTTCAGAAACGTCACGTGCCGCTACTCTATTTCCCCAGACCTATCCGATAAATCGTCCCATCATTTGGCATTAACAGGCAGAAAAGGGGCAGCTTTAAGAAACGGAATGGAGTCCTTTGTGTGAACCTAAGATGGCTACTCATGCATCTGGCCTAGGCCGTTCATTGACTCGGCTGTGCGGAAAATTTCCGGGAAGGGTAGGAGTGGGATACAAGTCGTTAGAAAACGGGGACTCTGTCTTTTTGAATCCCGATAAGCTCTTTTCCACAGCGAGTGTGTTCAAGATTTTCGTTCTTGTTGACCTTTTCCGTCGTGCGGCCGAAGGGAAGTTCGACCTAGACAATACACTGACGCTCAAAGATACCGACAGGTCTCCAGGCTCCGGAGTCCTACAATATGTAGGCGAGGGTGCAACAATGAAACTGAGGCAATACGCTAGGTTGATGATGATAATTAGTGACAACACCGCCGCTGACGTGCTCTTTGATTTCCTTGGCCCAGAGAGTTTGGCTGATACAATCGGTTGGCTCGGCCTCAAAAATACATCTATAAAATCAAATTGCAAAGATATCCTTACGTATGGACAGCCGACGAAGGAGCTTCGTCGTAATTTAGAGTTGTTAGGGTTAAGCTCTCGCGGGCTCAGGCAGCAAGACGCCATGACGTTACTGAGAAGAAACGCTCACAGGCTTTCCGGCATTCATACTCTCACGGAGCTCAGGAGATTCCTTTCTAGTCAAGCGGAAGAGGAAAGGCAGACCCAAAAGAAGAGAATCCCAAACGATGATGTCACCTCACCTAGAGACCTGGTTACAACATTTGAACAGGTCTACTGTGAGCGCGTTTTGGGCAAGTACACAGATGAATTTCTCGAAATTATGGCGTCCTGCGAGACGGGCCAGAACCGAATCAGAAGAGGACTGCCACAAGACGCTATCCTAATTCACAAGACGGGGACCGTAAGGGGAGTGGTAAATGATGCTGGGATCGTTCTTAGAGATTCCAAGCCTTATGCGCTCGTTGTGCTTGTGAGTGATATTCCAGTGAACGTAAGAGGTGGATATGTTGCCAAAGGCGAAAAGATCATATCTGAGATTTCTGGTCTAGTATGGAAATCTCGCAAGTGACGGCTCGCCTACAAATGAGGAGGGAGAGCCTTGACGGGAATTTCCAGCTCGTTTTTTTTTTTGGGTGGAAAAGATAACGGCGATCTCACGCGGGTGACTCCGGGGCTTCTGCAGTTGTATCGCTCGGCTGAACTACTTAGCAGCCGGGCACACCCATAACTTTACCTACGCTCTCCTGTCCCGTGCTACTCCAGTCACCTATCCCGAGATTGCTTGCGAGTGGCCAGCGGAAGGAATTATTGCGCAAAACTTCGTTTGAGTGGGCCACTTCCTTGGTGTGACTTGGGGGACTTGATTCGGACGGAACTTGTTCAGCTAAATCTTCACTCGCTCCCTTTTAATGCCCCGCGGGCTGAGCGTTTCGCTTGCCAGATTCTTTCGTTCGACAGACCGCAAAAATTAAAGTGGAAAAGGAAGCTAAGGGAGGTGGCGTTGAATCTTGAGCCAGATTCATGGGCTCGCGTTTTTCCGCTGGACGGGACCAGCTGCTGTAGTTCTGGCTTGGGTTGTAATTTTCGCGGCTGTTTCACAAAACCACTGGTTCGTCTTGACGAGGAACGCCCTGAGTGACCTGGGCTCACCCGCCGCCAATATCCCAGCGATTTTCAATATTGGGATGGTTATAACCGGGGTTCTCGCAGGATTCTTCTCTGTGTTTCTTATGTGGGTAGCCGATAACAAAGTCAAGGTGGTTGCAGCTACTTTCTGGCTAGTCAGCAGCTCAGCACTGCTATTGGTGGGCTATTTTCATGAGGGAACGTATCCTCATCCGTTTGTGTCAGACTGGTTCTTCTACCAGTCGGATATCGCGGTCTTTTCTTGGGGAATAGGATCATTGGTCTCAAAGGAACACAGGTGGGCGATATTTTCCTTAGGGCTGGCTCTGGCCGCGCCAACCGTGGCTTTCTTCGTGAGATGGCCCTCAACCGGCGTCCTTGAGGTCTACGGAATATCTATGATTGACGCGTGGACGATTTCGTTCGCTCTGAAGCCTCCCCGAATTGATACCGCTTAAAGGCGTGGGGATCCGCAGCTCGAACGGGTTCGGTGACGCCGTCATTCCCGTTTTCCACTCTCAGCATCGAATTGGAAAGCAGAAAGGTGAGCCGGTGGCTGAGCACAAGCGGAACATTCGAGTCGGCGGCTGCTCGCCGTAGGTCATAGTCAAGCTCCGGGTGGTAGCCACACGTCGCGACCAAATCAATGTCACCTCCTCTGATCGCACGGAGAGTTTGCCCCAAGTCCAGGGGGGAGAATCCGGGAATTTCAGAGTTTTCGAGCTCGACGGTCGATACTCTCTTACCCAGTTTGCTAAAGTTATCCCCTGAGCGAGCGAACGAGTCTTTATTCGTCTGGGAATATATGATGATCAGACCGTCCCTAGGTAAGCGATTGGGTGGCACGGATAGCCAGCTGTTGATGAGCGCACTATCAAAGTTAGCTGAAAAGTGAGCCGCTTCGCCTGTGCTTCTCATCTCTGGACCCAGAAAAGGATACGCCCTGACGAGTTGGCTCCAAGAAAATTGTGGAGTCTTTACCCCGAAACTCGAGGGGTTGAGCCAGTTCACCCCGAGCGGCTGGTCATCTCCGAGCGCGCACGAGAGAGATAACTTTGCGAGATTTGTTTTGTAAGCTCGGCTCGTAAAGGGCATGCTCCTGCTCATTCGAAGATTCATTTCAATGAACTGGACGACCCCATTTTTAACCAGGAACTGCAGGTTAAAGGGCCCGGCACCGTTCAGTTCCGCAAGAATCCGGAGGCAGGCTTCGCCAACTTCACTTCGGACTGCTTCCAACTTTAGCGGAGGAGTGAACATGACGGCGTCTCCGCTATGGATACCACCCTCGTCAACATGTTCTATCAATCCCCCAATAAATCCTTTTGGCCCTCCAACTCCATCGACTTCGCCTTCCAGACTGTCTTCAAGGTATTTGGAAATGGTCACTGTTTTAGAGCTTGAACCTGCCGCAGCTAGTCTGAGCTGCGAAACAAGTTCCTGCTTATCCCTAACGGCCCGCATCGCGAACCCGCTGAGCACGTAGCTTGGTCGGACGAGAACAGGGTAGCCAACCTGCTCAGCGAACTCAATGGCTTCCCTCTCAGAGCGGGGCTGGATCCAGGGAGGCTGGTTTAACCCGAGACGTTCAAGGAGCTTTGAATATTTGCTCCTATCCTCAGCTTGGTCGATTGATTCGGCAGAGAACCCGACTAATCGAATTCCCTTCTTAGACAGGGCGCGCGCCATGTTGTTCGCGAGCTGGCCGCCTGCGAAGCCAACTACCTCCGAGGCAGAGAGTGATGTGGTCAAATTCTCTACCACCTCGAGGCTGGGCTCATCCAATATCAAGCCGTCTGCGATGTCCCAATCGGTTGACACGGTCTCGGGGTTACAGTTGAGGATGAATACCCGGTCGAAGAGCGGAGCCTCTTTTGCAGATCGGGCGGTGTGAACTACCCCCCAATCAAACTCTACTGACACGCCGATACGAAACACTCCTGAGCCGAGCACAATCAGGTTACGCCCCAGAGAGGTCTTGAAGTCGCTTGACTCGCCCTGGTAAGTAAGATAGTAATAGTTCGTGTCTGATGGCCACTCGCCCGCGAGTGTATCCACGCATTTCAGGACAGGGGTAATTCCTTCGCTCTCTCTGAGCTTTCGGACGGCATCCTCACCAAGTCGAGTTAAGTCAGCGATTTGAGCGTCTGAAAACCCCTTGAGCTTTGCTTCTGCAATTAGTTCCCTTGTGAGCCCACCTTGGCTGAGTTCTGCAGCAATCTGGACAAGCCCGAGAAGTTTCCGGATATAAAATACGTCAATCTCGGATGCTTGAGAGACCGTTTCCACGCTCGCCCCTTCTGCTAAGGCCCGGGCAGCGAAAAGTGGCCAGTAGGGGGTCCTGTTCTTGAGCGCGTCCAGAGGACTCCCCGCTTCGCGGAGAAGTAGGGGGAGCTCTCCAAGATGTTTGTAGTCTGGAATGTCCAGCATACGCACCGCTTTTTGGAGCACTTCTTCGAAATTCCTGCCCAGGGCTAGCACCTCACCTATGCTCTGCATGTTAGTTCCTAGAGTGTGTGCGCTTCGGGGAAATTTGTCAAGGTCCCATCTAGGCATCTTTAGGGCAATATAGTCCAAGCTTGGCTCGAAGTGAGCTGTTGTCTTTTTTGTGACGGCGTTATTCACTTCTGAAAGAGAGTAACCCAAGGCGAGTTTGGTGGATACATAGGCAAGAGGGTATCCCGTGGCTTTGCTTGCGAGTGCGCTCGACCTGGACATTCTGGGATTTGTTTCAATCACGTAGAATCTATTTGAACAGATGTCGAGCGCAGTCTGGACATTGCACTCTCCGATCAATCCGATTGCTTTCGCCACTCTCAGGGAGGAGTCACGCATGGACTGGTACTCGTGATTAGGCAGGGTCAGGGCAGGGGCCACAACCACTGAATCGCCTGTATGCACGCCCATCGGGTCAAGATTTTCAAGGCAGGCCACCGCTACTGAGTCCCCATGGCAGTCGCGCAATACCTCATACTCTATTTCCTTCCATCCGTCTAGGTATTCCTCTATAATCACTTCCCCGATTTCACTCTGGGCGAATGCCCGTAGCGAAATATCTCCTAGCTCGTCGCGTCTCCTGATTACGGAAGAGCCGCGCCCTCCCAGATTATGGCTGACCCGAACTACTGCTGGCAGTCCAATCTGTTCTACTGCATCCTTCAGTTCGGCCACGCTTCTAGCAGTGGAGCTATTCGGAACCGGTTCATTCCACTTTTTCATGAGGACCCTGAAGGATTCTCGACCCAGAGCGGCTCTGATGCCGTCGATGGGCGTACCCGCTACTTTCACACCGTACTTTGCCAGAACTCCGCTATCATGGAGTGCGAGGCCTGCGTTCAGGGCGCTCTGGCCCCCAAACCCTAGCAGCACAGAGTCGGGTCTTTCGAGCTCTATTACTTTAGAAATCTCCCTAGCATTGAGCGGAACAAAGTGCACGACATCTGCCACCCCTTTGCTAGTCTGGTAAGATGCAACGTTCGGGTTCACGAGAATTGTTCTAATCCCCTCTTCCCGAAGTGCCTTCAATGCTTGGTTACCGCTATAATCAAATTCGGCAGCTTCGGCAATCTTTAGCGCTCCTGAACCGATTACGAGCATGCTGCGTAAGGTCTGAGCTCGCAGAAGTCAGCGACCTCCCGTTGGGAAAATGTCCTTGCCTGCGGTCGCGCAAATAATCCTTCGAAATCGTTCGAAGATCCATTGTGTGTCATTCGCGCCAGGCCGGGATTCTGGATGAAACTGCACGCTCATAATCGGCCTTCGGTCGTCAAGGCAGCCTTCGATGGTGCCGTCCTCCAGTGCCACAAACCAAGGGCGCCAAGAAGACACGGGGGCGCTACGGAAATTGATGGCGTAGCCATGGTTGTGCGACGTGATATACTTTCCCCCGTCAGTCAGGTCGAGCACAGCCCGGTTTATTCCTCTGTGCCCATAGCCAAGCCTTGTTACTGAGCAACCCAGGGCCATGGAAATCAGTTGATGGCCAAGGCATATTCCTAGGATAGGGATTCTGCACTCAAGGAGCTCCTTTACAAATCCAACCTCATCCGAGAGAAGATTGGGATTACCCGGTCCATTGCTTATCACTATGCCTGAGGGCTCCTCCGAAAGCAATGCGTCAACGCCAAGAGTGGGCGGCACGCGCGCTATTCGGTAGCCCATTTGGGCGAGCCGTCTGAGTATGCCATGCTTGACACCAAAGTCGAGCACTGCCACAGTAGACTGGCCTTCGGGATTGTGCACTACTTTTTGCAGTGGCATGGTTTCCAGACAAAAATTCTCACTGTCATACTCTTCCCACGTAGATATGGAGTGAGCCCTGTCTGCAGGAGCTATGATTCCATTCATAGTCCCATGAATCCTGAGCAATCGAACTAGTGCCCGGGTATCGATTCCTTCGATCGCCGGAACATCGTAAGCCGCGAGGTAGGTTGAAAGATTGCACCATGAATCCCATCGCATACCATCTGTGCACTCCGCGACCACTAGGCCGCGTATCTGAATATTTTCGGACTCGAAATTCTCCAAAATGCCAGAGTTCAAAATTGGCACCGGAACGCCGTAATTTCCCACCAGTGGCTGGGCGATCACTAGAATCTGCCCTCTGTATGAAGGATCAGTCAGTAACTCCGGATACCCGTTCATTGAAGTAGTGAACACTACCTCACCCGCGGATTCTCGAGCCGCACCAAATCCCCACCCTGTAAATGAAGAACCATTCTCGAGCAGTAGAACGTATCTGGAGTCAGAACGATGAATAGAATCGAGGGAAGGCGGCGCTTGCACAGGACCGAGTTTCAATCAGAAACCCGGAATTAGGCAAACCCGGCAAATGTTTTAAGTCTTGTTGTGCGAGTTCAACTGCGATTCCAATACAATACAAAATTAGGAAGTTGCACTGCGGAAGGTCTAACGGGAAAATTTCGCTCCAGATTTGCAGAGCTGATCCGAACCAGATTTTGTGACAGTGTATTTTGTTTAAGTCATCGCTCGGGACAATGTGCGGGTTATACTCCATCGCCAGAAGCCCAGATTAAACTTCTGAATCCGGCCACACGATGGTTTGGAACCATGCGGGATTGTGCGAGTCAGAGTCCCCGAATCCAAAACTTGAGGCGGGTAGCGAGGCAATCCTATAAACCCTTGAAGACACGCTTTGTAGTGGCCAACGAGCCGAAATCATTCGTCCAAACTCCTGGCAATGGGGACGCCTCAGCAAGGTTGGAAGAGGTTCCTTGGCTAAATCGTGACGTTCTGCTGATTTCGCTTTCGGCATTTTTCTCGGACCTTGGCTATCAGGGAGTGATAGTTATCCTGCCAATACTTCTTGTAGTATCTCTTAACCAATCTGTCGTAACGGTAGGGGTTATAACTGGTGTAAGCTACGGTGTAGGCTCACTCTTCGCGTTTGTCGGTGGAAAAGCAGGTGACAGATATGGCCGAAAAAGAGTTTCCATAATTGGTAACGCGTTTATCCCACTCCTCTCATTGAGCGGCCTGCCAACTTCAGCCTTCGGGGTTGGAAGCCTGTTCACGCTCGGGTGGTGGTCGAGAAATTTCAGGACACCATCAAGAAGGGCACTCCTCGTGGATAATGCGTCGGGTCGAAAGATTTCAAAGGCGTTCGGCTTCCTGCATGCGCTAGATGTTGCGGGAGGCATGCTGGCGGTTATAGTGGCGGCATCGCTGGTTCTGGTTGGTGTCAGGCTCGGGGATATCATTCTCTTAAGTGCGGCCCCAATTACAGTTGCCACTATTTTGCTGTTTTTTGTAAGGGAGAGACCTGCGCTCCCTGGCGTCCAAGCAGCCAGGGAAGTGAGGCAGCCGGCAGACAGGCAACGGCCGGGTTCAACTTCTTTGTTATATTACCTATTGATCTCCTCCGCGCTCTTCGGACTGAGCTCGTATAGCTTTAGTTTTCCAATCCTGACAGTAGCTCTCTCTGCTCATAGCATAATACTGGGGGTGGCTACTTACGGCGTTTTCCTTGGGGCTTCCTCAATCAGCGGATATGCGTTTGGGAATTCTGGCTTCGGCCAGGTGTCAACGCTTGGAATCTTCGGCTACTTGCTAGGAGGAGTAGCCAGTTTGGCAATAGGCGCTGTTTACGCCGCGTCGCTGGGAGTGCCCAGTTTTTATGTTGCAACGGCACTGCTTGGGATAGCCACTGGAGTCACCGAAACATTTGAACCCACTCTCGTGTCCTCGCTGGTGAAATCCGCACAGTTATCCGGAGGGATGGGCTATCTAACAGCCGCGAGAAGTGCGGGATTGTTCATTTCGAACGTGGTTGTAGGGCTGTTATTTACCGTGAGCCAGCCGGCATCGTACGCGTTCGCCGGGACCATGTCCTTGGTTGCAGGCGCGGTGATTCTCTTCGGGGCCCGAACCATTTCGACGAACCCCAGACCGTGATGTGTGGAGCGTCTGGCCGAGCAGTCGGGACCAAGCCTGCATTTTGCGCCAATACACGCGTAGCACCGCGCACGTGTTCCCTTCCTCCAGAGCCATGCCAAACCCGGCCAGAACAACCCCCCCACGACTCTGTGCTGGACCAGCAACTTGGATAACCCGAGCCTACGAAGCTTAAATACGGTAGACGCAAAACCGGATTGAACTGGTGATTCCCCTGACAGAAGATTTCTTGAACGCGAAGAGCACCCTTGACACCTATCAGGGCAGGGCATATTACTTCAATCCGCGCATGCTCGAAAGAGAAGGATTCGATTTCGAAGCGCTTCCATTCTCTCTCCGGGTACTTTTGGAGAACGCTATGAGACACTCGGGCAAGATCCATGGCGCCTCTGAAGCCGTGCACTACTTAATGGATTGGCCAAGCAAGGCTGGCTCGGAATTGCCATTTATGCCATCACGAGTGCTCCTCCAGGACTACACGGGTGTCCCTCTAATCGTAGACATGGCTGCCTTGAGAGATGCTGCCAAGCTGCACGGGATTGACCCCCGGCGAGTTAATTCAGATGTTCCTGTTGATTTGGTGGTCGACCACTCGGTCCAGGTTGACAGCTGGGGAAGTTCCAACTCTCTCCGACTGAACCTCGAGATGGAGTATCGCCGCAACTCGGAGCGATATTCTCTGCTCAAGTGGGCCCAGTCATCCTTCTCGGGTATGAGAATTTTTCCCCCCGGGAAGGGAATATGTCACCAGGTCAACCTCGAGTATATTTCTTCGGTCGTGGCCCTCAGAAATTTCCCTGATGGACTGGGGGCTGTGCCGGACACCCTGCTCGGAACCGACTCACATACGACCATGGTGAATGGAATCGGGGTGTTGGGCTGGGGAGTGGGGGGAATCGAAGCTGAGGCAGTTATGCTGGGCGAGCCCTACCACATGCCAATTCCAAAGGTAGTGGGTGTTCGAATAGTGGGAGAGCTCGCCGAGGGAACGACCCCGACCGACATAGTGCTTACGGTTACGGAAAAGTTGCGCGAAAAGGGTGTGGTTGGCCAGTTCGTAGAGTACTTCGGAGAAGGCTATCACAAGCTTTCAGCAGCTGATAGGGCTACACTAGGCAACATGTCGCCTGAATATGGTGCTACGGCTGGTTTCTGTCCAGTTGACAGCGCCACCTTGGATTACCTTCGCGGAACTGGAAGGAGCATAGCGCATGTCTCCTTCGTCGAGGAGGTCGCAAGGCGTGCGGGCTATTTCTACGATGCAACCGACCCAGCTCCGAAGTACACTGATGTCCTAGAGATCGACATCTCAAAAGTGGTGCCCTCGATAGCTGGTCCAAGAAATCCGGATGAACGGGTTTCGCTCAGCGCAGTCCCAACCTACATCCCGCAAATACTTGCGGAACACAGGCGTACTAGTTCGTCCGCTGAGCCAAGGGCGATTGCCGACAATGGGTATCAGCTCTCCACAGGGGAAGGAGTCTCGTCGGATGCAATATCCCAGCGAGCCCTGAAGCCGAAAGGCAGGCTTGAAGATGGCTCTGTAATAATTGCGGCGATAACAAGCTGCACCAACACTTCGAATCCTACTGTCATGGTTGGCGCAGCGCTTGTCGCAAAGAAGGCCTCAGAGATGGGGCTCAGACCGAAGAGCTATGTAAAGACCAGCTTGGCCCCGGGTTCAAGAATTGTCACGGAATATCTGGAGAGTGCAGGACTGCTAACGTATCTCGAAGAACTAGGCTTCAGCGTAGTGGGATATGGCTGCACCACTTGTATAGGCAATTCTGGTCCCCTACCTGGGGATGTAGAGAAGGAAATCAAGGAGAGGGACCTCTACTGCGTTGCGGTGTTGAGCGGAAATCGCAACTTCGACGGAAGAATACACCCCCTCGCGAGAGGTTCGTTTCTTATGTCGCCCATGCTCGTTGTCGCCTATGCGCTTGCCGGGAGAATTGGCGTAGATTTCAATAGCGAACCCTTGGGAGAGTTTCAGGGAAAGAAGGTGTATTTGAGAGATTTATGGCCCAAACTCTCTGACATCAAAGATGTTGTAGCGCGCTCTCTCAAGCCTGAAATGTACGCTCAGAAATATGCTGATGTCACAAAGGGGGATGCCGAGTGGAATTCCCTTCGCGGTTCTACCGGAGACACTTTTTCCTGGGATGAAAACTCGACTTACATACGCCAACCTCCTTGGTTTGCAGAGAAACCGAATGATGCGCCCGTCACGAAGAAGGCATTGAAGGGAGCGAGGGCTCTTGCGGTCTTTGATGACAAAGTGACGACCGACCACATATCGCCCGCTGGCTCAATTCAGCCCGACAGCCCTGCGGCCTCATACCTCAATTCTCACGGTGTGTCTCGGGAGGATTATAGCACCTTCGGGAGCAGGCGCGGCAATCACGAAGTAATGGTTCGTGGCGGATTCGATAACATCAGGTTGAAAAACCGGCTCGCGAAGGGGAAGGTGGGAGGCTGGACCACCCACTTTCCGAGCGGGGAACTTCTGACCATGTATGACGCCGCGATGAGATATTCCTCAGAAGGAGTTCCGCTGCTGGTTTTGGCGGGTAAGAGCTATGGCGCCGGAAGCTCAAGAGACTGGGCGGCAAAAGCGCCCCGCTTGCTTGGAGTCCGTGCTGTGATTGCTGAAAGTTTCGAAAGGATTCACCGCAGCAATCTTGTAGCAATGGGGGTTTTACCACTCGAGTTCATGGATGGAAAGAACAAGGAAGCTCTGGGACTGACAGGGGAGGAGCAGTATGACATTGAGGGAAGCGACAACATAACCCAGATCGGACAGGTGATGCAGGTGGTAGCTCATAGCGGCTCCAAAACAGTGAGCTTCAGAGTGCGGTCCAGAATAGATAACACAACCGAACTCAAATACTACTCGGAAGGCGGGGTACTGCCATACGTCTTCCACCGCCTAAAACGCACGAACGAAGGTTAGCGCTGGTTCACGGCTTTTCTCTGTGTCGGCTCGGCCCTGAGTACTCAGTCAACCCATACCGACTTTATGTTTGTAAATTCCAATATTCCGTAGCGGGAGAGCTCCCTCCCGAATCCACTCCGCTTTACCCCGCCGAAGGGCAATCTTGGGTCTGACGTGACCTTCTTGTTCACGAACACCATTCCGGCTTCGATATAAGGCACTAGTCTCTCGGCGTGTTCAGAGTTCCCCCACAAACTCGCCCCGAGGCCGTAGGGTGAGTCATTGGCGAGCCTTAATGCTTCCTGGTCTGAGGAGAATGTCGTGACAATGGCCACAGGGCCGAAGACTTCTTCCTTAAACTCTGAATGAGGGTTTGCAATTGTTGGAGGAATGAAGTTCCCCTCTAGGCCGTGTGCCAATTCTTCGACCTCACCCAGGTCGCGAAGTTTGCTCACTTGCTCTCTGACTATCTTTGTCTGCTCGGCGCTCGACAGGGGCCCGAGGTAGACTCCAGGGTCCATGGGATTCCCGATTCTGACCCGGGCGAATGAATCTCTGAGTCTTTCACCGAATTCCTTGGATACGCCATCGTGGACAATAAAGCGCTTCGCGGAAATGCACACTTGGCCAGCGTTCTGAAGCCTAGAGTCTGTGGCGGCAGCTACCGTGCTCTCGATATTTGTGTTGTGAAGCACGATGAAGGGGTCTGAGCCCCCTAGCTCAAGCACACACTTCTTGAGTTCTGACCCTGCCTTAGAGGCAATCTTTGCCCCCGTTTGACCACTTCCAGTGAAGGATATAGAGTCCACCATCGGTATAATATTTTCCGCAGCGCTCCCTCTGGCCACAACAGACTTGAACACATCGAGACCGAAGATTTCCTCAAGGAGGAGACTCGTTCCCGTGACAATAGAAGCGTGTTTCAGAACTACTGCGTTCCCAGCAGCGAGCGCAGGCACAGCCGGTCGCATTACCTGCCACACAGGATAGTTCCATGGCTCAATAAGAAGTACAACACCCAAAGGGTCAAAGCGAACGTAGCTCCTTCTCGCTTCTGTCTTGACGTTCTCCGGATTCAGCATTTCTTGCGCGGTCTGGATGGTATAGTCGATTAGCCAGATGCTCTTCTTGACTTCAGCCTCAGCCTGGGATATCGGTTTTCCCATCTCAAGCGTAATAGAGCGGGCGAGCTCAGACGATCGGGCCTGAAATCTTGCTTTCACTTCGTGCAAGGCATCCAGACGAGTTGAGATGTCACGCGCCCACTCTAGCTGAGAGTGACGCAGTCGGCTAATCTTCGACGAAATAGAGCCTTGGTCTTCTTCATCGTACTCCCCAAGTTTTTCACCGCTGTAAGGATTCTCCGTGATTATCATCTTTACCAGACAATCAGATATGAGGTGGAGAACTAATAAACTGCTCGACTGTGACATTGAAATTTGGCTTGGTAACGAAGGCTATCCGTGTTTCACCCATGGAGCCTCACTATTTGGAGTGAGAAGCCTCCCTGCACAGTTTGACGTGAGCGGTCAATCTAGGATGCTTCTGAAAGCTTATTTCGGTATATGTCAGGTCCATCTGAGGGAGTGGATTCAAGTTTCATAGCCGAACTACTGCAATTGTAACCGGCGCAGCCGGTGGCCTGGGCTATGCGATAGCATCCAAGCTTGCGAAAATGGGTTATCGAGTGGTTATGGTCGACCTGAAGGAGGATGTGGATGACAGGGCGCGTGAAATTTCGAACAACACGGGCTCCTTCTGCATCGGTCGAGTTACAGATGTATCCGACTATTTGGCGGTAAAGAACTTGGCCAGTTCACTAGACGATGCAGAAAATTTCAGCAAGCTAGATGTGATTGTCAACAATGCCGGAGTCAATTTGGACTCGTTGTTTGAAAACATGAGTTACGAGCAGTGGGACAGAGTTCTCAAAGTAGACCTTTACAGCATGTTCAATGTAACGAAGAACCTTCTACCGAAGATGATAGAAAATGGTCACGGAAGTATCGTGAACATATCGTCCATGAGCTGGATGGGGAACGTGGGTCAGGCGAACTACGCTGCCGCGAAGGCAGGGGTGATTGGCCTTACCAAGACTCTCTCAAAAGAACTTGCACGTCACAAAATTAGAGTGAATGCCATTTGCCCGGGTTTCATCGATACGCCCATGACCAGAGCTGTTCCAGAGAAATACCGCGCTAGATTCATCGAACGGATTCCACTACGCAGAGTGGGAGAGCCTTTAGACGTCGCGAACTTGGTTGGCTTTCTTGTTTCTGAAGAAGCGGCGTACATAACAGGAGAAGTGATTAACGTTTCCGGGGGACTGGTGATGTGAGTGGCCTTTTCGACGATTTGGCGCGCGCGAAGAGAAAGAATCCAGAATCAGTGATGCTCTCTTATTTTGGAAGGTCAATTACCTATGGAAAGTGCTATGAGCTTGTTGAGCGCGTGGCAGGACTCCTTTCAAGATTTGCCGGGAAGGGCGATGTGATCGCTCTCGACATGCAAAATATCCCGCAGTTCGTTATCTCGGAGCTAGCCGCATTCAGAATAGGTGCAATTGTACTGCCACTCAATCCCATGCTTACCTCAAGGGAATTGGAGTTCTACCTGAAGGATTCGGGCGCGAAAGTGGTGGTGTCTCAAGGGGAATATTCCTTGAGAATGGCTGCAGCCATTCAGGCGATTGGTCGGACTATCCCGCAAATCAGGACAGATGCACAGGCAATAGAAGAACTGCCTGCTGAGTGGCAGAGAAAGTGGAACTTGGGAAGGTGTGAGGAACAACTCCTTTTGCCCAACGATTTGCCAGTTCGAGAAGAGTCAATCAGCGAGCAGGACGTGGCGCTGCTAGTATATACTTCGGGCACCACCTCGGGCCCAAAGGCCGCGGCGATCACTCACGGTAACCTGAATGCCGCAGCAGAAATATATCACAGGTGGTTTGGTGTTAGGGACTCAGACCGCTTTCTGGGCATTGCACCATTTTTCCATATAACAGGTCTTGTTTTTCATATAGCTACCTCGATCAAAGCCAATTCGACACTGGAGTGTGTTTATAGATTTTCACCGGAGCTGGCGCTGCATATTATCGAGGAGTCCCGTTCAACTCTTACAATGGGCGTCGCAACGGTGTATCGCGCACTTCTTAATACCACCATGATCCGGCACGCTGACTTGTCCTCGATGCGGCTCTGGTCTTCTGGAGGAATGGCGGTTTCCAAAGCGCTGGAGCTTGAATGGAAAAATGTGACTGGCAGCTGGATTTATGTGGCATGGGGCCTTACGGAAACCACTTCTCCGGCGACTCTCTGGCCCTATCCTTACACTGGCGAACTGCCAGTGTATCCGGAATCCGAGGTGGTGAGTTCCGGGATACCTGTGTATGACACGAGATTGCGAATCATTGACGAAAGCGGAGACGAGGTGAGGAGTGGGGAAGGAGAAATTTTGGTTGCCGGGAAGCAAGTCATCCATAAGTACTGGAACAATCCTGCTGCGACGAGTTCGCTCATAAGAGGTGAATGGCTGAGGACGGGTGACATCGGGGCCATCAGGGATGGCTGGGTCTATGTTATAGACCGGCTCAAGGATGTGATAAATGCTTCCGGCTACAAAGTCTGGCCGCGGGAAATAGAAGAAATTTTGCTGCAGCACCAATCAGTTGAAGAAGTTGCGGTTATTGGCCTCCCCGACAGCTATAGGGGAGAAAGCGTCAAGGCGTTTATCAAGTTGAGGCCCGGCGTTCAGCCAGCGCTCGGCCTATCAGAAGAACTTGCAGCATATTGCAAGGAGAGGCTTGCTGCTTACAAGGTTCCGCGGGCTATCGAGTTCGTTACGGAAATTCCTAAGACTGCTACCGGAAAGATTATGAAAAGAGCACTCAGGTTGGGTAAGTGAGGAAAAGTGATTTCTGGCTTCTCTGGGAAGATTGCAAAGAAATATGAAGGAAGCGCTTTCGAGCTAATGGCCGAAGTGGCCATGGACGCCCTGAGTATGGCGGGGCTCGGCCTCAAGGATGTTGATGGCCTGTCTACGACTTTTCTTCCAGGAGTTTTCGACGGCAAAACTCATCTGCATTTCCAAGCCAGTCAGGTGGCCCAGTACTTGGGAATTAGACCCAGATACTTGGATCTCTTGGATTTTGGGGGCGCGTCCGCGCTAGCCATGATTCCTCGCGCCATAAATGCGGTCGCTTCTGGTTTGGCCGAGAATGTTCTCTGTATTTTAGGAGGCAAGGGCTCAGAAGTCAGGGCCAAGGGAGTAACTGTAGACGGCTATGACAGGGTGGACAAGGGCGTGCAGCTTACGCCTTTTGACAGATATTATCGCGGAGGTTTCGACTTTAATCCGGTTACTGATTACGCGCTAGCGGCGCAACGCCACGCCAAAGTATTTGGCACAAGGGACGAGCAACGGGCAATGGTCGCGGTGAGTCAGCGTAAGAACTCCGTGACCAACCCATACGCTCTATACCCAGAAGAACTTACGGTCGAAAGGGTGCTTTCTTCCCCTGTTATCGCGGAGCCGCTTCATCTTCTGGAGGCGGTCTACCCCGTAGACGGATTTCACGCCTTCGTGGTGAGCAAGCGTAACAGGACGCTGAGCGATCTGCGGGTAGAGGCCTATGGCGAGGCTCACTGGCCCGAGATGCCCTGCGAGCTAGACGACTTGGTTGTCACGCCTGCACTGGAAAGCTCCCGCCGGGCTGGCTTCGACCCCAGGCGCGCGGATTGTTTGCAGATATACGACTCCTTCACTATCACAGTCCTGCTTCAGATAGAGGATGTGGGCCTAGCAAATAAGGGAGAGGGTGGGAAGTTTGTTGAATCAACGGACACTACGCGATGGGGTGAACTGCCGATTAACACAGGAGGCGGGAGCCTGAACACGGGACAACCGGCATATATGAGCGGGGGAGTCCTACTCGAGGAAGCAGTTCGCCAGCTTAACGGTCTCGCCGGTGACCACCAGCTTAGCGCAGTGAGGTCCGTTTTCCTGAATGGAATCGGTGGCTGGGGAAGAAACCACTCAGTAACCTTGGTCTTGGGGGTATGAGCTGAACATGAGGTTTCAGGAAATTCAGGAGCACTATGATGTGGCATTTAGGCGGGGCGTCATACCTTTCCTGTCTTGCGAGGAGTGCGGCAAATCTTTCTTTTATCCCAGCACAAGATGCAGGAAGTGCGGCAGCGCGAGGCTCGACAAGCGTTTGTCAGCAGGCGAAGGAAAGGTCTTCGCCATAACTCGCTTTAGGGCAAAGGACTTTGGTGAAGTCAGTTACGGCATAGTGCAAATGGAAGAGGGCTTCCGGCTCTATTGTAATTTTGAAGAATTTGGGTCCAACCTGGAAGTGGATAGTGGAGTCAAAGTGGGGGCCATGGGCGAGACATTCCAGTTGCTTGCTCGACCTCGCACGCTCTGATGCAACGTGAGGTAGCGCCAGTGTTTCCCAGAGTTTCCGGCGCAATTCTCATCGCTTAAATCCTTGTGGGCTGTTCAGATACGGTTGGGTTAGTGGATGGCTGGCAGCGTTAAGGTCTATGTCAAAAGCGAAAAAATAGCCGTGGGCGTTACGGAAATAAGAGATCGTGTGGCAACTGGTATGGACACCGGAACTGTCGAGAATGTAAGGCAGGCGATTCAGTATGATTATGTTGTTCCCGACGAACAGAGGGCGCTCGCACTCATGGTGCAGGAAATCTGCAAGAGTCGCGGTTACTCCTCTGAAACGATTGATGCGTCGAAGGAAGGAATTATTTCAAAAGCGATGGAGGCCGGCCTGAGGGAAGGCGAATCTTATCCTTTGGTAATAAGCCCCGAAGGCAGAAGGCTGTCTCCGCCTCACCTTGATGTCCACTCACTCGAAGAAATGCTCCCTGCAGACCTGAATGGGCTGGAAATTCGTGCTTTCGTAAGGCTGAAGGTTAAGAAGGGTAACGAACAGGTCTTGATTGAGAAGCTTCTTGAGAGGAAGGAAGTGCGGGAGGCGCACCTCATTCCTGGCGAATGGGATGCGTTTGTGGTACTAGGTCTGCCGCCAGCAACCGGTTCTTCGGAGCGGGCGGTGCTTGATTATGTCCTGAGGAATTTGAGGTCACTTGAATGGGTTCAGGAGACTTCTACGCTCGTCCCGTTATACGCTTACACCAAATATCCACTGACTTCAAAGATATATTCACCCCACAAGTGACGCTAAAGCACATGCTCCGATAGTGAAGGCGCCTTGACGCTTCTGCAACGCTGCGCGCTCATGCTCGAGCCTCAGGAGGGCATGACCACGCGGCTGGTAGTAGAACGGGTGAAATTGGCGGAAGAGCTTGGTTTTGGCGCTGTTTTCAGGTCGGACCATTTGCTGCCCACAAGCGGAAGACGTGGAATCGACAGTGCCGAATGTTTCGTCAGTCTTGGGGCCGCCGCTGCCTCGACTGCGAAAATTCATCTGGGTACTTTGGTTTCGCCGTTTGGATTTCGTAATCCAGCCCTGCTTGCAAAAATGGCGTCGAGTCTTCAGGATTTGTCTAACGGAAGGTTCGAGCTCGGTATGGGTGCGGGGTGGTACGAAGACGAATTCCGGGCGTTCGGGATTCACTACCCCGGAACCAAAGAACGGATCGATAGGCTTCGGGATGCTCTGGAATTGATCAGGCCACTCGTAAAGGAGGGAAAGGCCAATTATAGCGGAAAATACTACTCGGCCGACGTGGAATTCTTTCCTAAGCCAGTGCCCCCTATTCCCCTTCTCGTCGGAGGCGCCCACAAGTCGGTAGTAAAGCTAGCCGCGAAGTACTGCGACGAATGGAATTTTCTCTACATGTCAGAGGAGGAGTTCATCAAGCTGAAGGACATATTCATCGCCAGTCGCACAGGTGGTGAGACGAAAATTTCACGTATGGGCCCGTGTGTTATTTCGGAGGATCCGGATTCAATAAGGAAACGAGTCATGGAAATCGCAAAGAGAAGGGGCTACGATGGGGAATATTCGGTAGTGCTCGAAAAACTCAGGAAAGGAGGGTTGTTCATAGGAACTCCGGCTGAAGTCAGTAACCAGCTGAACGCATGGCTTGGCCTAGGGGTCGACAGATTCATGTTCCAGTTCGTGGAGCCTTTCGATTTCGAGGGCGTTAGATTGCTCGCACGTGAACTATCCTCACTCTAGTGCTAATACTCGCTTGAAGCGCGTACTGCATGGCTCTTGGTGCTGCAGCCACACGCCCCCCTCGGCCGGTAAGTTGACAAAGGTGCTTCTTGCAAGTCCCACCCTCATAGGGAGGTGAGAACGTCAAACACCGCAAGTTCGGGAGGATGCACATGGTAGGGGGTAGTGGGAAGCCGATGCTAGAGGTTTGTCGCCTAGAGCCACGCCGAATTGACTCTCTGCCGAGCTAGTGAAGGGGGAGGTGTATTGCTTCGCTAAGGAGCTGGCTGTTTTATCATTTGTGGACACATCCGCGCCAAACAAATACCGAGGCACGGGTAATTCTTGAAAACAAGCCGTTATGTTGTGTGTAATGGTCCGGACGACAAGAGCGTGGGCGGGCTTATATGTGGTCGCACGCATCGTTATGATGGAGTAGTGAAAATAGGAGCTGTGTCGGCCCCGCAAAGAGTGATTCTTGTCGATGAAAATGACGTGCAGCGAGGGGTCGAGGAGAAGCTAAGAGCCCACGAGAACGGCGGAAACTTACACAGGGCGTTCTCTGTGTTTGTTTTTGACACTGATGGAAAACTCCTGCTCCAGAAACGGGCTAGTTCCAAGTATCACGCAGGAGGACTTTGGGCAAACACTTGCTGTAGCCATCCCGCCCCGGGAGAGTCTGTAGAGGACGCCGCTCATAGAAGGCTACAAGAAGAAATGGGTTTCGATTGTGAATTGAGAGAAGTATTCTCTTTTATCTACAGGGCAGACGTCGGAAACGGGCTTACCGAGCACGAATTTGACCATGTATTCTTCGGCACATTTGACGGCAATCCTCTGCCGAACAGGGAGGAAGTGGAAGAATGGCAACGCTCGCCGATCGGCGAAATAAGAAAGGACGTTGCTCTTCATCCCGAAAAATACGCTCCTTGGCTCAGAATTGCAATCGAAAAGCATTTGGAACGTTACTTGGAAAAATTGAAAGAGGTCAGTCAGTGAGGGCGAGTTCACTTGGTGGCTTGGAGCTATCCGTGTGAGATGATTCTCTGATGGGTGGAAGAGTAAAGATTATCTCAAGGGCATATAGCCTGATCAATATTGGGAACAATACTTAAGCTCCTGATAGTAGGCGTCGTGATAGCCGCGCTCATAATCGCGGGTCTGGCTCTTCATGTTCCGCTGGATATGCTTTCGCCAAATGGCGCGCACACTACTACCACGACTTCGTTTGAAATACCTTCGAATTATATACAGGCAAAGTACAACGTCACCCCATTGCTTTTCTCACAACCTGAAAAGAACGCCAAACTCTGGCAGCAAATCTTCCCGCAAGAATTCAACGTGAGCGATTATGCATTTTATGCAAATGAGTCAATAGGGAACTTTCAGGGTGGCGGCTATAGCGTGTCAGAGTCTCAGCTCGATTTTTCGGTTACTGCCCCGAATGGAAACCTCGATCTTATCAGCTTCAGCATATTCCCGGCGATGGCTCCGCAGAACTCCACATCTAGTCTAAGCTCGATGGTGATTCCTTCGAACGGAGAAATGCTGCACAATGCTGTATTAATTGAGTGGACTTCTCAGGGAAACTCCACTGTCTGGCTGATAATTGCAGTTAGTCCTTAAGTGCGTTAGTTTATAACGCGTGAGTATAGTACAGTATGCCAGCTGAGAAATTGAATGGATATATGAGCGCACGTTGTTCTGTTCAATTGGTTGGAACTGAGAAAAGGTCAATCAGGACTCCTTACATGGGGGGCATGCACCTTGAGTTCAAAGGATCTTCCAATAATTTTATGACGCGCCATCAGAGGGACAAGCGTTAGGTATCAGGGGTTGTTCTGTGGAGCGCCCAGTGCTTGTTGCCGCAATCGATGGCGGGGGAACGACTACCCGGCTCTACGTCTTTCAAAGAAAGTCAGGCAGGGGCTACACGAGAGTCGTTAACACGCCGTCGAATTTCTACGAAGATTATGATAGGTCGTTAGATACGGTTATCTCACTTTTTGAGTCCTTGCGTGAGTCCAAGGCTCCAGATATCTGCATCGTTTCGGCGGCGGGACTGGGAGAAACCGACCTTCGCGCGAAGGCACAATCTGATCTTGCGCGGCATCTTGGTGTGGAAGTGGTGTGCACCGGTGACGCTATCCCTACGGTGTTGGGGTGCTCCGGCGGAAAATCCGGGATTGCTCTCATAGTTGGCACTGGTTCGGTTTGTTACGGCTTTGATGGCAAGAGGTTCTACAGGGCTGGGGGCTGGGGTGCCCAGTTCGACGACGAAGGCAGCGGGTATTCACTGGGTAACGCGGTGATTCGACGAATTCTGAAAGAAGTTGACGGCAGGTCGAACGCCAGTTTTGCCTTATCAATTTTGCCACGGGCGGCTCGTTTGTCTCCCAAGCAGAAACTTGTGAGCAACCTGCTTGCAAGCTTCCATGCGAAGCAGGAGGTCGCGCGTCTGGCACCTAAACTGCTTGCGTTGGCGCGTAGCGGCTCGAAAGAAGCAAATTACCTCGTGAATTCATCAGCAGAGGAGCTATCAGAGCTGGTATCCGCAGTTTACCACAAGATGGCCGACAAGCCAGCGGTAGTAGGTCTGACTGGAGGGCTTGTCAAGAACTATTACTACAGGTCCATAATAGAGCGCGCAATTCGGAGAAAAGTCGGCAGAAGCGTAGGTGTTCGGGTAGTCAGTGACCCAAACAGGAGGGGCTTCAGAGTGCTTTGCGATCTATATCTCTCGGGCCCGCCCCAAGTCGACTTTGGAGATTGGCTTTGAGCCCAGAGCCTTGCCAACTGTGAATGCTACTTTCAGTGAACCTGCAGTCTCCTGGGCTGAAGGCGATTTTTCCTCGAGGGTGGGTCGAACCCATTGGTGTTTCAGGCACCTAGGACTTCTCTCTAGTACTCGGGTGATATGCTCTTGGGAAGACTTATTTCTTGAATTGACCCGCTGTCCGACGACCTGTAGATAGCTTCCATGATCGACATCCCGTAAACCCCCTGTCCTGCTGTGCAAAGTGGCTCTGGGGCTACGTCCTCGCCATCCCGCAGTGACTTTTTTATCAGCCGCCAGTACTCCTTGTATTCTGCGGTTAAATTTTGCCACGGGTGTCCAGCAAGAAGAATATTGGACATGAAAAACTGGGTGGCCGCACTGCTGACAAATCTCACCGAATCTTCCTCTATATGCAAACCGCCAGCGTCGCCCAGCAGTGTGAAATCATGCTTGTCCTCTGAAATGTAAGAAGCCCATGATGTCTCAAGGTACATACTTGAGCTGTCCTCAAATTCTATCAAACCCGTACCAAAATCTTCTACCTCGGACGTTTCCTTAAACCCCGCCGCTCCTGAGGGGTAATCGGACCGCATATCCATTCGGCTGGCAAACACCGAACGCACCTTTCCGTAGACCGAGCGTGGCTTTGGAAAGTCCTGCATGAATAGCATTGCATCTATGGAGTGGGAGCAGATGTCGAAAACTGCGCCTCCCCCTGCCAGCTCGCGCTTTAGGAATGTCGGTCCCGAGGGAATTCCTCTTCTTCTGAGGTGAAGCGCCTTGGAGAAGTATCTCTTCCCTAGTGCCCCCCGTGACACCATTTGGCGCGCAGTGCGTATACTTCTGTTGAGTCTCAATTCGTGCCCGACCACCAGGAGTTTGCCTTTGGCGCGGGACAACTCGGCAAGTTCAATTGCCTCATCAAGCGTCGTGGCCATGGGTTTCTCCACAACGACGGCGCTGCCGGATTCTAGCGCGAACTTCGAAGCGGACGCATGAAATCGGTGGGGGATTGCGACCAACACAATATCGGGGTTCTCTCTTGCAATCATCTCTTTGTAGTCAGTGTAGAACTTTGGGATCCCATATCTGGACTGTACAGCGCGTCCCACTGGTTCACTGGTGTCAACACATGCCACTATGTTCGTGAGACTGTCATCTTTTATAGCCGGGAGATGGGCAAGCTGTACCCAGCTTCCGCAACCTATGATTCCGAGCTCAAGCTTAGAACTCATTGCGCGGTCTTTTGAGACACCTCCGAGTTCTAAGATTATTGCTTCGGCGGGACTGGGGCAGGAACGGTCGCAACGCCCTACACCAACCTACCCTAGGAATCCATGCCCGGAATACGCCGTAAATGACCATCTGCTCGTTGAATGAGCTTCAGAGCCCTTTCTTTTGTTACTCCTAGGCGGACCATCACAATGGCAACCTTAACGTGATAGCCGGACGCCTTCAGAGCAGCTACTGCCTTGCTTTCATCAGCACCAGTGAGCTCTTGCACCATCCGCTCGGCCCTGAGTCTTGTCTTCTCGGTCACCGGCTCTAAATCCACCATATAGTTGCTGTAGACCCTCCCGAGCTTTATCATTACGGTTGTGGATATTGAGTTCAGAACAAGTTTGCACGCTGTGCCGGCCTTCATCCTCGTGGAGCCAGTTATGACCTCAGGACCGGTATCTACGAATATCGGCAGGTCAACCGCTTCCAGCAGTCCGACTCTATTCGAGCTAAGCCCAGCGGTTGTACCACCGAGTCTTTTTGCGTATCTCACTAGCTCAAGCACATAGGGGGTTCTGCCGCTTGCCGAGATTGCGAAAAGCAAATCCTTTCCTGAGAGCCGGACGGCTCTCGCGTCCAGCCCCGCCAGACGCACATTGTCTTCGGCTCCTTCTACCGGCCCTCTGAGCGCCCGAGTTCCCCCTGCCACCAGCGCTACAACAGTTTCAGCTCCTGCCCTGTAGGTTGGTTTACATTCGGCAGCATCCACCATGGCCAGTCTGCCGCTTGTTCCTGCACCTGCATACACCAGTCGGCCCCCCTCCTCGATAACCTTGCAAGCGCGCTCGACCAGTAACGTGATTTCAGGTATTGCCTTGGCAACTGCGGAAGCCACGGTAGCGTCCTCTCTGTTTATCAGCCGCAGAACTGAACCTGTATCAAGCAGATCTATGTTCTCTGTAACCGGATTAGGGAGTTCAGTCGAGAGTCCTTTTTTTCCATTGTCGTTTGATGAATTCAAGCCGTTGGTGCTTATCTCGGGTGAATATTAAGAGAAAGCCAGCACTTAAGGAACCTGCTGAACAATGGCTTCTCCCTGAAGCATAGTCTGCCAGGGATTACCTAGAAGGCTGCCACTTCAGGCGAGCTCGCTTTCCTTATTTGGCCAGTCACAGAAGCATCGACTGGAGAGCAACCGCTGCTTTTCAAATCATGATTGAAAGGCAACAGGACCGCCGCACCATTTGAGGGATGTTTTATATGCGAGGAACGCAAAAAGCAAACAAAAGTCAAGGAGACATATGGTCCCAAGTGCTTGGTATGAGGTCGTGTACGATAAAACTCAGGATTGAGAGTGAGATTTAGTGGGAGTCGGCCCCAAGATGGTCGGAACCAAGGACGCGGGCGCAAGCCCGCAGAATTGGGAGGTTGACTTCAAGGCGCTGCGAACAGCTCTGGCTCGTGAAAGGTTATCGCTCAGCGCTGCAGTGGCAACCCCTGACTGGGTCTCAGCCAGGGCTACAATTACGATCTCTGAGGGTAGAGTTGAGCAGGTGTTTCAGGATGCTTCGCTGGTGCCGAACGACATAGGATTCACCGTCGAGCTTCCCTGGTTGCTCGCTCCGGGATTCGTCGACATGCATACGCATGGTGCGTTTGGCTTCGACACTCTGACCTCCGCCGGAGATGCCGCGGCGTTCGAAGCTTATCGGGAAAGACTTGCTACCACTGGCACCACATCCTTCTGCCCCACGCTGGCGACGGCTCAAGTGCGCCGCTTAGCAGAAACAGCATCCTCACTTCTCAAAGGAGAAGGGGGTTCGAGGGTCCTGGGGGTGCACTACGAGGGGCCATTCCTGAATCCTGCTAGGAAGGGAGCACAGGACCCGCGTTACCTGCTCGCTCCAGATTCCGAAATTGCGGGCAGGCTTTTTGAAGCGTCGCAGCAACCCACCGAACCAAACAGGTTCAAGACCGTGTTTACGCTCGCCCCGGAGCTGCACGGAGCAATAGAACTCGCTCAGGAGCTCGCCAAGCGGGGAGCAATAGTTTCAGCGGGGCATTCTGATGCCGACTACTCTACAGCAGCCGAAGCTTTCAGGTCAGGTTTTTCCCACGTAACACACCTGTACAATGCAATGCGTCCAATGAGTCACCATGATCCAGGAATAATCGGTGCAGCGCTTTCCCTCGCAGACATAGGGGTGGACGTTGTCATGGACGGCCATCATGTTGATCCTTCAGTTATTCTCTCTACCATAAGGACGAAATCGCCTGAAAAGGTAACAGGCATAACAGACTCCTTGCTTTGCGCGGGTCTTCCGGAAGGGGAGTATGATTTCGGAGGAAGAGGGATTGTGGTGGGAGGGGGGGTAGCCAAGCTTACTGATGGAACTGTGGCCGGTAGCACAGTTTTCCTCAAGGACGAACTTCTTGTGGGAACTGAAAAAGTGGGCGCAACGGTGTTTGATTCTCTGAAGATGCTTACCCGTGCTCCCTCGCTCGCGCTTCGTCTTCCGCAGGTTGGCGAAATCAGGGAAGGAGCGTTTGCGGATTTCGCAGTGCTCGACAAAGCCTCTCTCACAGTTCTTGGGAGTGTAATCGGAGGAAAACGGCTCTACATTGCTTCGCCTCAACCCGGTGAGAAATGGCGCCCAAAAAGAGCGATGTATGAGGAGATTTACGAACAACCCAGCCGGGTGCGTGCAACCTTGTCGCAGATTGGGGCACCGGCTCTTGCCGGAGCAGAGATGATACTTCGGTCCAAACCGAGAGTGGTATACCTTGTTGGGAGCGGAACGAGTTACCACGCCGCATTGGCCGCGAGATTTGCGCTCACAGAACTTGCAGGCGCGCAGGCTGTACCGATTGCGGCTTCAGAGTTTCCGAACTGGATAGGACCAAGCGTCACCGATCAATCTGTCGTGATAGCTATCTCTCAGTCGGGAGAGAGCCTAGATACGGTGAATGCAGCAAGGCACGCTCGGGCCATGGGATTTCCAGTAGTTTGCGTTACGAATAAACAAACGAGCACACTCTCCCAGCTCGCCAACCTGACCCTCGAGATTGCGGCTGGTGAAGAGCGTGCGGTAACCGCCACCAAGTCCTACACCTGTACGCTCGTCGCTCTGTACTCGCTTGCCCTTGAGCTAGGCTTCGCAAACGGTAGGCTGCCGAGCGAGAAATACTTCTCACTTAAGTCTAGGCTTCTGGGCATTCCACAGGACCTTTCGGAGACCATTATAGAGTGCGACTGGATGGCCAAGAGAGCGGCCGCTGCACTCGTAAAGTTCAGGGCTGCGTTTGCGATGGGTACGGGTCAAGGCTATGCCGCAGCGCTCGAAGCAGCTCTAAAAATGAAGGAAGCTGCCAACTTTTTCGCAGAGGGTTTTGCTACACGAGAATTCTTGCACGGGCCAATGCAGCTATTAAGCAGCGAAACCTGTGTTCTTATTCTGAATCCGGCTGAGCCTGGCCCTGAGCTGCTCGAGCTTATCCAAAGGTTCAAAAAGTTCGGCAGCGCTACGGTAGCCGTAATGCCAAAGCGGCTCGACAACCCATTTCTAGACTATCTTCTGCCCCTGCCTGTCGCTCCCCCACCTGCGTTTACAGCCGCGTTTCTTGCTGTTCCAGCCCAGTTGCTAGCTTACTATCTGGCGGTGGATAGGGGGCTAAATCCCGACAGCCCGGATAAACTAAGCAAGGTGGTGGGTGCTTAAGTGCAGAAATTTGACCGGACCTTTGTATTTACTCTTAACGACACCTTATACGACGCGACATTTCAGAGAAGCCAGGCTAGGCTGGCCGCAGTCGAGGCGATGATAGAAAATGGCCTGCCAGTAGACGTTGAAACTGCCTACAACAATCTCGAAGAAGTGGTTAATTCACTTGGGTCGGACGCACCAGACCATTTCAATGTCATGCTTGAAAGAATGGGTTTTGGAGTCGACTCGCGCATAATAGCTGCAGGCGTAGTAGCTTACAGAGAAGTAAGCAGGGCCGCACTGCGACCATATCCCGATGTCCAGATTGTGTTACTTGGCCTTCGAGATAAGCAAAACAGGTTGGTGTTGTTGAGTTCAGGAGACCCTGTCAAGGAGTGGGAAAAGCTGATTATTTTGGGACTGGCTCACCTGTTCCACGCGGTTTTTATCGAAAAGGCAGCTTTCGGTAAAGAGTTCGTGACCGGTTCGTTGGACCGAGTAGGGGTTGCTCCAAATGAGGCAGATC
>JAKAWJ010000023.1 GCA_021817005.1 archaeon | reverse complement strand
CAGGGGTGACGACATCTGGCTGACCGTATCTCTCCACAAACTTCCATATTGCATAGAGCCCCGCATTTCTTACGTTTGTATACGTGTTGAAAAGCGAATTTTGCGTCAGTCCGTCGTTGAATGTGAGTTTTACAATCTGTATATGTTGGGGGACTTCACCTTGAGGAGGTATGAACATGAAATCCACGTTCATCAGTAGAAAGGCATACCTGATTTCGCTAAGAAAGTTTCCTCTCTCTTGTTTTGTTTCGGCATTTCACTTGGTCCTCTGATCGGGGTGTATGGACACTCCCATGCCTACCGCGTAAAACGGCGTCTCGGCCTTTGGTTTTGCTACGGTAAGCACTGGGCCAGTAGCCGGAGGCGCGGGAGAGACAGTGACATTGTAATAATCAGGCACATTCTGAGTATTCGAAACGGAAAGACCAGCTTCTTGGAGCCAGCGACTAACCTTCTGGCTCATCTCATCGAGCAATTTCGATTCCAACGGAGTTCCCATGTGGGATATATTAATTGAGCTTTAGTTTGAGCTTATCATGCGTGTTGACCTGTTGATTCAACCCAAGGTTTTTGGGTAAGTGGAGAGATTGGCCGAGCATGGTTGATATTGGAATCTTCTTGGCAGCAGCTGGAATTACCATCCTAGAAATGGCCGAGGCCGCAGCGGTTGGCTTGGCTCTTTACGCCAGTTCTCATAAAAGGGATGCGTTCCTATTCGTGATACTGGGTGTGGTCGTTGTGCTGGCTCCGACAGTAGCGGTCGGGAAGTTGATATCCCTACTTCCTGTTACTCCCGTGCGCCTCTTCGCGGCCACTCTGCTTCTCTATTTCGGACTTAGGCTCACTAGGAGCGCAAGGAGGGCAGTCCTGCGCTCCAGAGCGCCTGGAAGTAGCAGCCACCACGAAGAGGAAGGAAAGGGACTGTTTCTCACTGGATTTTCTGTTGGAGCAATTGAGGCATTCGAAGCGGCGATTGTCCTGGTGGCGCTGATTCCGATAAATTATGACTCTGCGCTTTCAGGGCTTTCCTTGGGATTCGCTGTTGTCATCGTAGCTACGCTCGCTCTAAAATCTCAGGTGCGAAGAATCAAACAGGCCAGCATGAAGATTCCTGTTGCGGCGCTGCTGTTATCATTCTCTGCATTCTGGTACGCAGAATCAGTCCCAGGGCTAGCGTTCTCTGACCTTGTGCTTTTGCCAATCTTTCTTGTGTTTGTGCTCGCAGTCTATATGTTCGCCAATCGGCGCTCAGAGAGCGAGCGTCCGCCCCAGGAGGCGTTTTTAAAGGGAACTGCGCCTTCATCATAACCGAATTTCAACGGCCATCTCGGCCGTATCCCCGTAATATCTGTAGGAAGCCGACTTTTGCTTTAGGCGGCTATTGCGGTATCAAAACGTCTCTCCAAATTGAGTAAAATTCGGGGGGGGCGTTGAGTGCCAATTGAGCGTGGTAGAGATTTCTTACATCCCTCATATTCACTTGGTGTATGCACACCCTTAGGGCGGGAGAGGAATCGGCAAAACAATTGACTCTCAGAGTTATACCCTCGCTCTCCTGAAACTTTGATAACAACAATTTGTAAATGAATCCAATCAGGAGCATGCTGAAATCAGGTTCAGCTGGATTACGTTTTGCCACTCGCTCAAGTATAACCCTCTTCCTAGCCTTAGTACGAACTCGTATTAAACCATATAACCAGCATCGAATTCGATACCCGAACTAGTTTGTGTGCCGCTCTGACTTACGAGCTGAGCATGAATGAGCCAAGGACCCACTACTTCAAGGTGAGACTGAGTTTAACCCGGCTAAGCACTGAGCATCCAGATACGCTAGAGTTTTCGATGCCCGTATGGACGCCGGGCTCGTATCTTGTTCGAGATTTTGCGAAAAACGTTCGAGGCGTGCGGGCATATGATACAGATAGCAGCCGCTCCCTTAAAGTCACGAAGAAAGACAAGAGCACCTGGGCCGTGCATTGTTCCAGCGTTAGCTCTTTGAGTTTCGAGTATGAAATATATGCGTTCGAGCCCACGGTCGATACTAGCTATCTTGACCAGCGTCATGCCGTTGTGAATGGCGCTAGCGTTTTCGTCTATCCAGTTGGAATGACAAACCAGCCCAGTATATTGCGTGTCATCAGGCATGAGCCATGGAACGTCATATCTACAGGTCTGAAAATGGTATCGTCCGATTCCAAGAGCTGGAGTTTTGAAGTCCCTGACTACGACATCTTGATAGACTCGCCAATCGAAATAGGTACCCAGGAGGTCCATACATTTGTCGAAGGTGAGACCAGGTACGAGGTAAGCATCTTCAATCCATTTACCTTTGACAGCGCTCAGCTAGTGGAGGATCTGAAGAAGATAGTCCACCATTCTGCAGCCGTTTTTCGACTGGTGCCTTTCGAACGATACGTATTCCTTGTTGATGTCACGTCCGACTCCTCTGGCGGGCTTGAGCATCTAAATAGCACCCTGTGTATGTACTCGTATTTATCTACTCGATCAGACACGGAGCATCGTAGGAGTCTTGGGCTTTTCAGCCATGAATTCTTCCATGCCTGGAATGTGAAGAGAATGAGGCCCGAGGGACTCGGCCCATTCGACTATTCGCGCGAGGTCTATACAAGGTCTCTTTGGGTTGCTGAGGGGCTGACCAGCTATTACGGTGAGTTGTTGCTCAGGCGGTCCAACATCTTATCAGTGGAGGAATACTTGGATTCTCTATGTGACTCAATTAACCAGATGATTTCATTACCTGGGAGCAGATGGCAGAGCGCCGAAGAGGGGAGTTTTGACAGCTGGATCAAGCATTATAGAAGAAACGAGACCGACCCAAACAGTCAGCTCTCATACTACACTCAGGGGACTGTGATAGGCGCGCTTCTTGACCTTCAGATAAGGAGAAACACGCGTTGTGCAAAAACCCTCGACGACGTAATGCGGGAGGTCTACAAAGGCACCTATGCGGAGAAGGCAGCTGGATACACGGAGGAAGAATTCCAGAAAGTATGCGAGGAAATAGGCGGAGAAGGGATTAGCGAAATATTCGAGCGGCGTGTGCGGGGGAGGGACCTGGTAGATTACTCAAGATACCTTTCATATGCCGGACTCAAGCTTTCTCCGAAGAAAAAGCCTTCGGAGGTGACGGGTTTCTTGGGCCTAAGAGCCGCGTCCGACGCAGGGAGAGTTGTGGCTCGTGAGATCCTTGAAGGGAGTGCCGCGGAAGAGGCGGGGATAGCACCAGATGACGAGATAATCGCCGTTGACAAACTAAGGGTCGACCTGCCTCGCTTTTCTTACCTTATCAAGGCAGCCAAAGCAGGCGTAGGACTCGGTTTGACTGTATCCAGAAAGGGCGTGCTTATTGATTTGCGGGCCACAGTAGCGGATTATCCTGCATTGGAAAATAGAATAATCAAGACGGAAACAGCCACTCAAGAACAGAAGAGCGTTTACAGTTCTTGGATTGGAGCTGAGTGGGACACTGCGCTAAATTACCAGGAGCATCTAGAGTCTCCAGTTCGCAGACGGGCATTTGATTTTATTTGAGCCCATAAGGCGGAAGGCACGCCATCTACCAGCTTAATTCGACGCTGCAATGCCCACCGTATACGCTCGCTCCAATTTCCTGAATAAGGCGGTTCATCTTTCAGGAACTGCAGCACCCGCTTTTGCCCTTCTGAAGGCGGCGACCCACGCTTGCGCATTGGTGACTCTGAGTTTGAACGGCGAGATAAACCCCGTTCCTGAGGACACTCCAAACCAGATTGACTTGGATAGCAAACCCGTTATGTGTGCGTAAACGATTCTATCGAGCGCAACCTCAAAAACCGGAGTGTCCCTTTTGGCAAGCACACCCTGCTTAGAGATTATGAGCAATCTTCGGCTGGTCAAGTACACTATTCCCGATGCTCTGGTCTTCCCCAACAACCTCCCACTCATCCGGACAAAAATTCGTTCGTCTGGCTGAATGCCTTGAGCGAAGTCTAGACTCAACTGCGTGCATTCTGGTTCATTTAAGGACTTAAACGCTGTTGGATGCTGGTTTCCTTCCAGCCGCAGGGCCTGTCGTTCCTGGCTAGTCTACGAAGGAAGCCTCTGACTGAGCACAGCATGTGCTAACGCATTGACTTGTAGGATAGAGAGTGGTAGGGTTGATTCGTACTGCACAATGCCAAGATATTCCCCACTTCGAGCAGTAATAACATAGTCATATTCGGTCACTCCAAATAAAGTCGTGACCGTGTAATAGTATGCCCCGAGCCCGCCTTGGAAGACAGAGTATTGGAAGGTCGGTGGCCCTCCGTTCTGTGCTAGGTACTCCTCAGAAGTTGTATACATGTCATAGTACAGAGTTCTGTTTAAAGAAAATATCACTTCACTCTCGTTAAATGAGCTTGACACGAATCTGATTACCGCAACTCCCATTGTCGACTGAGTTAGTGTTAGATTAACTATCACAAACGAGATGAGAGGTTTTTCTGCCAAAATCTCTGGGAAGAGCGACGTAAGTTTCTTATCCACGGAGGTCGCGATAGTGGTGAATCCCGGCCCGCTCTGGTTCGAAATAACCACGGCAGGGGAGTTCGGACGCTGGAAAATTATCTGGGGCAATCTCTGAATTTCGGAATACTGGCTCGGAAGGTCCGCGACCATGAAATTTGATTTGTTAGTGAGATTTTCAATGTAGTAATAGCTCGAAAAACTGGCTACGAGAAGTATTACTAGACCCGCGCAGCCCAAAGCGACAGATCTTTCATTCGTCAATTTCGCCCAAAAACCGCCTGCATGTGAATTTACTAAAGCCTTGCGGAATCCGCTATTACCTTTACTGCGGGTTCTATATCTTCTTCCTTGGGATACCCTGCGCTCAAACGTGCAAGCCTGCTCGCTCTTTTTGTATTGGAGTAATAGAATTTTTCCGCGGGCACAAAAACAACTCCCCGCCTGAGAGAAGCCTTGAACACCTCGAGGCTGGGCTTGGAGAACGATACAAGCGTGAAAAATCCATCTTCTGGGCTGGCCTCGCGGGTTAAGCCGTTACCTTCTAACGAATCGCGCATAGCCAGCAGTTTTCTTCTGTAATGTGTCCTAAGCATATTTACCCTACCCTGAACAAAGCCAGAATCAATCAGTCTGGATACTATGTATTGATTCAAAGTTGAAGTGGAAAAGTCAGTTTGCGCGAGCCTAGAGAGCTTGCCCTCTAGCTCTTCATCCTTGGAATAAACAAAACCTATTCTGAGACCGGGAGAGATGACCTTGCTCATGCTACCCACGTAAATGACTCTGTCAGGTCGGAGTTTGTATAGCGAAATGCCAGGAGAGAGAGCCACTGCCCGATACGGGTCGTCCTCCAATATGGTAAAGTCGTAGGTATCCGCCAGCTCAAGAAGGTGCTTTCTCCTTTCGAGGGTCATTGTCACGCCAGTTGGGTTGTTACACGTAGGCACAGAGTACACCAAAAGCGGTCTTGACCCGGACCTGAGCGCACTCTCTAGGCGAACAGTATCCATTCCCATAGAATCAACCGGAATAGGAATGTTTGCGCTCGCGGCACCAAGCAACGGGAACATTCCTTCCACGAATGTCGGGTCCTCGTGCGCAAACTTTCTTCCTCTGAGGAGGAGCTCAGAAATCAGCTTGATTGCGTGTTGTGCGCCGCTTGTCACGGTAACTCTTCCTCTGCCGAGTTGTAAGTACTCGCACCACCTCCTGATTGACCGCTTGAGCGGCTCAACACCTCCAGGGGAGGGATACATCAGCGCGGTTGCCTCAAGCTCGCGCAGGATTTCTCTGGAAGTTCGGGATATTTCCTCGATGGGCGCCACCCGTGGGTCGGGAGAACCGCTGGCAAGGTTGATCACGGCATTACCGTGGACCTGAGCGAGCGCCCATTCGATGGGAGAATAGGGCGGAGGCTCCAAGTAAGGTAACCGACCATGCTTCGCTTCCGGGTGGGTCAAAAAAAATCCAACCCTACATCAATTATGGAGATTGTTCCTTGCGAGCGTTGAGGGTATTAGTGCCATGTCACCCGTCAAGTGTACCACTTTTGAGCCGATTCTCCTCGCGAACTCTTCTGGTGCATTGGTCCATGTGTAATTGTCGATTACGATCACCCCTTCGCTCAAATGCATCCTTGCTTGGTTTAGTTCGAACGTTACGTGCTCGTGCGTGTGTTCGCTATCATGCAGAAACATCTGGATATTTTTGACTTCATGAAGTAGGGCCGGAAGTTCAACTTTGGAGTTGCCGATGTGTAGCGACCATAAAGTGCGAAGCTCTTCCGGGACAATGTAACCGACAGGGTAAGATCTGCTCTCATTTCCATACTTTTCTCCCTTATCGATCGAATGAAGTCGACCCTTGGATCCCGAGTCTTTGAGCGCACCGAGGATCATCGAAGATGATACTCCGGAGCCTACTCCGGTCTCGACCGCGCAGGTGGGATTTACGAGCCGAGTGACGCAGTAGAGTGCCAATCTTTCATCCTCGTCAATCGCCCACAGGTTTCTGCCTGCGAGCGCATCCTTTGCATGCTCAGCATACACCTTCCCAGATTGTGCTATGGATTTTATTGTGTCTTCTGAGACGTCAAATGTGGTCGCAATTGGGCGAACGAAGTCCATGGCCATAGTAATGCTTGTTCACCCCAAGGTTATCAAAGTATCGAAAAAACCAAGTGATCTGGTTATTGAGGGCTCAGAGGCTGCCACGGCGACTGCTATCGAGCAAGTCGCACAACTTTTTCACCTGGTCAGGGTGCTCTGCTATACGATCTCCGCAGGCCCTCCTAATTCTGTTCATTATCGCGAAGCCAATTCCTTCTTCCGGAAATGCAGAGATAATGCCTATATCCGAACTCCCTTGGTCAAAATCTCTGATTGCAGAGTAGAGATTCTTCGCTACTTCATAGATATCTTTGCCGCTTCCGAGCAGTCTCGTTGGTCCAGCTAATCCTTGAACTTGATCAGACGTGCAAATGGCTTCCGAGATTAATCCTCGTTTCGTCAGTTCCGCGTTCAGTGCTTTAATACATTCGACAGAACCAGCAAGCACAAGCGGTTTTTTTGGAGAATAATGCAGATACTTCATACCGGGGGACGGGGGGGCACCGCTGGGATGGTTGGACTCTGCCACGATTGTTGTTCCGAAATGTTTGCGGAGTTCATCGAGCGTAAATGGTCCCGGCCTTAAAACTTCTACGCCAGAGCCGCTCGGCCTGATGACAGTGGACTCGATTCCAAAAAAGGCTTCTCCCCCGTCCAGTACGATATCAATCTTCGCGCCTAGGTCGTCAATGACGTGGGAGGCCCTTGTCGGGCTCGGCCTCGTACTAGTATTGGCACTCGGCGCCGCAACCGGGACACCTGCCTCTCGTATCAAGGCTAGCGCTACTGGGTGGGCTGGAACCCTGACCGCAACAGTCGGGAGTCCAGCACTTGCAACCTGCGATACCTCGTCTCGCTTGGGAAGCACGACGCTTAGCGGTCCCGGCCAGAGTCTTTTGAGAAGTTCCTCCAGTGAAGTGGGAACTTCACGTGCTACCATCGGGAGTTCCTTAATGGTACTCAGGTGAACGATCAGTGGATTATCTGGTTGTCTTCCCTTGGCGGCAAATATTTTTGAGCAGGCTGAGTCGCTGAAACAGTTGGCACCCAATCCGTAGACCGTCTCAGTTGGGAAGGCAACTGTTCCACCGCTCTTGAGAACCCTAGCAGCGAGAGCAATTCTCTCTGCTTCCGGTCTGATGGGGTTCACTTTCAGAACTTTGACCAATATTGCCGCGGTGTCTGAATCGGCCTCCCTGAATTAAACTCTGGTTCCCGAGCTATCCATTTTCCGGCGGAGAAGTCTGTATTGGACCTCGAAACATAAATCACGCGCAATACCTCTTATATCTGACAGAATAGAAAAGCCGCTGTGCGGTTAAACGGGATAATAGTTCCAATAGTCACGCCGTTCAAGACAGACTACAGTCTGGACTTGCGAAGGTTCACATCGCTCATAGACGACCTGATCAAAAAGGGTGTTAACGGAATTTTTCCACTTGGCACGAATGGAGAATTCGCTTTGCTGAATGGGGAGGAGAAGGAATCCTTGATACGTGAAGCGGTCAGTGCGTCAGCGGGGAAGGTTCCTGTTCTTGCGGGAGTTTCCGACCCTGGTACCAGAAACGCAGTTGCCAATGCCAAGCTCGCGGAGAAGCTCGGCGCGGACTTTGTCGTGGCGACGCCTCCCTACTATTACAAGGTGTCGGACGAGGGTATCCTGTCGCATTTCAGGGCTCTTTGTTCTTCTGTATCAATTCCGGTTCTCATGTACCACATACCTTCGAATACCGGTAACGACGTCTCTTTGAAATATCTCAAAAAGATTTCAGACTTGGATAACATGGCGGGCATAAAGTACACCACTCGGGATTTCCCTTCTTATCTTGAGGTGCTACATTCGACTCAAAGCAGCTCCTTTTCGGTATTCATGGGAACCGATATGCTGATCTACTCTGCACTTGTCGCGGGTTCAGACGGAGTAGTCACGGGACTGGCTAATGTAGCGCCCGATGAGTGCGTGAGGATACACGAACGTATCAAGGCAGGCGATCTGGCGTCGGCGTGGAAGATTCAGGAGAGCGTCTTCCCTGTGGCGCAGGCGATGTTTGTAGGGGACTTCCCGGCGGCGGTAAAGGGGATGATGGCAGTAAGAGGCAATCCTACGGGTCCGGTTCGCCCGCCTCTTGCTCGGCTCACCGCCTCAGAGGAGAATACGCTTCGGAAGGCTGTGTCGGATAGCGGACTCTCGCATAAGCGTCGTGCTCGAGGCTTCAATCGGCCGGGGTGACGTATTCTGCAAATTAGGGGGGCTACGCGATAATAAAGACAGAAATAACTCAGCCCCATAAAGGAGTCTAACCCTTGCGTCCCACAGCAAATCATGTCTGGTTGGGCGTATCACTGCTCGCAACGCTGCTGATTCTTGCGGCGCTTGAATCAGGCAGGTTATCTGGTCTATCCTCGCCACCATCGGTTCTACAGAATTTCAATTTTACATACTCTCCGCAAAAGGGTGGAGGTGGAAGTGGAACCACGAGCACTTCTTCGATTCCAGGGACGAACACGTTAAGCGCATCTCCGCCGCATCTTCCGGGGGTCCCAGGCTCAATCGCGCTACGACTTACACCTCCGTTCTTTGTGATTGTCCTGATACTCGCAGCCTCAATTGCGATGCTTGCAGCCATAACATTGCTCATGAGACGGGATACAAGGGTTCTGAGGCTTTCCGGCATCCTAGGAGAACTCGAGCAAGATACAGAAGCGCTGAGGACTGCGAGCTATTCTCATGGCAGAAATCTTGCAGTGGTCAGATATTATGCCCTGCTGCGGAAGGCTTGCGATGCGTCGGGATTAGGGGATGCTGCAGCGGAGACTCCCGCAGAATATCTCGCGAGAATCGCTCGTATACTCGCGCTGGATCCCGGCGAGTCAGAGTCCTTCTCCAGGATTTTCAACAGGGCAAGGTACGGGGAAGCTTTGACAGATGCGGAAACCAATTCGGCGCTTGCGTTCATGCGCTCATTCCTTACTGCCGTCCGGGGCAGACTTGGTGCTTCTAGTGCGAATTAGACTCGCCGGAACGTACCTAGCTGTGGCAGCGGTTATTCTTATTCTCACAAGAGCTCAGTACTGGATTGTGGATGCGCTTGTGGCAGGCTTCCTTGCATTTATGACAGTTTTCGATTCCTTGAGAGGGATTCGCTATATCGAAGTAGTAAAGCGACCGGAGCCCAACAGGAGTAGGGTTTACCACTATGCGATGCTCTTGGGCTCCAAGGCCTTGGGAACAAGAACAGTCTACATGGGGAATGCATTTGAAAAGGAGTTCATTTCGCTGCTGGTCCAAGGGGAAAGCACCGCAGACATTCTGGCAGTTCTGCAAAACCATCCCCCTGCAAGTGCGCCCATGTCCGTTCGGGATGTTTAGGGAATCTGGGTTGAGCTCAGAAAAGCTTTTCACAGGTCCATTTGCAGGTGGCCACGAAAATTGAGTGGAACTGAGGAGTTTGTGAGAATAAAGCAGTCGCTCGTAGACACGGTATCTACCGTGATTGTCGGAAAAAGGGAAGTGCTTGAGTTGGTGGTGATTGACCTCATTGCGGGTGGCCACATACTGTTCGAGGACAACCCCGGCCTCGGGAAGACCACAATGGCAAGGGCAGTTGCCAAGGCCGTGGGGCTTGAGTTCAAAAGGGTGCAGTTTACGGCTGACCTTCTGCCATCGGACGTCACGGGCACTTTTGTGTTTGATGGCACGCTGGGTTTCAAGTTCGTAAAGGGTCCAGTTTTTACCCAGGTCCTCCTCGCGGATGAGATAAACCGTTCTCCTCCGAAGACACAATCTGCACTATTAGAGGCGATGCAGGAGCGCCAAGTAACAGTAGAAAACCAGACGTTTCAACTTCCCTCGCCGTTTGCTGTGTTCGCTACCCAGAATCCCATAGAGTACGAGGGTACATATCCATTGCCCGAAGCCCAGTTGGACAGGTTCATGGTGAGATTGCGCGTCGGTTATCCTTCGATAGACGACGAAGTTCAGATCCTCGCTCTCAAAAAGGCAAGCGAGGATGAGTTCGCCAATGTTAAACAGGTAACTGACGCTGATTCCCTGCTGCGTCTTCACGGCGCACTGGACCAGATTTTCGTGGACGAGGACATCAGGAAGTATGTTGTCAGGCTCGTTGCAGAGACTCGAGCATCCAAGTTAGCCGAAGTAGGCGTGAGTCCTCGGGGCTCCATTCACCTTTACAGGATGGCTCAGGCAAAAGCCGCATGCAATGGCAGAGATTATGTCATCCCGGACGATGTGAAGAGCCTTGCAGTTCCTGTGCTTTCGCACAGGCTCGTACTTGGAGTCGATTCGGAAGTAAAGGGGGTTACGCAGGAGCAAGTTATTGCCGAGATCGTGAACAGGACGCCGGTGCCCAAGGTTATCGATAATGCAGGGTAAGCTTGTTGGGGTGATATCACTTGGAGCCATCGGGCTCTGGCTTTTGGCTTTCACTTACTATTACGCCAGCGCCTTCGCGCTAGTGCTCTTTCTGTACCTGGCCCTGGACCTTGGGTTGCCGGTGAAGTCAAACCATGGAAAGCTTCAGCTTGCAAGGAGGGTATCTGCGTCAAATCTTGTGGTTGGGGAGCAGGTCACGGTCGAAACCTCCGTGACGAATAACGGGAAGAGCGTTTCAAGGCTGCAACTCACGGATAGCCCTCCTCCCAAATCAAAAGTAGATGCGGGCGTTCCAGGGCTTGTATGCGGGGTCCACAGTGGGGAAAAAGTCACACTTCGATATGTACTCAGTTTTACCGAACCAGGGGTGTATCAGTTCGGTCAAACCGCGCTTGAGGTGTCTACTCCGTTTGGGCTCAGTTCCGAAAAGTGGTACGCACCAGTGCAGACCCGAGTGGTGGTCTATCCCAAGTATGCAAACAGACACCTCGATATACCCTCATCCCGCACCTTCAGCTGGGCTGGGATAATTCCGTCAAAGTCCAAAGGCGGCAGGGATGAATTTCTAACAATACGCGCGTACGAATTTGGGGATCCTCTGAAGAATGTGAACTGGAAGGCCACGGCACGAAGTAAGAGGACAATGGTGAATGAATGGAGTGTCGATCGTGGACTGGACGTAGTCGTAGTGGTCGACCTTTCGGACGAAAACATACCTGCAGTCGGAGATTGGAGTGCTCGAGCGTCTGTAATTCAGGCGGCCTATGAACTCACTCTTGCACTCGCTAAGAGGGGGAACAGGGTAGGGGCGCTCATTCTTGGCTCAAGTCTGAGTAAGCTCAGGCCGGGATTCGGCCACAGAAAACTCAGGCAAATTCTTGACGAGCTGGTAAAGACGGAGGTCGGAAGTGTGTGGGAAGTAGAGCACGCGGAGGATTTGCTGGAGCTTTTCTTCAGGGCCCAGTACAGAAAAAGGTCGGGTACCCTATACTTTGTGACTACGGGTACTTCTAGCCGAACGCGTGTCGCGATTATGAAGATAGCCTCAAAGGGTTTCGTATGCAATATCATATTCGTGAACGAACTGGAGGACGAGCTTGCTTCGCTCTTGAAAGTCGGAAAGTCTGATGCCAAACGACTGGCTGCAGGTTTCGATATTGCCAAGGCTGAGAGAAAATGGATTGAGAAATCCTACTCTGAATTCTCGAATGTTTACGAGTGGACTTCGAGCTCCGGCTTTGTTGTCGTGAGGGCCTTTTGAGGTCTTCGCTCACTGCGGCTGCGGCAGCTCTCGCTGTGATTTCGGTTGTTCTGGATTTTAGCTTTGTCAACTTTTTTGCTGCCACATTTGCACTCCTCCTACTTGCATTCGCTCTTCCGTATAGAGCACGCGCAGCAGATTGGGCTGCCATATGCTTTCTATATCTTCCACTTTCAGCTCTCCTTTCAAAAGCGGTAGCCCCTCCACTATCCTACGTTGTTTGCGCAACTCTTGTGATTTCAATCGGAGAAAGCCTCGATCTTGCAAATGTCATATCCAAGTTCACGGAGGGTGGCACGGGGGTTGATCAGGAGTCCAAGGCGCTCGCCAGCCGGCTGGTTCGCAGCCACAATAGGCGGATTGCGTGGATGTGGGTCCTTGTGTTCATTCTTGTGGCTGGAGCCGGAGTTCTCTCTGGGTTCACCTTTCCGGTTGCCATCCTTATGTTCTCAGTAGTGCTTCTTATCGGCGGATTGCTCCTTTACTCGCGGCTTTGATTCGAAGTATCTCAATCAAATTCTTGCTTGAGTGTCCGGTATGTGCGAGGTAGCACATGGCATTCGGAAGCGTTAAATCCGAATGGCCCGAATAAGAGATAGCACTAAATGGTATTGAAAGCCAAAGACATCATGCACAAGGATTTTATGGAGATAGAGGACGACCTCACGGTGGCGGAAGCTTCACGAAAGATGGTTGAGCGGAGAAGGGGTTACGCGATAGTCAATCATGAAGACCGCCCCGTGGGGATGCTTACCGAATGGGATTTTCTCGAGAAGCTGGTTGCCCCGGGCAAGGATCCATCCAGTATTACAGTTTCAGTGATAATGACTTCTCCATTAGTTGTGACTGATAAAGAGACACCCACGGAAGAAGTAGTGGAGCTGATGGTGCAGAAGGGTATCAGGAGGCTGGTGGTGACTGATGCAGGACGAGTGGTAGGCGTAATAACTTCTAGAGATATTCTTTCAATATTCAAAAAATACGTGGATGAAATTTCTTCCATCGTAGCTAGATTTTCCGCGTCCCCATTCTGAAATTGTACCTCTTTACAGCTTCGCATCTAGCAGGGGCGGATCCCAAATGCGGGACAGGTTCGTGTATTCCGAATCAAAGTTGAGCGCACCGGAAACCGATACTACCAGAGATTGGGAGAAGCACGAATACTTTACGTAACGCAACGTGAGCCGGTGGTCATCCTTCTTTCTCAAAGCGAATAAGCTCATAAAGCGTATCTCCTGCGTCGCCGAATAACCGATGCAACTGAGTTTTTAGGCTCTTCAATTGAGTCGGGGATAGCGGTTCGTCTTCGCCGTGCTTGGAGGTTAGCCAGTTTGCAAATAGCACGTTAGTAACCGTCATCCCTAGGGTATCCTCGAGCGTTCGTCTAACATCCCCAGGAGTTACGCCAAAATCTTCGCGGTCACGCAAAGGCTTTGCCTCAGTCAATTGGCTTCCCTTCCCTTTGCCTGACGCTAGAAAGAAGCTCCTGCGCTCTGATAGTAACTTGCCGCGCATCAGTTTCAGCATCATACTTCCACATGCCGGTCTGAATGTCGAAAAGCTCGAACGGAATGGTATAGGCATACCTAAGTCCTTGAATGGACATTTTGATATCTAGGCTTGACACTAGGGGACGCAATTTCTTCTGAACGTAGCTCACGAAACCCGGAAGGTGGTCAAGTGGTATATTATGGCTGGATATGTGAACGGCATCGCCACCCGTGAACAGCTCAATACTCAAGAATGGAATTCTACGAACCAGTTTTGCATACTGTTCATTACACGAAGCCTTTACTCTAACTATAATATAGGCGGAGATTGAGTTTGCCAGCGGGAAAAACACCTTGTAACGCGAAAGCAATTTATGGCCAACCAAGTGTCGCGTAAAGTGATAAAGCAGAAGCCTCTCGCTCACCTTTAGCTGATGTTTTTCGAGAAGTCGGTTCGATATTTCACTCAGGGAAATGGTGGCGTCCGATTCGAGCTCCTTTATAATCAGAAGGTCAACATAGTCAGCAAGCACACTTTCGCTCAGCTCGAATACCGTATCCTCGGCCACTCTGTCCTTTAGGTCCGCCCATTCGAAGGAATACTTGCCTGTTGACCAGTCGATACACTCTGGCCTCACGGAATAACGCAGGCGTTTCGCGGCGACATGCGTCCTGTAGCTGGATATGAGCCCTCTCTCCTTGAGTTTCTCAAAGAGAGACAAATATACATGCCCGCTTGCACTAGCTGGAACGTAGACCAGGCCGAACAATGTGGAGAGGTCGGTCATATCTACGCCTAGATATGAGAGACTGCGGAGTGAGGAAAACGAGTCGAACAAGACATCGCGATAGGGTTCAGTGGGCTTTACTTCGAAGAAGGCGAGCACAAGTCCAAGCATTTCATTATTAGCCCCACCCAATACCCTCACGCCAAACTTGGCCACTGAGTTGTGGAAAGCCCTCGTTGCCTGTGTATAGCCGAGCCCCTTGAGTTGGGCGACCCTCTTTAGGTCTCTTGGACCTAACTCAATTATGCCTTCAAAAACCGCTCTCGCAGAGCGGGCTGCAGGCACGCTGTCGCCCATAATGCCAGACGGCCCTTCCTAAGCCGGTACGTCGCCGAGATTTTCGCCTTTGACTGAAACTGCTGCCATTTTTATCGGAAGCAATCTGTGCGGCTGCTAATTGAGCTTTTCGGTTATTTGCAATAAATGGCCGGATTATCCATATTATTCGAAAAGCCTCTAACCAAAGCGGTACAGGCCCACGGTGCCCCAGGCCCGATTGTCCGCCTCGGACTGAGGACGCCTTATTCGCAGCCTCAGCAGCTCTGGAGATAGCCATGCTTCAACTGAAGCCATGCGGGAGAGGTCATTTGTGCACTTTCTAAATCCGGTTAGGCAAACTCTCTGAGACTCCTCAGGCTCAGTCTAGATGTGGCATATCAGCAATTGCGGGGCCATAACGAATGCTTATTGGTGAGCTAGCGCTGTGCGCTATTCCAGTGCAGTTAGGACAGGCGTGTTGCGGGCGAACTATTCCCTTTAGACGGGGTCAACTCTCTCCTGTGACAGGCGATTGACCATAAAGTGAGGAAGCTCACCTGGTATGTGCCACTCTCACATTTGGAACTTTGTCCGCTTCGGAGGAGTTTGACGAGTTGATCAGCCCTAGATTCTATACCGTACCGTACGCAGAATATGCTTAAATGGGGACCCAAGGATTTATCACACTGGAATTGCCGCAGGAGCAAGAACCTCCCGGACCGCGACAACATGGCTGACAATGATTTCTGAACTGCGAACCAAAACTTCTGAGCAGAGTGCCCAGGGATTGGATAAATATACCATAAGGGGATTTACGAAGGAATCGCATGTCACCGACCTGTAACTGTTCGAGGTTTCATCATGTTTAAGCCCGAATGAGCACCGCGGGGGCCGGGAGGGGGCAAACTCGACTTACATTGCGATTCAGTTCTTTACTATTGCCCCTATGAACCTTTACAAATTATTGCTTCAGTTTTGTATCTCTCTAATCCCAGGCACTAATGCTATGCTGTCCGGCGGTCCCCGCTTTGTGTGGGCAGGCATGACTTCGCCGAATGGCCTTGCTGACGGCCTCTTACTAGTGGCAGTTGGAGTGCTGCCAACGGCTCTTGTATTCTTGGCCATGCTTCAACACAAAAACTCATCCGAAAGGAGCCGGGGCGCGACACGCGAAGAAACTTCAAAACCCGACAACCCTGAAAGGGTGCAGGCGACGGCCAATCGCTTTACCGCACGACGTTATGCCGGGCTGGTGTCGACGGCTGCAACTACGGACTCGCCTTCCGGAAATAGCTCGCTTGACGCACTTCTCGGCAATGCCAAGTTCGAACCACTAGGGGTGGATGCTTCAGATCTGATACAGCAGATTCGGCATGAATGCCTTGAACCTACGATGGAACTAACGGGTGACAGCATACTCAACCTGATAGAGGAAACGCTGAGCAGGGCAGAAAACACGGGCGGCGTGCCCAGTTCTTCAGCGGATACAGCAATCCTGCCCGAGCATGGACCTGAGCGCAGTCTCTAGGACGTACCGCAAAGTCGATAATAGTCCGCAGTCAGTCACTAGGCGTGTCACAGACGGGTTTGGATCTCACGAAGCTGCCTCCGGCTCTAAAAGGGAAGGTAATTCTCGATAAGGACGTACTGAACGCCTACTCAAGCGATATTCTCTCAAACGTGTCCGGTCAGGCGGGAGGAGTTGTAAGAGTCACAGACGCGGATGACGTGCATTCGCTTGTCTCCTGGGCCCTCTCCGAATCCGTTCCAATTGTTGCAAGGGGAGGAGGCAGCAGCTTGGATGGCGAGTGTGTGCCGTTTGGGGGAGCTGTAGTAGTCGATTTTGCCACACACTTGAACAAAATTATTGACATCGATAAGGAAAACATGCTGGCACTCGTCCAGCCAGGATTGATTAATCGAGAGCTCAACCGAAGATTGGAGGAGCATGGGCTCTTCTTTCCTCCCAATCCTGGCAGCTGGGAGATATCAACGGTTGGTGGAAACGTTTCTACGAATGCCGCTGGTCCACGCAGTTACAGGTATGGTTCAACAAAGTCTTGGGTTCAGGCTATTGACGCTGTACTGGGTACTGGTAAAAGGGTTTGGTACGGAACGCGTGCAAGAAAGTCATCCAGTGGACTTGATATGGTTCGCCTGCTTGCTGGTAGTGAAGGTACCCTTGGAATATTCACTAGTATCCTCTTACGTCTAGCACCACTCCCTCAGAAACGAGTGGGTGTAACGATAGCCCTTCCAGACATTGAAGCGGCGACCAAGGCTGTTGTAAAACTAGCGCATTCGCCTTTCATAGCGATTTCTGCAATTGAATTTTTGGACGAAAGCTGTATTGATGCACTTAACTCCGTATACAGCTCTTCGCTACCAGAGTCTCCCTCTCTGCTCATGCTCGAAATAGAATCAACAGCGAGCGGCGAGAGTGAAGTTTTGAGTTCGCTGCTTGACATGCTGACCGAGTTCGGGCCCATGGGCGAACCGCTTTATTTTGACGACGCAAATGCCATGTGGGACTTGAGAGGGAAGACAACGCTGGCGCTGGAGAAGCTTTACGGTCCAAGGTTTCGGGATGATGTTGCAGTGCCCGTATCTAGATTTCCTGAGCTCGTGCAGGGGAGCAGGAAAATCTTTTCGAATACCGCACTCCACCCTTCCTTCTTCGGGCATGCTGGTGACGGTAACCTGCACCTGGAATTCAACCGAAATTTGCTGAGCAAGAGCAAGCTGGATGCACTTCTCAGCTCCCTCTACAGTCTCACAGTCGATTTGGGCGGAACGCTTACGGGAGAGCACGGGATAGGTTCTTCAAAATTACCATATCTCAAGATGGAAATTGGGGGTGCAGCGTTGAATTCGATGAGGCAAATAAAGATGGCTCTCGATCCCAAAGGCATCCTGAATCCCGGGAAGGGGTATTAATCTCAGTCCGCAATCTCAGCCAATACCCTAATCACTCACGGTTGCATTTGACTATCGGGTCAAATGCGGCACGCGGAGCTCTATGAGTTTCTTCCTTCTGGCCGCATAAGGTGCCTTGCGTGCGCGAGACGCTGTCAAATTGGGTCAGGTCAGGTCGGCCTGTGCGGGATAAGGCAGAATGTCGATGGCAGGCTCGAACTGCTTGTCTACGGTCGCCTCATCACTGGTCACGTGGACCCCATCGAGAAGAAGCCTGTTACCCATTACAGACCAGGGTCGAGAATCTTCTCGGTGGCCACCAGCGGTTGCTCATGGCTCTGCCAATATTGTCAGAACTTCGATATTAGCCAGCGAAGGAGAGCCGAAGGGGAGGTGTTATCGAATGAGCGTGTGGTAGAGATGGCGCTGCAACTTGGCTGCCAGGGCATAGCCTACACCTACAATGAGCCCACAATATACATCGAGTATTCTAGGGATATTGGGCGCCTTGCACATAGCAAGGGTCTCTTCAACATATTTGTTTCGAACGGTTATGCGACGCCAGAAACTGTCACAGAAATGGCAAAGTTTCTCGATTGCCTAACAGTTGATTTCAAAGGAAGTGGAAAGAAGTCTTTTGTCCAGAGGTATATCGGGATACCAGACCCGGCTCCTATTTTTGAGACGTTGCTGGAAGCAAAGCGCAGAACCAGCATCCACCTTGAACTGACGGACTTGGTGGTCCCCGAGGTAGGTGATGATCTAGCCGAGTGTGAGAAGCTTTCCAAGTGGGTCTATGACAATTTGGGCCCTGAGACGCCGATTCACTTTCTGCGGTTTCACCCGGACTACCGAATGCTGAACCTTCCTTCCACCCCAGTCGAGACTCTGGAGCGTCACTATGAAATCGCTAAGAAGGCTGGGTTGAAGTACGTCTACATAGGGAACGTGCCTGGACACGAATACGAGGACACCTATTGTGCTGGCTGTGGTTACCGCCTGATTGACAGAGATTCATATGACATAGTTTCTTGGAATCTGACAGCAGACAACCGCTGTCCAAAGTGTGGTGAAAAGGTACCCATTCGAGGCGGGCTCGAGCCCGGTCACAAGGAACTCAGGTTTGTTCCAGTTTTCTGAATCATTGATTCCAGCGTAGTAGCATGAACGCCTTATTATCCTCCTAGGTTCCACTTTGCAGTCTTTGTTGAGTTCGATGTATTCTGAGGGATTTTTCGGAGCAGGTCACGTATATGATATATCCGAGCGCATATAGGTCCTAGTTGCAAGCACTACCAGAATCACTGTTCCCGTCAAAAGGCCGATGAGGTAAAACAGGTCTACCGGCACAAGTGTGCCATCAAACCCCGCCCTCACCAAATTAGCGATATATGACAAAGGATTCACCCGGAAGAGCACTTGAAGAATCACAGGCAATCGAGGTGTATTGGGGTAAAACACCGTGCTCGCGAAGTTTATGAAGAATAACACCAGAATTTGAATACTGTTGTAGGTGTTGTTGGATTTGACTAATGCGGATAGTATGAGCATTAATGCGCCGAAGAAAAGCGAACCCACGGTTATTGTTACTACGACAGACCCCCAGCCGAGTGGGCTGATATAGACCCCGTGAAGAAGTGCGAACGCCACTGCGTACATTACAACCGCACCAGCCAGTCCGAATATCACAGTGGTCAGCATGATCCCCAGAAGATAATCCAGCCTGGAAAACGGGCCCACGAGCAGCTGAGCCAGCATTCCGTAGCGCCTGTCGGCCCAAAGCATCCCACCTCCCACCGTGCCCGCCATAACCGACTGGAAAGCCATGAGCCCAGGTGCGATGAAAAGCAGATCTCCGAAGCCAAAGCCGAAAAATACAAGATACATCGCGGGCAGTCCCACTAGGATTACAAGCGATGCGGGGTCCGTGTTTACCTTAAAATTCCTGTAAACAAGTCGGGAAACTCGGGGAAGTACCATCTAGTTTCCGCTCCTTTGTTCACCTATGGAACTGAGAAACACATCCTCTAGGGTGTTTTTCCGAACGTTGAGCCATTCGAGCTGAACCCCAAGCTTCTGAGACGCTTCGACTACTACTCGAAGAGCCTTTTTGGGGTCCTCGGTTAATACCAGTGCAGTTCCATCGTTCAGTACCTTCAGAGTGCTTTCTCCGTCGAGACTCTGTTCTACCGCTCGAACGAGCTCGATGCCAGAAGAACCCTCTACGGCGAATTCCACTGTTTTTTTGCCGCCATACAATCGCTTCAGATTTTCCACCGTATCCAACGCGATTACCTTACCTGACTCCACTACGGCAATTCTGTCGCAGAGGTAATCTGCTTCCTCCAGATTGTGGGTCGTGAACACCACGGTAAGCCCCCCCTTAACCTGTTCTTTGATAAGGTCGAGAAGATTTCTGCGCATGATTACATCCAGTCCAACTGTTGGCTCGTCAAGGAAGAGGATATCCATGTCATGCATGAACTCCCGGGCCACCTGCGCTCGGCGTTTCTGGCCCCCGGAAAGATCAAATGATCTCTTTTTCCTTATCTCAAGCAGGTCAAATTCCTTGAGTAATCGCTCTCGCCTCTCTATTCTAACCGCTTTGGGTATACCCCACAGCACCCCGTAGATATCGAAGTTTCCTTCCACGCTCGTAAAGTCGAATGACTCATCCTGTTGCACGACGCCGATGCGTGCCCGGATTTCCTCGCTCTTATGCGAGGGATCCATTCCGAGTATAGTGAGCTTCCCCGCGGTCGGGCGGATAAGCGTTGTGAGCACTTTTATCAGTGTAGATTTTCCGGCTCCGTTCCGACCAAGAACCCCAAACACTTCGCCGCGCCTGACATTGAAGGTCATTCCGTCTACTGCGTTCTTTTTGCCGTCGTAGCTGTGAACTAGGCTAACCGCATTGATGGCGTCAGAAGTGTTTTGGTGCATTATTATTCTACGCCTGTGTTGATTGAGAAATTGCGTAGTGAACGTAGCTGGTTCAGACGCATGTGCCTAATCGTCTCCTGCTGCCTTCAGCAGTAGGTCCCTTATTTCAATAAGAGTGGACCTCGCGCGTCGCACCCTTTCTGTCAGCGCATCTAAGAGCTCTAGGTCGTCCATATGTTCGTAGTCGGTAGTTGAGGTCATTTCTGGTTAGCTCCCTCGGGTCTCAGCGCATCCCTGATCTGTTCCAAGGTCGAGTTCAGCTCATCCATCTGCCTCGCCAGGTTCTCTGTTGACGACCTATACAGCCTGAGCTTCTCACGCTCTTCGGCACCGCTCCATGCATCGTCATCAAGGAAGACTCCCAAGCTTGTGGTCAACGCAACCACTCCCACTATTGCCGCGGCAACAAGCGAAAAGAATATCGCGATGAGCCCGACAACCGCAGAAAGGCCCTCTACCATACCATAAATTACCGCGACAGGCACTATGACTCCCATTCCAAGCGATGGAGAGAGCATCACAATTTTGTTTCTTAGTCTTCCCACGTCAGTTGTGACCTCCGCTATTTACAAGCTTGCTTATGAACTCAGGTGTTAGCTCGACTCTGAAGTCCTTCAATCTGTAGAGTATCCGTTCGCGCTCGTCTTCGATGCTTAATACTCTGCTACCTTCGATTAGTCCCGCACGTTCGAGCGATTCCAAGTAGAGGTGGGCCAGTGGATACGAAAGGCCCAACTGTTTAGCAAGTGCGTAAGCGTGATTTGGCTGGCCCTGTAGTGAAGCGATTATTTTCAATCTGATTGGGTTTGAGAGCACCTTCAGCATCCTCTCAAGCTCGTCAACCGATTCGATTGTGACCACGGTTGCATACGTGAGTGCATAAGATTTCTTTGATATATAAGAGTTTCTTTATATATGTGCTGGGTGAACTATGACCGGCTGACCGCGCCCACTTGGGGAGGGATGAATTTGACAATAAGAAGTACGGTGCACAGAATGGCTCCAGAGCCGATAAGAAAGGGTGCGGTATAACCCAGCCGGAGATAAAGCAGCGCCGCGAAAACAGGCCCTGCCGTTGACAGGATACCCCTGAATGCAGCAACCGCTCCCAGCAGGCCGCCTCTCCTGTCCGAAGGAAAAACGGCTGTCAGCACCTGAAACTGAACCGGCACCCATGTTGAAACCGCCGTTCCCCAGATGAAGGCGTAAATCCCAGCGAACTCCGGCGCGGGATGAAGGCCCCATGCAAGCCAAGTGATTGCTCCTAGGAGTTCCGAAGTTACGAAAAGATTTCTTGAGCCGATTTTGTTGGCAAATAGTCCTCCTGGCAGGGTTCCGAATGCCACGCCTAGCTGGAATGCCGCGGCTATAATCCCGAAATCAACACTGGTATAGCCCTGCACAGCCTTGAGGAGTGCGGGTGCGATGGATGAGGCAATGGACCAAGACAGCGAGTCTGCTGCGAACACAGCAAACAGTCGCCAGTATTTCCCAGCATCTTTGACAACCTGAGCTAGATTGGAAGCCTCCTCCTCAGCCTCCTGCTCGACTTTCGCTAGTGGGATTTTTCTCAAGTTTTTCCTAAGTATAAGAAAGCCGATGGACTCTAAAGCGGCCGCAAAGAGGAGAAGCGCCGCCGCGCCAGTGGCGGGGTATACTACCCCTGCCACCGCTCCCGCAACTGCAGCAGGTATTACATTTGCCAGCATGAAAACTCCGTAGGTCTTGGATCTTTCGTGTGAGTCAACGGTGTCTGCTATTGCGGCATCGAGCACCGGGAGTGCCATTATGCTCAGGCTCCAGAGTGGGTATGCAAGATAGATCAGGATGGTTGTATGAAGGATAAACGAAAGAGTTGAGACACTCCAGCAGCAGATAAGAAATAGGCTACCGGCAAGTGCCACGCCCCTACGACCTACACGGTCTGAAAGCCTGCCGCCAAAGGACTGCATCAGGCTCGCCAGAATTCCTGCACGTCCCGACAGCGTTTCGAGCAGGCCGATAGTCGCAACAGGGATGCCGAGCGTAAGTATAAAGGGTTGCCAGAACGTAGTAATGTAACCGAGATAGCCGCCCTGAATGGCATTGTAGGCTACAAGAATCCTGATGTTCCCTTGGGTCGGCAGGACGCGGGAGAGAATTGACCTTCTTTCTGGCAAACTGAAGTTGGAAGTTTCAGAACGATGCTAAAAGACTGGTGGGCGAGTAAACACATTCACGGTTTCTTCAAGATATCTGATTAATTGAGATGTAGCCAGCATTGGATTCTGTGCGGCTGCTCACGCAGGTCCCCTGCGCCAGGACCTCAGGGCTTCAAAGCCGAAGCATGCGGAGGCAGCTGCGAGAGCAAGCAGCGCAGTAAGATTTGGCCTTAACCCGCTGAATTCCAGATATTCGACCAGCCATACTGAGAAGAAGATGAGATAGAAAAGCTGTCTCGGCAGAATTAGGGTCCTTAGTCGTAGATAGTTGGCGAACACACGCGCATCAACCTGGCGTTTTACTTGGTATTGTCCCTCTTGTGTTCTTTCCGCAAGGCCTGCACGCTCCAGCTTCTCGAGGTGATGGCTCGCGCCGCTTGGACTAGCAAATCCCATAGCGCGCTGAAGCTCTCTTACCCCTACAGGTGCGCCTCGTTTTGTCATAAAAACATAGACTTGCAGTGTTCTGCCGGTCAGAACTTCCTCTTTGCTGGCTCGCTCCATGGGTAATGGTCACAGAGGCGTAGCCTGTGATATAATGATGAGTTCAAATTTGGTTTGACTCAAAGTTTTCAAGTAGAACTTGGGGTTATGGCTGTTCCCTCAGAAGCAGGGTTGGCTGCGGGAGTCGTTGCGGTGGAGGCAGACGGGCTCCGCATTACGTGAATTCCATCTTGGGCGATGAGTCGTCTTCGCCAGCTGGAAGAGCGCAACTGCACCTGGCAAGTGTAATCATTGAGTTCAGCTTCAGCATTTGCATGCCGTCAAATGGTTTTCCGTCTGGATATAAGATAACCCACCGAGGCTACAGCGGCGGCCCCAACAAGGCTTGTGGCTACAAGTGTGAGCTCAGGACTGCCGGAAGTGGTTGCGATGGATTTTGAGGGTTGGATATACTGCACTATCACCGGTTGGGCGCCACCACTACCTGGAGCTGTCTGACTGCCGGAAATGCCTGGGCTGGTCGGAAATACGCCAGGGGCGCCGTATGGCGGTTGGCTAGTGCTTGTGGCAAATCCGGTTTCGGCTGCAGGGGTGGCGAAGTAGTATCCATAAGTATAGGTTTGGTTCAGGCTTATAGAGAGAGACGAAGGAATGGGAGGTACAGCGACTGCGCTCCCGAGAAGGAAGATATATGTTGGCCAGAAGTTGACTGTAACGTTCGCGCGCAAGCCCCCTGCGTCAACTGTCTCATTGACCGAACCGCCTTCTAGAGTCACTGGGTAGTCGTAGTAGGCGGTGATTACCGATGGCACAGAAGGTATATTGATAGTGTTCTGGCTTGACTGTGCTATCGAATAACCGCCAGAGCACTGGCTGTAGGGGTAGATTGCTGGGTAAGCAAGGGGGTAACCATAGACCCACGATGGCGTGACTGCACTTCCGTTTTCAAATCTGGAGTTTACTAGTACAGTTGTGCAACCAAAGGAGCTGATATTAACCGGAGTCAGCTGAATGTTAAACGGTGCACGGGCGACCTGGTATGCATAGTTCGATGAGTACCAATATGGAACCGAGACTACCCCCGCTTTGTATTCGTTGCCATATACCGGTGAGCCTGGCTCAGGTGTCTGGGCAACGATAATGTACTCGCCTTGAGGTAAATTGAATGACATGACACTCACATCGGAATACTCGTAGGCCACCAAGGAACCGTTCATGGAGTATACGTCAATGCTGTAATAGCTGGTAGTGCTCCCTAGCACGCTTACGTACGAGTTTTGAATTGTCGCCCCAGAATCATTCGCAAAAACCGCCTCTGTAACGATCAGGGCAGACAAAATCAGGATGAAAAAGGTGACACCCGCCCTGCTTCTAAAACCAATCGACCGCATATTTTCTCGGTAACATGATGCACAGGTACCACATTATCCCATGCCCTTGAACAACTGTTCACAGAAATGGTACACCGCTTCTCCACTGCATTCAGCGTCGGCGTTGGGCTCGAGTTCTTCTGAGATTAGCTTCCGGCTCTCTTCCTCGACAGGTGGCGCCCGTAGAGTACCAGAATGGTGTATCGTATTTCGTGCTGAGCGCGAGAGCCCAAAAGATAGCCGAGAAGTGTTTCGTGCTACTGCTTGCATTTCTTCAGCATGTCGGCGATTGCTTTCGCAGCCAGTTCTAGTTCTCTCATAGAGGAAGCGAATGAGAACCTTACATGTCCTTCTGCTTGCTCTCCGAACACCGCCCCGGGAACTGCTGCTACTCGAGCTTCCGTAATCAGCCGGCGGGCCATTTCACTTGAAGACGGACTAATGCTCGAAAAATCCACGAGTGCATAGAATGCCCCGCGCGGCCAGGGCGCCCAGAGCCCGGTGATTTCCCTAAGGTCTCCTATGAATTTGGCTCTTCTTCGGGCATAATCTGCAACCATATCGTCAACGATTGACTGTGGCCCCAGCAGGGCAGCGAGTGACGCGGCCTGAGAAATGGAGCTCGGGCAGGTGTTGATTGCAGACTGAAGCGCCCCCACTGCCCCCACTACGCTCTTTGGTCCTGCCACATACCCTATTCTCCAACCTGTCATTGCGTAAGTCTTTGAGAAGCTGTTTATGGTGAGTGTAACCTCGTCAGCTCCTTCTAGTGATGCAATACTCACATGTCTCATGTTATCATAAATTATCTTTTCGTAAACTTCGTCTGAAAGCAGAAAGAGTCTCTTCTTTCGGGCGATCTCAATGAATTGTTCCAGAAGTTCACGTGAAAAGACGCTTCCCGCAGGGTTCGAAGGAGAATTGACGATTATCGCCTTACATTTATCGCCTGCGAGGGATTCCACTTCCTCCGGTCTCGGTAGGAACTCGTCCGACTTTCGTAAAGGGTAGCGTATGGGTGTGCCCCCTGCCGCGAAGATCATTGGTTCATAGTTTGGCCAGCCCGGGTCGGGGACAAGCACTTGGTCCCCCTCATTCAGTATTGCAAGCAGAGATAAAGACAGCGCCCCTGTGGCGCCGTTGGTCACAGCAATTTCGGATTTGGGGTCAGCTTCAAAGCCGTTATCTCGCTTTAATTTGGTGGCAATTGCTTCCCGAAGCTCTAACTTACCTAAGGCGGAAGTATAATGAGTCTCTCCTGACACCATCGCTTTCTTTGCAGCTTCTACAATATACTCCGGCGTGTTAAAGTCGGGGTCGCCTGCGGTGAGCCTGATTACATCTCCGCTCAAGTGAGAGTCAGAGAACGCCCTTATCACAGACATGGGCATGCGCCTGATTCGGTCTGAAACACTGGGGAAGTCTGATTCCGCCACGAACTTCGCACCCAGCCGAGAGTAATAAGAATTCGGTAGTCCCTTTCGACTCTGGGTTCAGAAAAGATGACCCACAATCACTCCCCTAGAGGCACACACATCTCGGGTTTTGAGATTGATCCACTGGGGATGTGCTCCCCGCCAAATGTCTTTAAGCAACCATACGCGTAGTAGCGAGTTAGAACCTTGAAAGTCGCGATTGTGGGAATGGGAGTGGCAGGGAGCTACCTGGCGGCACGACTTTCGGCCAAAAATTCATGGGAAATACACGCGTTTGATGGCTTATCCCGCCCGGATTCCAGGTGCGCGTGGGGTGGCTCGAAGTATGAACTCTCGAAACTTGCTTCTCAGGTCGGACTTGATTACTCCAAGTATATCTTCTTTGAGGGAAAGAATCTGAAAGTAATTTTCGAAGACGCCCACGAGATAGACATTCCGCTCGTGGGATTGACCACTTTTGATAAAAATGGTTTCGAGGAAGACCTCGAGCAAGTAGCGAGGAAGAACGGGGTGGCGGTGCACAGGGGAGCAAGCGTGACGCTGAAAGATCTGAGCGGGTTTGATGTCGTGTTCGACGCAACTGGTGTGTATCGGAATGTGCTTCCTAAGCTCAAGAACGATATGATATTTCCGAACCTTGAGTATAGGGTGGAGTATGGTGGGAGCCCTCCATTCAGAGATTTTACGGTGTTTCCGTATCACGGCCTCGGTGGCTACGGGTGGTTCTTTCCGCTCAGAGAAGGGGAGGCGCACGTAGGGGGAGGAGACAGATTTCACAGGCAAAAGCAGTATGTGGAGCTTTTCATGAGGAAATACGGGGGTGTCCCAAAGAAGACCATAGCCAGACCCGTAAGGATGTTACCTCCCTCAATGTGTGAGCCTATCGCTCTGGAAGGCAATAACCACCAGGTAGTGGGGGTAGGGGAGTCGATCGGGTGCGTATTCCCGCTCCTTGGAGAAGGGATCATTCCATCTTTGCAGTCTGTCGACGTTCTCATGGATTCTTTTAGCGGCTGCAAAGTGGACGTTGAAAGCTACAGGAGGGGGCTCAGAAAGAAGTTCTTCTATTTCGAGCCTATATTTCGAGCAATTATTGCAAAGTGGAAGGGAAATTGGGCGGCGGCGAAGGCAGTGCCCGGCCTCATCCCTTCCTTCATAAAAGTAAAGGCCATGGAAAAGAGATTTGGCTTCCAGATCAGACTGACAGACCTGGTCGAAATCTTCAATAGCACTTAGCTTGGAGCTAGAAATCCTGAAAGTGCCACATATCTGTCTTTGCAAGTTGTGCAGAGACTTGTTCGAAACACAAAAATGTTGAAACATTGCCGCACTTCACTGGGCATCTGCTTTGTCACAAGCAATCGGGCAGGAAGACATACGTGTCTTGGCATCGGTATTATGTAACTTCGTCAATTGGTGGCTCATGGCGGGCATAGCGGCATCGCAAACCGAAAGTTCATTCTCTCCCGGCGCAGAATGGTTCCACAATTCAGGAGGGAATCGACGGGTATCCGAAGGACCCATGGTAAAGTAAGAAGGAAAAAATCTCAATTCGGCTAATTGATTTCTTTAGGTTTCTTTAACAGACCGGACAACTCCCATAATGAACCCAGCGTGAAATCTGCAGGGGGATGAATCCCCTTTAGCTCAAAGTAGCTGGCCAGCCTACCCGGGATGAAAATCGTATGAGTTCCGGCATTTTTGCCGGCTATAACGTCTGACGGAAAATTGCCTACGTATGCGGCTCGTTCTGGTCGCACTCCAAGTCTGTTTAGGGCTAGCAAGATACCCTGGGGTGACGGTTTGGTAGCAGAAACGTCCGAGCGTGTCACGTACACGTCCAAGTCCCGTAGCAGCTGTATTCTTGAGGACATGAGTCGAAATTTTGAGGCTGGCATATCGGATACCACCCCCACCTTGTAGCCATTTTCTCTCAAGAAAGCAAGAGTCTCAGATGCGCCTGGAACCGGTTGGCAAAGGAACGATCTGACCTCATTCAGCCACACCAACGTCCTGGCTGCGAACTCGAGCGTCCGAAAAGGGTTTCGGCCGAAAACCTCTCTTAGGCCGAGCAGTACCCTGATTTCATATAACCTCTTCTCAATTCCTATTCTCTTTGTGACTGCGTCCAAGAGACGCGTCTCCAGCTCGCTACTGTAGTCTATCCCCATTTGTGCAAGCGTTCTCCTAACGCCATATTCAAGGCCGCTCGCCACGTTAACCAGAGTGTCATCTACATCGAAAAGTACGAGCTCAATGCGAAGCAGGGAGTCTCTTGAAACTTTTGTTATCATATCTGCTTGAGTCCTTAGCGAGTTGCATCAGCCTCGGGCATTGCTCCCCATGAGAACCTGTAACAGGAATAAGGTAAGTCAGGCATTGGCTGCCCATGACCGAGCCCCGATGTTGTAGCGTGACCGAGCCCCAACCACTCATTGGGAGAGCAGAGCTGCAAAATATACTTTCGCAATGTCAATTCCACTCCGTCCGGAAGCTCACTCTCGGACCCCTTGCCAAGTGCAGGAATAAACTTACACCTAGTATCACTCCCAATTACATATGTCCCGGTGCACAAGAAGGGACCTCGCAGTCAGAAGCCAATTTCTCCGGACCTAAATCGAGCGGCGCAGCCAGCCGTGCGTCATTTTGCCTGACTGCGAAGCCTGTGTCACCTTGCGGATGGGTTTTCCGTAAGGGGGTATCGTCTTACGAGAGAAGACGTTGATTCGAGCCAACAGAGTTTTCGGAACCAAAGCCGGTTGTGCACATGTAAGGTGTGAAGCGCTCATTTATTTGGAACAGAGTATACTCGAACGCTGGTGTGGCTTTAAAAACTCTAGAGAGAAGCCCAAGCGCCGGGGAAGTTTTTTGACCGAGGCTATAGACGTCCACGTTCACTGTTCGGAGTACAAGGATGACCTTCTGCGACGGTATGCAGCCAAGAATGGCCTCTCATATGATCTTGAGGAGCTTCTTACATCCATGGATGACAACGGCATATCTCACTCATTATTACTCAGTCCAGTGCTTGAGAGCGGGAAGCCAGTTCCGAACACACACATACTGGAGCTTTGTAAGCGAGGAGGCTCCAGGCTCTCTCCTGTTCTGACCGTTGACTCTTCTGGCGGCTCCGTAACTGAGGTACTGAGTATGGCAGCCAGAAAAAGAGGCGTCGTAAAGGGGTTCAAAATTCTTCTTGGCTACTCGGAGATGAGTGCAACAGACCCTGTTCTATCCGATTTGTACGATTTCGCCGAAGCGAATGGCTTGCCAGTCATGTTTCACACAGGAGACACCGCTATTCAGAGTGGCTCTCTCAGGCTCTCGCATCCGCTCGTCCTCGATGAAGTAGCCTCAAGGAGGCCCCTTCTAAAGATCGTGCTCTGTCATATGGGGAACCCTTGGATTGAAACAGCTGCCGAACTGCTCTATAAGCACCCTAGGGTTTACGCGGATCTTTCTGGGCTATTCACCGGAGGCGGCAAGTATCGCGAAAGGTACATGGAATTACTTCGAAAAAGGCTGAATGAAGCAGTCTATTTTGTGGGAGACGCGAGCAAATTCCTCTTTGGTTCAGACTATCCAGTGGAGTCACAGGCTGATGCGCTGAGATTGTTATCAACGCTCGATGTTGACGGCACCGACCTTGAGCGCATCCTAACGTACAATGCACGGGAGCTATTCGGGTTATGAGCAGCACAACCTTCAAAATTCTTGACGTGCCAAAGAATGAGAGATTTCAGTTTGACCAAGTTCTACGGGAAAGCTTTGCCGGAATATACCTCTGGCACGCAAAAAGAACGCTGGGAGGCATTGAGCTCGTAAGGGGTGCATATATCGAGGATGAGGTGGTGGGTCTTGCGATGCTCCGTAAAATCGCACCTTCCGCGGGCTATGTTTACTATATTGCAGTCTCCCCGAGCTATCGCAGAAAGGGCATTGGCAGCGCACTGCTCGACGATGCCATCAATTACTTCTCAGCAAATCAAGCAAACTCCATTTACGCAAGCGTTGAAGAAGATAACGCGGAATCGCTCTCGCTTTTTAAATCACGCGGGTTCAGGCCGCTTTCGAGAGACGAATTTGCGAGAAAGCATGGGAGGCTCCAGTCGAAAGTTATGCTAGCCAAAATGATGGTGGTTTACGGAGAAATAATTCTGCTAAAAACGCTGGACGTGGCTTCGTAATCTCTACATGTCTCAGGATTATACGATTAATTGTTGGGCTGTAGCCTGAACACTTCTACTCCACTACCTGAACCTTGGTTACGAAATAAAGATATGACGGGGGGCGATTTACCTACCGACATTCAGTGGGGCGGCGAGAAAGCGGGTTTCACAGGAAGGCCAAGCGCCTGCTCGTCGAAGCAGGTCAGAGATTTGGTTTCAAATCGCAGGGAGAGAAGACGCTTGTAGTGAGATCAAAAAAATTCGTGGTGGACGTCGCGTGGTTCGGGCATGACGGTCTCAGGGCAATTTTTGAAGTGGAACGCGGCTTTACTTGGGACACCATGCACGTGCTTGGCCACTTGGCCGTGCTCAATGTCTACGCTCAGGAATTCGGATCGGTCTTGCCCTGTGGGTTTCTCTTCGATGAGAATCTGAAGCTGCGCGAGGGAAGCAGTGCCCATTCGTCAAGACTCTTCTATAACTGGCGATGGTATGTTGGGGCGACGAGGCAACCAAACATGCTTGACGTTGCAGCGATTCCGGTCTATTGGAACCGGAATGTCGAATTCAATGTCAAGAATTTCAACATAGACACTCTTTCCCGGGAACTCTCACTTAAACTTCCGTCGCTTGCTCCCAGTACGAAACTCAAAACGGCCTCAAATGCCGCTGGAAGCGAACGGCAAAGTCGCTGACAGGTCCGCATCTTCCGGTTACGACTGTTACTCAGGTATGCTGTCGGTGTTGAGTGTGCCCCCGTTAGACACAACGACAAATCTTCTTCCTCCCTTGAACAAGCATTCGAGTCGACGCCCATCTTCAGCCACGGACTCCAACTCCAGTCCTGCAACTCCATCGTCGCTAACATCTATCTGCCCTCCCTGCGAAGTAACGAATAAGTAGCGATTATCGCGGAAGACGAGAGTTACTTCATCGGGCTTCTTTTCCACTTCAAGAAGCAGGTAGCCTTTGACCCCGTCGAATTTCGCCATTGTCTGCGAGAGCCTCCCTCTTGATATATCAGCCTTTTCTCTCCTTAGCCTCGGACTAGCGTGCGAACTCGGTTTTCGGCTTTGTGGCAATTATGTAGCTTGGACTCATTAAATCCAGCCCTAGCGTGCAGGTAGCTCTTCTTGCTGAATCAGCCCGATTTTTCCGAGGTCCTGACGTAAACCTGCCTTTTCCTCTAAAGTTAGAGGAAGAAGCGGCTGTCTGACATGCCCCCCAGACATCCCCATGAGCTCTCCCCAGTACTTGACCATTTGAACTGGGAGTGCACCACCCGTCCGTCCTGCCACTCGGGCCCACCAGCGTCGCGAGACCTGTTTGAGTGGCCAGATTTTTTTGTAAAGTTCGGCGGCCTTTTCGAGCTCGCCGCGAGTGGCCAGCTCAATGTAAGATACATAGTCGTGCCGCGCCTTGTTGTCGAACCTCCAATCGCTCGTGTTCGCAAACATTACCTGTTGATGAAAACCGTAATGTGGCTCGTAGAAGAAGATCTCCTCGTCAGGCGTGCTAACAACGACCTTCTTTCCAACTTCGAGATGTGTATCAATTGATAGCTGCATGTTAAAACTGGCCTCTTTTATGGCAACAACATTCGGTATGTCCGCTAACTTGGAGAGTGACCTTGCAGAAAGCGTTATGCCAAACTGCGGTGAATTGTAGAATGCAATCCCTATATTAGTACTTGCCGCAACGCGGCTCGTCCAGTCAATCACTTGCTCCTCAGTTCTGCACATCATGTAAGGAGGGGCCAGAATAGCAAGATCGTAGTCATTGTCCTCAAGCTTGGAGCAGTAATAGATCACATCCTTCAGGCAGGTATCCGTCACCTGAAACGCTTTGAGTGCGCGCTTTCCTATCATTCGTGGAACAATCTCAAGCAGGGAAATTCTCTCGGCCGGGGTGAGGCTCCAGAACTCACCCATGTTCCAGGAAAAACCCAGCCCCTTGGTGCCGAGCGAAATCACGTGCTCTATGTTCTTGGCAAGGCCGTTTTCATCCATTTCATCATTTGGGGTAAAGGGAGTGACCATCGTGGTCCACTGGCCCGTGAGCTTTTCTCTAGCCCATGATTTCGCCTCCCCCTTGGAATATCTCATAGTTCACTCTGGACCGGCTCATGCTTAAATCTTGCGTACCACGACTCAGTGGTAAAGAATTTCAATTGAACAGAAAGGTTTGGCCACGAGCAGTCAGGGTGGCCTATTTGCCGGCCTCTCTGATACCAGTTTTAGCGGGACTCGATATAACCTGGAGGATACGGGCCGCGGTTGACTGGGAACTTTTCGGGCTCACTCTGCTAGGGGTTGCATTGGCTCACATCAGCGCAGACTTGTTCAACGAGTATTTCGACTATAAACATGGCACGGACCAGCTGGCGCGCGGACGGGGCCTGAGCGGAGGCTCTGGTCTGATAACTGAGGGGGGCGCATCTCCAGCGAACGTCTTGAGGGGTGCTGTGGTTACAATGGGGCTGGCGGTAGGATTTGGGTTGTACCTCGCGTTAGAAAGGGGCGCCTTGGTCTTGGTGCTCATGGCCTTTGGTGCCGTTTCGATTTTTCTATACACCTCTGTCCTGCAGCGTCTAGGATTCGGTGAAGCCACGCTAGCGGTAGAAAGAGTCGCAACCGTGTTGGGTACTGTGTATGTCCAGACTCTGAGTTTGAACTGGATAACTTTCTACGCTGGCGCCGTGCTAGGACTGCTTAGTATTTATACAGTCTACTACGCCGCTTTTCCGGACTATCAGGCTGACCTGCCTACTGGAAAACGAACCATAGTAGTGAGCCTTGGCCCTCGGCGAGCAGCCCGTTTGCTATTTCTGGTTCCATTGAGTTGTTATGCTATCCTGATAGCCACTGTCATAGTGGGAATACTGCCCCAAGCCGAACTTCTCTGTCTCTTGTTCATTCCTCTCTTTATTTTCTCCATATGGGAGCTGAGAGGCGATAAACCCGAGCAAAACAATTTGCGCAGGGGTCTGAGAGTGACCTCAATCGCCACGAGAGGTTTCGGACTGTTGCTTGCGATCGCCTTGATCTGAAATTAATTAATCAATCAATAGATCGG
>JAKAWJ010000053.1 GCA_021817005.1 archaeon | reverse complement strand
ATCGGGTGTAAGTTTGTGGGCTTTGTCGATTTTGGTTCCATGGGGGGGCACGTGACTCACCAGAATCGTGCTCGACGGTTCTACCCTCTTTGAGAGCTGGTTCAGGTCTGATTGTATTTCGGGCTCGCTCTTTTCTCTCGGGCTCCTCCACGGGGTTATGTTTGAATAGCCGTATCCGGCTAGGTGAAGGTTTCCCAGCTCTACAGCATCGCGGTCGAAGGGCACGAGCGATGAAGGAGCATTCCGCCGGACGTATTCAGCGACCTCGTCGTAGTCGTCGTTGCCGGGTATCAGGTAAGCCTTCGCTCCCTCAGCTCTGAGGCGAGTTTCGGCTTTTGCGAAGAACTGGTCAAGCGACTCTTGCATGGCCTCGATGAATGATTGTTTTATTTTGGAGGGCTGAGCTCGCATTTCCTCAAACTCATTTTGGCTCACCACTTTGTAGTAGTAGCCGGCGCTCCGAAGCTCTTTCTTTATCTGCTCAAGCTTGGACGAGTCTACTTCTTTTCTCTCTCCGAAAAGCTCAACACGGTATCTACCATTTGGCGCTTCGACAATCGGAGTTAGCACCTTCCCGGTTAGGTCGCCAGCCACAACAACGTGCTTAACTCGATAGAACTTTGGTGAATTCAGCAATTTATTCATGATCGTCTCTGAGCCATGAATATCGGCAACCACGAGAAATTTGTCCGAGTTCGTAACTAGGCGCCGCCCAAATCAAATTAAATCAAAGAAAATGGAAGGATACCGCTATTCCGGCGGTATCTCCTTGTATGCAAGCTCAATATCCACGCCCCTCTTTTTGTGATATGCCTTCGAAGCGCTGTATATCACTAGTCCGGCCACGAAGGAAGCTGCGACGTAACCGTAACTAAGGAGATTGCCTCCCCAGACTTGGTAAGCGGAAAAGAACTGGTATGTCAGGAAAGCAAATGCGGCTGCCATCGCAACGCCGGCGACTGCGAGCACCCGGCGCGACCCACCACTCTCTCTCCTTATAGCATAGACCGCAGCAGCAATCCCGATAACGATAAAGTAGATCATAGAGGCTGCTACCGCGCCGTAAAGCTGGGATATCGAGCCATATAGGAAGGCTGCACCTCCCACAAGACCAATCGTAATCACGAAGTCGATAACGTGAGCAACTACCGGTGAGCCAAAGCGGGGACTGACATATGCTAGCTTTGTTGGGAGGAATCTATCAAACGCTTGGGCGAAGAGATACCTTGAAAAGACGATTACGCCATACGCGAGAATTCCGAGTTCAAACACTATCCAGCCTAGGCCAATGATGAACGAGAGTATCGGTGATGATGAGACGCCCATTGCTAGGGTCCAGAAATTGAATCCATAGTTTACGACTAGCTGCGAGTTTGCGAGTGCAGCATTGGTGAAGCCAAAACCGCCCACGTAATACATGACACCGAAGGATAGAGTCACTAGGCTGACGACGATGAGGCTTGCTAGCGGGACTGCCCACTTGAAGGAACGATTTCCGCGAAGTTCGCCAGCTACAGCCGGAGAGGCATTCAGCCAGGGATATGTGAATATTGCAAAGAAAGGTAGTATAGCAATCGTGGCAGCCCAGGAAAACTCTGGACCATGATATGAACCTGCGAGCGAAGCGTAAGAGCTAGAATAGCCGGCAGAGACCAGGGTGCTCATATAGTTCTCGACGCCTGTCCTGCCTGCAAGCAGAAGCGTAGCAATCGCAATGAGCGTCGCCGCGACCCCAATCCCGATAAGGGCTGTCACCAGTTTGAAACCTGCCCTCGGCCTAAAGATGTTCACAGCTATGATAGAGCCAAACACCAAGACTCCAACGCCAAACTGGGCCAAGGGCGCTGCACCCGGAATAGAAAGAGAAAGTAGACCACTGTAACCAAGCGAGAAACCTACCGCTCCTATCGCCGTTACTGCGGAAAGGGTAATCAGTGCAAGATAGGCGAGAGTCTCTAGCGTATAACCCATGAACGAGATAGAGCTTCCAAATAGCCCTCCGAAGACCCGCGAAACCCAGATGTAGTCTCCGCCCGTGCGAGGTACCCTCTGATTCATGTAGGAATACACTACAATTTCTGGAATTGTGATTGCGAAACCAATGAGTGAGCCAATTACAAGGTTCACGCCAACCATGCTCTGCAAAAGTATGGTCGTGAATCCGATGTTTGCCAGTGCGGCGCCTACTGACATGTTGCCTAGGTTTAGTGCTGTGGCATCGAGAAACGATGCGGATTTGACTAGGCCCGTCGATTCACGCACGAACACCTGTGAAGTTTCTGCGCTCTCCTTGAGCGCAGGCCGTTTGTCGGACTGTTCCGCTCCGCTGGCCGGCCTGGGAATCCCAGCTGGCTCGTTTTGGGGACCGGGGGACATGATGACAGCGAGAGCTCAATTCTTATAAAGTTATACCCAATGAATTAACATGAATATGTAATATTTTTGTGATGACTCTTAGCGCGTTAAATCGTTTCACCGGACCTAAACGACAATTAATTCGAGACATGGGTGATCAGCATGGCGGAGGAGGGGCTGCGCCAGTTGTAGCGTTGTATTTTGAGAACGACCACGTCACAACTGAACCATTCAGTAACAGAAAGGCATTAGCGGCCACCTGTCCCATGGTCCAGCAGTCGGACGTTCCTCCTATGAACTGCCAGTAGAGCCAGCCAGTATCGTTTGCGGTCGTAGCACGCCAACCGTTGATTGATGTAATGAAGTCGCCTTCCGGCCCGTAATTGGTGAAGTTTACCTTCCACTGGGCGTCCTGCATCGCCTGTAGCAGCGAAGAGCCTCCGGGTATCGTCATGTTGCTCCATGCAATAGGACCCGCCCCGATTTCCATGCCCAAGCTCACCCTTACACTAGTTCCTTTTAGTGAGGCTCTTAGGCTCGAGTATTCATAGTAGTAATATGTTGTAGTAGCCGAAAGTATAATTGCGATGACTACTAGGACCATCACAGCATCCTTCAATCCGGTGCTTTTCTCTCTAGTTTTCGATTCTGAATTTGACATCGTGTTTCTTATCCATCCTTTGGGGAAGTATGCGTAGAGTTCTCAGTGCAACTGGAAGAACGAACGCGAAGAGAGCGAAATCCGAGACCTCATGGAGGATTGAAAAGGGAATTCCGAGTATGTTTCCTTCTATGATTCGCCACATTACGGACCCTGGGTAGAACAGCAAACCGCTGTAGCTGTTTGTAACCAAGTCGTAGATGAAAGCGCACAGGAAGCCGGCGAAGCCAAAAGTCAGGTTCGGTGTTCTGGTTGAGCTACTCTTGATGTGCTTGGATACAAGTGCTCCTGCAACCGCGTAGAGACATTCGAGCAATATGAGCAGAATTAGTAGCCCTGGCGGGTCCGCGCCTAGAGGGTTGAGCGTTCCGTATACCAGCCAAGTTATGGCCGCCACAGGCACGCCCACCTCTAGTCCATAGAGCAGCGAGCTCAGGAACACAATCGAGTCCATCAGTTTGACGTTTGCTACGGGAAGCAAGATGTAGTCGGTGGAAAGTGCCACTGCTGACAGTATCGCAATCGCCGCGACCTTACGAGACACTGCCAGCGAACTCTGCATACCAAGCTGGATAATCCAGCCACCATTACTTAAGCGTTCTACCACTACTTCATATGCAGTTAAGTGGGAATTACCGAGAATTTGTACCATAGAACCGGTTTCATAACTTGCTTCCTTAACATGACCCCAGAATTTGAAGGGAAGTGAGGCACACGCAGCTTCTAGTGGCCGGGCACTGGTTTGATCAAAGGTCGAAAAAAGTTGTGTTATCTCTTCCGACTGCGTCGCCTACTACTGACCGTGCGCACACGAGCCTGGGCACGCGTCCGGACTCTTGAACCAACTGTTATGGCGTAAGCGTAACTGGAGATACGCAATCCCAGACTTGTGGAAATGCCTCTCTAGGAACCTCCATTAGACAGGCTGGAGACATCGTTCATGCCAGCGATGTGGCCGCTCATAATACGATATCTAGTGCTACACGGTATTGGAGATGAAAGCCTTTTAAAGAGGATTACGCGCACAGCTGCATGGTCGAGAAAGACTACGATGTCATTGTAGCGGGAGGGGGTATGGCTGGGTTGACCACCGCCGCAAGCATCGCCCACTTTTCGAACCAAAGATTCAGGATATTAGTAGTAGACCGCAATACACCCGATCTGGCAGGTCGTAAGACTGGTTCTGGATGGATATGTGGCGACGCAGTAAGCAAGAACAGTCTTGACTATCTTGCACAAAACACCGGGATTACTTTTGAGAAGCCTGAGCTTGAGCACGAAGTCGAGGGCGTGCTAGTGTATTCTCCTGACCACAAAACCAAAGTGCTGTTCGAGGGTCGTGGGTTCGTTATAAATCGCAAGCTTTTCCCGCAGAAGCAAGTGGAGCACGCTCGCAAGAGAGGTGTGGAATTCGCCTTTGGGGTGAGCCTTGAGAAGCTTCTGGCTGAGAACGGGTGGATAACTGGAGTGACGGGAAGGGGGCCCGGAGGATCAGTTTTCAAGAAGACTGCAAGCCTCGTGATTGACAGCACAGGTAGCGCCTCGCTTCTCCGGACAAATCTTCCGATACCAAGCAAAATAGAAAGGGAGCTGAACAGAGACGACCTCGAGAGCACAGGCAGGTACATCTACGAATTTGAAAGGGGGGAAGATGACCTGAGCTATTTCGACCCGAGGTATGCGATTATCCATCTCGACCAGTATCTCGCTCCCGGGGGATATTGCTGGACGTTTCCAAAAGGAGAAAACAAGGTGAACATCGGCTTGGGGGTCCAGAAGCGAGCGCTGGACAGACGTAACGAAAAGAGCGGCTCGAAATCCGTGCTGAACGAGTTGATCGATACTTATGTTGCCTCGAACAAATCCATAAAGAATCCGCGACTCTCGACAAGTCCAGACGACGCAGGGAATCAGAAGGGCAATTGGCAGGTGCCCGTAAGAAGGCCGAACGACTGCATGGTGGCAAATGGCTATGCCGTTGTAGGAGACGCCGCTTGGATGCCCCGACCGATAGACGCTGGCGGGATTGGCCCCGCGCTCTACGGAAGTGTAATTCTGGGAAGGGTGGTGGCTGATGCTCTGGAGGCGCACGATACCAGTGAGGACAGACTGTGGAAGTACAACGTCGAATACATGCACCATTATGGCTACCAAATGGCAAGCTTCGAGGTGCTCAGGACCTACTTGCAAACACTCTCGAATGATGACATAAGCTACGGGATGCGGTATTTTCTTTCTGAAGAGGACATCTCGTTGATCACACATCGCAAGCATCCGAGGTTTCGTAACGTCGATCTCTTGAACCCAGTTAACTTGGTAAGAGTGGTCGAAAGATCCGGACTCGCGCGCGGGCTCAAATATACTTCCGATAAGAGCGAGCGACTGATACAGCACAATTTGGCGTATCCTGAGAGTTCAGCCGGTTTCGAATCTTGGCATAAGATATTACTTGCTGAATTGCATGAGGCGCAGGTCAAATTTGGCCTGACTTGACTTAAGCCGAGTGCTACTATTCTGGCATGTTGTGAGCGAATTTGCCCCACTGACGTATTTCAACTGCAGTGGACTGCACAGATTTGGAATTTGTGCCGCGGTGAATTTTGACAGCTAACCAGGGGGTCTCGGACCAGCGATTCGAATAGAACAAGAGTCACAGATTTGCCAAAGCTGGCGGAAAGCTACCCGACCCATAACGCAAAAGGTACCCGACCCATAACGCAATCTGACTCGTTCGGACTGGCGGCTCCATAGAGTTGAACTTTTCGGGACTGGAAATGTGCCAACATGGCCAGAAATTTTTTTTAGACAAATGAAAAGTCTGGCGCAAGCACAGACGGAAGACAAAGGTTTAAATAAAAAATTGTCCCACTCGCCCCATGCTGTTAGGCAAGCTTTCGCCTTTCGGAGGGCGCATTGCTGCTATGGCAATTGTTTTCTTGTTTGCCATATCGGCAGCAAGCTTTGCGCTTCATGTTACTGCCTCGGCGCAGAGTACGTCGACATTTACCGTGGGGTATGGAGGCACCCAGTTCGACACCTTTAATCCGTTTACGACATACACCGTAGTCTCTACCATGGCCACGAACGACGTGTACGACTATCTTATCAGGTACAATTCGACTTTCGCGCCAGTCGTGCCGGATCTCGCCTACAAGTGGACAGTCTTTCCTAACGATTCTGCAGCTGAATTCTTTCTAGATCGGAA
>JAKAWJ010000022.1 GCA_021817005.1 archaeon | reverse complement strand
GATCTGAGAATATTGAATTCAAGGACGTGCGCCACTGGGTTAAATCAAAGTTTGAGCGACAAGACGTCACTAGGAAGGAGCTCGTTTTTAATTCCTGAACCGCCACCGACTGAAGGCATATAAGGGGCCGGCTAGCGGCCCCATCCATATTTCGCTGCTGACGGACTCCACCTCTCGAGCTAGGGTAACAGCAGCTAACGAAGCGCGAACGAAAATTAATGCCTGTTTAGAGTTCAATACAGCTTGGAGCGCAGCTACAGCCCGAAGAAGGCGGGGAATATGCCCGGGGTGAGCACCCAACACGGTACAGGTCTGGGATAGGCAGGGGATAGCCAGGTGCCGCAGGTTCCAGATGGGAAGTCGGAGGATACCCGGCCTAGAGTCAAGGCGCTTTATGAATACAGCAGACCAAAGAAAGAAGGCGGCTTGCGCGAGAGTTATTTCAATCGAATCGACCAAATATCGCACTTGGCTAGTCAGGTCAAGATTCTGAGCTAAAAGGTAGAGCATCCGGAGCAGGTTCTACTCGGCTATCGTGTCGGGTCGGGATTGAACTTCAGGAGGAAGGAGCTCCCGGGGTTGCTCGACTGGGTGCTGAGCAGGAAGGTCTCAGGCATCTACCTGAGCTACTGCAGAAAGAGGCTAGCCCCACCTCGCCTTACTTGCATACTCTGCCGCGCTCTCAGCCTCTCGGCCAACAGTTTGTCGTGGGTGCGGGCTCCTCTACAGCAGGAGATAAGGGGTGATTACCTCTACCCCTCTCCCGCCGGGAGCAACCAAATCCTCTCGGAGCGGGTTGGACAGAAGCCGCGAGAGTCTGAATGCGATTGCTGCATACGAAAATCACTTTCTCAGAAGCGCTTTAGGGTCTGGCAGGCGATACACCCTGTCTAGGAAGGATTTAAATCTGGAATTCCAGGTAGTACTGTGTGAGGGGCGAATATCGGGGGCTCGCTGTGAGCAGCCTCGGCTTCAGTCTGATATGGTTTGCTGCGCTCTACTTTGCAACCGGCAGGCTGAGCATCTACAGCCCAGAGAGCATGCTAGTCCCCAATACCTTCGCGCTCTTCTTCTGGCTGTTCTTGACCGCGGGATTGCTCGGGCTGCCGCTTGCTAAGCCCACCGCGCTCGCCTTCCGCGCGATGGCCTCGAGCAAGCGACTGCTTGCGTTCTTCTTCGGCTACATTTCGGTACACTTGGTGATATACGGCTTCCTACTTGAGCGGATACTGGTCGCGGTCTTTGGGGCTCCTCCGGGCAACACTGGTGCCGCAGTGCTGATCTCATCCAACTTCGCAATTCAACCTCATACCTGGTATAATGTGCTCCTTCTAGTTACGGTCGACCCTAATCTCACGATTCTGGCTCCCCCATATTACGGAGTGGTCCTGGGACCATTCGCAATTATTTCTGCGTTGGTAATCGCTATACTGGTCGTGGGCAATTTCTCTCGATTGATAAAAGTGAGCTCGGTCATAAAGAAGTGGGGTGGTTCTACGCTGATTCCCGTTGTAGGCGTAGTCGGAGGAGCCTCGTGTTGTATATCCATCCCAGAGCTACTTGCGGCATTTTCGCCCACCATCTTCGCGGTGACGGTCGCTCCTCTGGGAGCAGTCGTGCTGAACGTGCTTTATTATGCCCTACCCATATCTGTTGCGATCGCCCTAAAACTGAATCTTGATTCTTTGAACAGAATACCAGTAGAAGAAAATAGGGCTCTAAGAACGGCGAGCGCGTGATGGGCCATCGTGGCTCAGGCGTTCAACGGGTCGGATTCACGCGTTTGACGGCCGCTGTTATTTTTGCGCTGGCTGTCTTCAATCCGTATACGGAGGGACTCGAAGGCAGCAGCCCGTTGATCTATATGCTTTCGCATTATTCCCTTATTCTCTCTGGCCTGGTTGCAGGTTCGGGATTGCTGCAACTAAAGCACAGACTCTGGATACCAGGCTGCGCACTCATTCTTTTATGGCACCTTCCCTTACCGTTTGCCCTAGCGGCGTCTCAGCCGCTATACAGGGGAACGGAGGAGTTCTCGCTTCTCCTCTCGGGGCTCTTGGTCGGAGGCTCGCTCGGAAGTTTGAAGGGAATTACCAAGGGGCTGCTTCTTATTGCTTGGCTCGTGGGAGACACACTTCTTGCCATCCTCTTTCTGATACGGCCCGATATTTACGCTAGTGAAGGATTGCGCGCCTCCCCATTTGCGCCTGCCGGCTTTGCGCTTGCGGGAGCAGGGATGGTGCTATTCATGAATGCCGCGATTGCGTACATCGCCTACGCTTACATAAAGGCAATCTATTCCCGGGTCGAAAGCGCTCCCGGCTAGAGATTGCGCCGCGTAGCGCATCGGTCGTACACTGATGGGATTGAATTACCCAAAGATCATCCTGATTTGGCTGGAGCGGTAGCGGGCCCAGTCCCACTCTGGCCGGGAGTTTCCTGGGGGGCGGGCTGACCAGACGGCTCAGGGCCCGGCGCGGGTGCCCCGGAGGGCGCTTGGGTGGTTAAGTTGCCTTGTTTCGCCGCTCTGCTCCGCGAAGTGACGCGTCCAAGAGCGAGACCTATCAAAAGTCCGACTATGGCAAGCGCACTGGCAAGTATGTATGAGCCGGTTAGGCTGGTCGTGTAACTCGCGGTTTCCTGAATGGGCGAGTTCACGACGAGCGCAAGGCTCGGCGCACTGCTCGAGCTCGTCCCCGTCCAGCCGCTGAACTTTGAACTGGAGAGGAAGCCACCAGTTGAAGCGGGTGCGCTGAGGTTCAGAGTGGAACCCGCCTTTAACCATTCTGAGGTGGTGCCCTGAGGGGTGGATACCTGAACCAGGTAAAAGTGCGTGTAGATTGCGCTAGCATTAAGGCGAGAGTTCACGCCATACTGGAGGTTCGTATGATTCACTAGCGTCGGACCAATTCCGAACGCGCCAGGTTGAGTGTCTGGCCCAGTCATCGGACCTAACTGCCAGCCCCCGAAGGTCCACATCGATCCGCTTGAAACCGTGACCGAAGCCGGGGCGGAAAATGATATAGTCGAGCCCGAGTTATACCAGGCTGAGATATTCTGGCCGAAATGGTCAGCCACGGTTACGTAATACTGCGTGACATAGCGAACTAGCAGGTTTTCTGGCAGCTGTCCTGCAATCATGACGCTATTGTTCGATAGCGAGCCCGCGGCTCCTAAACCCGTGAGCACGGTTCTGGTTCCAGGCGCAACTGAAGCAATTCGAGCAGCGCTCAGGTTCAGCGAAGAGCCAGATAGTACGGGGATATACAATACGCTTCCCGTGTGCTCTTTGAAAATGGTGGAATTAACTTCAAGCGTAACGTTTGCCCCCGGCGTTCCGGTTATGTTCAGGCTGGAAACCACAAACTTCAACTGCTGGGAGGTCTCGAGGAAAGCAGTAGAGCCTGGGTAGAGTGCGTCCAATGAATAAATCCCAGTAGAACTTGGCTGCCAGCTTATCGCGAATGTTCCCCCAGAACCCGTCGTAGTGTTTTCAACTGGCTGGCCGTTTACGCTGAGCTCAACCGGCATGCCCGCGACAGGGGCTTCGGGCACACCCGAACTATACGTGGGGTAGCTGAGAGAGCCACTTAGCTCCACGGTACCAGCGCCATAATTGGTGGAATAGCTGACTGAACTCGCAACCTCAGTCGGCCATAATTGATAGAGGCTGGTACTTCCAGATTCTATCACTGCTTCTGGAACTCCCTTGGGCGCAAGCAATCTCGAAGAGGTGTCGAGCACAGACGCTTCGGCGATGTCGGTACCATAGCTGTAGCCATCCTTTACGGGTGAGTATCCCCTCCCGGACCCGAGCTCGTAGCTTGACGCTACTCCATAGTAAAGGCTCTCTACGGCATTCACTCCGTTCACAAACACGTACGAGCCATCGCCCGGACCAACTAGAACAAACTCAAGGTCGCTCTCCAATCCGTTCGGGGCAAACCCGCCTATTCTTATGTATGGATTCGCGTTCTGCGAATGCGGGAAGAAAGTCACAGTGTCATACGTTCCTGAGTATTCCTTTCCGTTTCCACCTCTTATGCTATAGCCAAACTGCACTCCAGCAGCGCCACTGACCGGCACGAGATTCATCGTAATATTGACGGTATAGGGGAGCGTCAGGTTGAAGACCGTGGGATCAACATAGTAGTAATAGCCTTCCCTGGGCGTGAATTCCTGCGCGACGCCGTTTCCAGAGATGTCCGAAGACTTCAGTGGGGCGTTGGTCGCCGAAGTAAAGTTCCAGACATTGTTCAGGAATTCCGTCTCGTCGAGCGAAGCGTTTGGAGTGTAGAGAAACAGCGCGCTCTGCACCCAGTAGACGCCGTGGCCAGGAATCCAGAGCACCGCATCAACAATAATTGCGCCTGAAGCGTTCGCGAATATTGTACCGTTCGGAAACACATCGAGCCCGAGGTCAAGCGAATTGATGGTCATTGAGCCCAGGACGGAATTCGTGGACACGGAGCCAGAGGTGCCGTAGGAAGCCAGGCCAACCGGTGCCGCTATAAGCGGTGGAGATATTCCCGTGAGCCCAGGAAGTCTGGGTATGAATGCGTGTTCCTTTAAGGGGAAGGGGCTGCCGTACGACCCGTTAGCCGCCGCGGAAACGCCCTGCAAGCCCAGTCCCGCGGCGAGCGACGTACATATTAATAGAACCAAGAAAATGCTGAGTGTTACTGCTCTTTTTCTCATCTGAGTCAGAGGGTTTCCGAGCGGCGGTTGTTAAATCCTTTGCTCCCTTGAAGAACTCTCCAGCCCGAGGGCAGATTGTCCTCCACTGCCTTGCAGTTCGACGCTCTCTAGAGCGAGAATCCGTCGGTAGAGGTAGACCAGTGCACCCCATGTAAGGCACTCTCCGGGCGTGAGTTCGTCTTCTTCTGGGCCGTGGGCGCCGATATAAAGAAAACATGCAGTTTCTAACTGTTGCCTGGCAGCGTCCAAAAGCTCGACCATATCCTTCCGCGCAGCCTGAGAAGGGATCTTGCCTGCAATTCGCTTCATCCTCTCTGATTCTTCCCTGAGCGCCATCCCCCAAGAAAGCGTGGTTCTACCCAATTCTGGCCGCTAGGTGTTTCAGCTAATCCAATAAACTCACATAGCCAGCTGGCCGCAAAAATTCCCGGGCCAAGCTCACTTTCTCCTTCGGGGAGGGCCGGCAAATCGAAGCACATCCTTATCCCACTAGTCCACGTAAGAGCGCGGGTTCCGCCCATCAACTATTTCCTCCGCCCACCTACTGCCCGAGCCGCTAGTCATGCCAGTCGTTAATGGATATAAAAAATTGCATCGGAATGCTGGCTGTGATGATCTTGTGCGCTGTCGCCTTCTCAAGTATGCAATCTCTTGGTTTGGGACTCAAAACCACTCCGAGAGGCATCTTTGTTCACCCCATCTTCTCCCGGCACCATAAAGCTCTGCATAGGTAAAGTCCACTCTGCTCACTGGCTGGGCTGGATGCTTAATCAGTGCAGCATGTATGACACTCTTTAACGAAGTTATCCTGACAAGCGCGAAAATGCTTGAGCTATGGAATGCACCTCCCTCAGGAGTCTTCTTACCAAACTTGCTCAGTCTATTGAACACCACGACCGACTTTAGCTGCGCGAGCCTGCGGAGCTCGGCAGTCACCTTTGTCAGAAAAGCGTACTCCCACCACTTCCCTGGCGAATACAGGTAGGGGTCGACGACTATAGCGAGCTGCGACTCCGACTCTGCAGCCAAGCGCAGGGCGTCAAGCGTAGAATCCAGGCTGAAACTTCTTACCACGCGCGCTTCGGCTCTTTTGCCCACGTTTCTGCAAATCTTTTCAATCAGGTAGGTGTTGAGCCCACCGAACTCCTGCGTTAGTATAACATCTCCTCCGTTCTCAACTACGAATCTGTGCATGAGCAGGCTTACTGGAGACCATTCCCCGTAGAACTCGATGAACGGAGAGTCTGCTATCAAGCCGTCCAGCACGGCAATTCCGCTGCGCAGGCGCTTCAGCGTCTGGATAGCTGCAGCCAAAGGTTTACCCCAATTTTATATGCAACAAACCATATAAGATTCCGGTAATGTACGGTACTCGTGCCCAAAAGAGGGTTCAAGAGTATAACACTAAAGGAGAGCGTATACGCCGATCTCGAAAAAACCTACAGACAGAACAAGGCAATACTGGAACGGGAAGGCGTGGACAGCCTCTCTTCGTTCGTAGCGCGCATCATCTCAACATACATAGTTGACAAAGAGTCAGGAAGGATGCAGCACTTCAACATTTATGAAAATGTGATAAGAATAAAGGATAAGAAACTGGGAAGAATAGTTGACGTCGACTACAGAAAGGACGAAATGTATTGCGGACTCTGTGAGAGCACTGATTGTGTACACACGGGCTATGCCTGGGGAATCTACAAACACTACCGGACAATGCCCTAGCTCGCACCACTGCGCCACGGAGCTGAACCAGGCACCACGTTCGAGCGGGGGCCCAATCTGGCACGCAAACCTTTAGTTCTGCTCTCTTTCCACCTCAACGAACGAATGTGGAGCTAACAGCAGTCGCCGTGGCTAAGACTTCTGAAATTGCGAAGCTGAAGCTTAAAGCCTTCAGAGTCAAGGGCAAGCAATACGTAGTTGTGGAGTATAACGGCTCCTTCTTCTGTTTCGACGGTATTTGCCCGCACGCAGAAGGACCGTTGGCTTTCGCCCAAGTTCATGGAAAATATCTCTATTGCTCGTATCACCAAGCTATCTTCGATGTGCTCACTGGAAAACCGCTGCCGGGTTCGCCCACGGACATACCACTCAAGCGCTATGATGTCAGCGTCGAGGAGGACGTGGTATACGCCAAGGTGCCCGCCTGATAGGACTGCCACCTCGCCATGAGGCCCAACATTTGCGTGGCAATAACGCCTGATAAAGAGAGTCTGAGCTGAGTTGAGCCATGATTACAGCCCCGAGGATGAGCTTCGGCGCTACTTCAAGCTGAATTCATACGAGGCAAGAGCGTATCTTGCGCTGCTCAAGTCCAGCATGAAACTAGAAGCCCTGAGCAAGTCCGCGCGCGTGCCCCGGCCGAGAGTCTACGACATAGCGGAGTCGCTAGTCTCCAAAGGCTTCGCCACTCAGCGGGGAGACACCTATTTCGCCATGGAGCCCTCGGCAGCACTGAACACTCGCCAAGCAGAGTTCAAGAGCCAATTCAGTGAAGAAGAAAAACAGCGTGTTAACGCGCTTGCCAGATTTGTGTCCTACGTGGGCACCAGACCCCTAGAATCACACGCCACACGCGAACCCACTTTACTGCGTGGGCTACCCGCGATTTCATCACTGCTGTTTTCGATTATCCCGCCAGCGACCGAGATCTGGCTGATGGTTTCGAAGGCCCTAGAGGCAAAAGCTTCCCTCCGGCCGATTGTTTCTCTTGTAAGTCAGGATAGAGAAAGAAAGGTGAGAGTGATGATTCCCCCCAATTCCAACCTCGATGATTCCGACAGGGAGCTAGCGCTCGCCTTCAGGGCAGAACTGAGAGAAAGTAGCGGATTTCTGCTGGACATGCTGATCACTGACAAAAGCGACGTCGTTATTGGCCTCCCTGACCCGAGCCTTGCGGTAGGGGTGCCAGTGGTGGCACTTTATATACGCGATAGAGACTTCGCTGTCTCACTTCGTGCATCCGTAAGCAGAGCGTGGTCGCTCTCGAAGGCGGTCAAACTCTGAGAGCGTCTACCTCATGAATGAAGCTCGACTCCCAGTTCCGCGCTAGCTCAACCTTGCTCACGTCGACCCACTGGGACGCGTTCCCGCGCCTTCGAAATCAATTCGTCAAGCGCCTTGGGATCATTTACGGAACCAAGATTGACCGCTGCAGCACTCGGCACACCTGTGAGAATCCTCTTAACGGGAATCTCGAGCTTCTTCCCGTTAAGAGTCCTCGGTACTGCTCTCACTTCCAATATCTGGTCAGGTACGTATCTCGGAGAAAGCTCGGTCCTGATTCTAGTTCTGATCTTTTTGGACAGCTTGTCGTCCAGTTTGAACCCTGACCTTGGCACAACAAACAGGAGCAGAGAGCCTTCACCCTCTAGGCTCTCAAGGTCCACCGCAAGGCTGTCAGCCACCTCTTCTAATGACTCGACGGCGCGGTAAATTTCGCTTGTGCCAAGCCTCAACCCGTGACGCTTGATTGTTGAGTCCGACCGGCCGTAGATTACGGCTGTCCAGCGTTCCGTGATCCTTATCCAGTCGCCGTGGCGCCATACGCCCGGATATACGGAGAAGTAGGCCTCCCGATATTTCGACCCGTCAGTGTCCCCCCATAAGTAGAGCGGCATCGAGGGCATGGGCTCAAGCACAACTAGCTCTCCCACTTCCTCGAGGAGGGAGCTACCATCCTCATCGAACGCTTCGACCCTCGCGCCCAGTGCGCGACACTGCAGTTCCCCTGCATAGACGGAAAGCGTGGGAAGGCCAACAAGAAAGCCCGAGCACACATCGGTGCCTCCACTTATGGATGCCAGCCAGATATCTTTCTTTAAACTTGAGTAGACCCAGCCGAAGCCGTCGGGAGTGAGCGGAGAACCAGTTGAGCCAACTCCTCTTAACTTGCTTAGGTCGTAATGGTCCGCCGGTTTCAGTTTGGACTTCATGCACTGCAACAGATAGGCCGCGCTCGTCCCAAAGAACGTTATCCCGAGTTTCTCCGAAAGCTCCCAGAGAGAGTCGGCCCTTGGATAGCTCGGACTGCCATCGTATAGCACCACAGTTGACCCGGCCAAGAGCCCCCCCACCAGGTAATTCCACATCATCCAACCCGTCGAGGTATACCAGAAGAATACATCGTCAGGATGGAGGTCATTATGCAAACAGAGCGCCTTCAGGTGCTCCAGAACTATTCCGCCGTGGCCGTGCACAATTCCCTTGGGGAGGCCGGTTGTACCCGACGAATAGAGAATCCAGAGCGGGTGAGAGAAGTCCACCTGCACAAATTCTTCTTTACCCCGTGACCGCAGTGCGTCTTCAAAAAGAACCACTCTCCTACCTGCCAAATTCTCGGCGCCCCGGTCGCGCTCACCCACTAGCACTACGCTCTCAAGGCTGGGTAGCGATTCAATTATCCCGGTTAGCTCGGCACTTCGGTCGAACTCGTGGCCAGCGTAGCTATAGCGTCGTCGGGCGATAAGGATTTTAGGAGTTATCTGACCGAACCTGTCCACAGTGCTCCCTCTTCCGAATTCGGATGCGCAGGAGGACCATACTGCGCCTATCATCGCCGTGGCGAGCATGCCTACAACAGCTTCGGATGTGTTCGTGAGATACGCGGCCACTCTATCCCCTGGTTTCACGCCACGGGAGCTTAGGAAAGCGGCCATGGATGATACCCGATTCCGAAGCTGGTCCCACGTGATTTTCGCCGGGGCTCTGTCTTCAGCTGCTTCGATGAGTGCAACGGCATCTCCGGGCATTTTCGCCTGGGAGAGCACGTGCTCTGCGTAATTCAGCTTGCCTCCGGGAAACCAGTGGGCGCCTGGCATCTCTCTTTTTTCTATTGGGCATTTCGGCTTTACGGAAAATTTAACACCAAAATAATCCGCAATCGTCTGCCAGAACGGTCCTATCTCTTGTATCGACCATAACCACAGAGGTATGTACTCTGGGAGGTTGCGGTGATTAGTCTCAGCGAGCCAGTTCTGATATTTTATGATATTTGCCCGCCTCAAGTAGTCCCCTTTGGGCTGCCAGACCAGTTGACCCCATTTAGTTTCACTTCTCCCCACTTCAGGACTCCTCCGTACTCTTCAAGACCAGGCTGCATTTAAGCGGATGCAGACTTTTCTCCGCCCGACCAAACTCATAGTTTCGGCTTAGGACGATTTTGGATCGAGATCAGGTGGAAGATGGGATGCGCACATTAATTTATTGGTAAATAATGAACAGATAAGAATTGGGTGCGGGTCCGGTCGGACTAGATAGCGAACGGTATCGGAACCTTCTCCTAGTTCCTGAAGAATATCATACTATAGAATTCGGTAGCTTCGCACATAAAGTGTAATACAGGTAAAGGCTGAACCAAACCACGTAGAGCTAAACTAGACTGCTTGCTCCCCTGTCTTCGACTACCCTAAACACGACAACGTTCTCGTGCTGGGGGTGCCTGAGATCGTCGGAACGCCTGAGGGAGGCCTATCCGACATCTCGGTCACAAGAGGACACAACAACTCACTCGAGTCGAAAGGGATGCGTCTAATTATTTTGGCGAATTTTCTTTCACAGACTTGGCTACTGTTCGAATCGTAAATAATTGCAAAGGCGTATTAGGTAGTGTACCAGCGGCTGAGCGGTTCCGGGCATGGCAATAGGAGTAGGTTCGGTAGCTGTCTTGGTCAACGACGCGGAGAAGGCGATAGTATGGTATCGTGATGTCCTCGGGTTCGAGGTTGTCAACGCCGTGGGTCACGCCGTCTTTCTGAGACCGCGAGGGGGAGGAACCATGATACATCTATGCTCAGAATGCGATTCTTGGGGGAATGACAAGCCAGGCGGGAGAACCGGTGTCTGGCTCCAGTGCGGGCCACTGAGGACGGCGAAGGACGAGAAAACGGGCATAGTCATAGTCGCGAGCGATCCGGACGCAGTGGAGAAGACGTACAAGGAACTAAGGTCGAAAGGGGTCAGATTCTCTGAGGAATTGAAGACCGAGTGGTGGGGGAAGATGGCGATAATGCAGGATCCGGAAGGAAATGAGTTCGAAATCAGCTGACCTCGCAGACGGCCAAGAGATTCGAAGCCCGCCCGAGAATTGAGCGGCCACTTCTCTCATCATTAATACCGACCCAGACCCTTGGCCCTCATTACAAGGGTTTGATTTGCGGTGGATTCGAAGCTTTTGGGACGAAACCAGGGCATCATAGCAACCAGCATTTACCCACCCAAGCCAGAAGGCTTTTCGACACTACGCAAATGCTGCCGAGTCGGCCCGGAAGTCGAGCCACTGGTAAAGACGCGATTGAACCTCATGTGCGACGGACTTCAAGAACCTGACCCTCTCACGAGCTCCATTCTTGCCTAGGCAGCTCCGCGAGGTTCAGAGCGCGCGTTTTGTACCTCGGATGAGTCGGGTTCACCGCTGGCTCTGGAAAGGAACAATCGTCCACCGCTTTTTCGCCTTGATCATCCTCACCAAGTAGCGGTGTCTTGCTTCAATCGAAAGTCCACAGGTCAACATGGTGGCGGTGCGGGACAAGTCGAGTGGAACGACATTCGTCGGATCCGAAGTCCTTCCGGTAACACTAACATCGACAACTAGCATTCGAGTTAACTTGACAGCACAAAACTTACCGGCAGGGACCTGGGTCCACTTTACTCCAGAGAATCTTGTTTCATCTCTTGCTTGGACGACCTCTGAGATGACGATTAGTGGAGCCGTTCGCCCTCCCCCTTTTCACTCGGTCTGGTCAATTCGACTCTTACCATGACCGCAAATTATCTGTCGGGCCCAAGCACCTTGTCATTAGTCGTCGTGGGAACTAAGAACGTGACTGCGATTCACCTTCCGTCTTCTATTGACTTCTCATCGCCAGTTGTAACCCAAACCAGCGCAACGGCACACCAAGTCTACGGCATCGTCTGCGGCCCATCTTCTCCCATCTTGCCATTACAGTCTGGTGTTGATAACTCCTTAGCAGGACTGCTCGCAGGCAGTGGTGTCGAAAAGCTACCGGCTGGACTTGGCTTGATCATTCCAAATTCGACGTTGTCTTTGAATGCGGACAATCTAGTGTACTTTCGAATAGGTGCCATTGCTGTAAATATCTGTCTAGGCATTTATGACATTGTTTTGAAAGTGATAGCAGACAGTCAGAGCTCTCAGTTGAACTTACAAGTAATTGTAAACCCTCAATTGCGGTCGGCTGGGTAATTCCGTACTATCGGTTCTTCCTGCCGGACTTTGTTTTCCGGTCAAGTACTCTCCTCCTTTTAGGGGTATCACGCTTGAATCTGCCTCCTTGTGTCGGTGAGAGCCCAATTCTCTCCCCTCCTCCCTGGCGAGCCTGCACCAGCCGACACCCGCCGAGCTAGTAAGCGAGCCGCAGAAGTGGTAAGCGCGATGCCGGCATATGACGGCAATCGGTATAAGTTCGCCCTAACATCTCCGCTTGGGGCATGCCGTACCACGAACTCATCTTCAAACTCCAGCATGACTGCCCGTACAGTGCTTTTTCGAGGGAATATCCTTCTGCGACAATTTCCCACTGGTGCAACTGGAGCAGAGATGTCCTTGAAATCGTCCGGGGAGATCCACAGAGCGGAGACGAACGGTCAGCCATTGGCAAGATGCTCCAGAGCCTCGGCTCGAAGGTCATCAGGAAGTCACAAGCCGCGTCCAATCTACAGATTGTCCTCCAACACTGCTCTTGCGATAGGCTCCCTCCTCCAACGCTGCCCACGATTGAGCGGCGAAACTGCCTGAACCTCCAGCCGATGCTCTACACCGGCGGCTGGGAGTGGTACCACGTGATGGCATTCTCGGAGCGTGACTCGCAACAACTTTTCAAAGACCTCGAGAAGCAGTGCACCATCGAAGTGACTTCTCGCAGATCCGTCTCCGCCGAGTCCATCCACACAGACTCCCTTGTTTCCACTTCGTCCATCCTAGGCGGGCTGACAAAGAAGCAGACGAGGGCGCTGGTTGTAGCCCTAGACAACGGATACTTCAACTTCCCGAGGCGGGCAACCGCTGTCGAGCTGGCCCAAAGACTGGGAATCCCGAGAACGAGTTTTGTGGACCACCTTCGGAAGGCCCAGAACAAAGTGATACGCGGAGTGAGCCCCTATCTGCGGCTCAAGACTGCCGAGGCCTGACTAGACCGAAAGAACCGACACATGACGGCAGCAAGAATATAGGGGCGAAGTTCAGACTGGCGCAGGCATGCCTCGGCAAGACGCAACCCAAAATCTATCCAAAGCCGCTTGGGGTGTTAAGGGACTGGCCGCGGACGGTCCCTACGCCGGCCTCAAGGAGAAGCTCGACCTGTTCGGGCAGTTTGTCGGCGAGTGGGACATCGTGGAAGCCCGTTATCCGAAGCCTGATGGAACAGAGATTCGTCGGAGGGGGGAGATTAGCTTCAAGTGGATTCTTGAGGGGAGGGCAATCCAGGACGTCTGGTCTATGATCGACGAGAAGACCGGCAAAGCTGTCCCGGCAGGGACAACAGTTCGATTCTACGATTCAAATATCGACGCGTGGCAGAGCGTGTGGATATCCCCTCGCCAGCACGCGGTGCAGCCCTTTATAGCCAGAAAGGTCAAAGGTGCGATTGTGCTCACAGGGAAAACCGCGGATGGCAGCTACCCCGAAAGATGGGTGTTCTCAGAAATCAGGCCAGATTCGTTCAGATGGCACTCGGAGGAAACGCACGACGGCGGGAAGACGTGGATCCTCACCGAGGAGATGAAGATTCGCAGGAAGCACGCCCGAGGATTGAGAGAATTCTCTGGTCGACGGGCTTGAATCTCCTAGGGGTGAGCCAGCCAAAGACGCGCTAGGGTTCATGGGAATGAAGAGGACCCTAGAGAGAACACGTGAGATTCTTCGGAGTTGCCTCGGCGCATTGGGTGGCAGGAAGGAAACTTAGAAGAGTGAGATGGACAAACAATCACCAATCGTTTACGACGCTGACAGCAGCCCGAAATCTTTCTCAGACGTTTTACCTACTTGAATGAATCAGCGAGGAACTGGTCAGTCACGCGGTAGAACCCGCCTTCCTTTTGACCAATCCAGCCTTGACCAGTTTGGCCAAGAGCTCCGTAGCGTTCCCGTGATTGATTGTCCTGCCTTCTGCGGCTTCCAGACTCCCCCCTATCGCTGACCATGACGAAGACTTGGCTCTCGCAAGGTGTAGCATTATTGTCTCGTATCGCTGTCTGCGCAGCTCTCTGCCCTTCAGAAAGTTCTCGAACTCCCGCCTTATCAGCGACTTACCCACTTCGACAGTCTGGTCGATAGCGCTCTCTAGTGTCGCACCCGCCTTTGTGCCCGCGATTCCGAAGAGTGTCAACCACCCGATTATCCCGCCCAACCTGTTCAGAGAAACATCTGTGATCCTTCCATCGGTCTTTGTTTTCGACTGCCTGAATCCGCGCACAAGGAAGTCCCCTGCCATTCCTTCCGAGAGGCGCCCGACGCGTATCTCCACGATGTACCTTCCATGGAGGGGCGCTTTTGCATCCTAGCTTCCGACGTGGTCGTAGAGCGGGCCGACGGCGGAACCGGTCAGGACTACTGTAATGCTGCGGCAGTAGTCGTAGACATGGGCGATGGGCTTTGCCACGTCCACGCCCGCCGCTTTCTTCAGTTCGTGCCCCTCGTCGAAGGCTATAATCATTCTCGTCTTCTCGTGCTTTGCCCATTTACTGAGCTCGTCGAAAGGGTAGAGAGTTCTGCAGGTTCTTTACCTCCCCAGCTTATGCTCAGACCACTCTGAGTTACACTGACTCCTCGCACGAGCTTGAGCCAGTTGCAATTCGCCGGCTCGACCAGACCCTCAAACACCCTGACCATTATTAAAGGCACGAAACAGGTAGCGAAACCCGTAGGCTGACGGTGAGGGTTCGTAGGCCGTCACTATGAACCGACGGTATCTTTTTCGACCGCGTGGTCCCTCTCTCCGTCGGTGCTTTCGCTTGGCAACAGCCTCTGCCTTAGAGCAAACGCCAGTCTTTGGGCGGTCGGAATGGAATAAAGCGCGACTATAAAGTTAAAAGCGGCTATGGGAGGAAGTAGGCCTACTATAAGAGTCTTCGGGACACTGAGACCGATAGGGGTAGGTAACGGGTCAAGCAGGTAGTTTACAACGGTCATCCCGAGCACCCGGGCGGTGGCACCCATGGCGAGTGGGATAACATAGGTAAGGTATTTCCCCCCTTTCTGGAAGCTCTTGCCACTAAAGAGCCATACACCCCCCATTGTCAGAAGGACCGCAATAAGATTGAACACAGGTCCAGAGACAGGGCTCCCCCTGAGATCAACCTGAGTAGTAGCGTACACTATCATTTCTATTCCCAGAGCGAGTTTCGGACCGAAATAGAAGAGCGTGAAATACACGGGTATCTCCCACAACTCGAATTTCAGGAAGGCGTAGGGCCCGAACGGGATAAAGGGTGCCGCAGGATTAAGAGGCGATAGAATTAGGGCTACTGGGGTCAAAAGTGCAATCGCAGCGATGCGCTGGCTCTGCCGCATACTTCGGGTTTTCATGGGTCGCTCGTCGATGGGCTGCGTTTATTAGTCTTGTCACATGACTAATTGTAGTCTGGGGAGCCTCCACTTGCTTCTTTGGCGCAATACCGCTCCAATGGAACAACAACCCGTGGGAGGGGTTGAGGGGGAACGCGGTTAAGCCGCACAGTCAGATGGATTACACCTAGTCCTTTTCACTTGAGTAACTTGAAAGCTTGATATATTTTTCATTCACCGGCGCACGGTCTAGAAGGGAGCGCATCTTTCTCGCCCGAGCAGTGCCGATAACGGCAGACAGCTTTGCCTCGGAAGCCTCGAATATGCTTCCCACGTTCGGAAAGCTCTTTAGCAGACGAGCCGCGAGCTTGGGTCCGATTCCCGGTACAGAAGAAAGCAAGATCATTGCCTTTTCCTCGTCTGACTCGGCCTTCTTGGCCCTCTTTATTAGAGGACCTCCCAAAACGGAGCGGTAGGAGGCAGGCGCTCTTGCCAGCCATTTCATGACCTGCGCGGCCTGCATGGGACTCTCTACCGAAATAAATGTTACACCGTTGGCAATCAAATCGGCTATGCTTGAAAGCACTAGTCCCTCATTGGGCGCCATGCTTACGCAATCAGATATGGTGCCTATGAGCAGTATCACCGGGATATGATACGATCTTCGCAGCCTGCTTGTCTGGTCGCTCAATCTACCGTCCATTAGGGATGCAACGAAGTCACGGCTCCGTTTGCATTCAATAGCTATTGAATCCGTAATCACGTAATCAGAAACGTCGAGCCTTGCTATCGAAACTTTTACTCCGAGGGCCCGCAATGATTTCACAAGTTCGGATTTCTCTTCACGGTAGTCGGCCAAAATGGTTCGAGTGTCCGAGCCAGTAGCCGGACCAGTAGAAAGCGAGCTAACTCGACATGTATCCAGTGGTGGCATGCTCTGCTGCCAGTCAGTTATTTCGCTCCTAAATTAACACCTACGTTTCCTGCCGCAACCCAACAAGTCTTGGGGAACTGGTCATTATCCGTCGTCCATTCGTCTCGGCTAAAATGAGCTTTAACCGCAGCAGTGTGGACTTCTTCAACTGTAATGTCGTGATAGGTTGAGGCAAAGATACTCGATTGTCCCTGAACCTCTGGTCTTGTCAGGGCTAACAGGGGGCTCGTCAAGCAAAAGAACTGTGGATTTCGTCCTTCGCCTCGGGTATCAACGCAATCGCAAGACGGATTGCCAGTAAGAACTGGTCTTCTACGCCAATGGAGAACGCGCCCTTGGGCCGAAATTCTTTAGCTCCATGATTGAAGACTTGAACCCAAGTCTTCGTCAAGCATAACTGCTTTGTAACGCCTCGAGGTCGGGCCGGACAAGATTTCCCTCATGTAGAACCTCACGTTGGGGCGGAATCGACCGCGCCCGGAATCGGACGTTTTCTCAATCCAATCCTTTGCCGCCCTCTAGACGATCGTCACACACTGACAAGTCGAATTGTTTCCTTATTCATCGGTTGTGGAATTCGGGCCAAGTCAGCCTTGGGTTTATGAACGGAATCAGCGCGAATACGACGGCATCCCTGTAGAGCTGTGTCCTGTCAATGGCGCCCCTCGTCAATAATCCGACCGCTCCCGGCCCTCTTTTCGTATCTTTCATTCCACTGATTTTATCCATGGCGTCACCCAGCTCCTTTCCAGTATCTACAATTCTAAGTACTTCGAGGGGAATCGGAAACATGCCTGAAGCCGAGAAGGAGGTTCTTCCGTCCTTTGCCATCACACATATGGCTGCAAATCCAAATTTCTTGCGGTAAAAATCAATAAGGCCACCTTCTATCCCGACAGAGTAATCTGAACCATGAGCCAACAGTGCCTCCCTTGCTCTGTTCTGTGCTCCGACGAAAGCTTCTTCACCGAACGGTTGGTCAGAAACTCCGGAGGAAGCGGCCACACCGACCACCGTTGGCTCGAAGAATTTTTCGAAGGCCCGCTTTGCGGCTTCAATCTTGACCTTATTTGTGCTTCCTACCGTTATCCTAGCCCTGCACATCCTGAACGCTTCCAATGGGGCGATTTATCAAATTGATTCAGTCGTCGTCGTTCATAATCCAGTAAAAAGGGTAGGGTGCATGTGTTTGTCAGATGATTCATATGGCCCACCCGAGCGCAGGTTGAGACCTCGCCTGGGAAAATGCGTAAAACCTCTCTGATCTCGAATGTCACGTATCCGCGAACCATTAATCAAGACAATTTACGCTATTTCTCCTAACCTGAAGAGCACGAAGCTTCTCGCCTGCGAATGAAGGCGTCCTCCCACTGCAGAAGTCGGTGGACTTTCCAGCTTGCAAAATTATAAAAAGAGGGGGAGGTGGGGGCTACCCTACTTGTAGCGAAACTTGCTTGCGTACAAGTAACCGTCGTAGCCACGGTACTTTACCACCACTGTTGAGCCGCGCGTTGACACTTCGGGAAAGAGGTAGCCAAGCTCTTCCAGCTTCTCTTCTGCCTTCTTCCTGCTGCCGGCCTTTACCCATTTCTTAACGTAGGCCCTGTGCTCAGGAGGAAGCGGGGGAGCGATTTTCGGACGCACGTAAAGCTGGTCGGAGTACTGTTCGTTTTCGGTGTTTCCAGTGTCTTCCTGAACTTCGACTTCGCGGATGGCGGAAACTGTGACCTGCTGAGGAGATTGCTCCACCACGACGGCCTGTGGTGAGGCTATCATGGTTTGCACTGCGCCAATCGGTTGTGATGTAGAAGAAGTGGCTGCTGGTTGAGATGCTGCGCTTGAAGTCGTCGAATTTGAGTATGTGGAGCTGCCGGGTGTTCGGACGTCACTTGACCCGAAGTGGAATAGGCGGATCACGCCCCTAAAGAGCCTGACTATGGTGGCAAAGAACCTCGCAAGTCGCCCACCTGGCGAGGAGGTATCCTGGTTCGCTTCTTGATAGGACATGACCGTAGGTCTTCTATCGCATAATCCATGTTAAGTGGTAATCCGAAACTAATTTGCTTCATATGTGCACTAACGGAATGGCATGAACTTCGCGTCCCTTCATGTACGGGTCTTCCCGAAACAAATGTAGGAAAAAAAGAGAAAGAGGAACGGCTGAGCCTACTCGAAATCTTTACCAAGTTGAGGAAACTTCGTAAGAGGCAGCTTGAGCTCGCTCTGGAGCTTCCTGATCCTTCGCGCATACTCCCGCTGCTTGTCCTGCTCCCCCTTCGCCTTGGCTATTTTGTAGCCTTTCCAAGCGGACTTCAGGGCGTTCCATGTCTGGCCTACCGTATACTTCTCGGGCATCTTCGACCTTCATCCCCACACATGAAGAGATGTATTTATACTTTTATACCATGAAGCGATAATGTGGGAGTCCTGACACTGCCTCACTGACCGCCCTCCTTTGCAAAGCTTTCCCCGTCAGTTTGTGTATAAACTGATGGACTTCAAGCACGCGAGCAACCTGCTCGGATAAATAGTTTCGCACTGGTGTCCGACCATCTTTACGCCAGAAATGCAGAATGCGCTCCTGAAGTACCCGAAGCAATTAAGTGTCCTTGGATGATGCACGGCTGGATTGAGATGGGGCTCAGAGCGACAGTAGTGGGGAGCAGGTGGATGGTGACGAGTTCCCACCCTGCGGCCAGCTATGCTGGACTGAAAGTGTTCGAAAATGGGGGCAACGTTGTAGACGCGGCACTTGCTGTGAGCGCGGTGCTGTGCGTGGTTCAAAACAATATGTGTGGGCTGGGAGGGGATCTATTCTGTTTACTCAGGCTCAAAGGTAAGGTAATGGGCCTCAATGGAAGCGGCAGAGCTGCAGAACTCGCGACTGTTGAGAACTACGCAAAGCAGGGGCTCAAAGCTATTCCCAGCAGAGGTCCTCTAGCCGCTGTAACAGTCCCTGGCCTTGCGGATGCATGGAATGAACTCTATACAAATTATGCAACGATGAGTATCGATGTCCTCCTTAGGGACGCCGTAAGACTCGCAAGGGAAGGTTTCGCGATTCCCAGAGGTTACGCAAACTCCATAAACGCGGCTTCAGAACAACTCGGGCAGTATACAAACTGGAGGAAGATTTTCCTGGGAGAATCCACAAGGGTTGCGCCGGGGCATATATTAAGACAGTCCGACCTAGCCAGCTCGCTAGAACTTATTGCCTCGGAAGGGCCGAGGTCGCTTTACGAAGGGGAGCTGGCAAAGAAGGTCGCGAGTGGCGCTGAGAAGCTAGGGTCGCCTATTCGTGCTGAAGACCTTGCCAAGCACCGGTCAACCTGGGATGAGCCTCTCGCGACAGAATATAGAGGCGTGAAAGTATACGAAACCGCGCCGAATAGCCAAGGAGCGGCAGTGCTCCTGTGGCTTAACATGCTTTCAGAACTAACACTCAGGGGGAAGCCGTGGGACTCTGCCGAGACCACCAAACTTCTCTACAGAACCTGCGCGCTCGCTTATCGCGAAAGAGCAAGAAGTATTTCTGACCCTACTAGTTTTCCTCTGCCTTCGGATTTTCTATCGAAGGCATTTGCGAGATCTTTGCTAACAGAATCCAGCGATGCCTTACAGATGAGCCCGTCCAAGCGCGACCTCGGCGATACTACTTATTTCGCGGTAGCCGACTCCGAAGGCAACTGTGCTTCAGTTATTCAGAGCAACTATATGGGGTTTGGTTCAGGCATAGTTCCCGAAGGAACAGGAATCGTTCTACATAACCGCGGCTGCTACTTCTCTCTTGACCCCTCACACCACAATTCGCTCCGACCGGGCAAAAGGACCTTCCACACACTTTGTGCGAGCATCGGAGAGAAGGACGGAAAGACCAAATTTGTTCTGGGCAGCATGGGCGGAGATGTCCAGCCGCAGATACACGTTCAGCTGATCACAAAACTGTTGGACTTTGACATGGATATACAGGACGCAATCGATGCGCCGCGGTGGGTCGCCCTAGGCACGATCTATGACTCGGGGCAGAGCCTTTTGATCGAAAAAGACCTAGAGTACCTGATACCGGAGCTCCGAGCTGCCGGCCTGACATTCTCGCCAATTCCTCCGCGGTCCTCCACTACCGGTCACGCCCAAGGAATTATTTTTGGCCAGGAAGGAGAGCTGCATGCTGGAGCGGACCCGAGGGGTGACGGAGCGGCCCTCGGCATATGAATTGATCACCGCCGAAGCGCCTGAGTAACCAGCGCTTCTAAGTGTTTCCCGAAAGCGTCGACTGCATTCACTTGGAGGATGAAATTCCTCTCTCCATCTCGTTATCAATCAGCTTAGATATAAACATCGATGCAAGCCCAAGTACGAGGAGAATCACTGTCCTGTCAATCGCGAAACCGCCCGACAGATAGCTATCCGCAGCCCCGAAGAATATCGCAACCGCAAAAGGAAAGATGAGTGCTGGCATAAATTCCATTCCGCGGGTAAAGCTCAGCGCGGCCGCCATACAAACGAGACCCCAGACCAGGATCGCCGAGGCAAGCACATCGCTCGCACCAGTTCCAAAGGCCGAGATGTAGCCTGCGAGGTAAACAATCGCAAGCCCGACCGAAAGCGCCGAAAGAAGGTCGAGTTCCGCAAACTGTTTTAACGAATTTGACCAGCCACGATTCCCCCCCGCGGCAGGCTGGGCGAACGCGGGCTCTCTGCCATGTACAAACCAGACGAAAATGAGTGTGAGCATATAGAGCGAAAAAAGCGTGAGTGCGAGCCCCGCAAGAGCGCTACCCGGCATCCATATCTCAGCTGCAAACTGCGAAGTTTTAGCAGAGCCTACCAGGTAGGCAAATTCCAGGGACGCTATGAAGACTGCTACCTGCAGCGCCCGGCTCAAGGACAGGGCCTTGTATATCGGTGTCATCGTAAAGAGCGATACGAGTTTTGCTACTTTCGGACTTTGTTCCAAGAGGAGGTCATTCATCTCTGCTAATTCCACGGGATACGCGTCAGTACTCCCAGACTTCGCCGCATTAATCAGAGATTGAGCAATTGACCTCCCTTCGGAACTTAGCGAATACATCTTGTTCGAGTCCTGCTCAACAAGTCCACCCATGCTCCTCAAGTGGTGATAAATCACGCCTGTTGGAAGTTCGGTGCCCTTCTTTATGTCGACAAATCGAGCCGGACCGTGCTCGAGAAGATAGCCCAATACTCGCCTCCTCGCCGGGCTCTTCAGAAGTCGCGTGGCAAAGTTTGGGTCCGATTTGCTGGTCACTTGGCCACAAACTCCTAAATTGCTTCGAAAGTATTTGACCTATATTCCCGCAGCCTGCAGAATTGCGATGCTAGCCCTTCCAGAATCCGATCACAAATCCGACTATGAAAACAAGGGGGGTTGCGGCCAAAGACCAGCCTGACTTATGGTACATATACGCAATTATTGCTGGAATATGATAGACCTGGTTTGAGTAACTTGCCCAGATATTGATTCCGGCAAATGTTGCTACAATTACCCCCGCAATCATCAAGAGAACGCCCACAATTGCTTTCTTCACGCCAGCCCCCACCAAAACGCCTGCAACAAAAAAGAGGACTAGGGTTAGTATCCCGGGGGGCACATAAGGAATCAGCAAATCGAGCACCGCAGTGTGGTGCCGTAGCTACTCATAGACTTATCGCCCAATTGAAGCTCCGTAACTCCCTACGGCCCAAACGGTTAAGACGTAACTGGCCCTGCAAAGTCTCGAAACTAATGATGAGAAGCTAATGACATATCGCTTACTGGGACAGTCTGTGTCGTCAAGAGACTCGAATCCGGATGCTGCCCAGCAACACCGAGCGCCCTTGCGGGACTGGGATTGCGTGCAACTGTGTTTACGACTTCTGTGTAGCGGTGGGCTTGGTGACTTTGATTACCTGGGAAATTACTCCTGAATTCGGTATAAGCACCTTTGTGTCGGGCGTGTCAAGAACCGTGAAGAGTGAGGTGACTTCGTTTACAGTCCCGTCTTGGCTGGCCACGTTGACCTTGTCTCCGGCCTTGAATGGTCTCGTGATAGATAGAAAGATGCCGGCTATCGCCTGCCCCATTACCTGCTGCGTAGCGAAGCCGACCACCAAGCCAGCAAAGGCCCCGAGGCCGGCTGCAGAGGTCGGGGATATGTACGCACCCACTACAACCACAATGGCAGCCACTATTCCAATTATCCTGAACACACTTCTTGCACTCGCTGCTTCCGCATGAGCGAGCTTCAACCTAAGGTTCCAGTAGATTAACTGGGCAAACTCCATTACTATGAGCACGGAAAACAGAAGCGCAAGAGGAATCTGTGCGTAGGGTAGGTATGATGGCGCCCCACCAAGGTACGGAAAGTGAGATACATACCCAAAGACAAACTGTACTGCGGCCTCAACTAACACGAACACGATAATGAGCACAATCAGCCTCACCAGCGTCCTTCTCATCATCTCGCCCACTTTTGGTTCTACAGGAGCGGCTATGGCGGCGGAGGGAGGTGGCGATGTAGCTGCAGGAGCTTGCTGCGCGGCAATACTATCTCGCATTTATCGCCGGTTCTGGAGCGCCACCGGATAAAGCTTCCTTTTACACCCCGGGTCATCAGCTCTCCCCTCGCCCACTTGCTTACAAGTAGACAGAATATTCGCAAGCATGAACAAGAAAGCCCCGGGCGTTTGGAGAGGAGATGAATTTCGTCGCAGCGTGTACGAGTTGGGTGTAATTTATTCGTGGAAAGTCCTGTGGATATGTCCTTCAAGGTCATCGGGATATTGCCCCATTGAAGCCAGTCAAGCACTGGTCTGGAATGTCCCCGCAAGCAGCCCAGGTTGCTCTGAGTAAAGCCCTGTCCAGATTGCGCACAGACAGGTATGCAGAGGAGGCACTGATCACCCCAGAGGGAAGCGTCAAAGGCGGGAACGACCTCAAAATTCAGCTGCGGATGCCCTGCGAGGCGCTCTCTGACCGCGAGGGGTCAAGAAGTTATAACAGGCAGCAAAAGCGGAACCTCCAGTGCTTTCGCGCGGAGAGCATGTCAGTATGGATCATTGCCGGAATAAATGTCAAGCATATCATGGGCCAATGCTTCTCTTACCAATGGAAGGTCACCGGACTCTTTCTGAAGCCGTAATTTCATTGCCTGTACCTCGATCTGGGGGTCGATACGCGCAAGCCGGTCCGCCTCAATAAGACCAGACGGATAACCTGGCGAGTACACCCCCCTAGACATCACTGCCAGACTGGAATACAACCTGGCTGGTGGAAGTTCACCGAACACTTCGCAAAGATAGGGTTTCTTTGCGGCAGAGCTGAATTTGTTCACGTAGAGCTTCGTGTCAAATGCGGAAGAGCTACCAGTACCCGCGCGCGCGGCGGTACCAACAAGTGCGGCATAGTGTTTTAGTCCTTTTGCAGCGGCAACCCTGTCAGCTGCGAAAGTTATGGGAAGCGTACCAGCAAATATGGCGCTCCGCTTGGAGACCCCTACTAGCGAGACTCCATTTTCATCACATGTTTCAAAAACTGTGCGCAAGCCCTGGAGCTCGGAGATATCGTTCCCATGACCCAGCCCGCCATCAAGAACGAGTGCGTCAGGTGGCTGAGTGCGAACTGCTTCTCGTGCAAACCAGAGCTCGGCGAGCTTTCTAGCCCTGCCCCCCAGGCGTTGTGCTTGTGAAAATGGGTGCCGGGTTTCCCGTTCTACCCAGTCCGCTGGAAGCACAGATTCTCCCTCATCAGAATAAAATTTTGTCTTTAGCGTGCGGTCTTCAGAAATATATGTCAAACTGAGGAAGTGGTGAAGCTCCTTCTTCGTATCAACATAAGAAACCTCCGAGTGTGGTCCAGGTGAGACTTGGCCACCACCAGGCTCGCTACTTACTACAAATGACTTGCGAATTACAGCTACTCGGTTAATCTCGAGCACCGCAGCCCCATAGGAAAGAAACGAAGCATTTCCACCGTCAACGAACACAACCGAGCCCAAGAATCCGCTGTCCGACTCTCTTACAAGATCTATAAACTCGGGCTCAGCCAGCAGACGGATATCTCGTTGGGACGCGCCCAGAATGACTCCATCCAGTTCCTCAGTGGACTCGGGACAAATCCCGCCGAGATCGTTCATGAGGTTGGAAAAGGCAGAAAATACCTGAACTAGGAGCCACCCCGCACTCTGCTACCCTCGTCTGAATACTCTAACTGCACAACATTGTCACCAATAGATTCGAGCACCCTGTGATGGGTGACGAGAAGGACCTGCGGGATCTCCAGTCTTTCCAGCACCGACTTGAACTTGGTCAATTGCTCCTCGCTGAATCCATCCGTGGGTTCATCGAGCATCAGGAAACCCAGTTTGATTCCCTGCCTAGAACGTGCCACCGAACTAAGCGCAAGCCTGTATGCCAGGGCCATCGTCGACCTCTCCCCGCCGCTTGGGGAAGGCATTTCGACCCAGCGACCACCAAGCTTTCGTTCCAGTCGAGGAGCGAGACTCTGGTCGAGCGCCACCGACCGTTCATCATCCTGCATTAACACGGCAAAATAATCCTTCGTCAACCTGTGAACCTCTCTCTTAACGTAGGCCATCTTGTCTCCTTCTAGCTGTTTCATTGCCGGCTCAAACACTTTGTCAAAGAACTCTGTAAGCCTAGATAGGTTGTGCTGAGAGGTTCGTGCTTTCTCAAGCTCGCTAAGACCCTTTTCATAGGCCGCCGCTCCGATCTCCACAGGCCCAATCTCTCCCTCGAGCGCGAACTTGCGTCTCGTAGCATCCCGCAGCTGCTCCTGAACGGAGTCATAAACTGATTCCAGTTCGTCCAGCTCGGATCTTTGCGTCTGTAGCTGGTCGTCCAGCTCTTCAATTTCTGAAACCCTGAGTCGTCGCTGAGAATAATATTCTTCGAGCTCAGCTCTCAGCCGCGCCTCCTCCTCTTGAGTGAGCCTAATCTGTTCATCAATCGAGGCGAGGTCCCGAAGAGCCGAGATTTCTTCAAGTGATGCACGTATGGCCGCAAGTTCATCACGCTTTGCGTCAATGCCCAGTGGCTCTTTCAGTCGAGCGAGTTCCTCCCTTATGTCGGCGAGTCTTCGCTTGGTTAACTCCTGTTGCTCGGCCTTCCTGAGGTAGGACTCCAGCGTTTCTTCCTGCGCTTTATAGTCGTCCAATTCCGATTCCAGCGATTGCAGGAGAGAGCGCTCACGAGCCAAGTGTTCGGTGTATTCTTCCGGATCAATGGGTTGAGAACATACGAAACACTTGCCCTCCCTTATCAACCGCGCATAATCTGATACTGCCCGCTTTGCCACAGAATATCTGTCCCTTGCTTCGGTTCTATCCTTCCGAACCTGAGCGAGCATTTCGTTCAAGCTGACGCTATCAAGATCAGGGTCGATCGACGATTCAAGCCGTGATTCCTCAGCCTTCAGGCGTTCGAAACTCGCCGCGTTCGCCTTCAATCTTGCAATCTCCTCGCTCACCGCTTCGAACTGCGTCCGGAGCCGGGATTCTTCTTCAATTATATCCCTCGGAGCTCGCAACGGCTTGACTTTGCTACCCAGGGTCGACTTCTTCAACTCCAAATCCTCTATCCGCGTGCGACACTGGTCCAGTGACTTTGAGTAGCGCGAAATCAAATCTTCAGTATCTTTCAAGGCCTGCCTAGCTCCTTCTAACGTGATTGAAATTCGTTCGGTCTCTGCCTGCTTTGCCTTAAGTTGGGTATCCTTTTCGGAAAAGGTGGACTCAAGACTCTCGAGCCTGAGCGACGCAAGCGCAAGCTCCTTTCGCAGCTGACCCAGCCTTTGCGCGGCTCTTTCGTTTTCCTTTACCGCCTGTTCAAGAGTTGAAATCCGCTCTGTAAAGCCCTCAGCTCTCTTTCCCAATTCACGCGCAACAATTTCGGCATTTTCATGAGCCAGTGCGTAGCGCTCTATCCCTGTCGCACGCCGTACCAGCCTTTCCACGTCTTCCCCACCGTCCAAAATGCTCTTCAGCTCTTCCTGCCTTACGTAAACTGCAGTCCTGAAGATGACGGGCTCGCTCTGTGGACTTATCGAGTCACCCAGACCGAATTTGTTCACGATGAATTCCCTAGCCTGAGCTGCGGCGTATTCCACCCTCCTACCGTCCAGCCCGAGCGCAACCGTCTTAACGCCCCGCTCCGCCACTCGCCACTTGACGCTGAAATCTGGCTCAAGGTACAGCTCTATTTCACCTTGCGGCCTTGACACCCTAAGCAAATCCTTGATTCGGTAACCCAAAAGAGCCGCTTCTACAGCCTGCAGCACAGTTGACTTCCCAGCGCCCACGTCCCCTTCAATCACATTTACTCCATTCGTGAATGCCAAGTCTGTCTCTGTGTGGCTCTTGATGTTGGTCAGCTTTATACGCGCAATTCTATAGCTCAAGTTTTCACCGAGTCTCCAAGTTTCTCGGAAAGGAGCTGGTCAACCGCTGCCAAAATGCGTGCGTTGTAATCCGCCCTGCTTTCGCCGGGCTGCTTTTCCGTCCCTAGCGACTCTATTAGCTTGAGTATGTAGTCCGAGCTCACTTCACCCGGAAACATCTTCGCGAGCTTCTGGAAGGCTCGTTCTTCAAGGTCCTCACCCTGTTCCACCACCACCTCTTCCGGGTCGGTTAGTGCTCTGTCGTTTACCTTGAAATCGATGTCAGGGTATCTCTTTTTCACTTTTTCGATCGCGACAGTAACGGTTTCTCTGCGACCCGCGCGCAACTCGCCCGTGAGTTTCAGCATGATTAGAGAGCCTCTTCCATGTTTCTGGGCTGTCTGTGAAAGCTGCTCGGATACGTGCGCGGCAAACTCCCTTGCGTCGGCTCCCTCTGCTCCAATCTCTAGCAGGCAGCCGGATATGGCCCGCACCGGCTTGTACTCGAAAGTGGCTCTTCCTTCCTCATCAATCTCAACAATGTAGAACCCTGTGGCGCCCTCCTTAAAGTAGCGCTCGAGGTCACCCGCCCCCCATCCCAAGAACAGCGGCCCGGGATAGTTTACAGGAGCGCCCTCTAGCGATTTGAATTCAAGTCGCTCATGTAGGTGTCCCGCGGCGTAATAGGAGTAACCTCTCGGAAGCAGGCTGACTGGGATGGCCTGCTCCTGCCTGACCATGTCGGCCTCGAGCAAAGCAGTATGGAATGCAAAAACAGACCTCTTGTTCCCGGTGCCGGTTAGGGCTAGCTTCTCGGAGAAATTCCTGAACGCGGAAACCTCCTTTGCGCCCGCAAGCCCATGGATGCCGTTCAACCAGACACCGCTCTCATCCTGAACTGGCTCCGATATCACTCTCAAGAGTCCATCCGCTTCGAGAACTTCGATGAGAGAGTGATGGGTGGGCGAGAAGTCATGGCTTCCATATATCGTATAAATCCTGGCTCCGGATTCTTTTAGTCTCCTGAACTCCTGCGCCACCATTACTGCCTGGGGCATAGGAGGAATGTTTGTATCAAACAAATCTCCAGAAATTACGATAAATTCGACCTTTTCTTCCAAGCAGCTATCCACAAACTGCTGGACTGCCTGTTTCTCTCTTCTCTTGAGACCTGGCTCGGTTACTCCCCCAATATGGAGGTCTGAGGCGTGAGCAAATCTGACTTTGCCGTCTCCAGAAGATTCAGTGGATGTCAATCTTGTCACTCAGGAAACCTTTCGCCAGGAAACATAGCGCGGATGTTTTCCTTGGAACCCGCGGCCATAAGTTCATCCACTAGCTGCACTTTCACAGGAACGGCAAAGCCTAGGACTGAGCTCGTTACTATGGCCTCTCCCGCATCCAACCGAACCAGCTCCTCATCTTCCGAGGACATATCGCTCAGAGCATTATCCACCGCAGCGCGTCTCTCCTTTCCACTCGCCATTCCCAGATAGACTTTGGTATTCAGATTTGCGAGAATATCTTCAGGGATGACGCTGATTATCTGGGTTACGGCAATAAGTCCCACTGAAAACTTTCTTCCTTCACGCGCTATGCGCATATAGGCATTTGGCGCCGAATCGGAGCTCAAGACCCTGGGCGCTTCTTCCAGAACTACGGCGGCTGGCGTGAGTTTCTCGCCCCGCTGTTTCTTGGACATCCGTTCATAAAGCAAAGATGCGCTTACCATGTTTCCTATCAATAGTTCCGCCTCTTCCGAAAGTGTGCTTGTATCAATCACTACTATTTTCTTTTCACCCACCGCGTCGAGCACGTGCTTTATGAAGTGCTCCCCAGTTAGGTCGCCTCGAGAGGTCGAACTAGGTATGCGGAATACTCCGTAGCCTTCCGAGGAACCCTGGTCGAGGGAGAGCACTCTGCTCAGTTTTCTTGAAAGCGTATAGCGAGAGATTGCCGCCGCACTGTCTTCCTTTCCCAGTGTCTCCGTGGCTTCACCGCTCACCAACGCTTCGATCCATTTTTTGCCGTAACCGCGCGAAATTCTGGTCTCGGCACTGGCTTCAACGTCTTCGCCAGCCGATTTCGGCTGCCTGTAAAGAAGGTCGGCTTCTCTTTCCTGTGCCTCTGTCAGGTTTACCACTCCAGATAAATGGTTTGGACGAATCAGCTCCGTACTGATCACGAGTTTGACTTCTCCTTGGGAGGGATTCGGGCTAAAGGAGACAAGCATAGAGCTCGAATTTGGGTGGCGATTGAGTATCTCAAAATATTCCCTGTGCGGGTCCATCACAACCACCCCCACAGCGGGGAAATTCATGAGTGACCATAAAAGGGTCTTGAGAAGATTGCTTTTTCCGCGACCGGTGGTCGCGGCAATAAGCACATGCCCGGATATCACTTTTTCCGGGTCAAGCTTCAAATGGACGGGTAGCACCTGATAGCCGCTTCTGATATTTCCGAAATCGATTCCCTCCTTCTTGCTGATAAATTCAAGATCCGACGTGGAAGGGGAAACTAGTTCAGTGCCAATAGCCAGGCATTCACGAACAGGGTGCATCCTTCCCCCTTCCCACTGCACCAACGGCTTGAGTCTGGCAACAAGCGTGGTCGGGGAACCAGAGTAGCTCAATCTGAAAGGCGTAGCGCCGAGGTCCTCCTTACTCATCTCTGCGAGAAACTGTTCGTGCACGGAAGAGACATATTCGTAACCAATCACCTTGAGCAGGACACAACCTCCGGGCAGCCTAGTTACGTAAAGCTCTCCAAGACGCACGCCTGTGCTAGGCACTGCGAGCACCTCCTGAGCATCCCCGCCATATACCCTGAGCGTCAAATCCTTAGGCCAGATGCCACCTTGAGAGACGGTATTAAAACTCTTGCCGAAGTACCTGCCCGCTGGAGGAAGGTGTAGCCCTGGATAAATCCAAGCTTCGTCATTTGAATTCCTGCCTTCCCACGATACGACCGGCAATCGGCAATCGGCAATCGGCAATTGGCAATAAGTAGCAACCCGCTCTTGAAATGAGTTCATGATATTTCCAGAAGTCGCAGAAGGTGGCGGCGCGACTGAGAGAGTCTATCAGTTTGAACTATGCAGTTTGAATTATACAATCAGAAGTTCCCCTAATTTGGCTACCCGCCACTCATGACAGGAGCCCCGGCGGGCCAAATTACGGCCGAAATTGCGGCAGCGCAAGCTGCCGCGGTGATGTCAGCGTGGTCATAGGCTGGGGTATATTCCACAATATCTAGGATACGAAGCTTTACCTTCTCGCTCACTCTCGACATAAAAGCGGTGGCTTCTCTAGTAGTGAGGCCGCCTGCAGATATGCTGTTCACTCCGGGCGCAAAGGCCGGGTCTAGCACATCTGGATTGAAACTGAGCTGGGCAGCCCGAGCGGTTGACTCATCTGCAATCTGGTCAGCAATGTCCCTGACTCCTCTGGTTTCGATGTCATCCATCGTGATTACGGTTACGTTCAGTTTTTTCGCGTTCTCAAACAAGTAGGGTGCGTTCGAGCGTCTCCTGACACCTACAATAAACATTCTGCACTCCTCATCTGTCTCTCTTATCCACCTGGAGGCCAGTCCGCTCGTGAGCCCCTCCTCGACCTCCCGCAGGTCGGGATGGGCGTCCATCATGACGTAGGTCAGTCCTCCCTTCTCGGTCGCTCGGAGACCCCTGAACGACGAGTATGAGCAAGTGCTATCACCTCCGAGTACGACCAGTCGATTCACTTCCTGAAGAAAAGTGCGGACGCTTTCAGCTACTCTTCTCCAAGTTTCCTCGTGCGCTCCAACCACAGCGTCGACGTCGCCAAAGTCCCGAAAAGTGTTCCCCCCGAGATATGTGGATGTGAATAACATCTGGCGCAATTTCGATGGTGCAGCTCTGCTTCCTGGCCTAGTTCCGGTCGCGCCGTCCCAAGGCACTCCAAGAATGCCGACGTCAACTCTTCCTCCGCCAGTTTGAAGGATTTCCCCAATCCGGATGTCTCCGGGGTCCTTGATGAATTTGTATGAGCTCTTCCTGATGTAGGCCACACCTGAAGGAGAAGACCATGGTTAAAAGCACTTACCCCCACTACATCCATGAGGATGTTGACAACCAGCTACCACTCAGGCTCGTTGGTAACATGTGGTGGCTGCTCTCCGAGCAAAGTGATATAGCTACTGGCGCTAGGAAGCTCCGGGCTACGGAGTCTGCGCCCGTCTCGCGTGGCTGCAGGCGTGTAGTCTGAGTCAGATGCTCAAGGCTCGGTCAAATAGGTGTCGAAAGTTTCACTACCGAGCAGCTTTATTCTACCTACGCAGGTTGCGTAGAAGAAAATGAGCGGAGATGAAAAGGCAGGAACCCCCGCGCCCGATCAGGTAACACCCGCAGGGTCGGATTGGGATTTCAAGTCCGCCATGGCGCTCTTCGCTACCGGAGTAACGATAGTTACCACTCACGAGAGAGGGCTGATGCACGGGTCGACGGTTCAGGCATTTTGCAGCCTGTCGCTTTCTCCGAGACTGGTGCTAGTAGCACTTTCGAAGGACGGAAGGACCATGAAGTATCTTGCTAAGAGCGGGTCCTTCGCTGTGAATGTGCTGAATGAAGAGGGGGAAGAGCTAGCGAGAAGATTTGCTGACCCCACGAAGACTTCCGAAGAGCGTTTTCGGGGGCTGGATTATAGGTTGGGATCCACCGGAAACCCCCTGCTGAACAGCGCGTTAGCTACTGTTGACTGCGTAGTCGAAAAAGTTGTGGAGGCAGGAGACCATGTCGTAGTGATTGGAAGGGTGGTCGACGCCACAGCTAGCGGGACAGCGCTGGGGGAGGCGCGACTTCCCAGCGTCTGGCCGTTGATCTACTTTGACAGAAACTATGCCCGAATTGAGCGCAAGCAGAGTTGAATCCCTGCTCAACTTATTTGTCGGTGTCCTCTCTATTTACTTGGCTGAGAGTCGATGGCCAAAGTTTCAAAGATTATCGTGGTAATGGCCGACTGGTGCCCCCATTGTGTGCCCACCACAGTCGAAGCAATGGAACGGGCTGCGCAGGAGTTGGGAGCAGTGTTCCAGACCTACAATATAGATGATCCTGCCCAGGAAAGGCTGGCTGATGAAATCGTAAAGAAGCATGGCGATTGGTCCCCAAACTACCTTATCCCCCAGGTTTTCTTTGAATATTCAGATGGCTCAATCGAACATGTTCTAACGGGTCAAAGAGAAGGCGTATGGGCGACAAAAGAAAAAATCAATGAGCTTGTGCAGGGACCGAAATTTGCGGCTCTAAAAGCAACGAGTTAGCTGGAATGGCAGTGGGCATTGTGTGTTTTGGCTCAAACGAATACCGCAGGAATGTAGGTCACGAGCCCGACAATCAGCTGGAGCAGAATAGCCCTTTTGATTCTGAGTTTTTCCGACCTTGCAATAGATAGCGCCAGCAGATTTGCGAAAGATCCGACAGGGTCTATATTCCCGGCCAGACCGGCCTCAACCGCTATTTTGGGAGCGACCAAGTGCGGAACTGTCCCTACTGTAAGCAGGAGCTGAGTTGCAGGGACATTGCTTATCAAATTGGAGACCCCAAGCACGAAAAGCGCGGAATAGGGCTGGGTGCCTGCAGCCGCCTTGGTTACAAAGGGGTGCAGAAAGCCCGATAAAATCAGCCCACCAGCCGTGACAGCAGCCACAAAAACATAGAGAATCAGCATTGATTTGAGATCGAATTCGACGGCCACACTCACCAGTCTGTGAGCGTTGAAGACGAATCCACCCACAAACGCAACAGCGAGTGCTATGCTATCGCTAATCCCGAGAGGTGTGCTCACGAATATAGTCAGGGCAACGAAGGTGAGATAGGCGACCGGCCTCCAATCCACTCTGGGTGTTGGGCTTTCTACCAAACTTCCTGGCACTCGACGAACAGGGTAAAGCATGACTAGGGCTATCACGGAGGATGCGGCGAGTGGCATCCAAGTGAGCTGCACAAATTTCGAAGGAGCGAGCCCGCTCTCTAGCCAGAGTAATATATTCTGCGGATTACCAAATGGCGTAAGTGAACTCGCAATGTTTGTAAACGTGATTTCGGCGACGAGCAGGGGCGCGGGGTCAAGCGAGTGCTCTGAACAGAACCTTGCGAGAACCGGGGTAAGGATGAGAATCACAACATCGTTTAGTATAAATGGGGAAAGTACGGCCGAGACAAGCGCAACAGCGTAAACAACCCCAAGAGACATGCTCAGGCGAGACAATACGTATCTGAACAGGCTATATCCACCCATAGAGCGAAACTGAGCAGCGACTCCAAAGAGCAGTGCGAGCGAAATGTAAACATTCGGGTCAAACCTGCTGATGACGGCTCCGAGCGCGCCGCTCAATAGCATAGATTCATCCCCGAACATGGGTCTGCCAAGCCTCCAACCGGAACCATTTAGGATTTGGCCCTTTCCTGAGACCTTCTGGAATGTGGTAAGCGTCCGTCCATAATGATGTCGTGAGCCCCCCGCGTTCCTGTGGTTGACTCTTTCGAAACGCGATACCAACTGAGGGCTAGTGACAGCCCGCCTAGTCTAAGCGTCTGGGTAGCCCTGCTGATTAGCGGTAACAGTCTACAGAGGCGTGTAATGCCCGCCGCTCGCTCGTGCTGCAGACTATGGGCCGATGATACATCAATTCAAATCAAAATATTTGATTTGGGCTGTTATCATTCTACCCCGATGGGGACGGCGCGTTACGCTCGATATCGCCATTCGTCTTTCTGATTGACAGTTGCCGCGAGTGGAGTATTACGCCTCTCAATGTGAGGAAGAGTGTTCAAATGTGTTGAACGACTTCTACTCAGCCCCTTGGTAGATGTGAGGGGGGATGGGATACCGACTATTCCGCACAAAATTTACCTACTTCTTCAAAAACCCGTTGGAGGCTCTTTAAACATCCCTTATCTCTCCTCTAGAAACCCGCGGCATAAACAATCCTGCGGCTTTGGACACTTGACAAGAAAATGTTGCAGACCATGCAGACCGGCCACAAATTCGACTTCCTGAACCTGAGCGTGCGGGCAATCGTGGTCATGGCCGAGGCAAAAAAGAAGGGTTACGTGTGCAACCAGGACATACGCAGGCTCTATTCGCTTCACAAGCGCTCGAAGCGCAGCGAAAGCTTCCTGCTCAACCTCGTGGACGGAGGTCACCTGCAGCGCGTGGGTTACGACAGGTACGTGCTCACAGAGAAG
>JAKAWJ010000021.1 GCA_021817005.1 archaeon | reverse complement strand
TACATACGATTTATAAATAAAAAGTTGGGAGACGCATATGCTTTGGCTGTGCGAGGAGGTGGCTCAGCTTTTGATGCAGTCTAAGTACAAGGGACAAGAGAAGAGGCGCGCAGTATGATACGTAGTTCCGAAATGCAGCACGCCCGCTCTTCTACACCTGCAGAATAATTCTCCAGATTGGACAAACAACGACCTTCGCAGTATCTTAACCAGGCACCTGTCCTAGGGGTTCTCATCAGGGGTTTGTTACGAGTCCCGACTCTTTACGATTGTTAGTGCAATAACCTTACCACGGCGCTCTTCCAGAGTCACTCTGTACCCCTTTCTGTCACACCAGGTGTGAACATCATGGCGGCTTAGAACGTCACCAATCAGTGCGACTGCGCTTGTACCGGGAGGAGCGTCGCCCAAAAGCGCCTCCAAGCCGGCTATTACTCCTTTACAGTTGCGGGAGGTGGCGTCAATAGTGCCAGCAAGGTTGTGAGGGGGTGACTCGCTCAAACCGCCGCCGCCCCTTTGGCAAGGGCGTAAACGTCAATCTCGCCGTTCATTCGTTTCTGCAGCTCAGATTTCAGCCTCGCCACCGCTTCTGCAGCCACATGTCCAGACTCCCTGTCACCATTCGTGCACACTGCCCCGCGCACTCCTACAATATCAGGGTTTATTCTGGCAAGCGTGTTCAGGTTCTCTATTCTCAATGACCCAGAAAGCGCTGCGCTCATTCTGTTTTCCTTTGCCGAACTCACAAGTTCAAGTAGTTTCTTCTCGGGAACGAAATCAAAGAGGTTCCTTCCATCCTTTGTCAGTGTGTCAATTAAAATGCCGTCGGATTTGCTCTCTGCGCCAAGGGTCACCACATGCTCCGCAGGAAGGCCATCATAGAGGTGGCTATCAGCAAAAGTTGCTGCTATGAGCTTAGTGTCAAACCCCTCGAGAGCTTTGCGAGATTCTTTCAATATTCTCAAAGCCGTTTCAAAGTCGGTATTTACGAAGCCCACCTTGACGGAAGTCGCCCCCAGCGCACCTGCACCATAAACAGCCAGTGCCACGGTGCCAGCTTGGTTCGGAACAGCGCCAAGCGTGACACTGACGTGGATATTCTTGGGGAAGGCATTCCTCACTTCTTTTATTACTGGCGGAAAATTTGACCCCACAATAGTCTCCTTTAGATTCTTCACGTCGACTATATCCGCGCCGCCACGTACTGCCTGCTCTGCCTCTCTCAGATCTTGCACGCTCACCATGAGCATCATGGTGATTTATTTTGACTAGTCCGAATTATAAGCTGTACCACGAGTCAGTAGTAACATCTTCTCCTCCGACCTCTTCGTGGAAATTATATATTGCGTCTCTGGACAAGCTACAAAGGGCATTGTCAGCAGAAGTTTACATGATGGTCCTTGCCTACCGATTGCAGCCTGCCTGGTGGTCAGGAGATTCAATTCTTAGGGGGAGGATTGCGTCGAGGTTAAGGAAGAGTATTGAAGACAGCACCCCGGGACCATTATTCTTTCGAGCATACAAGTCTATGCAGTGGGATTGTGATCTGCTCTTCTGGTGCGCTTCACGCGAACCGGAACAACTCGCGGACATCAAGCTCAAAATTAACAGCGCCTTTGTTGGAGTCGCGGACCCAACACACAGCCTTCTTTCTCTCTTCGAGGAATCTCCCTACGTCAAACCAGGAGGAGACTTGACGGAAGGTTTCAGGAGGGAGCCGCTGCGATATTTCGTGGCATATCCGATGAGCAAAAGTGCGGACTGGTACCAACTTGACTATGAGGAAAGGAAAAGGATCATGTCAGAGCACATCGGAATAGCACGCTCGCATCCAGAGGGGAAGGGCATCCGTTCTTATACAACCTACAGCTACGGTTTGGGTGACCATGAATTTGTCGTTATGTATGAGACTGACTCGCTCACTGCGTGGTCTCACGTGACGGGCGCGCTGAGGGAGGCTAGGGCAAGGAAATGGATAATAAATGAGACCCCCCTGCATCTTGGAGTGTTGCTTCCGGACCTTATGTTGCTCCCGGGTAAGGATACGACCAGGGATAGAATAGGATTTGTTGCTTAGGCGTGGCATTAAAGAATTTTCAGGTATTGCGGGCTCGGATTCAGATTTAGCTTCAAAAGAAGTGTAAACGAGCCCATCCATCATCACCGTTACCCTCATCGGTCTCTGGGTCAAGGAGTATGTAACCATCGCTATTCAAGAAACTAGACAGCTGGCTTGAGCTCTTATAGACAAGTGTCGCACCGTCGCCAGAGGCTCTGATTGTTCTGACACAGGTCAGCCCTTCCGGACAATCTGGTTGAGAATGGAGTCTAACGTATGAGTAAGGGGCATCTTCGATTGCTCCAGACAACCTATCGACTATGGGGCAGGCCGCCAGAACCGTTACGGCCACGCTCGATGCAGGGTGGCCAGGAATGCCGAGCACTAGCGTCTTTCCTACGCGTCCAAATAGAGTGGGCCTGCCTGGGCTGATTGCGATCCCATGCACGAACACCTCCCCCTTTTCCGCGACCAGTCGAGCCACATAGTCCTCAGACCCGGCGCTGGACCCACCAATGAATGCTATCATGTGGTAACGCCCACGGGATCTGCTCAGGACATCTGAGATGGCTCGCGGGCTATCACGTACTGGTGGGTGCGTCATAACAATCGCTCCTCTTTTCCTAATTAGCTCAGCTACAGCTAAACTGTTGGCATCATAAATTTCGCTGGTTTTTAAGCGGCGGCCCACAGGTTTCACTTCATTCCCGGTAGGAATGACCAACACCTTTGGTCTGATGGCCACCTCCACGGAATTCACACCTTGGGAAGCGATGATTGGCAGGTCAAGCGGACGGATTCTTCGACCTCGAGCGAGCAGAAGCGAGCCGCGCCTGATATCCGCTCCGACATCATCATATCGACTACCAGAAGCTACCTCCTCGAATACTCTGATTATGCCACCATTAGCTTCTGTGTATTCGACCATTACGACGGCATCTGCCCCATGAGGAAGAGCCGCTCCCGTGAATATCCTGACGCATTCGCGTCGGCCAAGCGCTCTGCTGTAGGGCTTTCCCGGTTTCGAAAAGCCTGACAGGCTAAGTTCAACTGGGGAAGACTTGGAAGCGCCAGCTGTATCTACGGCACGGACGGCGTAACCGTCGAAATTCGACCTACGAAAATTGGGAATGAATCTCCTTGCCCTGAAATCACGTGCAAGTATTCTTTCTACAGCCTGAGGAAGAGTGATCTTCTCGACACCCGCAATTGGTCGAGTTTCTCTAAAAACAAGCTTGAGGAACTTGCGGTATTTCAGCAGTTTGGATACTGGGTGCATCCCTGCCAGAGGGTCTCCTCCTATTGGCTCCCGCGTCAGCGCTTTCGCCATACTTCTTTTCCGTGCCTTGCAGCGACTAGCTCCGCCACGATGCTCAGTGCAATTTCCTCAGGAGTTTGAGCTCCTATGTCAGCGCCAACAGGAGCGCGCACGAAGTTCAGGTAATCATCTGCGACTCCTTTGGCTCGAAGCTTTTCAAAATCTTCCGCGATGCGTGTCCGGGAGCCCATGAGCCCAATATATTTACATCCGACCTTGGAGAGTTCTTCCAACACCGGCACGTCTAGCCTTCCACGGGTGACCAGTACCACGTAGTCCTCCTTCCCTACATCAAGTTCGAGAATGGATTCACTTTTGTGGATGTTCCTTATTTCGGGTACCGTTCCCGATGGATCGACTAGTTCAACACGAAAGCCAACAGTTTCGGCCATTGCCGCGACGGCACTCGCCACTTCGTCCCTCCCTCCATCGCTTACTATTATCAATCTCTCCTTTTCGGTAAAGGGCTCAACAAATATCTGCATCCGTCCTCCGCAGTTGGTCTCTACATGTATCACATCAGACTCCTGAGGCTTCAGCGCAGCTGCCACTGCCCTTCCAGTATCTTCCAGTATCACCTTTACAAGCTTGGGCTTTCGGGTCCGGATGGTTTCGAGAGCAACCTCAGAAATTGCGCCTTCTGGACACGCCCCGCCCAAGGTACCGTAAACCACTTCTCCTCTTTCATTCATTACTACTTTGAAGCCCCTTTTGGCGAGCGTCGAGCCTTCAGTGTCGACCACTGTAGCTACGACAAATGGTCTACCTTTTGAGGCCATCTGTCCAACGAGGGCTGGGAAGCTCAGGTCTTGCATATACTCAACCCCGCAGAATTTCACCACCTACCTAAACTTAACTTCTTGCCATACATAGGTCATGGCGTCTCTTTATATGGTCTGAGTGCGCGCTCTTTTTGGCTAACCTGAGCCCCTAACCGCCAGTCGAGCATTGAACTATCACGTTCGCCTGTTGCCGCGGGAGTAGCTATAATGGGAAGAAGATTACCTGACATTACAAATTTAAAAGAGACGGGGTATTCCTTGACCGCCTGCCGAAATGATTGGGTGAGTTGTTGAGGATTGGAAGTTGTTGTCGCTACCTTGACCATTGCCCTTCTCGGCGTAACAATATTAAGTGGTTCGGTGGCGGCGAGTCCGGTCACTGCTGTTCAACTCAACTTTGAAAATTTGTTCGGGGTAAACACGCACAACCTCAGCTATGCTCCTTACATCAAGGAACTCGGGGTGGGCTGGGTGAGGATTGACGTGCCATCTGATATCCCTCAAGAGCTCTCGGCGGCTCAGAAAGAGGGATTACGGACCCTGATAATCTTGGACGACCACGTTGTTTGGTACGAAACAGGGAGCGACTTCCTTCCGAGCCTTAAGGTATGGGAGAAGAGCGTCACAGAATTTGTAACGAGTTTTGGGAGTGAGGTGAACGCTTACGAAATCTGGAATGAGCCAACCGTTTTCCGAAATGGTTACGAGAACGGCTCCTCGTATAATTATTACAAGCTTCTTTGTTCGGCTTACCATATAATAAAGAAGCTTCAACCAGATGCGATAGTTATAGGCCTGGGAGGCGTCGCAATTTATTCTGGGCCGAATGACTCCATGCTAGAAAGAGACTATGAATTCGCTAAAGGCGTTGCAACTCTGGGCGGAGGGCGGTGCATGGACGCCTTTTCCATCCACGCCTACGACTGGAATAACATGAGCAATTCAGTGTGGGAAGATTGGAGCGCCAGTATAGCCGTCTATAGGTCAGACTTTCCTGGATTGCCGTTCTGGGTTACAGAAACAGGAACTACCATATATGATATCGGGGGCTCACAGAGCCAGTTCATAAGGGAGGCTTACCCACTGCTGTTACGGGATGGCGCGCAGAAAATATTCTGGTATACGTTAGAGGGAAGCGGTCAGGGGTTCGGGCTCCTCCAAGTCAACGGGACTCCTAGACCGTCTTTCCTTGCCTTACGGATGTTCGTTCACCCTCCGGCTCCATCACGATCCTGGAAAATACCTGCGGACTGAAGTGCAAAGAGACTTGGCTCCTGAATATGAGTGCACACTGCTTTTGGGGTACGAGGTGAAAAATAAGGGGCATATCCCCGCCTCTCAGAATTTCTCTAATACTCTTTTCTGACTCGCCAACCCCCCAGCCTACTTGCCTGGGGGATTTCAATCTGGAGCGTTAACCGGAGTTGCTTTGTCAAGCATTTGCAGGACAGTGTCAATTGCGGTATCTAGTTGGAAATCGACGCGTCGCGCATAGTCCTGTGGGCGATTTTCGACGAGCGTGGTCGGTTCTGTACCATAATTCTCCACTCCCCAACCCACATCTGAGAACCAAAAAGCGAATTGAGGTTGAGTCACAAACGTGCCATCGACGAGTCTAAGTCTAGGATTGATCCCTATCACGCCTCCCCAAGTCCTGGTTCCTATCAGGGGGCCCAGTCCGAGCAGTTTGAAAGAATGGCTGAAAATGTCGCCATCAGAACCAGCGAGTTCGTTTGTCAGGGCGACTATGGGACCTTTGACCGAGTCCTGAGGGTAAGGTGAGACTTTACCTCTTCTCGGCTTGTCGTAAGCTATGCGCTTTCGTGCAAGCTTCTCAAGAAGTAGCATTGAGACGTGTCCGCCGCCGTTATAGCGGATGTCAACGATGAGTCCATCCCTCTCCGTTTCCTGCGGATAGAGCCTGTGGAACTCGGCATACCCATGTGGGCCCATATCCGGGATGTGAACATAGCCTATCCTTCCGTTGGTCTTCTCATGCACATAGCTCCTGTTTGCTTCAACCCACGCCCTGTAAAGCAGTTGCCTTTCGTCCTGAAGCGTTTTGATACTCAACGTCTTTACGCCAGCCTTAGTCTCGGCTCTGATTGCGACCGTGTCGCCTGCGTGGTTAAGGAGGGCCATCCTCCATGTAAGTTGGTCAGTCAGACGCTGGCCGGCGATCTCAAGCAGGACATCGCCCACTTCGAGGCCGACTCCAGGTGCTTTCAGAGGGGATTTTTCGCCTGGATTTGAAGGGTCTCCTACGGCAATAGATTCGATTCTGTAACCATTTCCATCGAATTTCAGCTCGGCCCCGATAGCTCCTACTTGTGGCAAGCGATCTTCTCCGTAGTCTCCTCCAATCTCATAGGCGTGTGAGGTGCCGAGTTCACCTTGCATTTCCCGCAGTAGATCCGAAAGCTCAGAGCGCGTGCTTATTCGGCTAAGCAGGTCATAGTACCTCTCCCATACTTTGGCCCAATCAAGTCCGCGCATATCTTCTCGCCAGTAGTTCTCCCGCATCAGCCTCCAGGTTTCCTTTAGCATCTGTTTCCATTCTGCTGCCGGGTCGACCTGGACCTTGATTCGTTTGAGGTCTACCCAGCCAGACTTTCTTCCTGGGAGACTGGGAGGCTTTTCGTCTAATTTTTCTCCGGCCTTGACAACCCGTATTTGCTCCCCAACTCTGTAGGCTAACGTTGACCGGTCTGCCGAGAGTTCGAAATCCGATATGCCCGAGAGCAACGTGTCCTTGCTGTTTTCCTCCATATCGTAGACCTCTAAGAGCCCATTGGTGCGCGGACCAGCAGAGAAAAGCCATCTGCGCATCGCGCCTTCAACTGGGAACGATAGAAAGAGCGCCTTCCCTTTGATTCCTGCTATTTTGACATAATCTCCTTCGTCAACTGGAAAAGGTTCTGCCCTTTCTACTATACCTGCGATGTCTATCTTTGACTCTGATTTTTGTGTATCCTTTGCCTCTCCACCTTTCGTCGGGGGCTTCGGCACTGGATTGAACGGGGACGGCGTTTCCTTTTGGAGGGTAACTACGAACGGTTTTGAGGCCTTTGGAAAGCCCAGGTCAAAAATCACCTTGTCGTAGACGGGGTCAAACCACCTCTGCGAAAGGTAGTACAGATATCTTCCTTCGGGGTCGAATGACGGGCTATAGTCCACCGCGGTCGGAGTAGTTACCCTTGCTGACTCGCCGGTGCCAATATTAACCAGTTTTATACTGGCCGTGTGGTTCGACTCAGGGAAGCTATACGCGAGCCAATCACCGCTCGGGTGCCACTGGACACCTGATATAGAACCGTATTCGCTTGAGTCCAGTCTCTTCGCCGAGCCGTCGCTTAATTGGACTGACCAAAGCTCGAAGCGGTTGTTCGTTACTGCGACTCGTTCCCCGTCAGGTGACAGCACAAGCTCTTCTACGATTCCGAAATCCTTCTCGATCTGCCTGATCTCTGTTCGCTCAAGGTCGTGAAGTTCCAATCTCTCTTCCCCCGTTGCGTCGGATATTGTGACCAGTTTGTTCTCTTCTGGGGCAAGATTTGGCAATCGGTACCTCACCCCGTTGTGCATTCCCGCTTGGTGAACCGGTCCATCCCAGTTGCCCATTACAAATAACTTTCCGCGAATTGTCAGCACAAGCATGTGACCCTTGGGGTGCAGCCCGTACGCCTCCAAGAACTCACTCGGTTCAACATACCTAGCCTCTTTCTGTCTTTGGGGTGAGGGGATATCAACTTGGAGCTTTACTTCCTTGTCAGAGCTTGGATCGTAAATGAACAGATCACCTCCTGAGTGGAAGACTATCCTCTCCCCGTCCGAGCTGGCATTCCTCACATAGTACTCGTTATGATTGGTGTGTTTATTTATGTCTCCTCCATTCCCGTCAACGGATACGGAATAAATGTTTCCAACACCTTCATGGTCCGATATGAAGTAAAGTCTCCTGCCGATAACGCAAGGAGAGTTAAGGTTGGAATCTAGTTCTAGGAACTTTACGAACTCGCCGCTGTTAGTCCGGTCTATCCAAAACTTTCCCCTTGTTCCGCCCCTGTAGCGTTTCCAATGAGTTAGATCGCTTGAGTTTCGGGCGAGCACAGTAAAGCCCTCCCCCCACGTCACGCCAGTGGCCGGGCCGAATTGCAGCCGCTCTGGCTCGCCTCCCGACGGAGAAACTTTGAACAGTTCCTTCCAGCCCCGAAAGGGTCGGCCAGTATCGCTCGAAAATACCACTTTCCCGTCTTTTGTCCACCCAACCATGTCTACCCCCAGACCACCGAAATAAGTGAGCCTCCGGGCTTCTCCCCCTGATGTAGAAATTACGTAGATTTCGGCGCTGGCTTGGTCCGTGCCTTTCTGCCCCCTGAAAGCTATCCATGCGCCATCCGGAGAGAATTTCGGTCGAGAGACGACTCCGAAACCTACAGTGAGCCTACTTGCTGAGTGCGACTTGTCATCCGTTAGCCATACATCATCGTCGGAGACGAAGCAAATCCTGTTTTTGTATACGTCAGGATACAAATAATAGCCCTTCACGCGGAGTGTCACTGTCGACCCGTTCTTAATGGTTACGTGGAGCCCGTGAATGGTGGAAAATGCTTTTACAGCTCCTGACATCGGAGTCAGTAATCAATAGCTAATCCTTATGAGCACATACAAGAAGGTTAGGCTTCAACCTTTTGGGATTGTTCGCACCCGAACCTCTCGCGACGACATACGCGCAAAAAAGGAATGGCCTCGAAAGTCGAGCTCTTCCAAAAGCACGCTGGTGTGCTAGGGCGGAATTAACGGATTCTCATACGTTTATGAGAACGGCTACTTTGACGTGTTGCGAATGCAGCGGCTCGGATCGCTCAAGGTGAAGCCGAGAGCTATGCTGAACGCGGGCATGACTCTAGACTAGTTTCCGCCTTCGAAGTTTTCGCGCTTGACTCGACTACGGGGCCGAACCCGATAGGACTCTTGCTTGCACGGCTGTTGAAACGGAGCGAAAACGTGTTAACAGTATGTGAACTCGAATATTTGGATGGAACTCCAGTCCTAGATATCAAGCCATACTAATCGAGCTGCAGAGCTGAAGAGTACAGTATACCAGAGCCGCACGCAAACGTGCTAAAGAGAGCAGGACGCGTCTATGCACCTTGCTCACTTTGGCTCGCATCTACCAATTGAAAGTGTCCGGATCGTTCAGTCGACGAGAGCCCTTTGCGGGGTAGCGCTCATGGTTGAATCTGATCCATTAGTGACGGTCTGGTGACCAACCAAAACTGCGTTAGCCTGATATAGCCTCAGTTCACACCGCCCTCAAGGACTCTGTAACAGCAATGATAATTGGAATTCCAAAGGAGTCTGCTGCAGGAGAGCGACGCGTCGCAATAGTTCCTGACGCGGTTACAAAATTATTACCGAACCGAGTTTTGGTACAAGCGGGAGCTGGTGAAACCTCCAATTTCACTGACGATATGTACGCGGGATATAAGGCCGAGATTGTGCCTGACGCTGCTAGCGTCTACTCTCAGTCTGAAGTCATACTCAAGGTTCAGCCTCCCAGTGTGGATGAGGTAGAGCACTACAGGGAAGGGACCACTCTCGTGTCTTTCCTCTACCCGGCTACCAATCTCCATCTCATAAAGTCGCTAGTCGCCAAGCGGATAACAGCGTTCGCCATGGACCTTATCCCAAGAATAAGCAGGGCACAATCGATGGATGCGCTCTCGTCTCAAGCAACGATATCTGGGTACAAGGCGGTGCTGCTCGCCGCGAACTCGGTTCCAAAACTTTTCCCACTGCTCATGACCGCAGCCGGAACGATATCGCCTGCTCGAGTTTTTGTTATCGGCGCAGGTGTAGCCGGGCTCGAGGCCATAGCGATTTCTCGCCGGCTGGGAGCCCTAGTGGAGGCTTACGATGTTCGACCGGCTGTCAAGGAGCAAATCGAGAGTCTCGGAGCGAAGTTCGTCCAGATTCCTGTCACTGCTGCTGATGCTCAGGCTACGAGCGGCTACGCTAAGGCGCAGTCTGAGGAATTCTACCGAAAACAACAGGAACTGTTGGCTGAGCATGTTAAAATTTCCGACGTCGTTATTACAACCGCACTCGTCCCTGGTCAGCGGGCGCCAATTCTTGTAGCCGAGGATGCAGTAAAACAGATGAAACCATCGTCTGTTATAGTTGACCTAGCGGCGGAGCAGGGCGGAAACTGCCCGCTTACTGAAGCCGGTAAGACAGTGGTCAAGTATGGGGTAACAATTCACGGTCTGCTAAACTTGCCCTCGATGATGGCCCCCGAAGCCAGCCGCCTTTATTCAAAGAACGTTACTACATTTCTCCTGAGCATTTTGAAAAATAGTAGCATGAACGTGGATTTGAATGATGAGCTGACACGGGGAGCCCTAGTTACCCAGAACGGACAAGTGATGCACGAGCCCACTCGGAAGGCGATGGAAGGAGTAAAATAACTGGAGATGGATGGAATTGGTTAGCCAGATTTACAACGACCTTCCAGTGAACCTGCTTATCTTTGTCCTCTCCACGTTCCTTGGAATAGAGCTAATCAGGCATGTTTCTAGGCTGCTACACACCCCCCTGATGTCCCTTACGAACGCTATTTCGTCTGTTTCGTTCATTGCGGCACTTATTGTGATGGCTGAAACTACGAATACGAATTTACTTACACTAGCCACAATTGGGGTGGCTCTTGCGTTCACTAACATCGTGAGCGGGTTTATGCTAACTGAACGAATTCTAAGGATGTTTCGCGGCAGGCCGAACAAAGAGGAGCGGAAAGCTCAGCAATGAATGACCTGATCGTCCTGTATCTCTACGCCGCTGCCGCGCTGTTCTTCGCGCTCGGGCTGAAGCTCATGAGCGAAGTAAAGACAGCGCGTTACGGAAACTGGTCCGCAATAGTTGGGATGGTCATCTCGATTTTGGCGACGCTCACTGCGTTCGAAATTCACCGTGTGGACCTTCTGGTGCTCGCCGTCATAGTGGGGACAATTGTGGGGACCCCTATCGCACTAAAGGTGCCCATGACGGCCGTACCCCAGCGGACGGCGATGTCTCACGCTTTCGGTTCGCTGGCGGTGGCGCTTGTCGGCGCCGCCGAATACTATCACGACGCCCCCAACGTTGACCCCTTTACGATGGCAGTTCTTAGCGGCGAGATGATTCTCGGGTTTTTGACTTTCACTGGAAGCTCGGTGGCATTCCTGAAACTTCAGGCGCTCATCCCGGGTCGGCCCTTTGTGTATCCCGGAAGAGTTGTCGTCAGCCTCGTGAATCTCGGATTGGCTATAGCGTTCGCCGTCTACTTGGTTTTGAACCCGTCGCACTCCTTTGCGCTTCCGGCGCTGGCGGCACTTTCCCTCCTCTTCGGTTTTCTGCTCGTAATGGCCATAGGGGGAGCCGACATGCCCACCGTCATTGCGATACTCAACTCTTTTGCGGGGATGTCTGCTGCCGGCCTTGGATTTGTTCTGGATAACAAGATACTTATTGTAGCAGGTTCACTCGATGGCTCGTCTGGCCTTGTCCTCGCAATAATCATGAGCAGGGCCATGAACCGATCATTCATAAACATCCTGTTTGGGGCCGTGGGCGGAGCAAAGGAAGTAGACGCAAAGGAAGTGGAGGCCCACAGAACTGTACAGGGCTACAGTGTCGATGACGCCGCCACCGTACTATCGAATGCCCGAAAGGTTGTATTCGCACCAGGCTACGGTATGGCTACTTCCCAGTCCCAGCACGTCCTCAAGGAACTCGCAGACGTACTGCAGGCCCGCGGTATTGATGTCAAGTACGCGATTCATCCGGTTGCAGGGCGGATGCCAGGCCACATGAACGTACTATTGGCCGAAGCAAATGTGCCTTATGATCAGTTGTATGAAATGGAGCGAATAAATCCGCTCTTTCCGGAGACTGACGTCGCCGTGGTTGTCGGGGCAAATGACGTGACCAACCCGGCAGCGAGAACGAAACCTGGCTCGCCGCTCTACGGTATGCCGATTCTGGACGTGGACAAGGCAAAGACCGTGATATTCATAAAGCGTTCGCTGGGAGCGGGATTTTCTGGCGTAGAAAACGAGCTGTTCTATAACGAAAACACAATGATGGTATTCGGCGACGCAAAACAGGTGCTTACAGAGCTAATTGCGGCATTGAAGACTAAATAGATCATTTATGGCATCTCTTCTCTTTATACCTCACAATTTTAGAAAGATAGCGTTACTAACTTTTAAACAGGGCGATTTCTTGTCTTCCGAGAGTCGCAAGTGAAGCTGCAGGGTGGAATTCTAGACTACCATATGTCTTATGACGCGATTCATCCGAAATACTCTTGAACGTCATTGTAGCAGGATAATTTATTGGCGGTGCATCAGTACATTCATAAGGGAACCGTTGCCCGTTGGCCACTCCAGCTAATCGAACTGTCTTCCTGTAATCTGGTTCAGCAAGGAAAATTTTTGGCAAGCTTTGAACCAGTTTTGCGCTGGCTCCCCTATAAATACACGTTGACGAGAATCAACCGGGCTTGGTCCCGGTCGAGATTAGCTTGCGCTCTCTAAAGGCATTCAGTAGTCGCGACTCTATAGACGTCGCAGCTTCTGGTTGGCCGGAAGATACAGCGGTAGAGGTAGTTCAAGCAGGTTCTAACCGAGTAGTCCTAGCTTGGACCCTAAGGGGGATTTCCACGGCTCTTTCGTGAATCCTGATAATCGATTCAGGCAATCTCTCTGCTACCCCAAAATCATAGCCTGGACCTCGAAGAATCTTTCGCAGGATTTCCATTAACTGGATTGCTGAGACACAGAAGTAATGCTCGTGTTAATGTGAATGAGATCCAGTGCGGCGGCTCTTCCCCTCTTTAGGCGAATTAATTGGGAGTAATGTGCGGCGGATTAAGGTTTGGCTCTCTGCCCCGAACTCGCTTGCTGTGCTTTTTCACAGAAAGCTGACCTGTCGGTCGAGCTGAAATCACAGGCCCTGGGGCCATGGTACGGGTCTCTTTTCCGCGGAGGACTGAAAGCAACAAAGCTACTGAAAGAAGCGCAATGGTAGATAGGAGCGCGGCGTGCATACCCTCTACGAACGCCGATGACAGAGCCCCCTGAATCCCGCCGACCCCAAGAAAGATTTGAAAGGACAATTCTCGGGGTATAGAAATCGAGGCAATCAGCAGGGCAAGTGCGAAGCTGCTCACCATACCAGTATTCGAAAGCGTTCGTAGCAGGCCATTTGCGACGCCATATGCATTGGGAGGGGCGCTAGCCATCACAGCACTGTTATTAGCTGGAAAGAAAGAGCTGCTCCCTGCCCCATTAACGATTGAGCCCAGAACTACAATATAGAGAGAGCTGTTAAGGCCAAGCGTCGAGTAGATCACGATCCCGACTACCTGAGCCAACAATCCAACCGATGCCACAACGCGAGCCCCAAACTTGTCGGACAATCTCCCCGCGAATGGGGCTATCATGCCACCGAGGACGTACCCAGGTATGAGAAGCAAGGAGGCATTCCATGGAGTCAGTCCCCGCGGGCCTTGCAAATACATTATTATCAGAAAGATTACTGCAAAACTTGCGAGTGCTTGGAAGAACGCAGCTAGCACCGATGCAGAGAGCACCCTTTCTCGTAAGATGGCAAGGTCGAGAAGCGGGGATGTAAAGCGCTTTTCCCAAAATGCAAACGCGATCATAAGACTAATTCCGGCGACGAACTCTGCACCGTAGCGGATAGAATAGCCAGACCCAGTCATGTCAGTGAGAGAGAGCAAGACCGCGAACAGTCCTGCGGCTAAAAGCACTATTCCAACGGGGTCTAACCGGGCCCTCAGTTTCGGGGACCGTTCCTTCAGTAGCACGTAGCCGGCGGTAGTTGCGAGGATCCCGATTGGTAGATTGATTAGAAAGATGTACCTCCAGTTAAGGAACGTCACAAATGCGCCTCCTATCAGTATCCCAAAAATAGCTCCCACTGACCAGCCCACCCCAGTAAAGCCGTACGCCTTTCCTCTCTCTCTTTGGGGGAAGGTGTCAGCTATGATTGCGCCACTGTTAGACGATACTAACGCTCCACCCACTCCCTGTAACACTCGAAACGAAATTAACTGAGGACCATTGGTCGAAAAGGCGCAAAACAGCGAGCCAACTGTGAATACTGCGAAGCCGAGATTATACATTCTCACTCTTCCAAACATGTCTCCGAGCCTTCCCACCTGAGTACCTGCTACAGTAATGACCAAAAGGTAAGACATTATAACCCAAATCATGCTGATGAGATTGGAATGAAGGTCCCTCATTATCACCGGCAGTCCAAGGACTACCGCAGTAGTATCAATCGCGCTCATGGTCACTCCCATCATAACGATGATAATCGCTAAAGAGCGGTACCGTTTTTCGGCCGCAATTTCGGAAATTGAGTTATTGGCTTGCATAAGACCCACATGCGCAAATGGAGTACAATTTTCTTGGACCAGATTCCTACTGCTCAGCCAATTTTCTGCAGGGGGAAGATTTGAGTTCAATCAGGATCAAATCTGACTCATTCGACCTCCTCGGCCGCTTCTTTGATGCTGCCACAGGAGAGCTTAGAGTGCGAAAGTTTCATCCACGCGCTAGTGAATCACTACGCGTGGGACTACGAGTCTCCGGTTCATCACAGAATTGACACGGATGCGACGAGTGTCCTCGGGCGCGGGAACGAGTAACGGCCGCCTATATTCAATTTCAGATCTACATGGAAAAACGGGTAAACGATTCTCGCTTCCGCTGAGTCAGGTATTACAGGAAGGAAAAGGGCAGTCGCCACGCTGTTACGTCACATGGGCACATTGGCCGAACTATCGTCTTCTTGCACCCGATTAGTATATGCGATTGCGAAACTTGGATGTTGCATGTTCGTTACCATCCTGCTATTCCAGCGTGTTCTCTAAAAAAGGTCTTGAATGTGCAGAATCACTGTTGTATCATCAGTGTCAAACGCGCCAGACCATGGCGCTGTGACTCACTGAATGCGCCGTAAATACTCGCGGCGTCACTCCCCATCGAGGATATTATGGTGAACATGACATTGCTAGGAGAGCATGCTGGCAAGGGTGGATTCGCGTAGCGGTAGCGGCAGCGGTATCGCCTGAGCCGACGCTCACGGTTCCGGTCTTTTCCTGGCTCGACTGAGTAGTGTATATCTTCTGAATAACAGTGGTTGCTCCGTCCTTGGGGCATGGTTTGTCAGGTTTCGAGATGAAGTCCCCATTTACGAATGTCCGCTGAAGAAGAAATCCGCAGGAAGGGCATCTGCTTTCTGTAGTGATATCTACGTCTTCCTTCGATGGAATTACTTTTGTGAAACTTAGGCCAGCCGCCACACTTGCAATAATAATGAGAATAAGAACGAGTGACCCACCACCCAGTTTCACACTCGCGCCTGTTCCAAACAATCCTCCGAAGGAAAAGAAGACCACCATTAAGAGCGCAGTGACAATTATCAGAATGAATCTCGCGATGTCGAATCTATACGGCAAGATTATTCCCCACGCGGTATTGCTCAGTAGCCGGTTGGTCTTTTGCCTCGGGGGTATACATAAACATGTGTAATACTCGGGAGTCCTGATCTGGTTCATCAAGCCTGAGTCTCGTAAGTCATCAAGCAATCTTCATCGTGAGTGGGCCGACTTCTGTCGTGATAGTATGGATTCTACGTTTGTCAGCGTGGCCACTGGTCTCTCGCAGCTATGATTAAAACATACATAAAATTGTGTTCCAGACTTGCCAGTTGACATGCCTCTCGTATATTCGGCAAGCTTTCCAAGCTCATCCCTGGTATTGGGCGTGCGAAGGAGCACGAGCTTGCGCGGCCCAAATGGTCTCGTGAGCTCGAGAAGAGCTTGGCTTCCTGCCTCAGCCGAATCTGTCGATATTACTATTTCGAAGCTTGGCCCTAGCGCAATACATACGCCTGCAAGAAAGTGACAGAAAGAGCTAGGCGCTGAGGAAATTTGCCTGTAGTAAGCTCGAAGAATCTTATCTGCCGCAGCGGAGAGCTCCAGGTCCCCCGTGAGCAAAGCCAACCGCAGAGTGTTCATAAAAATTGCTGAGGCGCCGCTGGGTATAGCCCCATCATATGCGACTTTTGGGCGAAATGGAAGTTCGATAGAACCTTCGGCTGACGAAAAGAGTATTCCCTCTTCGCTACCGCGAAAATGTTTGAGAGCGTATTTGGTGGTCAAAATCGCCTTATTCAGATACTCTGTCTCTCCAGTTGCCTGATAAAGTTCGAGCAAACCCCAAGCGAAAAATGCATAGTCGTCAAGTAATCCTTCTACATGGCGGCCGCTATCTTGGGTGAGATGGTAGAGCATTCCGGTGGGTTTCAAATTTTGGGCAGCGAGATTCGAACACGCGGCCTTTGCCATGTTGAGGTGATCAGGATTGCCCAGGGCGACTGAGGACTTCGCAAGCGAAGCTATCATCAATCCATTCAGGTCTGTGAGAACCTTTGTGTCAAGTGATGGTTTGGCTCTCTTGCTACACTCCTCGCGAAGCTTGGAAATCGCCCCGCCTAGCTTCGCGCGTCTTACGGTACTATCTGGAAATCTGTGTTGCAGGAATTCTGAATTCAGCGTAAGCACGAAAGGTCCATCGTCATTTACTTCCGCGCTCCCTTCCAGCCCAGTTTCGGCCATCCCAAATGCTTCTTGGGCCCAAACGGCCTCCTCGCCAAGTATCTGCCTGAAGTCGTCTTTCCTCCATCTGTAGTAATCCCCCTCAATTCCTCCGCTGTCAGCGTCCAGAGCTGTATAGAAGGTTCCCGTAGGAGAAGTCAGCTCGCGCTTTACAAACTCGACTATCTCACGAGATGTGGTTGCGAAGCTTTCGTCTCTTGTAATCTGAAAGCACTCAGAATAGGCCATGTTCAGGAGAGCCTGGTCATACAGCATCTTTTCGAAGTGCGGTATGAGCCACTGAGAGTCCGTAGAATACCTGTGAAATCCGAATCCAACTTGGTCGAATATGCCTCCATGCCGCATCTTTTTTAACGTCAGTTGAGTCATGAGCAAGGCAGGAGCTTCTCCACTCCGCTCCCAGTATCTCAATAGAAACAGAAGTCTGTGGGGAGAAGGGAATTTAGGAGACCCACCGAAACCTCCGGATACTGCGTCAAATGCCCCATAAAGCTCGGTATAACCTTGGTGTAGAAGTTTCTCCATGTCCTCCCGGCTAGGGGTCTGGAGATGGGAGGGGCCGGGCTCCTGCTTCGTTAACGCCTCGGTAAGCGCTTCTGCGGATTCTACTAGTTTTGATTTCTGAGTGTGCCACGCCTCATTTATCCTTAGTGCGAGCTGGCGAAGTCCGATCATTCCCATCATGTCGTCCTTGGGAAAATAGGTTCCTGCGAAGAATGGTTTCTTCTCAGGTGTCATGATTATCGTAAGCGGCCAGCCGCCTCCTCCAGTTATAGACTGGCAGAATTCCATGTACAATTGGTCGATGTCTGGCCTCTCTTCTCTATCCACTTTAATGCAAACAAAAGCTGAGTTAAGAATGTTAGCCACATCCTCATCCTCGAAAGACTCGCGTTCCATGACGTGACACCAGTGGCAAGTGCTATAACCGATTGAAAGAAAAACTGGCTTATCCAGTCTCTTTGCCGTGGCGAAAGCCTCTTCCCCCCAAGGAAACCAATCCACAGGATTGTATGCGTGCTGCAGTAGGTAGGGGCTTTGTTCAAATATCAACCTGTTTGGACGCCGCGGCGTTTTCATGCTATTCGCTTCTTCAGAGGCTGAGTAAATCAGACGCTGGGGACTGCGTACGGGCCAGCCCCGATTTCTTCGCTATATTGACTTACTTTCGCAGCTTCGCGCTTGGAAGCGCGCTTTGTGCGGGTGTGGAATACGAACCTGCAGATATCGCGGCCGTCTACCTGGCGATGCGTACTCTCAACTTCCTCACCGAACAATTCAGAGAACAGCTTCTGCTCCATGATGCACGCTTCGGCATGGCGCTTTGCGATTTCGAATATGGGGCAGGCATATTCCACCATCTCGGCCAAATCTCGAGTGAGCAGTCTCGACTCGGCCATGTACCCCTCTTCAGAACGAATTTCTGCCAGTGCCAAGACCATTTCATTGCCAGAAAGACCTTTGAGCCTTTCCGAGTAATCTCGGTGAGCAGACGCATATCTATCTTCGAGAAAGCAAGACACGAGCCCCCCGTGCGACGTACGGTCAAGATACTCTACAAGTCTCCCGAGCAGCACATTTTCATTGCCAAAGCTGTTTCTCCCTTCTTCAGTGGGCATAAAAAGAAATGCTGGCCTTCCGAGTTTCGTTTTGTGAACCTTCCTTGTAACCAATCCCTTTTTCTCGAGCACAACTAGGCGTTTGTATACGCCCATACGAGAGAGGCCCAGTTCGTCCGCGAGCTTGTTGAGAGTGCGACCTCCGGAATACTTCAAAAGCAAGAGTAACCGCGCCTCAGTTGACAATCCACGCTGAAGTTTGCTTTCCTGCATCTGAATTATGTAAACTATTTTGTTTATAAAGTTTCCTGTCCGGAGCAGTTCCCATATTTCGGGCTCAATAGAAAATTTGGGGATATCCATAATTTTGTAAATCAGTCCGTAAATTTCTTTAGTTGAAACGCGCTGCACTCTAGATAAGCAGGGGGTTTGAACCCACCTGTTGAGTTTCCTCCCTGGACCTGACGCTGGGTTTTCGGGGCAACTCCAGGTGAGATTCACTGGCTCCATCGTATGGATTGGAGCTGGCATGTCATGGCTTCTGGTTAATTCTTATTTCCGTGGACAGGTTCTGTTCGATATGGAGTTTTCGCTTACCAAGGAAGAAGAGCGAGATGCCCTGGCGTCGTACACTCAATTCCTAAAACAACCGTCCATTTCTGCGACTGGAGAAGGAATAATGGAAACAGCTGACCTCCTGAATTCCTTATTTCAGCAGGCCGGAATACAGACCGCTATTAGAAAGACCGAGGGGCATCCCATAGTCACAGGTGAATACAATACTGGCGCTGCACGCACCATTTTGGTGTATAACCACTATGACGTGCAACCCGTAGACCCCCTGAATGAATGGCACCATGGACCATTCTCAGCAGATATTGCGAACGGCCGTGTATATGCAAGAGGAGCTGCAGATAATAAAGGTACGCTTATCGCTAGACTCCTTGGCTTCAAGAAATTCGTAGAGGAGAAAGCTGCGGGTCTTAACTTCAAATTTCTGGTGGAGGGCGAAGAAGAAATCGGGAGCCCACACCTTGAGAGATTCATCAGAGATAATGCCATGGGTTTGCACGCCGACTCCGTGATTATGGAAGGAGGGGGATTGGATGCCAAAGGCAGGCCGCAAATTATTCTTGGCGTAAAGGGTCTGCTCTATTTGCAGCTTGACACATCAATTGGTGAAAGAGATTTGCACTCCTCAAATGCGGTCATAACCGAGAATGCCGCTTGGAAGCTCCTGAATGTTCTTAGCACCATTAGGGGAAGCGATGGGCAGGTGTTGGTGCCTGGCTTCTACGACGACGTGAAGCCGCTACGTGAGGAATATCTTTCAATGGTTGATACCTATGACATCGATCCCTCAGACCTCGAGCGATCGCTGGGGGTCAGCAGATTGACAAAGAAAACTAGGAAAGAAGTGGCCCTAGCGCTTTTCAATGAGCCCAGCTGCAATATTGACGGGTTAGCCTCTGGTTATTCTGGAGCCGGAGCCAAGACAATTGTCCCCGCAAGGGCAAGCGCAAAGATGGATTTCCGGCTCGTGCCGGATCAGGACCCGCAGAAAATTCTGCAGCTCCTGAGGAACCACCTTGCCAAAGTGGGCTTCGAGGGCGACGTGAAGGTGCTTAGCTCAGAATTCCCTGTGCGGTCTTCTTCTAATACGGTCCTTGTCTCGGCCCTGAAAAATTCTGCGGCGAAAGTTTACGGCAGGGAGTCGTGCCTTATTCCCAATAGCCCAGGAACGCAGCCCATGAGCCTGTTTACACATGTTCTAGGAATCGGCGAAGCTGTGTCCGCAATTGGTGCCGGGGGACCGATGTCAGCGGTACACGCGCCAAATGAAAACGTCGAAATTGACCATTTCTACAAAGCAATTCTTCACTCGGCGCAGTTCTTCTATGAGTATGCATTGGCCAACTCAGGTCCGAGCTCTCTTGAGAAGTAGTCTTCATCTATCCAGTTATGACCGGATGAACGCAGAATACCCACACTCTTTAAGGGTGAGAGGATGTCAGCTATTGCGGGTGGACAAGAGCTACGTAATCAACTACCGGTCTCCTTGTTTACATTGCCTTTAGTTCTAGAGCATTACGGCGCTCAGCTCAAGCAAGGCTTAAGCTACGAAGTCACAACGGAACTAATAATCCCAAAGGTGGCGGGTCCAGTCAGGTGAAAGAGTTGATTACGGTTTGATGAACCTCGTGTGGAATCAATTCGATTATTCTACTCTGACTGGTGGTCTTTCTACAAGTGGTTCTCCAGTCATAGTGGACGAGATTGGCATCATACTCGTCTTGGGTTTACTCAGCGCCAGGGCCGCTAGCCTGCTCAGGATCCCGGTTATTGTGCCACTCATTCTTACTGGACTCATTATCGGGCCGTCAGGTCTCTCTATACTTAGCCCTACTTCATTCGGATTTTCAATAGCGGGTGTGGCATTCTTTCTTGTGCCACTCTACCTCTTCGGAACTGGCCTCGAAACCGATTTGAGGGAACTCAGGAAGGTTGCAAAAAGTGTTCTTCTGCTTGCAACCCTGGGAGTTGCGATAACCACTATTGGGGTAGCAGGAATAAGCTACTATGTTCTTCGTCTTCCGCTTACTATTTCGCTTCTGGTTGGAGGAATAGTTTCCGCGACAGACCCTATAGTAGTATTTCCACTGCTCAAGTCTGGCAAGTTAGCCCCAAAGATAGCGGCAGTGGCTGGCGGCGAATCTGCACTGAATGACCCAACGAGTATCGTGATTTTCACAATTATTCTGTCGGTGGTTGCCGGCCAAAGCCCCCCTAATGGATCGATAATCGCGTTTGATTTCGTGAGGCTGCTCTTTGGAGGAGTTGGCGTCGGGCTGCTTGTTGGTGTAGCCTCGATGGCGCTGGTTGAGAGGTTCAGATTCAGGGAGCAAATGAACTACGCCAGTGTTGTGATTTTTACAGTGGCTTACGGGTTGGCTGACGCCTTGGGAACGAGCGGGATTGCCGCCGCAATGATTTCAGGTATGGTAGTGGGCGCTGCAATGAAGGAACGATTTACCGCTTTTGAGAGGCAACAGGTAAATTACCTGTGGAGTATTGTGGCCTTCGTGACCCAGGTGGCCATTTTCCTGCTTCTGGGTGTGTACGCGCCCGTAGGAACGTTTGGGGAAGGTAATTTTTTGCTTGGTCTTGGGATATCTGCATCGTTAATATTTTTGGTTCGACCTGCAGCGGTGTGGGTATCTACAGCCCTAGACGACATATCGCCTAGGGAAAAAGCTCTGATATCATGGGTGGGGGCTAGGGGAGCCGTGCCCGCGGCCCTGGCTTTTGCGCTTATTGGTTACTCGGTAAGCATACCGTCTCTTGAACCATATACTGAGACCGTATTTTCAATAGTACTCTTTATTGTGCTGGTAACCGTGCTTGTATCAGGCTTCACGACAGGATTTCTGGCCAAGCGATTGGGAGTTCAGGCTGGGGCCGGCACTGAGTCAGAATGAAACCACCGCGCCCATTCAAATGCATGCATGATTTCCTTCTGGATTTCAGTCCTTTCTGGCGATGAATAGCATATGCTTAACTGCGGGGATCAAGATTTCCATCCCCTTGTCAACAGCCTCAGGTGACCCAGGGAGGCAGACCACAAGCGATTTTCTCAGCACCCCTGCCACTGCTCTAGAAATCATGGCCGAGCTACCTACTTGTTCAATGCTTTCTAATTGAAATCTAACGGCAAATCCCGGCAGGCTCTTGTCTAAGAGGGGCCGAGTTGCCTCTACCGTGACGTCTCTGCCTGATATTCCTGTACCTCCTACTACGACGCAAACGTCGCATCTGACATCCACAATCGACTTTAGAATAGCATATCTTATCTCATGAATCTCATCATCTACTAGAGTACGGAATGTCACTTTGAATCCAGCTTTACTAGCTGCAGCAACCACTCTGTCACCAGATTCATCAGTTACCTCCTTACCCGATTTCTTTTCGTGGTAACGGGAAGTGCTAGCCACAATTATCCCGAACTCTGGTTGGGCCATTTCGGCTGACGCTCGCTCATGATTTTCATGCGGATGTCGGTTCATTTATTATCACTTCGACTTCAAGGTCACTGCAACTGATTCTATTTTGGTATCGGGATAACCACCTGTCGTATCTTTCTCGAGCTCCTTGACCATGTCCCAGAAAGTAAGCAATGCAACAGAACATGCGGTCAGTGCTTCCATTTCCACCCCTGTCGAGTAGTTCGCCTTTACCTGAGTGCTGATACTTACTGCGTCTTCCTCAATTTTCGGTAAGACTGTGACCGATGTTAAGGGTATCTGGTGACAGTACGGAATCAATTCATATGTTCTTTTGGCGGCCTGCACGCCGGCAACTACCGCGACTGAGCAGGGGTTACCCTTGGGCACTTTTCCCTCCCTGATAAGGCGAATAGTGCTCCTTCTCAACCGCAACCTGCCGTGAGCTTCTGCTGTCCTTTGACTGACCTGTTTGGCAGTTATGTCTACAGTTCCAGGGGGCATATAGTCTTCATCCCACGGGCGACGTGATAAACCTTCTTCCTCGACTCTGCATTCCTAGTCGGCCGGCTGCTCACCTTTGCCTTTTGTTCGAAAAACTGGAGCGGCGTAGTATACCCACTTTGCGCCGCACTTCAGGCTCGAATAAAGAAAGACCTCTGGCCATGAATTTGGTTTGTGGTGGGGGGATTAGTAGGCTGGTCACATTCAAAGGTGACTGCCAGAAAGGTTCAATACTTGAGGCGAGTGTCTCACTGCAATTTCAGAGACCTTGAGCTAGTTGCCGGTGAAATCAGACGAGAATGTCATAGATCACGAGCGTTAAGCTTGCACATTCATCTGTACCATAAAGTGAAAGACATGTAAAGGCATCGGGTTTAAGTTCAAAGGTCATACTCTGCACTGACATCCTCCGGAGCTGCTTGTGCGGCATTCGGGGGTTCGTCAACGACCCAATTGCCATTTGATTCCAGGAGCATCCATCTTTTCCATGCTCCAGAAATAGTAAGGGTACGCATTTTACACACTTTTACCCATATTGCTCATTTGGATTGGGCTACACTTGGGATCGCAGCTTAAAATCTCTAGGGGTATCAATGTCGAATAAGATTGCCGGGTCGTCAACCTCTACTCGCTGTACAGCCTCTGGATGAAGTCCGAAGAGTTGACGTATGCCCGTGTCTCCTTCCAGCTTCAGCACTTCGGGAAAGGCGCTCGAATCCACTATCACGGGGTTTCCCCTTTTGCCACGGTAAGTTGGTAACGTGAAAAAAAGCCTAATCTTCTCATGCGCGAGCATTAACTTCTGCAGTGTGGCTTTCGTGATATCAGGCATATCCCCAAGGAGTATAACAGCTGCATCTGTGTCAGGTCGCAGTCCCTTCAGTCCCATTTTAATGGAGCCAGATACTCCTTGGGCGTACTCGCGATTTACTACCACCGAGCAACCCGCCAAGTCTACTCTTTCTCGAAGAATTGTCTCTCCAGCTCCAAGCACTACTACCACCTCTGAGAACCCGACAGACCGTGCGAGGTCAACCGTCCACTGCAGGAGCGGGCTACCCTTGTAGTTCTCAGCCAGCTTTAGTTTGCCAGCCCTCCGCGACTCCCCAGCCGCGAGTATCACGCAGCCAAATTTCAAGCTCATAATCAAGCTTCCGAAAACTCAACGCCAGATACGGGATGGCCAGAATTTAACCATATCAATTAATGGACCCAGTGCGAAGCCCTAGTATCGCCGCGGCTCACTTTCAGGCTCCTTCGCCCAACTAGAAAGGGGGTTGCGGATCCCTCCGTATACGATGTTAATCTTACCTGTGCTACTCTTCCCTGTGCACTTCCTTTCCCTCTCCTATGACAAGCGTAGGGAAATTAGAAAGGTCGAACGGGTCTCCATTCCAGACTACAAGCGAAGCCTTGAATCCATTCTTTATCTCTCCGATTCCTTTTGCTCCAAGTATTTCGGCGGCGTCTTTGGTCACCTTCGACACTGCAGCTTCCTTGGATAGCCCAAAGCGAAGGAAGTGGCGCAGGGTATAGAACATGTTGCGCTGCAGAATCACTGGGTGATCGCTCATCATGCAGAATTTTGCACCCGACTTCAGGAGTGATTGCGCGTTTCTCCAGCTTTCGTGTTTCAGCTCGACTTTGTAAGGAAACGAGTCCAACGGCCCATACACTATGGGTATCCCAGCGGCAGCCACTCTCGCGAACGCTTCTTCCCTGAAGATGTCCATGCCGTGGTTGAGCACAGCTTTGAAACCAAATTCGTTAACTAACTGAATCAGTACCATCGCGTCATCTTCTTTGTGAAGGTGAACCATGAGCTTGAGCCTTCTATCAAGTATGTCAATAAATGCATCCATAACGGGTTCTATTTCATCGGGTTGCTTCTTGCGTTTGGAGAGCAAGCGCTTGGTCTTAGTGGCTTTTATCAAACTCTCCCTCAGCAAAGCAATCGCGCCCATGCGCGTAGTAGGTCTCTTTCCCTTCCACTCGGTCGTGCTTCTGGGATTGTATCCAAGGGCTGCCTTGACGCCCACGTCCATAATCTTTGCTTGCTCAATATTCGAAGCATAGTTCCTGATTAAGACTGCCCTTCCGCCAACTATGTTTCCACTGCCCGGGAGGACAGTGGAGTATAACACGCCTGACTCGACCGATTCCTTGAATGCAATGTCGTCCATGTATACACTGTGGATGGCACTGACGAGTGGGAAAAGAGGATCCATTTCCTCGTTGCCTTCATCTTCCCGACCAGGCTCACCCGACCTAGCCATCCCGATATGACTGTGCCCGTCAATGAACGCAGGCGTTACGATTCCCTCCCCAAGTATTTCTGCTTCTGGCTTCTCGGAGGTTACCCGCCTGATAACGTCTCCCTCAAAGGTGACATACACATTCCGAACCGTGGTCGCGCCGTCGTACAATAGGTTTGCTTTGACTGCCTTCATGACTCGGATTTGCCGGGCATGCTAAAATCCTTTCTGGTCTTTCCGAAAACGGAGGCCGTCACGAAACTTTTAAGCGGCCGAGAACTGTCGGTCATGGACTTGTATTGAGGGCCAGCCTTAGCTATACAAAAGTGAAAATGCCGTTCATTGCACCCTTTACGACCAGTTTCGACACTCAAACTCACAGGACAGCAATGATTTTTCAGTTAAAGGCAGAAGGTGTCACTGCATACTCTGAATGCGTGACTGAAATCAAGCCGTACTATAGTTCTGAAGACAATGACACTTCGTTTCACGTCATCAAAGATTTGCTGGCTGAGCACGTTCTCGCGCTTCCCAGGCCGAAGGATTTCATGAATATGGACGAAATTTCCCGGATAAAAGGACACAATATGGCAAAAGCCGCGATGGAAATGTTGCTCTGGGATTATCACGCCAAGGTTCAGGGTATCCCTCTTTACAAGGCACTTGGGAATACCAAAGGATTTGCAGACGTCGGCATATCGATAGGTATGGACGAGCCTGCTCGTATGGCTGAAAAAGCCGTGGCAGCAGTCACAAGAGGATATAAGAGAATAAAAGTAAAGATCGAAAAGGGAAAAGAGGATAAAATTCTATCAGCAGTTCGACCAGCAGTCCCCGCCTTCCCATTAAGCGCAGACGCAAACTCTGACTATACCTTGAATGACGCCCCGACTCTGGGAGCACTGGATAAGTTTAATCTGGTCTATCTCGAGCAACCCCTCGCGCATGACGACATAATTGACCACGCCGAACTCAGCAAACAAATGGCTACACCAATTTGCCTAGACGAGTCCATAACCTCAGTTGATAAAGCTAGGAAGGCGATGCAGACTGGAGCCGCAAGGGTTGTAAACATAAAGCCTGGAAGAGTGGGAGGCTTGACTGAGTCACTGGCCATAGCTCACCTTGTGCGAGAAGCCGGGGGACATGTTTGGATCGGAGGTATGCTTGAGACTGGGATAGGTCGTGCATTTAACGTCGCCTTGGCTAGCATTTCAGATGTGGACTACCCTGGAGACACATCTCCAAATGACAAGTATTTTCATCATGATATTGTGAAGAATCCCTTCAAAATGATGGAGGGTAGGATCAGACCCTTCGAATCTCCTGGCATTGGAGTTGAAATCGACGAACAAGCGTTGGCTGGCTACAGGCTTTTATCAGGAGTTTTAGCGGAGTCCTGAGCTCTCTTTGTTCTTATTTCCGTTCCTTGATATCTCTCAGGCTCTCGCTTGGCAGCTTTGAACTTCTCTGGCCACTCACAGTAAAAGAATACCGGACATATATTGCACTTGGGATTACGTTTCTTGCAAAACTCCTTACCAAAACAGACCAGGATGTCGTTAATCCTTCCTAGCTCTCTTTTTGTCGCCAGGGTTTCGATCTTCTTTTTCGCCTCGTCGTATGAATCCTCAGGGGAGCAAACTCCCAGCCTTTTCGACACCACCTCAACATGCGTGTCCACAGCAACTGCGGCCTTTCTGAAGGCATAGTTCAGTATGATGTCAGCACACTTCGGCCCAATTCCGGGGACCTCTAACAGGCATTTCCTGCTTCTGGGTACCTTACCGCCATGTACCTTTGAAATATATGACGCAGCTTCCAATACGCGCTTTGCTTTTGTCGCGTAAAAATTCACGGGTCTGACAAGTTCCTTGACGACCTCTGGATCAGCAGCCAGAAGGCTTTCAAGTGTAGGGTAGCGAGAAAAAAGAGCAGTGTACGCGATATCGGTCCTTTCATCAAGGGTTCTTGTTGAGAGAAGACAGCCTATCATTGTCCTGAAAGGGTCCTCACGAATGTGAGCAGGCAAGTCTCGCTTGTAACGACTGCCCAGAATTCGAAGAACCTTCAGGAAATTACGGCGGTCCACGTGCCAGCAAAGGACCCTTCGATCGAACAATGAAAAGGATAACGATTTCCCTCGATAGGTAAGGTGATTGCCTCAAATCACTCACGATACGGTTAAATTTGTCCTAGAAGCCCTGTACTTGAAGTATATTGAAGTGCCCGGTCTGCGGAAAGAAGAATCCTGACTCTGCCGCCGCCTGTGTAAGCTGCGGTTCTGCGCTGGCCGGGGCCTCCTCATTGCAGCCGGCGGAATCCTACGGGAGCGACAGCCGCTCCGCTTTGACGGGATCCGAAGTTCAGCCCGAAAATCCAAGTCCGGGCCAACGCGCACCGTCTCAAATGTCACCAGTCCAAGGGCAACAAATTGAGTCGTTCGAAGGTCTAAGGCTGAATTCTCCTCTTTTGCCGAGTCTTATTACAGTAGTCACTTGGGCGATATTCGCGGTTGTGCTCATTGGATTGTCTTCGAATCCTATAACCTTGCTCGCCGTGCTCATTATGGTCGGAGTTGCGCTGTCGATTGCCGCAATATCACGCCGAAGCTACACTTTCGGAGCCGACGCCATAACAGTCACGTCGAGAACCGGGACAAGAGTAGTCAGGTATACCGACATCAAATCTGTGCAGCTCATAAGAAACCGCATTTTTCTGGGACTGGGTCGTATGACCCGGGGTCTTGTTATTCCCTCCAATCCCAGGAGGGGTGATAGCGACCTTTACAGTTGGCTGGATTCTCGCGTTCCAAAGGCCGTAGAATCGGACAAACCGCTTGATACCGAAAATGAAGGCCAGGACTCGACCGAGAGTAAATCGGAATTATGAGCTTCTCGCTGCTTCAAGCGCCTTCTCGAGACCTCTTCTAACATATACTCTCACCATTTCCTTTTTGTATTCTGCTGAGCCCCGAAGTGGATCGTCCGACGGAGTCACCTCTTTGAATGCTTCTTCGCTTGCTTCGGAAATCACCTCCTTCGTAGGAATCTTTCCAAGAATTGCGTTTTCGGCATTTTTCGCCCTCAGATTGGTCGCGCCAACAGATGTCAGTCCTATTCCGGCGTAACTACATTTTCCGGACGAGTCAAGGGCTAACGAGACAGCCACACCTACTATCGCGTAGTCGCCGGACTTCCGTTCGAGTTTAAGGTATGCACCTCCGAGCTTTCCTGGTGGCACCTGAAATTCAATTTCCTCCAGTATCTCACCTTGTCTAAGAGCGCTCTGAAACGTGTCCACGAACCAGTTATCCGACTCAACTGTCCTAGTTTCCGATGGCCCTCTAACATGCATTAGTCCGCGTGCCGCGAGCACGCATGAGCCCATGTCGCCTGAAGGGTCACAGTGGCTCAAGCTACCTCCAATAGTACCCCAGTTCCGCACCTGGGGGTCCCCCACAACTGAGGCTCCTGAGGCGATCACTTGATGAGTGCGACTCACTTCGAGTGAATTCTCTAGCTCAAAGTATGTGGTCAGAGCCCCTATTCTGAGGGTGTTTTTATCTCTTCTGATATACTTGAGTCCCTGGATCCCCCCAATATCAATCAGGTATTTCGGTCTTAGCACCCTTAACTTCATTAGAGGTATTAAGCTGTGACCGCCGGCAAGAACACGGGCTTCTTCCCCATGCTCCCCCAGCACACGCACCGCCTCTTCCACACTTTGAACTCGAACGTAATCAAACTTGGACGGGTACATTATAACGAGGCCCTACTTGGTCCATTGAGATAAGCGTTATCTCACGAAACTGGATACTTCGGTTGTGCAAACGCCACCAAAGCTGATACGACCACTTTATGGCTGGAGAGTTTCTGTTAGTCCTAAGAGATATTACGCATGGTAATACTGATGTCTTGTCCATGGATCTTCGCCCGAGCGATTTGGCCCGTGTGGCGGAATATGAGGAGCTAGTGTGCAAACGATGGTGCTCTGAAGGCGTGAGTATAAGTCGGACAAAATGAAAAATTACGATTCGCTCTTGTTTTGAATATTCTAGCCTCTCCCACCTGGGACAAGATAGACCTCGCCTCGTGACCCCTGTCGTATTCAAGAGCTATGGAAGGCTACGGAAGACAACGCGCTCAGGGATACAGAAGTAACCTGTCAAGGTAGCAATTTTGCAAAAATGGAGCAGCACAACAATCTAGGTTTTGTGGGTCGGGTCTAAACGCAGGCACGAAGACGAGCTGGGGTAAAAGGCTTAAGTCTGGGAATCCGCTCGAATGCGTATGGTCGAGCTGAGCGGTTCGGAAGTGGTAAACGCAAGTCTCGACCGAGTATGGGAATTTACCTCGGATACGAGTAGAGTCGCGAATTGTATTCCTGGAGTCAAAGCCATTAGCTTAAAGGATCAGGATCACTTCGACGCCGATGTTGTAGTCACGGTTGGGTTCATCAAGAATACCTATAAACTCTCAGTGGGAATCAACAGAACCCCCAAGACTGCAATCGACTTGAGCCTCTCTGGTTCGGGCGGCGGGGGCCGAATGGACGGCTCCGCAAAAGTCACATTTAGCGATGAGGTGAGTGCGGTAAGAGTATCGTATGATGCTTCAATCACGATTGCTGGTCCTCTCGCAGGTCTAGGTGCGAGATTTATTGGCAACACATCGGACAAGATACTCAAGGGCCTCTTCGATTGCATAAAACGCGGCGTCGAGCAGGCTTAGGTAATGCTCAAAACACGCTTTTGGTGAGCATCAATGCAAGCATCTGTGCCTCCACCGGGAATATACACAAAGGGATCACTGGATATAACACCTATTGTAGCTGCACTGGGAAGTGATGCCGGAACAACAGGTTCTGTCGTCAGCTTTACAGGTCTCGCAAAACGATTTAGCAAGTCTGGCAGGAAAGTCAGTTATCTTATTATGGAATCATATGATCCTCTTGCAAGCGAGCAGATAACCAAGATCTGTTCAGAGCTTTCGCTGAAATATCAATTAAATCGCGCTGCAATCTATCATTTTGTTGGAAAGTTTTTCCCGGGCGAGGTGCTTGTGCACATAGTAATAGCTTCTACAGGGCGGAAGGAGGGACTGACTGCCCTAGAAGAAGCGATTCACAGGTATAAGACCGAACCCGCCATATGGAAGCAAGAAGTGTATGAGGACGGAACCAGTACCTGGATCGAGGGTGAAAGCTGAATGGGCTTTCAAGGTGAGATAATTTCCACGCAATCGCCTACAAGCGCGTCTATAGACTTTCTAGCATTAAGCTGCGGCGGACCAGTCTCAATGAATAGAATTCCGCCTGCGGTGTAGCTGCACCTGCAGCCGTAGACTTCTGTTTGCATCACCATCTTTCCCAGCAACCTTGCGGCGTGTCCTCTTTGCTCTGCTGACTTGATCGCATCTTCTACGGTGGTCGGTTTTCGCACCTTTACCATAAGAAACGGATAGCCATTTCTGCTACAGAGCTCGATATACGTCGAGTCAGAGCTGGCAAGTGGGCGGTTCTCAATCCTAGGGCACTTCGGGTTTGCGAAAATTGCCACCTTTTCTAGTGAGTAATTGGAAAAATCTACAAAGAGCAACGAATTCAGCAATTTCGGCGAATCTAGTAGCGCGTTAACGGCTTCAGTGCTCTGTATCGCACCCACCGTTTGGACAAGCTCGCTTCGTACTCCTGTGGTGGCGCAGGACTCTAGCGAACTATCGTCATAGGAAGGAAATAGGCATTCTATGCATGGCTCCTGCCATGGATAGAACAGGGAAACATTTCCATATTGTCCCAATGCGGCTCCATAGACCAGTCTGCGGCGCTCGGTCGCACATGCCCTATTAACCGTGTATTTTGTAAGGAAATTGTCAGTGCACTCTAAAACTACATCGCATTTCTTTACGACTCCGGTAGCCACGGCTAGGTCTATGTAATTGCAGTATGGATGCACCTCTACATCGGGGTTCATTGCCGACAGGCGAGTCGCAGCTGCTTCGACCTTGGCGTAGCCAAGGTCACCTTCGGAATAAATAAGCTGTCGATGGAGGTCGGTTATCGAAACGATATCGTAGTCAACAATATGTAGCTCTCCTACTCCCTGCGCAGCTAGGCTCAGGGCCGCTTGAGAGCCAAGTCCGCCTATTCCGAAGATTGCCACGCTGGCACGCGACAACAGGTCCTGCCCCCTTTCTCCTATTTCGGGTAGAATGCTTTGCCTAGAATATCTCAGTAGCTGATCAAAACCGACTCTCTTGGGGACTCCTGCGACCATGTTAAGCCTGCATTAAGGGATGGCACAACTTAATAGTTTGACCCCAGCAATGTTTCCTGAGCCCAGTGAAAGTAACCATAAGATACTTCGCCTCCGTAAGGGAGGCTGTGGGAACCAGTTTGGACACAGTTGAGCTCCCACCGAATTCGAATTTGGAAAATCTCTTCACCCACCTGCGCGATTTAAGGCCGCGGTTATGGAATCTGGTCCTTGAAGACAGGAAAGATGGGATGGGTCGAAGACTCGTCTTACTCTTAGACGGGATGAGAGTGGATGCGCTTGATACCGAAATTAGAGATGGGTCCCAACTCGTGATTATGCCTCCGGTAGCGGGGGGATAGCTGGACTATGCGGTATGTGTCCGGTTAGACGTCAATTCCTCGACAGCCTCGCTGAAGAATCATGAACGTTGAGAGCTCGCTTCATAGGCGATTTCTATTTCGTGCAGTTCGCCTTGACCGGCCCATTGATTCGTACCTGGCAAGGGGCGCTAGGGCAATTCTCTCTTGGGATTCACTTGCCGCAGGTCTGCTAGGCTGCCTTTAGCGCTTAGTTAGGGTTTGTATTCTCTGGTTAGTCCATGTATTTCGTCAAGCTTGATTCGTTCACGTTTCTCACTTTCAGTGTGCCGTACACTGCTATTGAGTAGTTGAGTGAAGGTACTGGCCCGCCTGACTCCGTGGTATGCGAGTCGCTAGTTAGTTCGTCCAGGCCGGTTCATCAAGTCAGAGTCTGCAGTTAAACAGTTTGTTGATATACTATTTCTGGCTAATTGTGAGCCATGCTTGGTCGCAGCGCTTCTCTGCTTCAGCTAAGGTTGGTGGCTTAACTAGACAATACGATTGAGCTGCGCCGCAATCACGACCGTGCCGCCTTGGAAGAAACAGTGAGACTCTCAGAGAGGGGATCCGGCTTAGCTATGCTGTCTCCGCAAACGAACCAGCTCTGCCAAATCACACGATCTAAACGCGCTAGGAATTGCATTTGCCGTATCAGGTTATCCCACGTATGCTGGAAAGGACGATTGAAATTCTTTAAGACACTCAAACGAGGAGTTCCCACTGGCAAGCGTATAGACCCACGAACCCGAGCACTAGGAGGACATCGTCATTAGAGACTATTACTGGCCCTTTGAGGGGAACGAACTAAGCCGATTTCTAGCCTTTAATGGCATAACCAAATGCGATGACTATGGGTGTCATGAAGAGAATTGTGAGCAAATAGTTCAGCGGATAACCGATCTCTCCGACCCACAGGCTTTTGAAAGCAAAACCCAATCCTAATATCAGAATGATTCCAACCACTATCCTCAGTACAGAGTGCACCTTAAACGCCTCTCATCAATACCACTCTGTAACACGTAATTAGTGTAGTGAACCTAGTACAAAATCAATACGTACAATGAGTCATAGACTTCTGAATGAAACTCAAGAGAGCTTGTGGAATAACTTTTGTTTTTGTGCACGGGCACGGCTGCACTTGCGTAATTCGTCCCAAGCATTGAATGGTCGAGTGCTCAGCTGGACAGCGCCACCACGAAAACTATCCCCTGCGACCACTCAATTCCATTTGGCGAAGTGAGAATCTACGGCTTATTCACTTCCGACAACAAGTCAAAGGCTATTTTGTTGGCGCTCGGGAGACCAATTTTCGTGATTTCTTGGACTAGTTGTTCCGCAACACCTAGCCTCTTCGCATTGCGCCTGCCCATAAGGTCCTCTTCCACTACCCAAACTAGGGCTTCTAGAAGATCTGCCGCCTTGTACAGTTTCGACTCAAAAGTACGTGACCGCATGTCTCTCCAAGACTTCATGAACCTCTCTGAGCTAAACGAAGGCAAAGACCTTACCAGCGAGGAATAGGCTTGCTCGGCAAGTATATCCATTTCTTCGTTTACTCTAGGATTTGCATGCTTTACCGGACGAGGAATATCGCTGATACGAACCTCAGCGATATCGTGAATGAGACACATTCTGAGCAATTTGGCATAATCTACAGTCTTTCCGCTCTCTACCTCCATATCTGCTAGAAGGAGGGCATAGAGTGAAGTATAATAAGAATGTTCGGCCACGCTTTCGTTTTGTAGTCCCCTAATAGTCGGAAAGCGTCTAAGGATCATCAGGTCCCGCGTTTCGTGGAGAAAGTTGAACGTGTCATGCTCTGGAGCCATCTGCGCAGCTTTCTTTGTCCTTCTATTAACGTCTGCGCACAGGGTTATTTATGGAAGGAACGAGCAACTCCACTGAGGCGGCCCAATCAGAGACTGGCGCAGTACTTTAGTCTGTAACTCTGACCCGCGAACTCAAAAATTAGGATTTTTCGTGCCACCGAACCGCCAAAT